>CAMVPC010000006.1 GCA_947169265.1 uncultured Prevotellaceae bacterium
AGTAAGCCCACTTCGAGTCTTCGTTCAAGCCGGCGTGCACGTCGAGCTCATACTGCTCGGTCTCGGCGTTGTAGGTCATTTCGGCGCCCACGTTGTAGTCCCAGTTGTTGCCGTTGACCTCACCCATCACATACAGTGGCGCGATGGGGCGGGTCACGTTGATGGTATACATGCTCAGCTTCGACATGTCGTTGGGTGCCACAATCACGGTGATTAGTTGGCCGTTCTCGGTCTCTTCCACGCTCTTGAAGAGATAGGAATAGAGTCCGGTCTTCTGTACGGTGATGTCGCTCTCGCTGATCACGGCGTCGCTCTCGATGGTGTAGTCGGTGGTGGCGGCGTTGAAGGTGAAGCCGTCGAGGCCGTTCACGGTGATGCCGGTCACCTCGCCGTTATAGACGATTTCCATGTCGTCGATCCACACTTTATCCCCCTTGCTGCCCTTACCCGGGGTGGCGTTGGTCGCCACCGTCAAGAGGATGGCCTCGGGTGCCACGCTCGTGTAGCCGGTGAAGGGCACGGTGAGCTCTGTCCAGCCGCAAGTGGTGATTTGCTTGTTCTGTGCCTTGGCGGTCACGTTGGTGTAAGTCTTGTCCTCGGGATCCTGATAGTAGCTGCCGTCGAAGATGATGGCGCTAAAGTTGGCGTATTTGTAAGTGGACTGCGCCGTGCCTTGCGTGAACTTGATCCAGGTCTTAACCGCGTCGGGGCGGCCGATGAAGTGGGTGTAGAACTTGTCGCCGTACTGGTCGGTTGCGGTGCTCGACTTGTCCATCTCGCTATGGTTGGCGGTGTTGGAGGCACTCATGCTGGCGGCGTTCAGCTGGCCATTGGTTATCGTGCCGTTGTTGATGATACCAATAACACTGCCTGCGGTGATTACCGCGCTATATGTACCCGAGCTTCCTGTACGTTTATCGGTGTCTCTTGCCAGTGTGCTCTGGGCCGCACCTGCATAGCTGCCTTTAGCACTCTTGAAGCCGTGCCAATTTCTGGGTTCATTCTTGGTGGTCACGGCGCCGGTAGAGGGGTTGGTGTATTCCCAGTCCTCGAAGTCGCTGTTGGGTATTTGGAAACCGTCGGTGAGGAACTTGACGTTGATGGTTTGTTCCATCTCGGTCAGCTCAATGTCGATGTTAACGTAAGCGGCGTTGTCGGCCACGAGCGACGTCATCTTGATGGGCACGTCACCCAGCGTGGGGCCCAACCAAAATTCCACATTGGGGTCGTTGCCTTCGGCAATGGTGATGTTTTGATCCACCTTGAGCAGCGCCAGATTGTTGTTTTTCACAGCCTGGGTGTTCAGCGTGATGTTGCCCACTCCAATGGGGTCACCACCATCAACGGGAAGCATGAAATTGATCACGCTCAGCGTGTAGTTGCTGCCATCGTTGGTCACACTGATGCCGGTGCCGGGCACCTTGGTGACCTCACCGTTGACGGTAACCACGAGCGTGCCGGTGTAGTCGGTAGCCAGCGCCGTGAACGCCATCATGGCAGTTGCAAAGAAAGTGAAAAGTTTTTTCATTTGTTAAAGCGTTAAAAAAGTATGTGATAAATTCCCTAAGTATTCAACAAATCAGTTGAGCAGGATATTGTAGAGGGCGGTCACGTCGGCGCCGCTCACGGCACCGTCGCGGTTCACGTCGCCGGGCTCGAAGGTCTCGCCTTGGCCACCTTCGACGTTGGTGAAATTCACGTTAATCATTTGATGAAGACCGGTTTCCATCATGTTGATGTCAATATCCACCACCACGTTGTCACCTTCAAGGCTCGTCACGAGAATGATGGGCACGCCACCATAATCCTCGGTAAGACTGGGACCTATCCAGAAGTCAATGTCTTCGCGGTCGCCTGCGGGGATGTCAATGACTCGCTTATTGGTGAGTGTGGTCTTTCCGGCCACGGTGAACGGCTGCAAGTCGTCCACCACAATATTGCCTACACCGATTTCGGTTTCATCGGTAACTAAGACAAAGTTAAGAATCGAAAGCGTGTAGTTGCCATTCTCGTCCTGGTCAAGGCTGATGTTGGCGTCTTGTGTTGAGGTCAAGTCGTTAATAGTCACGGTGAGCTTACCATCGATGCTCTTGGCTTGCATGCCAAGGACGGCGATGGCCATCATCATAAGAGTAAAAATCTTTTTCATAAGCTAAAAATTACTATTAATATTACTTTTGTTTTAATTAATGCGATAACTGATACCCACAATGCCGTAGATGGGGCGTAGGGTTTGTTCAATGGTTTTAAAATCTTTTTTGAAAGTGCCGCTGATGCCCCACTGGAGGTCGGCATAGAGTCCGAAGTGGTTAGAGAACTGCCAGTCGGCACCCAAGTCGATGCCGCACTGCATGTCGCGCATGTCGTCGCTGAAGTCAAATTCGCCCCGCGAGTCCTTGTCGTTGCCCAGTTCAATCTTGGCGCCGGTGTAATCATCCACGCGGAGGTATCCGTCGTAGGCATATCCGCTGAACTTCTTGGCTGTGAGAATCGACACGTAAGGTCCAAGCTTGAAGTTTACCTTGTTCACGCGGAACGTGGCCTGCAATGGCACCGTGAACATCCATTGAGTGATGCGAGTGTCAACTTTGCCGCGGAAATAGCCGGCGAGCGCGTCGCCTTCTTTTTTGATTTCCATGTGATAGTTTTTCACGTCGGCATCGATGTGCATACCCTTGTTCTCAAAGCGGATGCCGGCAAGGATTCCCCAGTGGTTGCCAATGCGTCGATGTGCATCGACACCTATCGACATGTTAGGCTGCAACACATATTTGTTGAGCGATCGTATGGTGGCCGGCATGGGTAACGGTGCGTTACCTCCAACGGCATAGCCAATGCGCCAGTAGAACGACATGTCGTTGAGCAACGTGGTTTGCGCCATAGCCGTCAAGGCGATGGTCGCCGTTGCGAGAAGAATATATAATCGTTTCATTGTTCGTATTTAACAGTTGGTTTTTAGATGCTTAACACTTTTATGGTTGTTGTTTACTCTTCTTTTTCGGTATAAACCCTTACTTTGTCGACCATCAGTTCACTTCCTATCGCTCCCTCGAAAGTGGCGCCTTTAATGCTCGAAGAGAACACAATGGTGAGGCTATAGCCCCGGTTTGCGAGCAGCTCCATATCGAGTTCCTCTTTATATTGATATTCCAGCTCAAAGGGCGTCCACTCGCTGGTGGTTTCGGTTTTGGGTATTCGAGCCACCGCCACGATGAGGTCGCTCGAGAGCACATTGTCGCCAAAGAGCACGACAGCGTTGCCGTCCTTGTCGTGGTTGCGATAGAGCACGCTATAGATGTCGCCGGCGTCGACACGTGTCGGGTCTACATTCCAGTTTTTGTCCATGAACTCGGGACCGGGTTTGTATTTGTAATATCCCGTGAATTTTACGGGCTTTTGGACAAAAGGTAAGCCGAATCGAGTTGCTTTCATCGCCTTCTCGACAAGAGCCTTTGACATGTCGAATTGTCCCAAGAACATGTTGCCTGCCGCAATGGGCATGTTTGCCGATTTTCCCAAAGCTCCCGTCTCGCGCGTGGTCAGTTTCAGGCACGCGCCATCAAAACCGTTGGGGTCGGGAGTGGTGGGATAATCTTCGGGTTTGGCGCTTTTCCCTTTGCTCTGCTTGAAGCCGGGGTTGCCACTGGCCCAGTCGTTACCCAAAGAGCCATCGGGTAGCGTGTTGTGCCAGATGTAGTAATGGCCGGTCGAGTTGAGTTCGTAATGTTCGAAGTTGAATTCGAGCACCTCGGTCACGGTGTGTGAGACTCGGCGGAAAGCGATGGTGTAAGTGCGTTGCGTGCGGCCGTCCTGCGAGGTGACGACGTAGGTGACCGGGCCTTGCGAGAAGTCGTGCACACTGCCGCTGGCGGGGTTCACGGTGGCACCCTCGGTGAGCCGGAAGGTGGGCGCGAGTGCCGTGAGGTCGGCGCTGGCGCGCACGTCGAAGGTGATGGTGGTTTGGTCGCTCAGCACGTCGATTGTGGCGTCGGTGGCGTTATAGAAAAGCGCGTCGGGGTTGTCGACAATGAGCTGTGCTTGCTCAATGTCGGCCTCGGCGTTCAGGGGCTCCTCCTTGAAACAGGAAACCAGCGACATCAGCATCACGCCGAGAAGGGTTCCTTTCAATAGAATACAACGAAATTTCATTGAATTATTACCTTATTAATATGAAAAACACGGCAAAGGTAGGCATTTTTTTTCAAACCGCCAAATGTTGAGCTTTGAGCTGTGAGCCTTGAGCGGGGGGCGAGGGGGTCGCCTCCGGCGACAGCGGCGGTTGTGGGACTCACACCCCCGGTGAAACGCGTTTCACCGGGGGTTACTCAGAGGGCACCCATCGGGTGGCTCAAAGCTCTCGGCTCACAGCTCATCAAATCTTTCACCACCTGGCCTCCCAGGACGATGCCTGCGGCGGCGGGGACGAAGGCGTTGCTGGCGGGTACTCGTCGGGTGGTTTCGTCGTCATTCGCCTCGGGTTCGGGCGTGAGCGGCAGCTCGAGGCTGCACACGCACTTGAAGTGGGTGATGCCCTCGCGCCGCAGCCGCTTGCGCATGATTCGAGCGAGGGGGTCGTGTCGTGTGTCGGCGATGTCCATGACGCGGAACGCGGTGGCGTCGAGCTTGTTGGCGGCTCCCATGCTGCAAATTACGGGCACGCCGCTCCTCACGCATCGCCTCACGATTTCCATCTTGGCGGCGACGGTGTCGACGCAGTCGACGACGTAGTCATAAAGGGAGAAATCGACCTCATCGGCATTCGAGGGCAGGAAGAACATGTCGCGCGCTGTGACGCGGCAGGCGGGGTTGATGTCGGCCACACGGGCCGCGGCTACGTTCACTTTCTTCATTCCCACGGTGCTGCGCAGGGCCACGAGCTGGCGGTTGAGGTTGGTCACGCTCACCACGTCGGGGTCGAAGAGGTCGAGCGCGCCCACGCCGCTGCGCGCGAGCACTTCGACGACGTGCCCGCCGACGCCGCCGACGCCGAAGACGGCGACGCGGCAGTGTGCCAGCGCGTCGACAGCGTCGTCGCCCACCAGTCGCCGCGTGCGTTGCAGCCAGTCGTCGGTCGAAGAGGTCATGGTCATTCCTCGTTTTGCGGCACCCACACATAGGCGCCGATGTCGATGCCGTCGCGCGCCCAGCGGTCCTGCCCGTATCGGTCGTAGCGTGCGCTTGCCGGGCACAGGCTGCGGTTGCCGGCGGCGATGGCGTCGCTGGTGTTTCGCAGGCGGTAGTCGAAGATGTATTTCTCACGCTCGGTGAAGAACTTGGGGTCGGCGCCCCACTTGCACGAGATGAAGTTGTCGTCGTCGGTGCCTGCGCTCTTGAACAGGCAGTTTCGCAGATACACGTCGTTGCCGGTGAAGTCGCCGATGTTCAGTTCCTCGATGTTGCCGTAGAAGATGCAGTTGTCGAACTGCGCCTGTAGCGGTGCCAGCGTCTTGTCGTCGTCCTGGAGGAACACCGACAGGATGGGGTCTTCGAGGGCCGCGAACAGGTAGTAGTTTGCCAGCGTGCAATTGACGAAGTGGACGCGGCCGGCCATGACGGCGAAGATGCTGCCGGCGGCGTCGCTCAGCTCGGTGCCCTCGGCCTCGACGCGCGCGTTGACGGCCATGAGCACCGTGGAGGCGCTATTGCGCAACACGCTGTTGAACAGGTGCAGCGAGCGCAAGGTGGGGTTGTTGCCCACGACGACGACGCCGTTGCGCGAGCCGCGCATGTTCACGTAGCTCATCTCGTTGCCGGTGCTTCCCGGCTCGAAGTAGACGCCGCCCCACTGGCCGCTCATGATGTCGAAACTGAACATGCCCACGACGCGGTCGAGACGGTCGCCGCGGAACTCGACGGGCTGCTCGCGGCTACCCCGGGCGAGCAGGCGTCCCTCGACCTTGAGCGCGGCCTTGTCGTGGAAGAGCAGGCGTGTCCCCGGCGAGAGCGTGAGGGTGGCGCCCTTTGCCACGCGTAACGTGTCGTAGATGACGTAGGGCTTCTTGTCGCTGAACGTGGTGCTCGCGTCGATTGTGGCGTCGGCCAGGATGTTCACGTCCTGCCCCCAAGCCGTCACGGCGAGCGTTTGCGTCACGCCGTTAGTGACAAACTCGATGCGGTCTTTCACCTCGAGCGGCTCGTCGAGCCCTGTGGCGTCGACGACGCTCTCGACAAAGACGAAGATGCTGTCCTCGCCTCGAATCTCGACATCGTGGAACTCGCTGCCTTTCATGCCGTCGACATTGAGGTAGAAGTGGGCGCCCGTGCCGTCGTTGCTCTCGATTTTGATTGACGAGATGTTGATTTGCTTCTTGCTGCGGTTATACACCACAAACTGCTTGGTGGGCGTGCCCATCGCGGTGATGACGGTGTCGAACTTGACCGAATCGACCGAGAACGCCAGCACGTCGCTCGGGCTCGTCGTGAAGTCGTCGTTAATACACGACGTGGCGCTCATGGCTCCCACGAGGGCCACGGCCACTATCCATAGCCAGTAAAATGAATTCTTTGTCATGACAATAAAATAACGGCCGTGACCCCCGTTTTATTATACCGCGCGGGTCAAAGGGCCACTTTAGGCCCTCATCAGGCAAGAAAGCCGCGGTGGCCGCGACTCCCGTCAAAACAGACGAACGGCGCTGAGAAGTGACGGTGACAACCGCCGCCATGCGGCCCCGTCAAGGGACGGCATAATCAACCTGATGGGCTCGGTCCAAATTTTGTCGCCCCGAATGGGGCTAATATTTGTTTAACGAGCACAAAATTTTGCGGAAAATCCGTGCTTTTTCGGCCATTTCGCCGCGGGAATTAAAAGCGTATGCCGAGGACTGCGGTGAGGTCGGCAATGGTGTAGTTGAAATGTCGCTTGCTCGAGACGTAGAGGCTCGTGTTGATGTTGCTCTGCAGGCTGGCGAAATAGCGCTTGTGGTTGTAAGTAAGCGCGAAATTTCCGCCGAAAATCAGTGCTCCGGTGTTGTTCGAAGCCATGTGCTTGGTGCTGTGGACATGTTTCACGCCGGCGCCGACGGTGCCCGTGAGGTTGAGCAGGAACTTGCGTCCGAGCACCCAGTTATAAGCATATCCCCCCTTGAGACAGTAGTCGGTGTATCGCACGTGTTCGATGCCGAAGTCGGCGAAGACCTCGGCCTGTGACGGGGTGAACTGTTCGGGGTCGATTTTGAAGTCGAAGTTGCAAATCGAGAATCCGGCGAGCGCCGATCCGGCGCTGCGTCGCTGGAACTTCGAGTAGCAGTAGGCTGCGGCGCGGGCATACTTGCGGTTGTTGAAGAAATACATGGCGCTCACGCCCATGGACTCGCGTCGCAAGGCACGCAGTTTGTCGCCACGTTCCCAGTCGGACCCGGCAGTTTTAACGCGTGTGTCCATGCGTCCGCTGTTTGTGGTCTTGTGCATTTCGGCGGTGAAGCGTGCGCAGGTGAAGGAGAACTCGAGTCTTTCGCTGGTCCCCTTAGCTCCCGAGATGCGGTCGACGTCGAGCGAGTATCCCACCGAGACTGCCATGAACGAGAGGTAGAGACCGATGTTGCTTGCCGCGCCGCTGGTAAAAATCATGTGGTCATCGCCCTCGCCGCCCACGAAGTTGTCCATCCAGTTCTGGTTTTTGAGCGTGAGTTTCCAGTTCTTGCCCGTCGACACGACGTAAGTGGTGTCGTAGCTGTTGAAAGCCTTGTCGCCCCACTTGTAAAGTCGGTAGCAGAAGAGCAGAAACCTGGGGTAACCCATGGTGCTGTCGTTGAAGTTGACTTTGCCGTGCTTCATGGCGCGCCACCAGTAGCGGTTGTCGCGCGTGGTGTCGTAAGGCTCGTTGAGCTTGTCGTTAATGCGCTTGGTGATGCTTTGCTTAAACCGCTGGAAACGGTTGGGTTGCCGTGTGGTGTCGGGCTGCACCGTGTCGGTGAGCACGGCGGTGGCGGTTTGCTCGGGAGCCTGCGCCATGGCTTGAGCGCCCCAGCAAATCATGAGCATGAACAGTATGTAAAAACGCCTCATATCTCTTTCCTAAATGAAGAAACTAAAAAACCACGAATCCTGTGGCCCGGATGCCGGCATAGGACATAATGATTTTGCCGTTGAGCCACAAGAAAGTGATGTCATTGTCTATCTCGCTGTTATACTCTTGGGTGAGCACATAGACGTCGTTGTCGTAGCAGAAAATCTCGACCGCCTGCGAGCTTGACACGCCCGCATCGCCCGACACATAGTGTGCCGGCACGCCGTCGGTCCACACGGTGGCCACCATTTTCTGCTCCTCGTTGAGTTCCCACCCGCCGCCGTAGATGTGTCCTGCGCCCATCTTGATGGCCTCGACGCGTCCGTAGTCCTGCGGGGAGTCGAGGTCGAGTTTCACGGTGGTGGGATAGATGCGGTATTCCTTGTCGACCCACACGGCGGGCATGCGCCCGATCACGCCGCCAATGATGGTGTGGTCGCGGTCGTAGCTGTAGATGGCGTGTGCCTCGCCCGTGAGGGTTCCCTCGGGCATGGGCAGGAATTCCTTTTTGTAATAATCCTTGTAATTGCTGTAAAGAATGGGTTTATAGTAGGATTCGTCATCGTTTTCGCCGAACCCGTATCCCACGACGTAGCATTTTCCCTCGCTCACGCTGAGGGCGTGGTCGGCGGGAATAAAGTCGTGGTTATTCTCGAGGGGGAAAATGCCGCTGTTTTTGAGCACGTTGGGGAGGTCGAGCAGGTAGATGTAGTAGTCCCACTTGGCGATGCCGTAGGTCCAGTGGTCCACGTCTTCGATAAAGTCGACGTGCAGGGTGTTCCACTTGCCGTTTTTCCAATATCCCACGCGTTCTTTGGCCTGCACGCCCGACACGAAATAATCCGATCCGTCGGCGATGATTTCGGCGGCATAGGTGCAGTCGGGCAACTGCATCACGAGTTCGCCGTTTTGGTCATAGATTTCGCCGTCGTGGTCGAGCACGAGCACGGTGCGCTGGTCGACGGGCTTCGGCTTGCCGCCCGGCTCATCGTGCTGGCACGCGGCGAGGGCTATCAAGGCGACCGCCGTTGCTATCCAGCAAAGTGTTTGTTTTATTTTTACAGTATCCATGAAGAGGTTCTATTATTCAACACTTCTTGAAGTTTCGTGGTGAAGGCGCATAAACCCTCGGCGTCGCATGCCGGAGAACATTTGACGCGTGAAAAAATCCCGAAACGGGGTTTCTCGGCTACAAAGATAACTTTTTTTTCTTAAAAAGGGTACTTTTTGGGGCAATGAATTGCGCCGAGAGCGAAAAAACGCCGGCGTCGCGAGTGGTGAGATGCCGGAGATTAGTGGCAATTCCTACGTTTTTAACCATTTGGTAGGATATGTGATATATCCTCACATAATTGTTTTTATTGTCTTTATTGTTTGATTATCCCACTTGTCGTAAGGGCCTCTTTTACACATAGAGGACTTGTTTTTTTTTGATTAAAGAGGTGTAGAAGATGTAGAAGATGGTGATTTTGTAGGGTTTTGCGCGGGTGGGCTTGCGAGAGTCGAATATTTTTCTTTTCTTTGCAAAATCATTGGAAAAGCCCTCGGCCTCAAGATGATTTTTTCGGGTGACGAGGGTGTGCAATAAGTCTTAATAGCATGTATTTGCGTGACCGCGCCATTTTATGCGACCAAGACCGGCCACTGATAACCTAAAACAATTATTTATAAACAACTACAAAACCATTAACTTAAATGATGAAAAGAATTACTCTCGCCGTGCTGGCTGCGGTAGCTTTCAGCTTTGCCGCCGGCGCTGCCCCAGTGAAGATTAAAGGTGTGTATAACAACAACCGCTACGACGACTCCGAAGCCTTCCACAGCACCTATGTGGGTTATATCAGCAGTTTGAGCAAGTCCATCTTCATCGTCGACAACGGCCTCTACCTGATGGAAGTGGACGAGAACACGGTGAGCGCGCCTGTGAAAGACCCGGCGGTGAACAAAAGCGATTTCTTTGTGAACGGCCAGTTTACCGACATTGACAAGGCCTTGTGGGCCAACAACTTCAACTTGATGCACGGCAATTCGGGCGCCGTGATGGCCAACAACGTCATCACGACGGTGATGTCGCGCGACACATCGGCCGAGGGCGTTGACTCGACCAACATCTTCGCCGTGCGTAAGTGGGACGCGACGACCGGCGCGCTCATCGGCGAGGCCAACAAGTACTACCCCGAGAAGGCCTGCCTGCAGTCGGCCGGCATGTGCCTCAACCCGGTTGACGGCAAGGTTTACGGACTGTTCTACCTCACGGCGCAGAATCTGCCCGACGAGATTTTGAACGACCCCGACTTCTTTGTCGACAGCGACGGTGACGCCACCAGTACCGACGCCGGTTTCAGCGTTTGCACCATCGATCTCGAGACGATGACCATCACGCCCATTACCCCGGGACTGTACTACGGCAACTACGTTACCTTCGCCATCAACAGTGAGGGTCGCGCTTTCGCGATGACCAGCGGCGGCACGGCCGGTTATGAGGACGAGGACGGCAGGATGCGCGACATCGACGGCAACCTCACGGGTGCGACGCTGTGCGAGTTTGACCTCGCGACGGGGCTGATGCTCACCAAGCCCGCGACGTTCACCGACCCCGACACCGGCGAGACCTACACCGAGCAAGTGAGCCTCTATCCCGCCACGGGCTATAGCTCGCAAGTGTCGCGCCAGAGCGCCTGCTTCAGCAAGAAAGACCCGAGTAAGATGTACTGGAACGGTTTCTACAACAGCGGCAAGGGCTTCAACGAGAACGGCGTGTGGGCCAACCTTCCCGACAAGACGTGGCGAACCAACGGCAAGTATGACACGGCGCTCTACGAAGTGGATGTGAACACCGGCGCGGCCAAGCGCATCGCGAAGATTACCGACCGTTACACCTTCTCGTGCATGTGGGTCGTCGAGGACGACGACGCCCTCCGCGGCGACGTCAACGGCGACGGACTCGTCAACGGTGCCGACGTCACCGCGCTCTACGCCCTGCTTCTTGATGGCGTGGTGCCCCTGGGTAACCCCGACGTGAACGAGGACAACAGCACCAACGGTGCCGATGTGACCGCCCTCTACGGTATCCTCCTGAGCGAGTAAAACATCCCTCAGCAGGAACACGATACACGACCCCGCATCGACGCAGTCAGGCGTCGGGGCGGGGCCGTTTTTCTGCCTTTCGCTGTGGTTAAACTTTGTTAACGGGTGTTTACATTTCGGCGTTTTTTTCGTTTTATTGGCAAAGAGAAATTGGAATGGAGCAAAGTGAATTTGAGCGAAATGCCCCGCTGTGGCGTGAATTGGCCTACGAGACAGGGCTGGCGTATGGCGCCGACCCCGACGAGGCCGAGGATGTCGCTCAGGACACATTGCTGAAACTGTGGGCGCTGCACGACGAGCTTGAACGATACCGGTCGCTGACGGGACTGACGCGGGTGATAGCGCGCAACCTGACTGTCGACCTTCACCGCAACAGGAGAACCATCCGTCTTGACGAGGTGCCGCGCGACTTGCCGGCCTATGACAGGACAGCCGACAGTAACCTCATCAGCCGGGAAGAGGAGACCTCTCTTCAACAACGGTTGTCGCGGCTGCCCGCGCGGCAGCACCAAGTGCTGATGATGCGACAGGTGGAGCATCGCAGCTACAAGGAGATTGCCGCTCTGCTGGGCATCGAGGTGAGTTCGGCCAAGGTGCTGCTGTCGCGGGCGAGAAAATGGATGCTGAATCAATGTATAATGCAAGAAGGCTTGTTTACTGATGAAAGATGAACGAAAACATATCGAGGAACTGCTGAGGCGGTTTATGGAGGGCGAGACGACGCTTGACGAGGAGCGCCTGCTGGGCGACTGGCTGCGCACGCATGAGGTGGACGACTCGCTGAAGCCTTACCGGCGCATGTTCGCCGCCTTTGATGCGGGACTGCCGTTACCCGCCGCGCCACCGCGGGAAAGAGGAGGAGAAATGCCGAAACGTGCACGCCGTGCCCGGTGGCGTCAGGTCGCGGCCGCGGTTGTGGCGGCGCTGCTGGCGCTGGGCGGCATTTGGCTGGCGAAACGGCCCACCATATCGGCCGACAAGCCGCCTGTAGCGGAACGGAAGTCGCCCAAGCCCGTTGTCGCCACCCCCATTGAGGATGACGACATGCGACCGGCACTTGCCGAGAACCGGCATGAAACCGACAAACCGGCGGCACCCGTTGCCGTAGCGAGCACAAAGGCGAAGGCGGCGAGCGAAAAGCCCCGGGCCGCGGTGTCAACCCAAAAACAAGACAGCATAGAGGTGACGCGCACCGAGGGCGACCTGGAACTTGCCGAAAGCGAGTTCCTCGCCGAGCAACAAGAATTGGAACGGCAGCTGCAAGAGTTGCAGCGGCAACGCTTGACCATGCGAAGCGGCTGGCACTACACGTCGCTGCCTTGCGAATAGAGATGGCATCACCGCCTGACCATCAAAAAAGTGACTTATACAATAAAACCAATAATTACTCAAACCGTAACGAACAATGAAAAAGACAGTCATGTTAGCGCTGACGGCGATGATGGCCGTCACGGCAATGGCACAGCCCCAAGTGCAGAACGCTTTCGAGACGTTGAAGCGTAGTGGCTTTGTGAGCGCTCGGCGCACGAACCACAATTGGGGCGACAATGGTGAGCGCACAGGTCTGCTCGAGATTTATGAGTTCACGACAAGCACCTCGGCTGACCGCCGTGTGGTGCGGGAGTTGATCAACGCTTTCGCCACTGACAGCGAGGACGCCTACAGCTATGTGTCGCACCAGGCGGGCGAGGAGCGGCAACGTTATGCCATCTATTATGACCGCGAAAACAGCGAGACGATAGGTCGCAACAAGGATGACAACTATGTGCTGCTCAATGTGATGGACCCCGACGACGCCACCAACACCTACCGCTATTGCTACGCCCTGGAATGGCGCGACACCGATGGCGGGCAGTTGAAAGGGCGCGCCTTGAAGACCTACGCCCCCAAGCCCGCCAAGTCGAGCAAGTCGTTCGCGTGGCGCTCCGGCGATCGGAAATTGGGAAGCATCAACATTCCGCAAGGCGACGGCACGAGTTACACGCTGGAGCTGGACAGCCTGCTGGGCGGCGTGCTTGACAAAACGTTCGAGGGTCTCGGCAAACTTGAGCGTATAGAAGATTTGGGCGATTTGGCGGATAATTTGGGTGATTTGCAGGGCTTGCAGGACTTAAAGGACCGCATCGTGGTGTTGTCGAATGACGACCCCGGCGAACTCGCCAACGATGTGGAGTGGCTCACCTCGTTCAATCACTACCGTAACGCGTTCAAGCGTGCCGCGGCAAAAGAGAGCAGCACGATGGCATCCTATGCGACCTCGATATTGAAGCTGTGCAAGAACGCGAAAAAGGCGCGTCTCACCGAGGGCGAACTGAACTTGTGCCGCAAGAGCATCAAGGAAATGCAGAAGATGACCAAAGACAGCTTTGTGAAAGGGCTGCTCGATGAGGCGATAGCGAATTTGCGCGAATAGCGAATTTCCACTATCGGGGTGGGGCTTCTTTTTTGATTTGCGGCGCGCCTGACGTGGCCGCAAAGGCGCGCTGTGTCGCCAATCAAGCCAAAAACACAATCCTCACAATAACATTTTTTTATGATAGGGCCCACTTGAGTGTCGGCGGCACATGTGAATGTGTTGCCGGCGCGTTTTTCGGTAAAAAAGGCGAAAAGGCGATTTTTTTTGGCGGTTCCAACTTTTTTGTTTATTTTTGTAGGTTTTAAAGACGTAATCACGAAAATCAATACAGTCATGATAAAGATAAAGAAAGTAATGATGGCGCTTGCGCTAATAGTAGCCGCGGCGCCGGTGGCCTCGGCCATTGAGGTGAACGTGACAGCCGGCGAGCTGGCCAATGCCGTGACCGACCTCACCGTGAGTGAACTCACTGTGACCGGAACGCTCGACGCGCGCGATTTCCACTTCATCGCCCACAACCTGACGCAGCTGCGTCGCATCGACATGAGCGGCGCGACCATCGTCGCCCATCGCGCCGACGAGGCGCTCTTTGCCGGGCAAATCGATTATCCGGCCAACGAGCTGCCGCAGTTCGCCTTCTTCGGCATGCCATTGCAGCGAGTGGTGCTTCCGTCGGGTCTCAAGACGGTGGGCCGCGCGGCCCTCTCGGCCACCGCGGTGACGAGCCTCACGCTGCCCGCGGGGCTCGACTCGATAGGCGCTTACGCCTTTAGCTCGTGTGCGGCCCTCACGCAGGTGAGCGTGCCGGCGAGCGTGCGCGTTGTGGAGCGCGGCGCTTGGGCCCGTTGCGGCAACCTCACCACGGCTACGATAAATCCGTCGAGCGCTCTCGACATTCCCGCCGACGCCTTCATGGACTGCGCCAAGCTCGCCACGGTGAACTTGGGCGCGCGGGTGACGGTGATTGGCGACAACGCCTTTGGCGGCTGCAAGGCCCTCAAAAGTGTGGCCCTGGCCACGGGTAGTCAACTGATAGCCGTGGGGGAAGGCGCGTTCGCGCGCTCCGGGCTCACGACCATCGAATTCCTGCGCAACGCTCACGTGCAGCGCATCGGCCGTTGGGCTTTTGCCAACGCCGAGCTCGTGGCGGCCAATGTGCCCGGCGGCGTGCTGACGTTGGGCGACGGAGCCTTCTTCTATAACACCACGCTCACCGGCGCCAGTCTGCCGTCGCTGTCGGCCGTTCCCGCCTACGCCTTTGCCGGCGCCGAGCACGTGAACGCGCCCGAGATTATTCCCTCCGGGGCGACGCGGGTGGGCGACTACGCTTTCTACAACTGGGGCGGCACCCGCTTCGTCATCCCCGACAAGGTGACTTATATCGGCACTCAAGCTATGGCCGGAATGACCGCGCTGCAAGAGATTGAGGCCAAGCCCGCGACGGTGCCCTCGCTGGGCGACGAGGTGTGGGCCGGCGTGCCGCAGTCATGTGTCAAGCTCAAGGTGCCGCAGGGCACCGACGCCAACTATAAGGCGGCCGCGCAGTGGAAGGAATTCCTCATCGAGGCCGAGACTCACCTGCGCGGCGACGTCAATGGTGACGGATATGTCAACGGTACCGACGTGACAGCGCTCTACAACGTGGTGCTGGAAATCAACATGACGCACTACCCGCGTGCCGATGTCAACGGCGACGGCAGCGTGAACGGCGCCGATATCACCGCGCTCTACAATATCTTGCTGGGAATATCGAGCGGCATCGCGCCCGCGCAGTCGCCGCGCAGCCGCGTCAGCCGTGACGTGCTCGGGGCGCAAGCCGTGACGCTGTTGCCCGGCGGCGAAGCCACGCTCGCGCTCAACCTCGCCAACGGCACGCCTTACACGGCCTTCCAGTTCGATATCACGCTACCCGCGGGCGTCGAAGTGGCCGGCATGACGCTGGGCGAGCGCGCCGGCGGCATGGCGATGGGCTTCAACGAGATTAGCGACGGCGTTTACCGCGTGCTCGCCTTCTCGTCGTCGCTCGCCACGATGCGCGGCACCGACGGCACTGTGCTTCACGTCACGTTGCGGGCCGACGACACCTTTGCCGGCGGCGAGGCGCAAGCCACTCAAATCCTGATGGTCGAGACCGACGAGACGAGCAACTGGCTCGCCGACTTCAACGTGAGGCTCGACAGCACCACCGCCATCGAGCAAATCGACGCCGACGCCACGCAAGGTCCGGTCGATGTCTACAATCTGCAAGGCCAGCTGGTGCGCAGTCGCGTCGACGCCGCGGTGGCCACGCAAGGCCTGCCAGCCGGTACCTACATTGTGGGCCACAAGAAAGTGATTGTGAGATAACCCCGGAATAAAGTCAATACAGTTCGAGGCGCAGTCTCGAGAAAAAATAAACCCTAAGCTATAAAAATGTCGATAGAACAAATCATTTCTCAAGCCACGGCGCAGGCCGTGGCCCAGCTCTACGGCGCCGAGTTTCCCGCCGAAAAAATCAACCCTCAAACCACACGCAAGGAATTTGAAGGCAACTTCACCGTGATGGTCTTCCCCTTCCTCAAAGCGTCGCGCAAGGCGCCCGAGGCGACGGCGCAGGAAATAGGCCAATACCTCGTTGAGCACTGCGAGGCCGTGGAGAAATTCAACGTCATCAAGGGATTCCTCAATATCACCATCGCGCCGGCTTACTGGGCCGGCGTGCTTGAGCGCATTTGTGACACGGCCGACTACGGTTTCAAGCCCGTGACGCCCGACAGCGACCTCGTCATGATTGAGTATTCGTCGCCCAACACCAACAAGCCGCTCCACCTGGGGCACGTGCGCAACAACCTGCTCGGTTACAGCCTGGCGCAAATCATGAAAGCTTGCGGACACAAGGTGGTGAAAACCAACATCGTCAATGACCGCGGCATCCACATCTGCAAGTCGATGCTCGCTTGGCTCAAGTGGGGCGACGGTATCACGCCCGAGAAGGCCGGCAAGAAAGGCGACCACCTCATCGGCGACTTCTACGTGCTCTTCGACAAGCACTACAAGGCCGAAATCAAGGAAATCGCCGCGCGCGACGGCATCGACGAGGAAGCGGCCGAAAAGCGTTCCACGCTCATGGCCGAGGCCCGCGAGATGCTCAAGAAATGGGAAGACGGCGACGCCGAGGTGCGTCGACTGTGGGCCATGATGAACGAGTGGGTCTATGCCGGGTTCGATGAGACCTACAAACGCATGGGTGTCGACTTCGACAAGATTTACTACGAGAGCAATACCTACCTTGAGGGCAAGGAAAAAGTGGAGGAGGGTCTCGCCAAGGGAATCTTCTACCGCAAGGACGACGGCAGCGTGTGGGCCGACCTCACGCCCGACGGCCTCGACCACAAGTTGCTGTTGCGCAGCGACGGCACCAGCGTTTATATGACGCAAGACATAGGCACGGCCAAGCTGCGCTATCAGGATTACCCCATCGACAAGATGATCTATGTGGTGGGCAACGAGCAAAACTATCACTTCCAGGTGCTTTCGCTGTTGCTCGACAAGCTCGGTTTCAAGTGGGGTAAGGACCTGATACACTTCTCTTACGGCATGGTGGAGCTGCCCAACGGCAAAATGAAGTCGCGCGAGGGTACCGTTGTCGACGCCGACGACCTCATGGACAAGATGGTGGCCGACGCCGCCGCCATGAGTGGCGATAGGCTGGGCGACCTGAGCGATGACGAGCGTGACAAAGTGGCAGAAATTATCGGCATGGGTGCGCTTAAGTACTTCATTCTCAAGGTTGACCCGCGCAAGAACATGCTCTTCAACCCCGAGGAGTCAATCGACTTCAACGGCAATACGGGGCCGTTCGTGCAATACACTTACGCGCGCATCCGCTCGCTGCTGCGCAAGGCTCACGACGCCGCGCTCGAGCCCGCGCTCACCGGCAACGCCGTGCCCAACGACAAGGAAGTGGCCCTCATCCAGCGTCTTGCCGACTTCCCCGCCACCGTGACCGAGGCGGGCCGCAGCTACAGTCCGGCGCAAATCGCCAACTATGTCTATGACCTGGCCAAGGAATACAACCAGTATTACCACGACTGCCCCATCCTCAAGGAAAGCGACAAAGCCGCCGCGGCCATGCGCCTGGCCTTGTCGCGTGCGGTGGCCGATGTTATCGCCCGCGGGTTCTCGCTGCTGGGCATCGAAGTGCCCGAGCGAATGTAATCGCCACGAGTTTGGCACGAAATTTGCAGTATGATGCTTCAAGAATACTATAAACCTCTTTAATTTTAATAAGACAATGGCAAACAACAGTAATTTCAACGGTTACGGCGGACAACAGCCGCCGCAGTACGGCCAGCCGCAGTATGGGCAACAGCCTTACGGCGTGCCCGGATATGGCCAGCCGCAGTATGGCCAGCAGCCCTATCAGGCTCAAACGGCGCAATACCAGCGTGAAATGGTCTTTGGCCGCTATTTGAGTAAAGTTATGAGCCGCGTCTATCTCAAGATGTTTGTCGCGCTCATCGTCACGGCGCTAACCGCGTTCTTCGTGAGCCATAACGATGCGCTGCTCAGTATGATTTATGGCAACCAAATCATCTTTTGGGGACTGATTATCGCCGAACTCGGCGTCGTGTTTGTCCTCTCGGGAATGATCAATAAGCTCAGTACGGCAGCCGCCACGGCGCTCTTCTACGGCTACAGCATCCTCAACGGAGTGACGCTTGCCGCCGTGTTTATCGCTTACACAGGCACTTCGATTGCGCTCACTTTCTTTGTCACGGCCGGCGTGTTCGGCGCCATGAGTGTATATGGCTACACGACCAAGCAGGACCTCACCAAGATAGGCTCTATCCTGTTCATGCTCTTGATTGGCGTCATCATCGCCTCGATTGTCAATATCTTCCTGGCCAGCAGCGCGCTCGACTGGATTATCTCCATCGTGGGTGTGGTCATCTTTGTGGGTCTCACCGCTTGGGATACGCAAAAGATTAAGAAGATGGCTGTGCAGACCGACGAACAGAACGTGGGCAAGCTCGCCACCATCGGCGCGCTCTCGCTCTACCTCGATTTCGTCAACCTGTTCCTGTACCTGCTGCGCTTCCTGGGCGCCAGCCGCAACTAAAGCGACACTTAACCCATAACCGCGCCTCCGGCCCTATCGTCGGGGGCGCGTCATTTTTTAACCCAAAACGGTCATTAGGCCGATTTGGGTTTATCTTCACGCTGAAAATGCCGAAAAACCGCGAAAAATCCGACAAATTTACCCGTTTTTCAGAAATCGAAATCCACGAAATTACGCGATATATCAGCTCATTGATGGAGCGCTCAAAATCATAGATACGGGGATTATCGACTCGCTACGAGGCTCTGCGGCCGAAGGTGGCGGACGGCTCCCCGAGGCCACGCGGACCTGCGGTCATGTTATTATGTGGATGCGCGTGTTTCAAGGGGGTAAAGGGTCACCTTTGGCGACAGCTATGTATTCGCTCGATACCCCGAGTGAAGGAGGCTTTCCCGCAAGCGTTAGTAAACGTTCTTTCACAGGTGGTTATTCAAAAGTTGCCCTTCGGGCGAGGGACTTGCCGAAGCCTCGGCGGCCTCATTGGCTCTCGAGATAGTACGCTCCATGAATTGTATAGTTAGCGTATTGAGATAGTCGCCCGAAATGGGACTACCTATTATGATAAAGCCTCCTACTAATATTGATAAGTGTTTGGTGAAAATATGCAAAATGCCGTATAAATTATCTTAACATTAACACTATTTAACTAATTGGGGGGGGTAATTTTAAGACTTATATATACTTTTGCCGGTCTTTTGCCCTATTGCGGCGGTATTTGAGAGGTGTAAAAAGTACCGTCGTTACCAGGACATAAAAAACATCTTCACGAAAACATCGCTAACTAAATTAATTTTAATTATTCACTTAAAATTTCAACTATTCGCATGAAGAAGATTACCTTCTTGATGTTCTCGATGATGCTTGCGATTGCGGTGCTTCCAGTGATGGCGCAGAAGCCAGTGTGGCAGCAAAGCGACGCGAATGCCGAGAACTACCTTCCCAACCGCCGCGCCCTGACGGGCCGACATTGCATGGTCAACAAGTTGGTTAACGCGGTGGGTGTCGCCACGTGGATCGACAACCTCAACAATCTTGTTGACGAGGACCTCAACAACTATGCCACCTTCCCCAAGATTGTGGACGCGACAGTGACCGTGAACCCCATCACGAGTATTCGCGACTCCAAGAACCACTACGCCGCGGGCACCACGGCGGGCTTCACGCTAGTGGCCGGCAGTAACTCGAGCCTCCTGGGCCTTGACATTATCAAGGCATTCGCCATCTCGTTCTATAATGAGGGCGAATTGGTGGGAACAGTCGCCGTTGAGACCGGTCAGAACATAGGAGGCGTGGGCCTCTCGTTGATTACCCTCCCCGGTTCGACCGATGTGAATATCGACTTGTCGGCCACCGCGCCCGGCGAATTCGATGAAGTCTGTCTCATGCCCTCCGGCGGAGTCGACCTCACGGCCATCACCGATACCAAAATAAAATATGCCTTCGTAGGCAACTATGTGACCAATACCATCACCGAGACCTCGATGCAGAACTACGCGTCAAGCCATGGACGCTTGAACTTCTCGCTTGACCAAGGCAAGAAGCAACGCGAGGGTGCAGAAGGTACGGCGGCAGCGACCCACACCGAACTCGGTTACTGGGCCGGTAGCGACCTGATTAACGACGATCTTACCGACGGTGTGGCCTGGGGTGTCATCGGCATCGGCGCCAACCTCGACGTGCGCATCGGTGCCGCGCCTAACCGCCAAGACCCCGACCAGAGCATGCCCTTCAAGAAAGGCTCCATTGTGGGCTTCAAGTACGGCAACGGCTCGGTGCTCGACCTGAGCGTGGGTAAGAGCGTCGACATCTATCTCTATAAGGGCCAATGGACCGAAGTGGAAGACACTTATTGGACCACACCTTACACTTATTATGAATACCAACAAACCGAGGTGCAGCACGAAACGGTGTCGGTTTCGGTGCTCGGCCTCAACCTCATCAAGGGCGGCAACCAGTTTGTGAGCATCACCGCTAAGGAGGATTTCTCTCACGCGCGTATCGTGTTTCCCACTGGGCTTTCGCTCAACCTGGGCGGCACCAAGGCTTATTATGCCTACGTGAGCGACCCTGCCGAGTCCTTGCACCACTGCGACCTGAACATCACGGCCAACACGATGATTTGCGACAGCGAGTCGCAGTATCAGCTGGGCATTGAAGGCGACATTCCTGTCACCTGGAGTATTGAGCAACAAGCCGGACCGGCCACCATCGACGAGAACAATGTGCTCACCATGGGCGCTACCGGCGAGTATGTGGTTCGCGCCACAGCCCAAGACGGCTGTTACGCCGAGACCGTCATCACGCGCGGCCTTGAAGTGGACGAGAACGACTGCGACGTGCCCGTTGTCAACATCACCGACGACGCTCCGCAGTACAGCCTCAGCGAGAGCGCCAGTCTGGGCGGCGGCGCGCTCATCACTATCAACAATAACTTGGGCGACCCCGAGAACGTGTTGAGTCCGAGCTTGAACGACTATGCCACCTACAACCAAGTGCTCAACGGCACCGTGGCCCAGAACCTGCCCATCGTGGGCGTGAAGAAGAATACGGGTTCGTTCTCTACGGGCGACAAGCGCCGCATCGGCTTCATCGTCGAGACGCGCTCGTCGGGCCTCACTGCCGAGGTGCTCGACCTGTTCCGCATTGTCACCTATAATAATGGTGTGGAAACTTACAACTCGCTCGTCAAGGAGAACAACGCGGTGAAAGTCAAGCTTATCGGTAGCAGCAAGGTGCAAAAGATGAGCCTCGCCATCACCGTGCCCGCCGATGTCGACTTCAACGAATTTGTTCTGTGGAAGTCGGGCGTGCTCAAGCTCGACCTCGACCGCTTCCGCATCTACTACGCCTTCGACGAGGCCATTCCCGCCGACCAAGAGGTGAGTCCGTGCGACGACCCGCTCAGCTGCGGCTCGACGCTGCTGTCGCCCAACACGGGCGCTACGCTCAACCACAACGAACTCCAGTTTGCCGGAGCCATCAACGTGGCCAATGTGATTGACAACTTGAGCTACCTCGTTGATGACGATGTGACCACCGGCGTGAGCATCACCAACACCGTGTCGCTGGGTACCGGCACCGTGCTCGCCATCGACCTGGGCCGCGTTTACGACGCTACCCACCAGGTGGGAATCATCGTGGACAACAAGACCTATCTCGCCGGCGTGAAGGCCGGAAGCTGGCTCACTATCAAAACCTATCTCAACGGCGTGGAAACCGGCGATGTGCAAAACGACTGGAGCGTGCTCGGCGTCAACGCCCTGGGCTACGGCGACAAGAGCTACCTATATATGAACCCCACCAAGCCCTACGACGAGGTGCGCCTCACCATAGCCTCGATTGCCAACGTGCTGTCGGTGAATCAACTCTACTACGGTATCTTCATCCGCGGCGACTATGACCACGACGGAATTCCCGATTGCCGCGATGACGACTCGTGTGCCGACGAGTTCACCCTCGATGAGGAAGCCACCGTGCTCGCCAAGGAGAAAGACTACGACCAGGGCAACCTCGTGCTGCACCGCACGCTCTCGAAGGAGCGCTGGAACTGCCTCGTGCTGCCGGTGAACCTCAACTGGCTGCAACTGCGCAACGCTTTCGGTAACGAGGTGCAGATTGCCTCGCCTGATGAACTTATCGAGAACGACGCGAAAAACCGCAGTATTCTCTCGTTCGACCCCATCACGGCCGATGACGGCACCGACGTGATTATCGCCGGGCAGTACTACCTCATCAAGCCCTATCGCGACCCCGACCTCGACGAAACGATGACTTACACGGCACTCGACGGCACCACTGTCAACGGCCCCATCTACTTCATCCCCAAGGTGAACTACTACCGCGAGGTGGCCGAGGTGCCCGTGCCCACCCAGGAAATCTTGAGCAGCCAAGCATCATCGGCACCCGCCCGCGCCGGCTCGACCCTGGGCCGTGCCACGACCAATGAGCACAAAGCCGTGCTCCACGGCTCGAACGTGCACCTCGATGGCGCCACTAACGCCAAGGTGGCCGCCGGTAACTACCTCTTCGACGAGAAGGGCGAACTCTGGGCTAAGGAGAGCGACCAGGAAATGCTGGGATTCCGCTTCTACATCGAGAATAAGACCGACAAGATTCTCACCTACGACGCCGATGGAGACGGCGTAGTGACCGCTATCGACGAAATCAATGCCGACAACCGCCAGGCCAAGAAGGGAATCTTCACCCTTGACGGCCGCCGCGTCATGGGCGCCACCAGCGCCGACGAGCTGCCCATGGGCATCTACATCGTTGATGGCGTGAAAGTTGTCGTCACCAAATAAGAAACAGTAGTTTTCTATAATCAGGTGCTATCGCACCAAGCGACGGGCCGCACCCACAACAGGGTAGCGGCCCGTTTTTTCTTTTAGACATGGAGAACATATTTTTCTTAGACATAGAGACGTAGAGGACATGTTTTTTTCTTTATGTCTTTATGTCTAAAAATAATGTCTTTATGTCTTAAATTTAGCTTTATGTCGGGAAGGGAGGGGGTCAGGTGAGGGTGACGGCGATGCGCACATGTTTGCCGAGTTCGATGATGTCGCCGTCGTGCAACAGGTGGAGCTGTGAGGTGTCGGTGAGCTCGCGCACGTCGGCGCCGCTGATGATTTTCGTGGCGCATCCGCCGGTGTCGCGACATCCCGAGGGCGTGGCCTGCAGATAGAAGTTACCGTTGCGGAAAATCAGAATTGCCTGCTGGCTGCTGACGTAGCTGTTGAAGCGCGCCATGACGTCGGGGGTGTCGTCGTCGCGCACCACGATGTCGTTAGTCCAGTGGGTGTCGCGACTGCCTCGCAGTCCCCGTCCCAAGCGGAACTCGGTCTTGGCGCGGGTGTCGAGCATGTAGACGGGTTGTGCCAGCGTGCCGTGGCCGCTTACCTCGCTCAGCGAGATGCGTGCCCCGGGTGCTGAGGGAGTATCGGTGGGCGTAGGCCCGTTGTCGTTCAGCGTGAAACTCACGTTGTGGCACAGCTGTCGCGCGCCGGCCGGGGCGTCGTCGTGCCGCAGCACGTGGTCTGTGAGGGAGATGCGGTCGAAGTCGGCGTCGTCGAGTCTCAACCTGAGCAGGTTGATGAAGTCGTCGTCCTTGAGCGCCAGCGCGGTGACGGTGTCGGTGGTCCAGAGGGTGATTGAGGTCACGTTGTCCTCGATGCCGTGTAAGGCCTGCAGGTTGTCGATGAGTCGCCGCACGACGTCTTCGCGCAGCTGCACCACATGAGCTGCCTCGTCGTGGTCGGCGGTGACCTTCGGGTCGGCGGGTTCGTGCCGCGTCGGCTCGTTGTCGCGCTCCACGGGGTTGAAGATGCGCTTGAGGGCGTTGAGAAAAGAGTTTGCCATTTTGATGAATGAGGAATTAATTGTTCGAGACTGCGTCTCGAAGTACACAAACATGAGACACAGTTACATACTTATATCGCTATATCGCGGTGGCCGTTGAAGCGGCGGTAGTTCATGAAGCACAGCAGCAAAGCCGCCGCGGCGAGCATGGCGATGATGCCGAGGGTGGCATAGGCGAGCGGTTCGCTGTCGAGTAGGCTGAAGATGCCCGTCGGCTTGGGGTCGATGAAGAGCGCGGCGATGCCCGCGAGCACGAGTGCCGTGGTGAGCGTGAGCAATGGCCAGTTGACCTTGCGTTGTCCGGCGAGGATTTGCTCCTGTCGTTGTCGTGCCAGTGTGGTCATGGTGATGGTGGCGGCCGTCCAGGCGGCGATTACCCAGCATCCGAGAACGGGCGCGTTGAAGCGCGCACCGGCAAACGTGTGGCAGAGCCAAGTGATGACAGCCACGAGCGTGGTGGCGACAAGCATGAGCGTGGTGGCGGTGGCCATGGTTCTGACAGTGGCGCGCAGGGCGGTGGAGGGTGTGGTGCGCCGCTCGTTGTCGAGCGCCACGGCGAGTCGTTCGCGTTCGTCGTTGAGGGTGGCGAGTCGCTCGCTGTAGTGTTGCACGTCAGCGCGCGCCTCATCGAGTTGTTGCTCGAGTTGCCGTTTTTCGTGCCGCAGGTCATCGATTTTGTCGTCGAGGAGAGCTGTGGGAAGGTCGTGTGAGCGCTCGGCATGGGCGTTGATGTTGTCGAGGACCTCGCGTGCGTTGGCATAGCGGTCGTTGGGGTCCTTGGCGAGGCATCGCAGGATGATGTTCTCGAGCCAGCGGGGGTAGTCTTTGGTCCACGCCTCGCCTGGGTGTGTGGCCTCGAATGCGGCTTTCCTGAGCGGCTCGATGGGTGGTGGCGTGTCCTGCATGTGGTGAGTATAGAGTTCGTGGCGGGCCTGTTCGCTGGCCATCGCCATGGGGTCGAGGGGGAAGGGCACGCGCCCGGCAAGCACTTCGTAGAGGAGAATGCCGAGGCTGTAAACGTCGGTCCACGGGCCGATACCCTGGGCGTATTTGCCGGGTTCCCACTTCTCGGGTGCGAGGTACTCGAGTGCGCCGTCGTTGCGCGCGCTGCTCTTGACGGCCTGCCCGTCTTGCACCGAGAGGCCGAAGTCGAGCAGCACGAAACTGCCGTCGACGTCGCGCCGCATGATGTTGTTGCTGTGCAGGTCGTTGTGGGTGACGCCGTATTTCTTGACGAGCTCACGCTCCTTTTCGGGCGAGATGAGATAGCGGGTGGCATCGTTCGGGTCGGGCTCGAGTTCGTCGGTTTCGGGGCTCATGAGGTATTTGTAGATGTCGACGTGGCAGTAAGCGAGCGCGCCCACTATTTCGCGCACGAATCGCATGACCTCGTCAATGGGCATGAACCGCACGCGCGCCAGGTAGTCGTTGAGCGTCTCGCCCTGGATGAAGTCCATCTCAACGGTGGCGCGGTTGTCGATGAGCCGCGGCTCGTAGATGCGCACGATGTTGGGGTGCCCGCCGTTGCCCAGCCTGAGCAGCACGGCGCACTCCTTGAGGAACGTCTGGTAGGCCTTGTCGTGCTCGTCGGTGACCAGTTCCTTTGATTCCTTGATGGCACGGATGTAGCCCAGTTCGCGGTGCCTCACCTTCCAGATGGAGGCGAAAGCGCCGTTTCCTATGAGGCGGAGTTTCTCGTATTGGTCAATATTAGCCATAATAAGTGATGGAGATTATTATTTTGGTACCGCTTCGTAATCGTATTCATCGTCAACAGTGACGGCCTCGGCCGGTTCCTCTTGGGCAGGCACGGTGTTGTAGACGTCATCGCTGTAGAATTCGACCGGCGCTTCGGTTGCGACTGTATCGTAGTCGTCGTAATGCGTTCTCGCGGTGTTGTCGCAATTATGTACTATCAGGGCAAGCAAGACGAGCGCGCCGATGACGATAAAAAGAGTAGCAATGGCTGTGGCACCCAAACAGCCCGAGTCGTCGTTGTTTTTTGGGGGCGCGGCAACGGGCGGCGCGGCAACGGGCGGCGTGGTGGCGGGAGACTCGTCAGCGGGTTGCGGGAAGGTTACAGGTTTCCATTCTTCCTGTGATTGTGAGGAAGCAGTAGTTGGGGTGATGGCCTCCTTCTCGGCGAGTTTTTTCTCGAGTTCGGTGAGGCGCGCCTGCAGGTCTTGAATTTGCCGCGCGGTGTTGTCGGTGTCGGGCGCCGGCTGTTGTGGGCTGTTTCGCTCCCGGTCGAGAAGCGCTTTGAGCTCGGGGATGTCACCGGCTTTGGTCCAGTTGGGCTGTCCTTGGAACCACACGAGGGTGTCGGGGGTGATACCCTGCCGCATGATGTTGTCGAGGGTGAACGGTCCGGCCTCGTTGCCGTCGATGAAGATAAAGAATTGGGTGTCTTTTTGCATATTGTGATAGGATTTACGTTATTTCCAAATGGGGTCATAGCCTGTTTGCCGCAAGGCGGGAAGGACGACATCCTTCATGAAGTCGACGGCGAGTCCCGAGAGTCGTCCGTCGGTTCGCTCGAGTCGCACCGCGACAGCGAGGTGGTGCTGCAGGCTGCGGCTGTAGATAAAGCAGACGTACCACGCGTCGTTGTTCTTTCCCGAGCGGCTCCATCGGTACACACGCTCGGGTGTGCCGGTCTTGCCGCCGACGCGCAGCCGGTTTTCGGGGTCGAGGTTGAAGATGAGGTGCTTGTCGGCCTCGGCCTGCATGTATCCCCGCAGCTGGCTTGCTGTGCCGTCGGGCATGACGCGTACGGGGGTTGCGGGCGGCAGGTTCTCGCCGCCCAGCTTGAGGATGTATCGGGTGGGAGCGAGGTTACCGTCGTTGGCCACGATGGCGGCGATGCGTGCCATGGCGAGCGGCGATGCCTCGAGCGCTCCTTGTCCCCACGCCATGGCTGTCTGGTGCCAGTTCATGCACCAGTCATATTGTGAGTCGCTGTGACGTCGTCGTTCCATGCGAAAGTCGTAGGTTTGCCGTCCCTTGTATCCGAGGAAGGCGATTTCCTGCAAGAATCGGTCGCGTCGCAGGCTGTCGAGGTGGCGGTAGTCGAAGGTGTAAGGCGTGATCGCTTGCCGTCCCCGCTCGTGGAGCCGCAGCCCCGCGGCGGCATAGATTTCGCCCAATTGGGGGTACAAGTCGTGGCGGTTGACGAGGTGGACGAAGTAGCAGTTCGACGACTCGCGAATGGCGCGCCGCATGTCGACTTCGCCCGCGGGTTCGCCGTGGTGCACGGCCTCTCGCGCCTCGATGTGGTAGCTGTCGCGCGGCGTGTCGCCACCCCGCATGAACGCTGCCATGGCGCTGATGACCTTGGCCGAGCTGCCGGGGAAGGTGAAGAAGGTGAGTCCCAGGTCGCGCTCGGTGTAGGGCCGCTGGTCGCGGGAGCGCTCGGTATAGTAGGTGATGCCTTGCTCGGTGAGACTTTGCAGGATGTCTTGGTCGGGCAGGGGGTAGCATGCCGAGGTGAGCAGGTCGCCCTGTCGCGCGTCGAGCACGACGACCGAGGCGCGCAGGTGCCTGTGCGCGGCGTAGGTGTTATTGGCGCTGATGGCGGTGGCCATGTCGTTTTGCAGGATCACCTGCAGCTTGGCGTCGAGCGTGAGCTGCAAGTCGCGCTCGTGCCGTCGTCCGTTCCATTGCTCGACCAGGTCGCTGTGCAAACCGGCCTTGAGCATGGGCAGCAGCGCGGTGTAGTCGCGCACGAGGGCGTCTCGTTCGTCATGTGTGGCCGGCAGGAAGGGCGAGAGCCGGTGGTTGTCGCTCACGAGGTGGGTCCACGAGGTGGCCGTGCTGTCGCGGTTGTCGTATCCCCGCAGCAGCGACAGGTGTCGCAAGTCGGCCATGTATCCATGCGGGTTGTTTTCCTCGTCGTTGCTCCACGCGGCCAGTGTATTGAGGTCGCCCAGCATGAAGAACAGGTGGTCGCCCAGCGGGTAGTAACGTCGCGCCGGGCGATTGGCGGCGAGTCGCAGGCTGTCGAGGTCGACGCCCAGCGCGGCATATCGCGTGGCCTGCGACAGGAGGGTGTCGCGGTCGCCGGTGGCCACGAGAAGTCCGTTGCGGTCGGTGACGTTGCCCATGTCGAGTCGTGAGGCGAGCAACGCGATGCGCGGGTTGTACTCGATGCCCCGCTCGCCGTTGAGGTTGGTGATGAAAGCGGGCTTGATGAGGAAGCTATCGCGTTTTATAACCTGATAATAAAACAAATATCCAATCACCACGAGGCCCAGGAAGGCGAAAGTGGCGATGGCCGTCGCCGTCACGTTGCCCCACTTGCGCCGCTCGCGTCGCTGGCTTTCGGTGGCCCGCTCGCGCGACACGGCGATGACGAGGCCAAAAGCCGCCAGGTTGAGCACGAGGCTCGAGGCGCCATAGCTGAGCAGGGGCACCGAGACACCGGTGAGTGGGATGATTCCCATCGAGCCGAGCACGATAACGAAGAACTGGACGCCGGTGACGATGGCGATGCCGGCGGCCAGGTAGAAGGCGAAGGGGTGGCCGGCACGGTAAGCCTGCTGGAGGCATCGCCTGAGGAGTAGCACCATGGCGACGATGATGGCGATGAGCATTCCCAATCCCATCACTTCGCCAATCGAGGTGAACACCATGTCGGTGTGGAAGGCGGGCACCAGGTTGGCGTTGCCGTGGCCCAGTCCCTGGCCGTTCCATCCGCCGGTGGCGAGGCTCCAGATACCTTGCGCCACCTGGTCACCGCCGGCGATGTCGTTGTTCCAAGCGCCGTGGCCCACCATGGCCGTGCGGTTGAGCAATCGCCGGCCCAGAGTGTCCTGGCCGAGAGTCGTGAGCAAGTCGCCGCCCAGCACAAAGGCGGTGAGAAGCAGGTTGAAGAAGATGGCGCTCTCGTAGAGGCGTCGGCGCGTGAGCCACCATCCGGCAATCCAGGCGATGAACCAGGCGGTCGCGAGTAACAGCATGGTGCCGGCGCCCTCGGGATTGATGAGGTGGCCGATGGCCAGCAGCGCGATGAACGAGGCGATGCCCGCGATGAGCTGTACAAAGTCGCGGCGTGCCAGCGAATAGAGCAAGATAAAGGTGACGATAAGCACCAGCGCCGGCCCCATGTCGCTGAGCAGCTTGAGGTACATGGCCAGCAGGAAGAGGATGCCGGCGATGACCCATCCCATGGTGCGCAGCTGCCACTTGAGGGCGCCGGGCGTGATGTCGCCGGCAAAGGCGTGGAGTCGCGTGGCGTTGCGTGCGAAGAAGGCGGCGATAAACACAACGACGAGCAGTTTCGACAGCTCGCTGGGCTGGAAGAAGAACAGGTTCACGTGGGCGTCGCTGCCGGCGGGCCCCGTGCCGAAGACGTAGAGCAGTAACGACAGCAGCACGGCCAGTAGCAGGTAGCCGAAGCCGTCGGGTAGGCGCAGCGGCCGTTTGACGAAACGCTTGCGCAGGTTGTTGGCGGCGCTCACCGGCAGGCACAGCACGGCGCCCGCAAGGCCCAGATAGTACTTGGCGACGGCCCCCGCGGTGACGCGTCGCGGGCCCTTGATGCGTAGCGCGTCGAGCTTTTGGCTGAACGGGCGCGCGGCCCACCGCAAGGCCTGCAGGGTGAAGTCGAAGTGAATGAATCCCATCTGGAGGCGGCTTCGGCTGTTGAAAAACTTGGCGATGTTAATCCCCGAGAGAGCCACGAGTGCCGCCACGCCGAGCGCGAGTCCCGTGGCCATGGAGGTGCCCAGGAGCCGGTCGGTGAGCGGCGCGGCGATGGCAAACATGGTGACGCTCCCCACGCCGGTGATGGCCATGAGGAGGAGCAGCGGCATGCGGTCGCCGCGTCGCTGCAGGCGCGTATCGATGACACGCAGTGCGAGCAGCGCAAGCCACCATGCGAGCAGGAAGACGACGGCGGCCACGGTCATGCCGTGGCGGTATTGTTGCGGTGTGCGCACCGTGAGGGCGTGGTTCGCTTTGAGTTGCCGGTAGGTGTTGGCGCCGAAAGGCGTAATCATGAGGTCTCGCTCGACAAAGCTGAACGAGGCGTTACCGTCCAGCGGCGTGCCGCGCGTGCCGCGCGAGGCGCCATATTCGCAATTTTCCTTGATGGGCAGCACACTGTAGTAGCCGCCGGGGGCCACATGGAACGTGGCGCGGCCGTGGGCGTCGGTGAAGGCGTAGGCTATCACGCGTTCGGCCGCTGTAAACGCCGCCGGCACGCTGTCGCCGCGCGCGGTGATACTGTAAACGGTGTCGAGGCGGTGTTCCTTGAGGCGCACGAGCGTGGGGGCCGCGGGGCGCGAGGCGCGTCCCGTCAGTCGTGCCCACAGGCGGCTCAAGCCGTGGCGTGTGGTGTCGGGTCGCGACACGTCGACGGTGATGACGGCCTCGCCGACGGTGGCCGTGAGGCTGTCGGGGATGCCGTGGGCGTAGCAGTCGCGCACGTCGTCGTCAAGGCCGAGTCGCTCGTCGATGGCGTCGAGCCGCGCTTGCAGCCGGCGTCCGCCATGGTGTCGCGCTGTTGCCGCGTCGATGGTGAACGGCTCCAGGTTGAGCGCGCCCAGGTTGGGCAGCTCGTGTCCTTCGCTCAGCCGTGCCACGATGTGGGCGGCGATAAACCGCGCGTCGTCGTCGGAGCAGTATCCGCCGTCGGCGAGCAGGTCGGTGAGTGCCCGCGTGGTGGTGCCGGCGTCGAGGTTGAGCGCTCGTCGCTCGGCATAGTCGCGCTCCACTTGCGCGAGTTCCTCGGCTTGGTTGAAGTAGAGGCGCGTGAGGGCGGCGACGAAGAGCGTCGACAGGACGGCGAGTGTGATTATTTCGGCTCGGCGGGTCATGGCTGTGCTGTCGGGTTGAGGCGGTTTAGTTGCGAGCGGATGTCGTTCACGACACCGTCGAGCGAATCGTTAAGCTCGACGCGGCGCTGCTGCACGGCGTCGAGGGCGCGTCGCAGCGAGTCGGCGCGCGGTGCCACGGTGTCGGTCGCGAGCGTGGCGCTATCGGTCACGACGACGGTGTCGACGGGTATCGGGGCGGGAACGGGCGTCGGTTGTGCCGGGCGGTTGTGCCGCAGCGCGAAATAAGCGATGGCGGCGATAGCGGCGAGGGTGACGAGGATGGCGAGCACGAGCGGAGCGCGCTTGTGCCGCTTGGGCGTCGCGGGCGGCTCGCCGGCAACGGTGTCTTCTTCTTGAGGGTGGGCGGCAGTGCCGTCGATGTGGGCGAGGACGACGGTGACATTGTCGCGTCCGCCGTGGTCGAGCGCCAGGTGAATGAGTTGGCGGCATTTCTCGTCGAGCGTGCCGTCGTGGGCCAAAACACGCTTTATCTCGGCCGTGGTGACGAGGTCGGTGAGTCCGTCGCTGCAAAAGAGCAGGCAGGTTCCCGGCTCGAGCGGGAACGAGGCGGCGTCGATGAAGTTGCGGTCGTCGGCGCTGTGGCGCTCTTGCCCCACGATGCGGTCCACAAGGTTGCGTCGGGGGTGGCTCATGGCTTCCTCTTCGGTGAGCTCGCCGATTTCCTCGCGGTATCCTACGAGGGAGTGGTCGCGGGTGAGCTTGTCGAGGTTGCCGCGGCAGTACCGGTATAGGCGCGTGTCGCCCACGTGCGCGGTGTGCAGCACGGTGTTGTCGGGTGTCACCTCGATGATGGCGGCGGTGAGTACGCAGCCCATTTGAGCCAAAGCCGGGTGTGACTCCTTGTAGTCGATGATGGCGTTGTTGGCGCGCGTCACGGCCTCCTTGAGCAGTGCGAGGCAGTCGCCGCCGCGCGCGTTGTTAAGTGCCTCGATGATAGAGCCTCGTGCGATGTCGGCGGCCACCTCGCCGCCCTCATATCCGCCGAGTCCGTCGATGGCGGCGAGCAGCGTGTGCTTGTCGTCCCACAGCGTGGTGGCGATGAAGGCGTCTTCGTTGTTGCTACGCACGCGCCCCACGTTAGTCTCTCCGTAGAAGTGTATATTGTTCATGCCGTAAAGTGTTAGTTAAGGAGTTCGATGTATTTCTCGTAACTGATGTGTCGTCCGCCCATCGAGAGCAGGTGGGGCGTCTCGAACTGGCAGTCGATGAGCGCGCACCCGACGTTTTCAAGTGTCCGTGCCAAGGCGATGAGGGCGAGTTTAGACGCGTTGGGAACGCGCGAGAACATGCTTTCGCCGAAGAATCCTTTTCCCAATGCCACGCCATATAGCCCTCCCACGAGCTTGCGTCCTTCGGGGTGCGGTTGCCACACCTCGACGCTGATGACATATTCCTTGCGGTGTAGTTCGGTGTAAGCGTCGATCATTTGCTGTCCGAGCCAGGCTCCGCCGTGGCGGTTGCGCCCGTCGGTTGTGGCGCAACCGTGGATGACGCCCTCAAAGTCTTGGTTGAAAGTGACTTCATATTTTTGTTGGTTTATCAACGTTCTCATGGAGTGGCTCACGTGGATTTCGCCGGGGAAGATGACGAAGCGGTCGAGGGGGCAGTACCACTGTGGCTCGCTGTAATAGCGGAACGAGAACCACGGGAAAAAGCCGTTGCTGTAAGCCAGCAGCAGTCGTTCGGGCGAGAGGTCGCCGCCCACCGCCACCAGTCCGTTGGGTTCTCCCCGGTAGGGGTCGGGGAACCAGAGGTCGTTATCTAATCGATAAACAGGCATCTTTGAGCGTTATTTTGGCTTTTCCGCCATCTTTGAGACGGCCAAACAGAATTTCGCGCATGAGCAGCGGTTTGAGGTGTCGGGCGATGGCGCGGTCCATCTCTCGGGCGCCGTATTCGGCGGTGAAACCCTCGTTGAGAAGGAATTCGGTGGCATCGCGTGAGAGCGTCATTTTCACGTGGCGAGCCTTGAGTTTGTCGTCGAGCTCGCGCAGTTTCTTTTTCAGGATGAGGGTGGCCATGGGCTTGTCCATGTCGTTGAACACAACGGTTCCCGAGAGGCGGTTGATGAACTCGGGTTTGAACGTCTTCTTGACTTGCTTGAGCATCACCTGTCCGCGGGTGACGCTACTGTTGAAGCCCACGGTGCCCAGTGTGGCGTGCTGTGCGCCTGCGTTCGACGTCATGATGAGGATGACGTTCCTGAAGTCGGCTTGCCGCCCCTTGTTGTCGGTGAGTCGCGCGTAGTCCATGACTTGTAGCAGGATGTTGTAGATATCTTCGTGCGCTTTCTCGATTTCGTCGAGCAGCAGCACGCAGTTTGGCGACTTGCGTATGGCGTCGGTGAGCAGTCCGCCGTCCTCATATCCCACATATCCCGCGGGCGAGCCGATGAGCTTGGCTACGGCGTGGCGCTCGGTGTACTCGCTCATGTCGAAACGCGTGAGCCCGATACCGAGTTCGCGCGACAGCACGCGGGCAACCTCGGTCTTTCCCACGCCGGTGGGTCCCACGAAGAGGAGCGAGGCCAGCGGCTTGTTGTCGTCGAGGAGCCCGGCGCGGGCCATCTGCACGGCCTCTACCACCTGCCGAATGGCCTCGTCCTGGCCGTAGATGGAGGCGAGCATGCGTTGCGAGAGCGTTTCGAGTCGTCGCAAGTCGTCGTCCTGCGCCTGGGCGAGCGCGTCCACTTTGCATGTCTTGGCGAGCACGTCGGCGATTTGCTTCTTGCCGATGGTTGTGGGTCTCCTTTTCAGTTCCATGGCGGCGCCAGCCTCGTCGATAAGGTCGATGGCCTTGTCGGGGAGGAAGCGGTCGTTGATGTGCTTGGCGGCGGCGCGCGTGGCAAACTCGATGGCTTCGTCGTCATATTTCACGCCGTGGAACTTCTCGTACCGCGGCTTGAGCTGCATGAGGATGTGGATGGCCTCGTCGACAGTGGGCTCGGCGATGTCGATTTGCTGGAAACGGCGCGTGAGTCCGCGCGATCGCGAGAAGTGTCGGTTGAATTCGTCGTAGGTGGTGGCGCCGATAAATCGAATTTGTCCGGCTTCGAGGTAGGGTTTGAGCATGTTGGAGGCGTCGAGGGCGCCGTTGCCTGATGCTCCGGCCCCCACGAGGGTGTGTATTTCGTCGATGTAGACGATGTGGTTGTCGCCTTCCTCGACAATGCCGTCCATGATGAGCTTGATGCGGTTCTCGAAGTCGCCGCGGTATTGCGTGCCGGCCACCAGTGTTCCCATGTCGAGCTGGTAGATGCGGCTGCCCTTGAGCCGCTTGGGCACCTTGCCTTCCTCGATGCGTTGCGCCAGTCCCCACACGAGTGCGGTTTTCCCCACACCGGGTTCTCCCACGTGCAGCGGGTTGTTCTTGTCGAGTCGGCACAAGACTTCGATGGTGCGGTTGAGTTCGTGTTCACGCCCGATGAGGTTGTTGTGGCTCTTGTAGTGCTCGTTCATGCAGGTGACCCACTTCTTCCATTCGGGCGCTGAACGGGTCTCGCCATCGGTGTCGTCGTTATAGTCTTCGCCTTCGGGGAACATGTCGTCAAATTCGCAAAAGCTCACGAGTTGGCTCAGGAAATTCATTTCGCGATTGTGGAGGCAGACGCGCAACAGGTAGGCGGCCCAGGAGTCCTCGAGGCTAATGAGGGCGCGGGTGAGGTGGGTGATGTCGAGTCGCTTGGCGTTGCTGTGCTTGACCTCGAGCATGGCTCTGGTGAGCAGTTCCACCGTTTGGCAGGAGGTACCGGCCTCGTAGTTGTCGTCGCCCGGCACGCTCTCGACGGTGTCGAAAAACTCCTCGAGGCTGTGAATGAGTCGCAACGGGTCGTAAAAGATGTTGAGGGCGTGGTTGAAGTTGAGGTCCTCGATGAGGGCACGCAGCATGTGCTCGGGCATGAGGAACTCGTGGCGGTACCCTTTGCAGTAGTCGTTGGCGCAACGGAGCACGGTGGCAACTCTTGAGGTTTGTTCAATCTGGGCCATAGTCTAAAGTGCGGGTTCTACGGTTAAACGAAGTGGGAATCCGTTGTCGCGTGCCATGCGCGTTGCTTTTTCGGCCTTTGAGGTGGCGATGTCGCGTGTGTAGGAGCCCACGATAGCCTTGCCGGTGTTGTGCACCTCGAGCATGAGCGAATGGGCGTTGCCGGGGGAGAGGAAAAATACCTGCACAAGTACTTCGACGACAAAATCCATGGTGGTGAAGTCGTCGTTGTGGATGATTACGTTGAAGCGCCGAGGCTCGCGCAACTTGTTGTCCTGGCGTTCGCGCACGTGTGATTGTTCTTTTGGCATGAGCTTAACAGGCGTTAAATGGATATTGTGAATTTGAGCTGGACGCGACCGCCCAGCAGGATGATTGAATTGTTGGGTAGCGGCACAGCGCGGTGCAGGGCCAGCGCCATCTCGTTGAGGCGCGTGTCGCCCTTGGCCTCGATGGAGAAGTTGCCGTTGATGGGGCTGCGACGGATGATGATGTGCGGGTTGAAAATCGACTCGTTGTCGAGTACGCCCACTTGCACACCGCCCAGGAACGAGGTGGCGTTGCGGCCGCACACTTGCAGCACCGGTTGTTCCATGGCCAGCACGCGCGTGGCGGTGCCGTCGACGAGGAAACACCCGTCGGTGCGGTCGATGCGCAGCGTGGCGAAGCCCCGTGGCTGCGGTTGCGGCGTGGCGGGGTGGGAGAACCTCTCGGTGGTGGGTCCTGAAAGTTCCACTTGCGTCTTGCCGGTGTCGCCGGCGGGCGGCGTCGCGATGTCGTCGGGGCGCTTGGGTCCGCCCACGTGGTCAAAGTCGATGAGCGGGATGGTGAAATGGCCCGGCGAGCGCACGTCCATGCCGCTCACGGCGTGGGGGTTGAAGTCCACGGCGCTCAGCCGCGAGTCCTTGGGGTGCATGGTCATCACCATGCGGCCGTTGCCCTCGGCGGGCTGTGCGGTGACTTGCGGCGTGGGGTAGAGCTTGGAGAGGATGAAAACCTCGTGGGGTTGCAGCGCGATGTCGTCGCGGCCCTCGATGATGTTGCCCGGCACGAAGCTCTCGAACTGGAACTCCCAGCTTCTTGCCAGCGGCTTGTGGTCGGGGAAGCTGCGCAGGAGCTTGCGGATTTCGGCGTTGAACAGCGCCACCATGTCGGAGGCCGTTGTCTCGAAGGCCTCGCGCTGCCGCTCGTAGTCGTCGGCGTTGAGGTAAATCTTGAAGCAGGTGGGGTAGAGGAAACTCACGCGAGTGCGCTCGCTCTCGATGCGCTCCTTGAAGTGCTCGAGGATTTTGTCCTCAAGCTCGGCGCGGCTCATGGTGGGCGACGTCTCTTCGTGCGGCTCTCCACCCAGTAGCGTATTTTTGATTTTGCCCAGAATACTCATCTTCGTCAGGGGGGTGTTTGTGGTTTAACTTACAAAGTTAGCCCATTAGACCGTGCCCTACAAAATTCTTGCGTTAAAATACGTTTAGCGGTGCCGTGTGGCCTCAACAAAGTCTCACGCGACAGCGTGCCTTTTTGCGGGTGTGGGGTTGTCAAGAGTCGTATGGGATGTTGTGGAGGTGGACAGCAAAGGGGGCGCCGCGGCCGGTAGCCGCACGGGCGCCCCCTTGTGATAAGGGTGTGGTTGCCGTCTTTCTTTACTTCACGGCAATCTTGTGGACGGTGCCGTCGGCCACCACGAGGTAGATACCGGCCGGCAGCGTGCAGCTGTTGCCGGTTGCCACGAGAGCTCCGGTGACGCTGTAGAAGTTGACGTGACGCGCGCCCTCGACGGTGACGACGTTTCCGTTGCTGCTCACGTTCACCTTGCTGCCGGCGATACGGTCGATGCCCGACGTTTTGTCGGTGAGCATGAAGGGCGCGGTGATGCGTTCGAGGTCTTCGGCGGTCTCGTTCTTGATGTTGAAGAGGTAGAAGTTGTATTCCACATCGGGCTGTCCCTCGAAGTAGGTCTTGAAGTTGACGGTGCGGGTTTCGCCCGCGGGGATGGTGATGACATCGGAGATGCCGCTTGCTCTCTTCACGCCGTTGTCGCGGATATCGTAAGAGATACATCCCGTGTAGTCTTGCTCGCCGCTGTTGCGGATGTCGATGTGCGCGTTGACATTGTCGGGGCGCATGTAGTAGCTTTCGGTGGTGAGCTGCGAAGCCGCCTCAAGCACATATCCGTCGCTCGGCGCCACGGTGAGCGTGCAAGGACCGTAAAGCGTGTTGCCGGCCTCGTCGCGCACTACCATCTCATAGTCGCCGGCTCCTCGCGGTGCGAACAAGATGAGGTTGAGCGTTATTTCGCCGTCGGTGGGCACATCGATGCGCGATGTGTGCAATTCTTGTTCTTTTGCTTCATCATCACCATCCTCTTCTCCTTCTCCTTGGTTGGTGGTTTTGTTGGCGGCCTTGGTGAAGATGTAGAAGTCACCGTAATACTCGGCGGCGTCGTTGGTGAACGTCAAGGTTGCGGGGAAGTAGGAGTTGTCGCCCACGGGGACGGGATATTCAAACTTGGCCACCTTGAGACCGGTGCCGGGGGCGGTGGGAATCGAGTAGGAGACCTTACCGTCTTTGACGTGCAGGGTGATATAGTCGGGCTTGAGGTGGTTGTTGTCGTAGAAGCGGTATTTAGAAGATTCCTCTTCTTCCTGCAGCTTGTACATCAGTCGCAAGCGGTAGTCGCCGGGGGTGAGCGTCGTGCTGGGCGCGATTTTCCTGGGGCTGTTGCGCTTGGTGGTGTAGTCGTAACGCGAGCCCAAGCTCATGTTGAGCGGGTATTCATTGTAGGTTTCGATGATTTCGTCGCTTTCGTCGGTCAGGACGAAGACATAGTTGATGGGAACCCTAGTGCCATAACCGGCGCCCGTGCCCGTGAGACCTAAGAGCTCAACTCGGATTTCCTCGCCCAGGGCGACGTTGTCGTCGAGGAGCTTAAAACTTTGGCAGGTGACCTCGATATATTTGTCCGGTTCCACGCCGTTGGTTTGCGGATACAGTCCCGTGACCATACTTTGGGAGAGGTTGTAGCCTCCGTCGAACGAGCCCATGCCTTGTTCGCGCGGGTTGAGGACCGTGATGACGAAGTATCCGTTGCTCATCGACCCCCATCCCCAGTTGAAATGGAAGTAGCCGTCGGCGTTGTACCCGTCGAGCACAAAGGTGTGTCCGCCCGTTGCCGTGAATCCAGAGTAGAGGATGGGGCGCTTGTTGTTGAGTTCCTCAAAGATAAGGTCTTCCCACTCGGTGAGGGTCTTAGTGTTGCGCAACACGTACTTCATGCCCTTGTTATAGTGGAAGTGCGTGCGCAACGCGTCCATCATTTTGTAGCAACTGGTGAAGCTGCTTCGGCCATAGTTCATTTCGGCAGCCAAACCGACGTCGGACATGAGCGTAGCTACTACGGCGCCTTGCTGCTCGGTGAACTGCCCTTCGCGGTAGTTGTCAATCATGTTGTCCCAGTCGTAGGCGTGATTGAAATCGCCACTGTATTCCACGCCTTGGCTTTGGTAAGTTTTGGTGCCTTCACCTTGCTTGGGCCACTTGTGGTAGTACATGATTTGTGCTGCCCCTGTAGCCACGCACCCAGTGGCGCACTTGTAGGTGGCGCCATCGTTCTCATAGGTGGGGCAATTGCGGTTGAACGGGTCGTTCTGGTTCCAGTTGCAGGTGAGCAGCGGCTTGACGGCGGCGTTGCGCGCCTGAGGGGCGGCGGCCGTAGCCGCTTGCGGGTGGTCGCGCAGGTATTCGATTTCTTGCGCGTAGCTTTCGAGCAAGCACTTGAGGCCGTCGGGGATGTTGTCGGGGTCGAACGAGCCGTTGTCGCTGTATCCGAGCACGGGCACGGCGCGGTCTTCGGCCGCGATGACGATAAATCCGCGGGTGTTGCCGTTGTTGAACACATAGTAGTCGGCCTTGTTGTCGGCGCTCAGCGCGGTGTGGCTAAGCTGCAGCGCGGGAGCGGCGGGATGCACGCCTTGGACGCGTTGCGGGCCTTTTTGAGTGAGGTAAGTCGCGGCGATTTGCTGTGCTTGCGACGGACTCACCGTGTTGGCGCTTGCGGCGAATGCCAAAACCATGGTGAGCAAGATGAAAAAAGTTCTTTTAAGATTCATAATGCTGGTTGATATGTTTGCTGTTAACGTGTTTGCGTAAAGTGCTCTGTGATAGCCCGATTATAAGGCTTAAAGTGAAATGGGGAACACATGACATGTGAAATCAACCGCAAATTTACGACTATTTTTTTGAAATACACCCGATTTTGGTAGTAAACGGGTGAAAAAACCGGGGCACCCGCGCGGTTTTGCCCCCGGCGAGGCCGAAATTGCGAAATTGTACCAGAGGTACCGTGAAAATGGGATGTGAGATTTGGAATATCGTGGTTTTTTTGTATTTTTGCAAAAAAAGTAAGAGAATTCGGGTTAAATTAAGGACAATGAGGAAACTTTTTTTGCTTGACGCTTACGCGCTGATTTTCAGGGCTTATTATGCGATGTCTCACAATGCGCGGGTGACATCGAAGGGATTGAACACGAGTGCCGTTTTCGGCTTTGTCAACGCTTTGCAGGACGTGCTCAAGAAGGAGCGGCCCACCCACATCGCGGTGTGCTTCGACCCCAAGGGCGGCACCTTCCGTCACGATGCTTATCCGGCCTATAAGGCTCAGCGCGAGGCGACCCCCGAAGACATCATCGTGGCGGTGCCCTATATCAAGCGCATCATCGAGGCCTACCGCATACCCATCTATGAGGTGGCGGGCTACGAGGCCGACGACGTGATAGGGACGCTGGCGTCGCATGCCGAGCGTGCCGGCATGGAAACCTACATGATGACACCCGACAAAGACTTCGGGCAGCTGGTAACATCCCACGTGAAGATGTACCGTCCGGCGCGTGGCGGCGGTGACCCCGAGGTGCTCGGTGTGGAAGAGATCAAGGCGAAATATGGCATTGAAAGTCCGTTGCAGGTGATTGACATCCTTGGACTTATGGGTGATAGCGTGGATAATGTGCCCGGTTGTCCCGGCGTGGGCGAGGTGACGGCAAAGCGACTCGTGCACGAGTTTGGCTCTATCGAAAACTTGCTCGCCCACACCGACCGTATTAAGGGCGCCCTGCGCGCCAAGGTGGAGTCAAACGAGGATCAGATAAGATTCTCGAAATTCCTGGTCACCATCAAGACCGACGCCCCCGTGGAGTGGGACGAGGAACGGTTGCGCCGCGTGCCTGTCGATAAGGAGGCGTTGCGCCGCGTGTTTGACGAGCTCGAGTTCCGCCAGTTCGCCTTTCGCCTGATCGACCACGACGAGGCCAATGTGGGCCTCGAGGGCCATGAGACAGCCGCGGCGCCAGTCGAGCCGTCGCAACCCTCGCTGTTCGATTTCGCCGTAACCGCCCATGAGGAGCCCGCTCAAGTGACCACCCTGGCCGACGTTGCCCACCGTTTTAACGTGGTGAGCGACGACACCGAGGCCGCGCGCGTGGTGGAGGAGATGCTGGCGCGCGGAACCGACGTGGGCCTCTGTGTGGTGGCCGACGGCGACGAGGCCATGCGTGCCCGCCCGTCGGGCATCGCGCTGTGTCAGCAACCCGATGAGGCTTTCTATTTGCCCATCGACGGAATGGGGTGGATGATGGCCGCCGCGGCCCCGCTGTTTGCGGGAGGGTGCCGCTTGGTGAGCAACGATGTGAAGCGCGACATGGTGTTGCTGCACGCGGCAGGCCACGCGTTTACGGCACCTTACTACGACACGGGTGTGGCCCACTATCTGCTCGACCCCGACCGCAAGCACGACACGGGGACCATCGCGCTGGCGCTGATGGACTACAAGGCCATCGACACGACACTGCTCGCCGGCGCGGGACGCAAGAAACAGCTATCGATAGGCGAGAGCGAACGTCTCGTCGAGGCCGCGTGCGAGGCCGCGTGCTTGTCGCTCCGGTTGCCCGAAAAACTCGACGAGGCCAACGAAAAGAACGGCACGCTGACCTTGTTGCGCGACGTGGAAATGCCCCTTGTCGAGGTGCTCGCCGGCATGGAGATGGCCGGGGTGCGCGTTGATGTGGACACGTTGCGTGACTACTCGGCAACGCTCACCGCACAGGTCGCGGCCCTCGAGCACGAATGTCATGAGCTCGCCGGCCACCCGTTTAACACGGCGTCGCCGGCCCAGGTGGGCGAAGTCATCTTCGGCGAACTGCTACCCGATGTGAAGGCGAAACGCACCAAGACCGGGCAGTTCACCACCAGCGAGGAGGAATTGCTCAAGCACCGCCATCGTCACCCCATCATCGACAAGATATTGCGACTGAGAGGACTCAAGAAACTGCTCACGACCTATGTGAACGTGTTGCCCACGCTCATCAACGCACGCACGGGCCGCATCCACACCACTTATAAGCAGACCGTGACGGCCACCGGGCGACTGTCGAGCGTCAATCCCAACCTGCAGAACATACCGGTGCGCAGCGATGAGGGACGCGAGATACGCCGCGCTTTCATCCCTGCCGAGGGTAATGTGTTTTTCAGCGCCGATTATTCGCAAATCGAATTGCGGCTGGCCGCCGACTTGAGCGGCGACCCCACGATGCTCGACGCCTTTGCGCATGGCGACGACATCCACGCCATCACAGCCGCGCGCATCAACCACGTGGAGCTTGACGCGGTCACTCCCGATGAGCGACGCCAGGCCAAGACGGCCAACTTCGGCATCCTCTACGGCATCAGCGCCTTTGGACTTGCCGAGCGTCTGGGTGTGCCGCGTGGTGAGGCCAAGTCGCTCATTGAGAACTACTTCGCTACGTTCCCTAAAATTAAGGAATATATCGAGCAGGCCATCGCGCAGGCGCGCGAACAGGGCTATGTGACGACGCTCATGGGACGCAAACGCATGCTGCCCGACATCAATTCGCGCAATGCCAACGTGCGCGCCTTCAACGAGCGCAACGCCATCAACGCGCCTATCCAGGGCACGGCCGCCGACATCATTAAGGTGGCCATGAACCGTATTTACCGTCGTTTCTCGCAAGAGGGACTGCGCTCAAAGATGATACTGCAGGTGCACGACGAACTCAACTTCGACGTGGTGCCCGATGAGTTGCCGCGTGTCGAGGCTATCGTCGTCGAGGAGATGGAAAACGCTTATCACGGCCGCGTGCGACTCACCGCGAGCCACGCCGCCGCCGCCAACTGGCTCGACGCCCACTAAGCGGCCGGGTGCCCGAAAACGCCCGAAAAACCGTGCCCGAAAGCTGGCGAAAACGCCCGAAAAACCGTGACACGGAAATGAAGAAAAAATGCCGATTTTTCGGCATTTTTTGTACATTAAGGCCGCAGAAGTACCGAAACAGAAGTCGTCGTGTCGCGCTTGTGGTTTTTAAGACACTCCTTGCCGCTTGCCGGCCGGCGAGCGCTTGCCTATGTTGAATTTTTTTTGTACTTTTGCGGCTCAAAACTATGCTTGACGTTCAACAAATAAGGGAAGAGTACCCCATCCTGGGGCGCACCGTGGAGGATAAACCGCTGGTTTATCTTGACACGGCGGCCACGTCGCAAACGCCGCGGTGCGTGGTCGAGGCCATCGACGAGATGTATTACCGCCACAAGGCCAACGTGCACCGCGGGGTGCACACCCTCTCGCAGGAAGCCACCGACCTGGTGGAGCTCACGCGCGAGAAAGTGCGCGCTTTCATCAACGCCGGCTCGACCGAGGAGGTCATCTTCACGCGCGGCACCACCGAGAGTATTAACCTGGTGGCGTCGTCGCTGGGCGATATGCTCTACAACGGCGATGAGATTATCCTCACGGTGATGGAGCATCACAGCAACATCGTGCCGTGGCAACTCGTGCAGCGCCGCAAGCGCGTCAAGCTGTGTGTGGTGCCGATTAGCGAGCGGGGCGAGGTGGACCTTGAGGCCTACGAGGACCTTTTCAGCGACAACACGCGTTTCGTGGCGTTGTGCCACGTGTCGAACGTGCTGGGCACGGTGAATCCCGTCAAGGAGATGATTGAGATTGCCCACCGCCACGCGGTGCCGGTACTTGTCGACGGTGCGCAGGCCGCGCCCCATACTGCAGTTGACGTGCAAGCGCTCGACTGCGACTTCTACGCATTCTCGAGCCACAAGATGTACGGGCCGGTGGGCGTGGGTGTGCTCTACGGCAAGCGTCACTGGCTCAACACGATGTCACCCTATCAGGGCGGTGGCGAGATGATAGGCCACGTGACGTTTGAGCGCACGACATTTGCCGCGTTGCCTTTCAAGTTTGAAGCCGGTACGCCCGACTATGTGGGCATCGCCGCGCTGGGTGCAGCCATCGACTATATCACCGGCATAGGCATTGAGCGCATCGAGGCCCATGAGCACGCGTTGCTTGAGGCGGCGACGACCGGACTGATGACCATCGACGGAATGCGCATCTATGGCGAGGCGCCCGGCAAGAGTGCCGTGGTGTCGTTTCTGGTGGGTGGCCACAACAGCTACGACATGGGCGTGTTGCTCGACAAACTGGGCTTCGCGGTGCGTACCGGTCACCACTGCGCGCAGCCGCTCATGGCACGCTATGGTGTGGACGGCATGGTGCGGGCGTCGTTCGGTGTGTATAATACGCTCGACGAGGTGCAACGCTTTGTGGAGGCGGTGCGCCGTGTGGCGACGCTGCTTGGATAGTAGCGCGACTTTAGCAAACGTTATTTTATGGCAAAAAAGATACTTATCACGGGTGCCGGAGGCTTTATCGGCGGGCACCTTGTTCAAGAAGCGCTCTCGCGCGGCTACGAGACGTGGGCGGCGGTGCGTTCGACGACGAGCCGCGAATTCTTGCGCGACGAGCGCATCCGGTTCATCGAACTTGATTTCACCGATAACGACCACCTGCGCGACACGTTGCGCGCCGCCACTATCGATGGCGGGCGCTGGGACTATGTAGTGCACAACCTGGGCGCGACGCGTGCCGAGAATTACCTCGAGTTTGAGCGTGTGAACTACGGCTATATGCGCGACCTGGTGGAGGCCCTCAAGGACCTCGACGCGGTGCCCGATGTGTTCCTGCTCATGAGTAGCCTGAGCGTGATGGGCCCCGGCGATGAGAAGACCTACGAGCCTTTCCACAGCGACGACGTGCCCAACCCGAACACGCGTTACGGCATGTCGAAACTCAAGGCCGAGACCTACTTGCGGCACTTCGCCGGTGACTTCCCTTACACGATATTCCGTTGCACGGGCGTTTACGGCCCGCACGAGCGCGACTATTTCCTGATGATGAAAAGCATCAAGCGCGGTTTTGACTTCAGCGTGGGGTTCCGCCGCCAGATGCTCACGTTCATCTATGTGTGCGACCTTGCGCGCGGCGTGATGGACGCCCTGGAACGCGGACCGCTGCGGCGCGCTTATTTCATGAGCGAGGCGCGCGGCTATAGCCAGAAGGAATTCCGGCAAATCGTGCTCAAGAAGCTGGGGCGTCGGCGTGCCATTCCCGTGACGTGCCCGCTGTGGGTGGTCAAGGTGGTGTGCGCCTTGAGCGAGGCCTGGGGCAAGATGAAGATGAAGACGATGACGCTCAATCGCGACAAATACAAGATTCTCAAGCAACGCAACTGGCTGTGCGACACCGACGACGCGCGGCGCGACTTCGGCTTCGAGGCCCGGTGGGACCTGGAGCGCGGCGTGAGCGACGCCATCGACTGGTATCGCGATGCCGGGTGGCTGTGACCTGTGGCTCGAGACTGCGTCTCGAAGTACCCCGACATGAGACACTTAAACGCTTAGATGTAAAACGAGCTTGACATTTTTCGACACGATATTGCTCCTGGGCGCGGTGGTGGCCGCCGTGATGGGCTTGAGGCGCGGCCTCGTGGGCCAACTCGCGTCGCTCGCCAGCCTGGCCGTGGGCATTGCCGTGTGTGTGCTGGTGGGCGATGAGGCCACGGCGTTCTATCGCTCGATGAACCCCGAGTGTGCCGAGTGGCCCCACGAGTCGTTCACGGTGCCCGCTGTGGTCAACGGCAGCCTGTTCCTGCTTGTGTCGCTCACGGTGAGAGTGATAGGCTTGCTCATGAAGCGTGCCGTGCGCCGTGTGGGAGCCACGTCGCTGCTCGACCGCGTTGGCGGAATGGCGCTCAACGTGTTCAAGTGGGTGTTGTTGCTGAGTATCTTGCTTAATTTTGCGTTCATGGCCGCGCCGCGCGGCGACATGTTCACCACGCGCCACGCCCTCGACAACAAGCCGTTCGAGCTCACCCTCAACCTGATGCCCTACCTGCTGGGCCACGACACCATCACGCTGAACGACGATGCCGGTGCCGCCGAGTAGGCAACGAGACCACTGTGAGTCGTGTGGCGGCGGATTGTGCGGTGAGCCCCGTTTTTTGGGGTAAAATTTTGTTATTTTCCCAACAATTTGTATGTTTGCACCGATTTTTAGGCTTAAGTGAAAAAAATGGACTTTACTATCGATGATATTTTCACCCAAGTGTGTGAGTTGGAGGGCTTGTTGCTGGCCGTGAAACGCCATGGCGACGAAGTTCCCGAGGCTACATTCAACGAACTCAAGCGCAAGGCCGGCCAGGTGGCGGCACTGGTGAACGGGATTCCGTGTCCCGAGCCTGCTGTTATGCCTGAGCCGGAGCCTGCTGTGGAGCCGAAGATTCCCGTCGTCGAGGAGCCGGCCGTTGAGCCGGCCGTTGAGCCGGAGGTTCCAGTGGTTGTCGCGGGTGAGGAGCCGTTGCGGGTGAGCGATAAGTTGCACCGCTCCATTTCGAAGGACTTGCGGCGCGCGCTGTCGCTGAACGACCGTTTCCGTTTCTCGCGCGAACTTTTCGGCAACAAGATGCCGCTACTCGACAATGCTTTGGATACTATCGAGGGCATGAGTACCCACGAGGAGGCCGAGGCTTATCTGCTTGGCGACTTGGGCCTTAATCCCGATGATGAGGCTGCCGCCGAATTTATGACTATTGTTAAGAACCATTTTCTATAAGTATCGCGATGGCAGGGAAGCTATATATGGTGCCCACCCCGGTGGGGAACGTAGGTGACATGACGCCGCGCGCCGTGGAGGTGTTGCGCGCCGTGAGCCTCGTGCTGGCCGAGGATACGCGCACCAGTGGCTTGCTGCTCAAGCGCTTGGGGGTAGAGACGCCCATGCGCAGCCATCACAAGTTTAACGAGCACGGCACGGTGGACGGCATCATCGGTGTGCTGCAAGGCGGCAGCGATGTGGCGCTGATTACCGATGCCGGCACGCCGGGCGTGAGCGACCCCGGCTTTTTGCTCTCGCGAGAGTGCCGTCGTCACGGTATCGAGGTGGATACGTTGCCCGGGGCCACCGCGCTCATTCCGGCCCTTGTCAACTCGGGCCTGCCCTGCGAGCGCTTTACCTTCGAGGGCTTCCTGCCGCAAAAGAAGGGACGCCAGAGCCGCCTCGACGAGTTGCGCGACGAGCCGCGTACGATGATTTTCTACGAGTCGCCGTTGCGCCTGGCGCGCACACTCGAGCAGATGGGCGAGGCCTGGGGCACCGACCGCGAGGCGAGCGTGAGCCGTGAGATATCGAAGCTTCACGGCACCACGGTGCGCGGCACGCTGGGCGAGCTGCGTGACTATTTTGTGGCCCACGAGCCGCGTGGCGAAATCGTGATTGTGGTGGCGGGCCGGCCGGCGGTGACCGCTGCAAGAGTCGACAAGTATGCCCGCTTCAAGCACAAGTATGTGCCGCAGGACAATGAAACAAACTGAAACTACAACAATAAAACATATCACACTGTTATGAAGAAACTGATTTTCCTTTTTGTGAGTGCTGTCATAGCCACCGCCTTTGTGGGGTGCAAAGATAAGCAAAGCGAAAGCGACGAGGCCGTCAACACCGATTCAATCGAGCGCGCCTTGCTGCAAGACTCGCTCAACATCGCCAAGGCCGAGCGCGACACGCTCATGAGCCTTGTGAGTGAAGTGAACCAAGGCCTTAGCGAGATAAAACAGCTGCAGGACATCGTGTCGACCATGGACGTGAATAGCGAGACGCCCAGCCGCAAGGAACAACTGTTGCGCGACATCGACGCCATCAAGGCCAAGACGCAGGAGCGCATCAATCGTCTTAACGCCCTCGAGAACAAACTTGCCCAGAGCGAGCACTACAATGAGGAACTGCGCAACACCATCACGCTGTTGCGCCAGCAGCTGAGCGACCAGCAAACGAAAATTGACGAGCTCTCGCGCCAGCTCGAGCAAGTGAAGCAAGAAAACGAGCGCCTCAACAAGGACGTGGACTCGCTCAAGAGCGAGAACACCGAGGTCAATCGCGAGAAAGAACGCGCCGAGAAAGAGAACGAGCGCCTTACCAACCAGCTCAACGAGTGCTACTATGTGGTGGGCACCAACAAGGAGCTCAAGCAGCACAAAATCATCGAGGGCGGCTTCCTGCGCAAGACCAAGATTATGGAAGGTGAGTTCCAACGTAACTACTTCACACAGGCCGACAAGCGCTATCTCAACGAGATTCCGTTGCATAGCCGCAAGGCCAAGGTGTGGTCGAAGCACCCCGAAGGCTCTTACCAACTCGTGGATGTGGAAGGCCAAAAAGTGCTGCGCATCACCAACGCGGCCCGCTTCTGGGAGCTGTCGAACTATCTCGTGGTGCAGGTGAATTGACCTGTGTTCCCGCGCTAAAGATAACAAGTGCCCCCGTGAGCCATGCTCGCGGGGGCATTGTAGTTGATTGCTGACCGATTCGGGTTATTCTTAGTTGTCGGCGCTCAAGAGGATGTTGTAAAGCGCTGTGACATCGGCGGCGTTGATGACCTCATCGCCGTTGACGTCGCATGTGGCCTCGTAGGTCTTGTCGTCATTGAGCAGATAGTTGTAAAGCGCTGTCACGTCGGTGCCGTTGACGAAGCCGTCACAGTTCACGTCACCCGCGAGAGCCGGCGCGTCCTTGACCATCGTGATAAAGAAGTTGTGAAGCAGCAACCATCCGTGTCCGGCCACGCTGGTGCAGTGGAAGCCGAAGTAGTAAACGCCGCTCTTGTCGGGCACGATGGCGTCGTTGCTATAGGTGGCTGTGACGGGCGTGTTGAGCACGAGGTGGTTGAAGATGGTTTCGTAGTTGTCGGTTTTCATGCCTTGTCCGTAGGCCACGTCCATGTAGTCGACATCGTTCGACACGGCGGTGTTGGCGTCGAAACTAATCTTGTAGGTGGCGCCGCGCTTGAGGTTGATGGGCGGCGAGAGCAGCCAGTCGTCGGCGTTTTGCGTGCGCGAGTTATAGAAAGAGGCGCGATTGCTCGAATAGCCCTTTTCCCATTTCCACACCACGCCGTCGTGGTTGTTGTCGAGCACGGTGAGCAGGTTGAAGCTGGCCGCGGAGTTAAAGTAGTTGGTATAGGGTACGTCGAGCGCGGGTCCGATGACCGCTTTGTTCGACACAGCCGCGTCGCCCACCATGGTGTGGTGAACGGCCTCAACCTTATATTGATAAGGTGCGAGTATGGTCGGGTCGAAATCTTCGCTGAACTCGTTGCCGGTGATGTTCTCACCCACCAGGACGTTGTCGGGCAGTCGGTACACGTTATAGGTCAATCCGTCGGGGTCGAGGTCCAGTCCGTTGATGCCGGTAGTGGGTGCGCTCCAAGTGATGGCCGATTGCTTGGTGTCGTAGCTGTAGTCGAACACGACGTCGGTGGGAGCGTTGGGTGTTTCGGCACCCACATAGGTCTTGACCTTGGTCTTGGGGCTATCGCCGGCCTCGTTGGCCACGACGACGGCAAATTCCACGTTGCCGGCTGGCGCGGTAACCTCAACGACGGCCTGTGCTCCGGCCTCCACGGTTCCGGTGGCGATTTGCTCATCGTTGGCGGTGATGACGTAATTGAGCGTGCCTGTGAGGGGGTCGCCGGCATAAGTCGTCGTGGGAGCGGTGAACGAGATGGTGCCGGTGGTGGCGGCGCCCTCAAAGTTCGCGGCAAGATTAGTCACTGCTGCGGGTGCGTCGTCGGCCGCTGCGGGTTCTTTGACAACGAGGTTGACGATCCAAGCGTTGTCGGGCGTGGCCATCAGCCGCGTGGCCGAAACCGAACCAATGGTGGGGTCAATTTCATAGATATAGCCCTGTTGGGTGGTGAGCACCACAGCCCAGTAGAACTTGCCTGTGCGCTTGTCGAAAGTCATCGTGCTGGGGTTGGTCGAAATGTCGCTGATGCCCATGTCGCCCAGCGGCAGCACCTCAATCTCGTTGCCGCTGCCGACATTGGCGGTGCTGATGGCGTAGAGCCACCCGTCCATGCCCACGCCGTAGAGCACGCCCTTGTCGTTGAATGCAATGGCTGCCATGGGAATAGAGGCGTTGCCCAGGATGGTGCGTGAGGGGACGTCGCTGGTGAAGTCAATTTCGGCGAGTTTGCGGTTAAGCACCTGCCAGCTCGTGTTGAAATTGTAGAAAATGCCGTAGTTTTTTCCGGTGATAGGGTCGTGGGCCATGCCACAGCTCGAGATGTAGTTGCGGTCCATGTCGCCGAGTACCACGGCGCGCGTGCGTTCCCACGTTTCCATGTCATATTCCACATGGTAGAGCTGATAAGTGTTGGTTTGGTCAAAGTCATCCCAAATGGTTTTGAAGTGGATGCCTTTCATCAGTCCGTCTTCGTAGACGGCTCCGCCCAGTGGGGCCTGATACACGTCTTGGCCTTCGGTGAGCTTGGTGAGTGTGGCGCCGGCAAGGTCAAATTCGTAGATGCCCTCGCGGTGGTTGTCGGTAGTCCACGAGTCGGCTTTGACCACACCGCAGAAAAACTTGGGAGAATACTCCCGGGCTTGTGTCATGAAACAGCCGGTGGCGATAGCCAGCAGTGTGAGGATGGTTTTTGTCGTTTTCATAAATAGTTTATAAGGGTGATTAGATGATGTCGAGGAGTTCGGTGAGCCGTGTGATGGTGAAACGGTCGCCTTGAGGGTGTAGCTGGGCGTCTTCGTCGGGTGTCCAGCCCTTTCCCTTGAGCCAAACGGCTTGGCAGCCCAGTTCGATGGCCGGCAGGATGTCTTTCTTGAGGCTGTCGCCCACCACGAGCACCTCGTCGGGCCGCAATTCAAGTGCGTCGACGCCGAGGCGGAACAGCGTGGGGTTGGGCTTGCGCACACCCACCATGGCGCTCTCGATGATGCCCTTGAAATAATGTCGCACGTTGTAGGCGCGCAGCACGGTGTCGATGTTGCCGTAGAAGTTGCTCACCAGCATCATGGGGAACCGCTGGGCGAGGGTGTTGAGCACGGGCCGCGCCTCTTCGAGGCATTGGCGGGCGGCCCGGTCACATCGCGTGGCGAGGAGTTTGGCCAGCAGTAGCGGCTGTTGCCGCAGGTCGTGGCCGTGTTCTTCGAGCCATTGCAACTCAAGGGTCATTTTCTTGAGCAGCAGGGTGTAGAAGTCGTCCTCGGGGTGGATGTGGCGTATGCGGGCAAGTTCTCGCTCGGCATAGACGTAAGCGTCGCGAAAGGTGTCCTTGTCGATGGGTACCTGCTCGTCGCGGTAGGCGTTCCAAATCACTTCGCTCCAGTGCACACCTCGGCTGTCGAGGGTGCCTCCGTAGTCAAAAATCAAGCCTTTAATCATGAGTTGTTGTATGGTGTAAAGAGGGATTTATGCTTTGAGCTCGGCCGAGAGAGTTCGGCAAGCCTTTTCATGCCGCAGCACCATGTAGAGGAGCATGAGGTTGAGCACCACGAGCTCGAAGGCGAAGTAAAGCCAGGGCACCTGGAAGATGACGCTCAAGAACATGGCAATGATGCGCGTGTTGAACGACAGCATGTTAGTGTATTTCATCAGCGGGAAGCTCAGGCGGCGGAAGCGGTCGCGGAACGACTGCGGCGGCATGGTCTCGCCGTAGCGGTCGCGCAAGTCGCGTCGCAACTGCTGCATGGCCGGTGTCATGACTTCCTGGTTGGCGGTGTAGTTGCGGTACACCTTCATGGTAAGTCGCTTGAAGAATCCGTTCTTGCTCTTTTCGGCCTCATATTGCGCGTCGAGTTGCGCCGTGCTGTCGAGCTCGCTACCCTCCTTGCCCTTGAGGAAATAGAGGTGGAACTGGCGGTAGTAGTCGGCCATGGCGGCTTGCTTGGCGTGGCACACGCCGGCGGCCACAGCCATCACCCAAATAACCCAGGGATGTTCGGCAAAGAAGTCGCCGCACAGCTTGTCGCCGAAGTGTAGCTCGCGAAAGACGAGCGCGAAGTAGATGGCGACGAACCAAAAGTCGCCGCTCACGCCGTCGAGGATGCGTCCCAGGCGGCTGTATTGCCCGGTGAGTCGCGCCAACTGGCCGTCGGCGCTGTCAAACGAGTTGGCCCACACGATGAGGGCGATACCCAGCCAGTTGAGCCACAACCAGGGTTGTTCACCCCAGTAGAGGAGTATGCCGCCGGCCACGCCCAGGAAGATGGAGGCGATGGTGATGGCGTTGGGGGTGATGCCCAGTCGCGCTGCGAGCTTGGCCCACGCGAATCCGAGCGGACGATAGAAGAAAAGGTCGATATGCTCCTCGGTGTCGCTCGACTTGAGCGATGCCCGGTATTCTTCTCTCAGTTTCTTGATGTTCATCGGCAGTTAGGCTTTCTTGTGGTTCTTGATGATTTGCAGGATGTGCTTGGCGATATGGGGCGCGGCCTCGGTGCGGCACGGGGCGAAGCTGGGCCAGTCGTTGAAGTCGATGATTTTCACGTCGCCGTCGCGGCCCACGATGCAGTCGCCGCCATAGATTTCGACGTTGAGCTCGCGCGCCGCGCGGTTGCACATGTCTTTGAGTGCCTGCTCGTCGAATGGCAGTCCCTTGGAGTGCCCGTTAATGGCCTCGTGCCCATACTTTGAGTGCCCTTCGTCGAAGGGGTAGAACCAAAAGAAATAGTTGGTGTCCTTAACACCGTAGAACTTGATGAGGTCGCCCACAAGGTGGATGTTGATGACGGCGCGTTTGATGCCGCGCAGGAAATACTCTTGCAGCACTTCCTGGGCCTCCTCGGCGTGCCGCACATAGGAAACGTCTTCCTTGTGCATGGCGTGGAAGTCGCCACGTTTTATCCAGCACCTTTTGAAACCGGCTTTTTCGAGCATGGGCTTGATGACCTCGTTAGTGTTGACGATGAGGCTTTCGGGGTAGGGGATGCCATTGCCCAGCAAGATGCGTGTCATGCGTTCGCGGGTGCAGTTCTCGATGCCGTAGCCCGAGTTGATGACGAGTCGTCCCTCGTCTTCGAGCCGTTGCAGGTTTTTGATGGACTGGTGCTCGCGGCACATGCTCAGGATGATGGCCTCGTCGAGCTTGCCGCCGGTGGCGTTGAATTGTTCTTCGCTGTAAGTGTTGACAATGCAGCCGCGCTTGCGCAGCTGGTTGGCGGTCTCGTTGAAGATGGCGGCGTCGTTGCCGATGTGGTTAGGCGAATAGGCTCCGGCTCTCATGATGCCGGCGATGATGATTTCAGCCATGAGAATAGTTGTTTTATTGAATAGTTGTATTTTCGTGAAGGAATTGTTGGGCGGTGGCGATGTCGCCGGCGTGGTCCACATCGACAATTTTGTCGATGGAGAACGCTTTGAGCGAGAATCCGGCCTCGACGAGGGCGCGCTGGAAGTTGCGCATGCGGCTCACGCCGCGCGCGATGCAGTCGTCGAGCACGGGGAATGCCTTGTGGGTCATGGCGTAGACCCCGCCACTCACATATTTAGCTTTTTGTCCGTCGTTCTTGTCGAGAAAGGCGGTGATGATGTCGTTGTCGTCGGTGGCCACCCACAGCGGCTTCTCGTCGTCGACCCAGGGCGTGACGGCCCACAGTCCGTCGTGCTCGTCGTCGGCCTGAAAGGCGTCAATGTAGCGTGCGAAGTCGTCTTCGCGGAAGATGGTGTCGACAGTGGTGAGACAGAATTTTCCCTCGGGCATGACGCGGCTCAGCTCCCACAGGCTATGCATGGAGCTGGGCGTGGTTTTTACCACCACCTGCAGGCAGGGAAGGGTTTCTTGCAGTTGGCGCAAATAGTCGTGCACCTGTGTCATGAATTCGTTGGTGATGACAGTGATGTGCTCGGCGTTGTGGCGCGCGAAGATGTGGATGAGCCGCCCTATCATGGGCTCGCCGTCGAGTCGCACGAGCGGCTTGGGCAGTGCTATGCCCTCTTGGGCCAGTCGCGAGCCTTCACCGGCGGCAATTATAGCATAATTCATTGTGAAAAGTAGTTACCGTTTTCTTGCGTGGTTAAAGTAGTGAATTATTTTTCGTCGTCGTCCTTGGTGAGGTCGAGCACCACATTGTCGCGGCCGCGGTCGTGGTAGAGCTTGCGCAGGGGATTGGCGTGTGCCTCGTCCCAGGTGGCGCGGTGCCGTGCGATGTCGATAGCCGTGAAAATGGCATGGCGGAACGACACGGGGCTGGCCAGCCCCTGTCCGGTGATGTCGTAGCCCGTGCCGTGGTCGGGGCTTGTGCGCACAAAGGGCAGTCCGGCGGTATAATTCACTCCTTCGTCCATGGCCAGCGCCTTGAAGGGCGCCAGTCCCTGGTCGTGATACATGGCCAGCACGCCGTCGAAGCGTCGGTAGAGCTTGCTGCCGAAGAAGCCGTCGGCGGCATAGGGGCCGAAACACAGTACTTTGTGTTGCTCGAGGGCTTGGGCGATGGCCGGCGCGATGATGTCTTGCTCTTCGTTGCCCAGCAAACCGTTCTCGCCGGCATGGGGGTTGAGTGATAGCACGGCGATGCGCGGAGCCTCGATGCCGAAGTCGCGCTTTAGCGAGCGGTCGAAGGCCGTGAGTTTCTCGAGGATGGCTTCGGGGGTGATGGCCTCGGGCACGCGTGCCAGTGGCAGGTGAGTAGTGACGAGTGCCACGCGCAGGTCGTCGTGGCACAATACCATGAGCGCCTTGTGGTCGTCGCCGGCCACCGCCTCAAGATAGTCGGTGTGTCCGTTGAACTTGAACAGCTCGCTCTGGATGTTGTCTTTGTTGATGGGTGCCGTGACGAGAACGTCGATTTCCTCCCGGGTTAAGTCGCGTGTGGCGGCTTCGAGGCACTGGCGGGCGATGTCGCCGGCGATTTTGCTGGGCTTACCCATGTCGATTTTGGTGTCGCCGTCCACCACGTTTATCAGGTTGATGGTGCCCGGCTTGACCTCACCGATGTGGCGCGCCACATGATATTGCAGTGCCGGCAGGTCCAGGGCCTTACGGTGGTAGGAGAGTACCTTCCCCGAGCCGTAGATGACTGGGGTGCAAAGCTCAAGCATTTCGATGTCGGCCAGCGTTTTGAGGATGATTTCGGGGCCAATTCCGTTGGAGTCGCCCAGGGTGATGCCCACTATCATTTTTTCTTCGTTATCCATTGTTTATTTGTTTTTAGGCGGCGCGGCTCAAGGCCGTCACCGATTGCGTAGTGTTGAAAAAAGCCTGCTAAATTACTCATTTTTTCTCAAAAGAGCAAAAAATTGACCGATATCAAAGCAGCTTGGTGAATGTGCGGGTTTCACCATGAAGGTGCCCGCCTTGTGTAGATGGTCATTCAAATGCCTGATTGAAAGCAATGTAACAGTTATTCGCCAGCCACTTTCCACTCTTTGAGGGTGCGGGCCTCGGGGTCGACGACGACGCCCACCTTGACCTTGCGGCGGCGGTCGTTCCAGTAGGGGATGAGGTAATCGCGCTCGTTGATTTGGGCCAGGGCATCGTCGACGGTAGCCGCGCCGTCGATTTTGAGTTCGAGCACGTAGATGGTGTGCCGGTTCTTGAGCGTGACGTCGCAGCGGCCACGCGCGTTACGCACCTCGGTGAGCGTCTCGATGCCCACGCAGTCAAACACAATCTTGAGTATCGTCTCGAAATCGCGTTCCGTCTTGTTGCTCAAGTCGTAAGGCAGCGACGACATGTAGCTCTTCACGGCCTCGAGCGCGGCGTCGATATCGTCGTCGAGGATGGCGCGCTGCACTACTCTCACCAGGTGTCGGTTGTCGTTGACATTCGGGCTGAGGTAACGTGGCATGAGGGTGCGGAAGAGCCCGCGGCTCACTTCGCCGTTGGGGATACCTAAGGTGTAAAGTCCGGTCGGTTTCTCGTAATCCTTGATGGTGAGATAACCACTCTGGTAAAGGATTGCCACGGCGCTCTCCATGTTGTCGAACGGCTGGTCGAAATCGTAGTCGTACATTTTGGTCTGCTCAAGATCAGTAATGCTGAAGTTATACACTTCGAGCACTTTGAGTAGCGCCGAGGGCGTCGCGCTCGAAAACCAATAGTCCTTGAGCATGAGTGATTGGAACACGTTCACCAGGCTGAACGGGTTGTAGATTTCGGTCATTCCGGGGCCGAAACGGTAGCCGTCGTAGCGCTCGCGCAGCATTTCGAGCATCTCGTCGTAGTCGACCTCATATTCTTGTGCCATAAGCGCGATTTCGGGCTGGAAATTGTCCTCCAGCTCCCGCTGCGTGATGCCGCACAAGCCTTCCATATCACGGTTCATCGAGATGTTCGAGAGGTTGTTGATGGTCGAGAAAATAGACATTTGCGAGAACTTGGTGATACCCGTGAGGAAGACGAAACGCAGGTGCTCGGCCATGTTTTTCACCGGGCCGTAGAACGTGTTGTAAATCGAGCGGATGACTTGCAGCTTCTCGGGCTCGTCGATGACATTGAGCACCGGCGAGTCATACTCGTCGAAAATCAGCACCGCGCGATGCCCCGTGCGCTCGTGCGCCGCGATAATGAGCTTCTCAAGTCTGCCGCCAAACGAGAGTTCCTCATTATTCAAACCATATTTCTTCTCGAAATCGGCCAATATGGAGTTGATGGAAACTTTCACGTAATGGGGATCGTCGTTTTTGCAGCGCGACATGTCGAAGTGGAAGACGGGGTATCGCGTCCAGTCTTTCTCGATCCGATCGATAGCCAGGCCCTCGAAAAGGTCCCTGCGGCCCAGAAAGTAGTATTTGAGCGTGGAGCACAGCAACGACTTGCCGAAACGGCGCGGCCGGCTCAAGAATATCGCGTTTCCATAATTGTTGGCCAAGCGATAGACATACTCGGTTTTATCGACATAGACAAAACCACCGCTGCGAATTGTCTCAAAGTCCTGCACGCCGGCAGGGAAACGTCTTCTTTCCATTTTTTCGTGCGTTGAGGTGAGCAAAAACAAATTCAACCCACAAATTTAAGAAAAAAAGTTGAAATCACATAATAATAAGCGCTATTGAGGCTATTGAGGCGGCAAAGCGTCAAATGTGCACACGGAAATCAGGGCAGCCCCACGAGGCGATGGGTCTGCAACGACAGCCGCCAGGCAGGATGTGCCATCACGGCCTCGATGGTGAGGCGCAGTTGTCGTTGCCGCTCGTTGTCATCGGTGCAGAAGCAAGGTTGCAAGAAGCGGTGTTTAGCCTCGATATGGTCGTATTGCGCGAGGTCCTGCCCCAAGAATACCACTTTGAGTTCGTCGCAGCAGGTGAGTACGCACGGCTCCCGGTCTCCGCCCGGGAAGGCTGATTTTGGCGAGAGCGTCACCCAGTCGATGGCATCGGGCAGGTGCCGCGTGCCGTTGGTTTCGATGGCGATGGTCTTTCCGGTGAGTGATTTGAGCGTGGTCACGAATGAGTTGTCGATCCAAAGCGAAGGCTCGCCGCCGGTGAGCACGAGAAGGGGCGCTTGCGCCGACAGCCGGTTGACGGTCAGTGCAATTTGTTCGACTGTCATTGCTTGGCCGGTGACGTGGTCGGTGTCGCAAAAGCGGCAACGCAGGTTGCAGCCGCTCAGTCGCACGAACACGGCCGGGGTTCCCGTGTGGAAACCTTCGCCCTGCAGCGAGTAGAATATTTCGTTGACAGTGAGCACGTCAGTTGAAGAGTTGCGGCGCGTCGTCACTGATGAAGGACGCTTTATTGTCGCGTGACTCCCACACGTCGGCGCGGTAGCATTGTGGCACTGTGTCGACAATCCATCGCGCCAGATTCTCGGCAGTGGGATTGAAGTTGAGTTCCTCGTTGAGGTTTCGGTGGTCGATGCGTCCGTGGATGAGTTGCTTGATGAGTGTGAAATCGCACACCATTCCGTTGGCGTCGAGTTCGGCGGCTCGGCAAAACACGTCCACCATCCAGTTGTGTCCGTGCAGCGTTTCGCATTGGCTGTTGTAATTGAGCATCAGCTGGTGGCAAGCCGATATTTCAAGGGTTTTCTTGACGTAGTACATGTTAAGTGATGGGTGTTAAGTGTTGAGTTTCTAAAAACGGATTATAAACTGTCTTCGTAAATGGTGGGGTCATCGATACCGGCCTCGCGCAGGGCTTCGCGTCGCTCGCGGCAGGTGCCGCACTTGCCGCAGTGCTTGGCCCCGCCCTTGTAGCACGAGTAGGTCATACTGTAGTCCACGCCCAGCGCCTTTCCGTGTCGCGCGATGTCGGCCTTGGAGATGCGCGTGTAAGGCGCGAAAACTTCGATGTGGTCGTAGGTACCCGCGCTCATGGCGCCCGACATGGCGTTGATAAAGCCGGGTTGGCAGTCGGGGTAGATGGCGTGGTCTCCGGCGTGGTTGGCAATCATGACGCGGTGCAGTCCGTTGCTTTCGGCCACGCCGGCGGCGATGGCGAGCATGATGCCGTTGCGGAAAGGAACCACAGTGCTCTTCATGTTCTCATCGTTGTAATTGCCCTCGGGTATGGCGTCGGCATCCTCGAGCAGCGCGCTCTTGAAATACTGTTTCATGAAATCGAGGCGGATGACGATGTGCTTGATGCCGAGTAGTTTGCATTGCTCGATGGCGCACAAGCGTTCGCGTCCGTTTTGCGTCGATCCGTAGTCGAAGGTGATGGCCAGTGCGATTTGTTCGCTGAACTCGTGCAGCATTGTGCACGAGTCCATGCCGCCCGAGAGGATAATGACAGCGTCGCGTTTCATAGTCCTTTAGGCGTTTGTAGTGAGTGCGCGAGGCGCTGTTTCACCAGGTCTTGATGCTCGGCGTCGCCCCAGTTGGCGAACGGCACGATGGAGATTCCTCCGCGTGGATTGAAGTCTCCCCGCACCTCGATATACTTGGGGTCCATCAGCTTGACGAGGTCCTTCATGATGATGTTCACGCAGTCCTCGTGGAAGTCGCCGTGATTGCGGAAGCTGAACAGATACAGTTTCAGGCTCTTGCTTTCGACCATTTTCACGCGCGGGATGTAGCTGATGACGATATGTCCAAAGTCGGGTTGTCCTGTCTTTGGGCACAACGAGGTGAACTCGGGGCAGTCGAGCGTCACGACATAGTCGTGCTCGGGGTGCTTGTTGTCGAAGGTCTCGAGCACGTCGGGTCGGTAGTCAAAATTGTAGGTGGTGCCCTGGTTGCCCAGCAGGGTCACGCCATTGAGTTCTTGTTCGGTACGTGGCATAAAAAACTGCTTTTTGCGAAATGTGCCGCAAAGTTACGCATTTTATTCGTTCCGCTCAAAATTCGCGGCCTGCTTTGTGCTTGTCAATAATTTGCGCCAAAAAATTGGCCATGCGAAATTAAATCGCTACCTTTGCGGCGCTTTTGGGCGAAAAGCCCGCTTGCGCTTGTGGCGAAATTGGCAGACGCGCCAGACTTAGGATCTGGTGTCGAAAGACGTGTAGGTTCGAGTCCTATCAGGCGCACCGCGTGAGAGGCAACTGATTGATAGTGGAGTTTCAACAGTTGTCTCTCATTTTTTTGTTATGAGGTGAGAAGACTCGAGGCCGTGTGAATTGATTGCGCGCAAGCGGGGGCTGATTTTGGGGGCATTGCGGTAAAAAGAGGGGACAAAAGTTGCGGGGATTGCCGATTTTGGTTATATTTGCGCATTATTCACCTCCAATCGGCTGATTGGCAAAAAAATGGCACGATGAAAAGAAGACACTTCATTTTGATTATGGCAATGATTGTGACGATGGCGGCGCAAGCCCAGGTGGAGTTTGTTAAAGACGGACTCAAGTATACTACGCTCGACGCGACAAGTGTGAAAGTGGGGAAAATTGACGACAAGCACTGCCCCAAGGGCAAGGTGAGGATTCCCGAGCGCGTCAAGCATGACGGTGTCACTTACACGGTGACCGCGATAGGAAGCTGGGGATTTTTCGGTTGTGAAGACATTACCGAGCTCAAGTTGCCTTCGACGCTCAAAAAAATCGACATTTGGGCGCTGTGCCGCTGCAAGAATCTCAAGGAAATCAAGATTCCCGCCGGCGTGACCGAGATAGGCTATTCGGCCTTTGAGAACTGTGAGGCCATCACGTCGCTCACGCTGCCCGACGGCATCACCGCCGTGCCCGAGCGCATGGCGCAGGAGTGCAAAAACCTGCGTCAGGTGAATCTGCCGGCGGGCATCACGGTGATAAGAGGCAGCGCCTTCAGCGACTGCGACGCGCTGGAGCGCATCGTGCTCCCGCGCGGCGTGCGCGCGATAAGATCCTATGCTTTCTCGTCGTGTGAGAAACTCGCCTTCGTGACGTTGCCTCAGGGGCTCGAGACGATTGAGCACGAAGCGTTCAACAGCTGCCCCTCGCTTGTCGAAATCGACCTTCCCGAAGGCTTGATAGAGCTGGGCCAGCGCGCCTTTAACTATTGCCGCTCGCTCGAGCGCGTCACGTTGCCGGCATCGCTCACTACCATCAACGGAAACCCCTTCGCCTCGTGCAACGCGCTTAAAGAATACCGTGTGGCGCCGGGTAATAAGTCGTTTGCCGTGGTCGACGGCATCTTGTTCACCCACGACCTCACCGAGCTGCTGGCGTGCCCCGTGAAGAAAGAGCTTGGCGACTATGTGGTGCCTCCCGGTGTGGTCAATATCAGTTCGTTCGCGTTCTATGACTGCCAGAGCCTCACCGGTCTCAAGATGACATCGGTCAAGACGATAGGGGAGAGCGCCTTCAGCGGTTGCTCCCGCCTGGCGAAAGTCGACTTTGGCGACAAGCTGGAAAGCCTTGCCAAGGGCGCTTTCTACAGCAACGGATCGCTCACCGAGGTGTCGCTGCCGTCGTCGTTCCGCCACATGGAGCAGTGCAACTTCGACTTCAGCGGTCTCAAGACCGTGTACCTTGACGAGAAGTTGCTCGAAGATGAGCGCGACTTCAACAACCTCTCTTTCCAGTTCTGCGGTAAGGACCTCATCTTCATCGTGCGCCTGGCCAAGGGAGGCACCAGGACCCTGACTATCGACGGCATCCCCGACATGAAAAAATACTTCCGCAACCGGTAACGATTCGGCGGGCGTCGCATAACCGCTCCATTAGGCGGGATTTACCAAGATTTTGCGGTAAATCCCGCCTAAAATGTTGCGGTAAATCGGATTTTTGTTGTAACTTTGCGATTTATTGTAAAACGACGAGCACCTATTATGTTACAGCCGGCATTATATCTTATTCCAGTAACGTTGAGCGATGGTACCCACGAGCGGGTGTTGCCGCAAGCCAATGTATTGGTGGTAAGGCAGATACGGCATTTTGTGGTGGAGAACGTGCGCAGTGCACGGCGTTTTCTCAAAGCCTGCGACCGCGACATCGACATCGACGCGCTCACCTTTGTTGAGCTTAACAGGCACACGCGTCCCGCCGATGTTGAGGCTATGCTCGAGCCGCTGACGCGCGGCGAGGCGGTGGGCGTGCTGAGCGAGGCCGGATGCCCCGCAGTGGCCGACCCCGGCGCCGACCTTGTGGCCATCGCGCAGCGCCGCGGGTATGTGGTGCGTCCCCTCGTGGGCCCGTCGAGCATCCTGCTGGGCCTCATGGCGAGTGGCTTCAACGGCCAGCGCTTCGCCTTCGAGGGCTACCTGCCCATCGAGGCGGGTGCACGCGGCCGTCGCCTCAAGGAGATGACGCGCCGCATCGAGCACGACGACCAGACGCAGATTTTTATCGAGACGCCCTACCGCAACGACCGCCTGGTGGACGAGTTGTGCCGCGTGTTGCCGCCGTCGTTGCGGCTGTGTGTGGCCACCGACCTCACCGGCGACAACGAGCGGGTGGAGACGCGCACGATAGCGCAGTGGCGCAAGTCGCCGGCGCGCCCCGGCAAGGTGCCCACGATATTTTTATTATATAAGTGAACATGACACGACGAAACGATAAATTGCGCCAGCGGCAAGCGCGCGGCGCGCGTCAGCAAGCTATCTCGTTTGGCTTCGACGAAACATTACTCGACGACACCGTGGCCCACGACGAGCCGCAGGACGCCGTGCCCTCACCGACTTCGACAGTCGGTGAGGGAAACGCCTGGACGCTACAGTTCGCGAGTTTCGGCAGCGGCAGTAGCGGCAACTGCGCCTTCCTGGGCGTGGCGGGCCAGGGAGTGCTCATTGACGCCGGCGTGACGCCCGACAAGGTGTTCCCCGAGCTGGCCCGCAATGGCATCAGGCCCGCCGATGTGAAAGGCATTGTGCTCACTCACGACCACGCCGACCATGTGCGCTATGCCTACAAGATGGTGCGCACTTACCGTCACCTGCGCATCTACTGCACGCCCAAGCTCATGCGCGGCATCCTCACGCTACACAAGGTGTCGCGCCGCATCCAGGACTGCCAGGAGGCCATTTTCAAAGAAATCCCGTTCAAGCTGGGCGGCATGCGTTTCACGGCGTTCGAGACGTCGCACGATGCGTTTGACAACATGGGCTTCTTCATCGAGGCGGGCGACCACCGCTTTGTGGTGGCCACCGACATGGGCGTCATCACCGACCGCGCGCGCCACTATATGAGCCAGGCCACGTGCCTGATGATAGAGAGCAACTACGACCGCCACATGCTCGACACCGGGACTTATCCCGAGTACCTCAAGGCGCGCGTGAGAGGCCCCAAGGGCCACCTCGACAACGAGGTCGCGGCGCAGTTTGTGGGCGAGCAATACCACGAGGGTTTGCGTCACATTTTCCTGTGCCACCTGAGCAACGACAACAACACGCCCGAGCTGGCGCTCGGCGCCATGCGCCGCTCGCTCGAGGGTCGCGGGCTGAGCGTGGGCGACGCGAGCAACGCCGTGGAACAGCGCGCGCGCGACGTGCAACTCTATGCGTTGCCCCGCTACGACACGAGCACGTGGTTCCTGATTTAATTTTATAGAACATTCAATTTTTTTCCCCCCGAATAACGATGAAACGAATTACACTTCTCTTGAGTTTCGCCATTCTCATGATGGGCGCCGCCCGGGCGCAATGCGGCTGCGGCTGCGGCCGGTATGACTGTGTGTGCGGCAAGTCGCTCACCTTGAAGGGCAACGATGCCGTGAAATGGGCCGACGAACATGTGGCCCAACTCATCGACAACTATCTTGCCGAGGCCGGCAACAAGCTCGACCCCGACGAGATTCGCAAGCAGCTCTCGCCAGTGGGTTATGACGGCACCAATGTGCCGGCCTACCGCCAGGCCGAGTGGCTGCTCGTTGACACCATTTACACGCTCATGCTGCAGCAAGCCGTGGACCGTGGCAACCGTTCGATAGCGATTCTTACGGGTCCGGGCGGAGCCGGCAAGAGCACGAGTACGCGCACCATCGACTTCAGCGGAAAGGGCCTGCTCTACGACAGCGCGCTCAACAGCTACTCATCGCTGAAAAACGTGGTCGAGCGCGCTCAGGCCGGCGGCATGACCGACGTCGAGGTGGTGGCCATCTATAACGACATCGTCACGTGCTTCAAGAACTCGGTGGGACGAGGAAAGGCCACCGGGCGCTTCCTGGGCGTCGACTACCTGGTGGAAGCGTTCCGCAGTAATGCCCACAAGATAGAGTTGCTGCGGCTCGAGCACCCCGAGGTGAGGCTTGTGGCCATCGATAACAACCACAATAACGGCGGTCGCCGCGTGAGTGCCGACGAGGCCGAGCGCTGGGACTTCAGTGTGAGCGCGACTACCCTTAACGAACTTTTAACCTATCTGCTCAATGAAATTAACTCGGGAGAACTTAAAGGACATCAAATTGCCTCTGTCAGTGGAGATGTACAAGGCATTGAGGGACTCGACGATACCGGCAAGGCTCTGGCCCAAGAAATTGCTCGTCGAGTATGTGAGGGTGCAAAATGAGGTCATGCGCGAACTGGTAGAGCGCAGTGGCACGGCATTCTACAGCGACCGGTGATTTTTGCCGTTTCATGAATAATGACTAACTTTGCGGCGATTATTCATGTCCTTAAAGTGGCCGTGCCACTTTAGAGGCATGAGGAGTAAAGAGTAACGAGAAAAGAGAAAAAACAATAAACATTCACGATAGATGAAGAAATATAACATCATCAACAACACGCTTGGTTGGCTCACCTTTGTCGTGGCAGCGGTCACTTACCTGCTCACGCTCGAGCCCACGGCCAGTTTTTGGGACTGTCCGGAGTTCATCTCACAAGGATATAAACTCGAAATCGGTCACCCGCCCGGCAACCCCATGTTCATACTTGCGGCACGCTTTGCGGCCAACTTCGCGGGTGGCGACGTGACGGCCGTGTCGTGGTGGGTCAACGCCATGAGCGCCTTGTTCAGCGCCGGCACCATCCTGCTGCTGTTCTGGACCATCACCCATCTGGTGAAACAGCTTGTGGTCAAGCGCGGCCGTGAAGACAGCATGACGCTGGCGCAATACCTGGTGGTGATGGGCAGCGGCCTGTGTGGCGCGCTGGTCTACACGTGGAGCGACACGTTCTGGTTCAGTGCCGTCGAGGCCGAGGTCTACGCCTTCTCGTCGTTCTGCACGGCGCTCGTGTTCTGGCTCATCCTCAAGTGGGAGAACCGTGCCGGCACGCCGGCCGGCGACCGTTACCTGATATTGATAGCCTACGTGTTCGGTGTGTCGCTGGGAGTGCACCTGCTCAACCTGCTTGCGATACCCGCCATCGCGCTCATTTTTTACTATCGTTATTACAAGCGCACGACGCTCGCCGGCTCGATTGTGGCGCTGCTGGTGTCGTTCGCGATTATCGTGCTCATTCTTTACGGCCTTGAGCCGGGCTTTGTCGAACTTGCCGGTTACTTCGAGCTGCTCTTTGTCAACGGCTTCGGGATGGGTTACAACAGCGGTGTGCTCTTCTACGCCGTGTTGTTGCTGGCCGTGCTCGCCTGGTGCCTGTTTGAGTTGCACCGCAATCGCAGCGACGTGCTCATGCGCCTGTCGTTCGTGCTGGGCATCGTGCTGTCGGGCATGCTGTTCCTGGGCAACGGCCTGGTGCTTCCGGTAGTGCTCATCATCGCCCTGTCGGTGTATGTGTTCGTGTTCATGAAGCACCTCAACCGGCGCCTGCTGGCCAACACCGTGCTGGCCGTGATGATGATATTTATCGGTTTCTCGAGCTACGCGCTCGTGCTCATCCGTGCCGACGCCAATACGCCGCTCAACGAGAACGCCCCTAACAGCCCGTTCGCGCTCACCAGCTACTTGAGCCGCGACCAGTATGGCAAGGCACCGCTGGTCTACGGCGAAACGCCTTATTCACGCGTCATCTACGACGAGAGCGGCGATCCCATCTACAACGAGGGTCCCACGCAGTACACGCGTGTGGTGAACGCCGACAAGGCACAGTACTATAGCTTGGGCAAGGCCAAAGAGCCTGTCACCACGCCCGAGCTGAACATGTTGCTGCCGCGCATCTACAGCAGCGCGCACATCGGCCAGTACACGAGTCTCATGGGTGACGACACCTTTGAGACGGTGGAGGGAACCGTGCAAATCGACAACAACGGTAACACGATGCAAAGCGAGACCACACTCAAGCCCACCATGGCCGCCAACTTGTCGTACTTCTTCAGCTACCAAATCAACTACATGTACTGGCGGTACTTCATGTGGAACTTCGCCGGGCGCCAAAACGACCTGCAAGGCGACGGCGGCGGCGACCTGCTCAAGGGCAACTGGATAACCGGTATCGCCCCGCTCGACGACGTGCGACTGGGTGACCAAGATATGCTGCCCGACGAATTCGGGGCGCAAAACAAGGGACATAACGTCTTCTTCCTGCTGCCGTTGCTGCTCGGTATTATCGGGCTTGTGTGGCAGGCGTTCGCCGGCAAGCGCGGCATTGAGCAGTTCTGGGTGGTCTTCTTCCTGTTCTTCATGACCGGACTCGCCATCGTGCTCTATCTGAACCAAACACCGGCGCAACCTCGCGAGCGCGACTATGCTTACGCCGGCTCGTTCTATGCCTTCGCCATCTGGGTGGGCATGGGCGTGGCCGGACTGTGGAGGCTCATCATGCCGCTGCTTATGAAAAAAGGCGAGACCGAATACGAGCGCAGCTCGTTCTCGTTGCCCGTAGCCGCGCTGGCTGCCGTGGTGGGTATTCTCGTACCCCTGCAGATGGTGAGCCAGACGTGGGACGACCACGACCGCAGCGGGCGCACCTGCGCGCGTGACTTCGGTATGAACTACCTGTCGAGTGTGGACGAGAACGGCATCATCTTCTGCAACGGCGACAACGACACCTTCCCGTTGTGGTACGCTCAAGAGGTGGAAGGATACCGCACCGACGTGCGCGTGGTGAACCTGAGTTACCTCGCCACCGACTGGTATATCCATCAAATGCGCAACACGGCTTACAACTCGGCACCGCTTCCCATGGTGGCCGGCCCCGACACTTACGCCTACGGGCGACTGGGATACTGCTATGTGTACGGCAGTCCCGACGAGCCGGTGATGAATGCCGCCGAGGCGCTGCGAAAATTCTACGACACGCCTGTCGAAAACGACCAACCCGTGCTCATGTTCACCAACTTGGGCATACCCGTTGACGCGGCCGCTGCCGTGCGTCGCGGCGTGGTGTCGCCCTACGACTCGACACGTATCGTTGACTATATCCCCGTGGACCTCAAGCGCTTCTACCGCAATGAGGAATATGGCGGCATGGCCGCTAACAGCCTCATGTCGCTCGACCTGATTACCTCGAGCGTGATGGGTGGATGGAAACGCCCCATCTACTTCGCCATGACCGTGCCCGGCGACTACTACCTGGGCCTCGAAGACTACCTGCGCAACACCGGCATGGCTTACCAGGTGACACCGGTGAGCAACGACGGCGCCGGCATTGGCTGCAACTCCGACAAGATGTATAAGATTGTCACCGAGAAGTTCCTCTGGGGCGGGCTCGACAAGGACCGCGACGTGTATCTCGACGAGACCGTGGCACGCATGGTCACCAGCACGCGCAGCTCGATGCTGCAACTCGTCGACGAGCTCACCTACGAGGCCCGTGTGGCACAGTTGATGCTCGATGAGGGCAACAGCTCCTACCGCGGCATGAAAACCGAGGATTACATCAAGGACCGCTACGACAAGGCGCTCAACGTGCTCAAGCTCATGGAAACCAAACTGCCCGAGAAACGTTGCGCTTACCAGGCTACGATGGGATTCCAGCTGGCGCAATGCTACGACGATGTGGCTAAGGCTACCGGAAACAAAGAGGCCGCCGCACGCGCCTCGCAGCTCTTTGAGGGGTGTATCCTGCGGTATGCGCAACATGTGCGTTTCTACACTTACCAGGAAGGCCGCGGCCACGGATATATCAACCGCAACGGCGAAGGCGACGACGACGCCACTTTCACCTGCATGCGTGTTATGCCGCAACTGCTCTACACCTACAAGCAGTCGAACGAGCAAGGCTATGAGACTGTGATGAAAAAAATGCGCGAAATGAAACTGCCCGGATGGATTCTCAACTATTACAAGGAGAGCATCGCCTCGCAGGAAGAGTATGAGCGGCGCAAAGCTCAGCATCCCGCCGCTGTCGCTACCCCCGATAGCGTTACCGCTGTGGCGCAACAATAACCACCTCTTGACAGCAAAGAGATGAATATAAGGAACATATACGACTCACGGCGCGTCTGGAAGTTCGCCCTCCTGGGCGTCTCACTCCTGCTCGTGGCCGTGTTCCTCTATATCTCGAACATCTTTGTCAAGGACCTGGCCCGGCAGGAACGTGAGCGCATGGAAATATGGGCCGACGCCACGCGGGAGCTCACCACTAATGAGGAAGGCGACATCGCCTTCCTCATGCGCATCATCGAGGCCAACCACAATATTCCCGTCCTGCTCGTTGACAACGAAGGAAACATTCTGTCGCACCGCAACTTCCACCTGCCCGAGCCCATCGATACCCTCAACCCCACGGCGTTGAGCCCGGCCAACGAGGCCTACCTGCAAAAGAAGCTCGCCTCGCTGCGACACTCGAGCAACAACATCGAAATAAAAATCGATGACGAGACTACGCAGTACCTCTACTACGAAGACTCCACCGTGTTGCGGCGTCTGGCCTATTATCCTTATATCCAGCTGGCTGTGCTACTCATCTTTGTGGCCATCGCTTATTTCACGCTCATGACCGTCAAGAAGGCCGAGCAGAACAAGGTGTGGGTGGGTCTGTCGAAAGAAACCGCCCATCAGCTGGGCACGCCCATCTCGTCGCTCATGGCATGGACCCAGATGCTCGAGAGCATGGGCGTGGAGCGCGACGTGGTCGATGACATGGACAAGGACGTGAAACGCCTGAGCATCATCGCCGACCGCTTCTCGAAAATCGGCTCTATGCCCGACAAGGAGCTCACCTTCATCAACGAGGCCGTGGAGCAGAGCCTCACATACATGGGAACACGCATTCCCAAGCGCGTGAAACTTTCCATCCACACCCGCGACGAGATGGACTGCGGCGTGATGTTGTGCCAGTCGCTCTTTGAGTGGGTGATGGAGAACCTCACCAAGAACGCTGTGGACGCTATGGACGGCGAGGGGGCCATCGACGTGGCTGTGACCAACGACGGTCAACGCGTCGTCATCACGGTGAGCGACACCGGCAAGGGCATCGCGCGCAAGAACTTCAAGAACGTGTTTAACCCCGGGTTCACCACCAAGAAACGCGGATGGGGATTGGGCCTCACGCTGGTGAAACGAATCATCGAGGAATATCACTCGGGACGCATCTATATCAAGGAGAGCGAACTGGGACGCGGCACCACGTTTGCCATTGAGTTGCCGGTGGCTCACGCCGAATGAACGTAATGGAAAAAACTTTGTCACATATCACCATGCTCGGTACCGGCAGCGCCATGTGCACGCGTTGCTATAACACTTGCTTCTACCTCAAGACGCCGCGCGGCGGCATGCTCACCGATGGCGGCGGCGGTAACGGCATTTTCGGGCAACTCGACCGTGCCGGCATCAATGTGGCCGACATTCGCCACATCATGGTCACGCATGTGCACACCGACCACTTGCTGGGCATCATCTGGCTCATCCGCAGGATTTCGCCCATGCAGCACAAGGGTAAGCATCGCGGCACGGTCAATATCTATTGCCACGAAGGCGTGAAGCAGGCGCTCGAAACGATGTGTCAAATCATGATTCCCGAGAAGATTCTCGCCGCGCTGGGCAACACCATTGTGTTGCGCGAGGTGAGCGATGGCGAAACCCTCGACATCGACGACATGAAAGTGACTTTCTTCGACATCGGTTCGACGAAGCTCAAGCAGTTCGGTTACCGGGCCACGCTCCCCGACGGGCAGCAAGTCGTGTGCCTTGGCGACGAGCCTTACACGCCGGCGGCCGAACCATGGGCACGCGGGGCCGACTGGCTGCTGCACGAGGCGTTTTGCCTCTACCGCGACCGCGACCGGTTCCGCCCCTACGAGAAGCATCACAGCACGGCGCTCGACGCGGGAATGATAGCGCGTGAGCTGGGGGTGAAAAACCTGGTTTTGTATCACACCGAGGATACCCACCTCGACACTCGCCGCGACAGTTACACGCTCGAGGCAGGCCGCGAGTTCAAGGGCCGCGTCTATGTTCCCGACGACCTGGAAACCATCGAGTTGACCCTCTAAAAACTAAAAACTGAAATCTAAAAACTTCCCATCTGATGAAACGTAAACTTGTTTTCGCATCGAACAACGAACATAAACTCGCCGAGCTGCGGCAAATCGCCGGCGAACAGTATGACATCCTCTCGCTCAACGACATAGGGTGCCACGATGATATCCCCGAAACGGCGCCCACCATCGAAGGTAACGCGATGATGAAAGCGCAGTGGGTGAAGGAACACTACGGCGTGGACTGCTTTAGCGACGACACCGGGCTTGAGATTGACGCGCTGGACGGCGAACCCGGCGTACACTCGGCGCGCTATGGCGGTGTGGCTCACGATAGTGAGCGCAATATCGACAAGGTGCTCGCCAAACTTGACGGTGTGCCGCACGAGCGGCGCACGGCGCACTTCCGCACTGCCGTCGTCCTGATGATGGACGGCGAGGTGCACACCTTCGAGGGGCGTGTCGAGGGACACATCCTCACCGAGCGGCACGGCGAGGGAGGCTTCGGCTACGACAGCATCTTCCGGCCCGATGAGGGCGACGGGCGCACATTCGCGCAGATGGACGCGGGCGAGAAGAACGCTATCAGCCACCGCGGCCGGGCGGTAGCGCGCCTCATGCAATTCCTTCGCGCCAAAGTATAGTGTAATTCGCGTTAAAAGAATCCGGTGTCAGTTGGTTGAGGGTTAGAAGAGGCCCTTGAGGAGCGACATGATGCGGGTGTTCTTCGAGCGGTTGTTGAGCATGTTCTCGATGGCCACGGCTTCGCGTGCAGCACCCAGCTTTCGCGCCAGCGGCAGCAGCGAGGTGAGCAGTTGCTCGGCGGCGGCCCGTCGTTGCTTGATGCGGTTGAGGCTTCGTGCGAGCCCCAGCGAGAGGGTGAGCTCGCGCATGCCCATATTGTCGCTCAGGCGTTTTTGGTATCGCAGCGCCTTGGAGAAATAGCGCATGGCGTCGCGCGGATTACCCATTTCGAGCATGATGTTTCCTTCCTGTTCCAGCGTGTCGATGAGCTGGTTAAGCGCTTGCGCTGCCAGGCTGGTGTCGCTTTCGTTGAGTTGGCTCGTGTAGAGTTCGGTAAGGTCGTGGCATCGGGCGAGCATCTCCATTTGCCGGTTTTTCGATTTGATGATATCGGTGGCGGCGTCGGTGGCAAAGAGCATGATGGGGGTGAACCGCTTCTCGTTCTTCTTGACGAGGCGTTCCAGCAGTTTGTGGGCGCGTGTGAGTTCCTTGGTGGCCCGCGCGTTGTCGCTGAGCAGGTGATGCACGTGGGCGAGGTTGTAGAGCGCTGTGACGAGCAGTGCGAGGAAGTCTTCGGTTTTCTTGTGTGTGACGTCGGCCATGACGTTGAGTGCGTTCTCGGCGGCGCCGAGAGCGAGCATGAGGTCCTCGTGGGCGATGAAGGTGCTCATTCGCGCCATCCACAGCCAGGCGGCGTGTAGTGGCTGCAGTTGTTCGCTGAACTGTTCGCTGAACAGCAGCGTGTCAATAGCCGCGGGCGCTTGCGGCGCCAGTTCGTCGTCACCGAGCAGGTGCTTGACGAAGAGCATGCGCACCTCGATTTCCTCGTTGAGCGATTTGCCGTCGAGTGAGGGTAGCGTGCCGTTGGCGTAGATGAGCGCGCGCGCCACGGTGTGGTCGCCGTCAAGGCGCGGAAAAGCGGAGTCGACGGGCAGCAGTTTCATTGCGTGTTGCTGTCGAGTGCATTATCGTCGGCCATGGCGCAGCGCTCGGCGAGTTGACGTGCCTGTGCCATGATGTCGTGCCATGCGTCTTGCCCGATGGCGTTGAGGTCGACGTGGGTGATGTCGCGCTTGATGAGCTGGTCGATGAGACCGGCGGTGAATCCGGCCTGCCAGCCGAGCAGGTTGGCGGTGGGTCGCGAGGCGGGTGAGGTGAGCTGTAGCTCGCGGCGCATCATAGTCACTTCGAGCGACGGGGCGATGTGCAGGAAGGTGTCGCCGTAGTACTCGATGTGATTGTGGAACACCTCGGGCGCGCTCTCGCCCGGAAAGATGTCGTGCAGGTCGCGCTCGTGGGCGATGACGATGTGGGCGATTTCCAGGTTCTCGAGGATGGCGGGCATCACGCGCGTGATGCGGAAGTTGATGCCATGTTGGAAGCCCGGTAGGTAGATGAGGATGGCCTTGCGCTGGGCGGCATAGCTCACGAGCTCGAAGAGGCGTTCGCGCTGCGGCGTGTCAATGGCGTAGAGCGAGCCGAAGAGGACGATATCGTTCTCGTCGATGCGCGGCCAGATGACATCGAAGCGGTCGGCCGGGTAGCGCCCGTAGTTCACGATGCTCGTCGTGGCGCCGTCATCGCCGGTGAAGATGGCGGCCAGCGGCGTTGTGCCGTCGGTGAAACGGTCGATGGAGCGCGTGTCGACGTGGTGGCACTCAAGGAAGTCGATGATGAGGTCGCCCACGCGGTCGGTGGCACATTCGCTCACCATGGCCACCGGGTGGCCCAGCACGCCGAGCGACGCCGCGGCACACGCGATGCGTCCGCCCACGAAGGCTTTCACCGGCTGTCTCCCGCGATACATCGTGTCGAGCACCGACTCGCCGATAGTGATGATTTTACGCATAAAAATTGTCGTTGTTAGCTTTGTGGCGCAAAGTTAAGAAATGCTTTTGAATTAAGCGGCAAATTGTGAATAACTTTTGGGCCTTAAAAGGGCGAATGGCGGCAGTTACTGCTCCACCACTTCATGGCGAATGAGGCCACGACATAGGCCACGGCGGTCACCGCCAGGTTGTACATGCCGAATTGCACGAGTTCTTGCCCGTAGTCCTTGCCGGCGAGCATGGCGCTCATCACCATGTAGCACACGATGGGCGTGAGCACGACGGTGACGGCCATGATGGCGAGCCAGTGCCACCAGCGGTCGAAGGCGGCCGAATTAATCACATAGTAGTAAACGGCGGCGCCTGCCCAGCCCATGGCGAGGGTGATGGCCGCGATGACGTTATACACGCCGTTGTTCCACAGCGAGTTGGTGAATCCTTGGCTGTAATAGGGCAGTTCGTAGATTTCGACATTGAAAATCCAAAAGAGCACGCTCAGCGAAATGCCGGTGACGAGAAAAGCGAATTTGTTGCGCATGAATAAGTTGAAGCGTGGAGGTTATTGATTGAGATGAATGGTGAAACGGGTGTACACGCCGTCGCCGCCGCTGCCGTCGTAGAGGCCGCGCAGGAACTGCTCAAGGCCGAAGGTGGTCGTGGCGTCGGGCACGCGGTCGTCGGCAGTCGAGGCGATGGGCACCCACGCGGGGAACGAGCGGTTGAGTTCCACGGTGAGCTCGTCGCGACTTGTCGCGGGTTTGCCGGTGAAGGTGAGCAGGTGGGTCTTGCCCTCGAGGTACTCGCGGTTGTTATTGTTGAAGTCGTCCTCGTTGAGGCGGCGAATGGTGAGTTTGTAGCCGCTTTGCGAGCGCACGTTGTAGTGCGCGGCGTCGGTCACGTAGTCGTCGGGCAGGCACAGCGGTGCCAGGTTGGCGGCCACACTGAACGAGAGCTTGCCCGTGGTGCGGTCGCCTTCCACGTGGGTGAGCGTGAGGGCCGCGTCGCGGTCGAGGCGGTAGCGGCCGGCGTCCTGCCACCAGTCGAGCACGATGCTCACGTCGACGTCACGCGTGGGCTGGTTGAAGCGGAACGTGTGGCGGGCGCCCGGCGGCGAGAGCAACCGCGCGTAGCGGCTGTCGCCGGCGAGGCGGTCGAGCGTGGCGATGTCGGCAATGACAATGAGGTAGAAGGGCCGTGTGCCGTGATAAGCGACCGGGGCGCCGTTATAGGGGTAGTAGTTGCCGTGGTAATCGCCATCGAAGCGGCTCACCACAAACGACTTGTTTTGGTTCTTCTTCATCAGCGACATGGCCAGCGACTGCTCTTCGTTGAAGATTTTATCGACGCTAAGCTCGCGCGTGTCGGCCGGCGAGTAAATCATGTCGGTCACCAGCACGGCGATGCCGCCGGCAGGCTGCGCCGCCAGGATTTTCTCGAAGATGCGCTTGAAATCGGTGGTCGCCGCGTTGCCCACTCCTGCCGTACTCGCATAGATGTCACGGTCCTGCAGGAAGTCGTCCACACTGCCACGGTAAGGATAAATGTCGTCGTTGACGATGTGGATGGCCACCTTGTCGCCCGGGAAAAAGTTAATCAGGTCGTTCACTGCCTTCTTGAGCTGGCCGGCGCCGCCCGGTGTGTCGTAAGGTGTCATCGAGCCGCTGCGCTCAAAGTAAATCGTGAGTGAAGGCTCGCCTTGTCCGTAACCGCCAATGTTCCACGTCATGGGCGGACGAAGGCCCTGCCCCACGCCGTTGATAAACTCTTGCAGGCGCACCTTGTCGATGGTGCCCTGCTCGGTGAGCAACTGCCCGTAGCGACCCGGGTCGACCGTGATCAGGCGGCAGATGCTGTCGTAGCGGGCCGCCGTCGTGTCGCCGCTAAGGAAGGCGTCGCGCACGGCGCGCTCCACGGCGTCGCCCGTGCAGGCGGCAAGCGTGAGCGCCACTACCGCCGCCATAAAAAAACGTGCTATCATTTTCATGCCCACAAAATTACGAAATTCGTACAAATTGAGTGCAATGCGAAATGAAAAAAATGTGATTTTCATCAAAAGCGGGTGACTGTTGCCGATGTCGTGAAAAACGGCTACCTTTGCGCTCGAATTATAGAGAAGAACCAAGTTGTAACCCCTACTAAAAAAGAAGAGATGCTTACACAAGGAAAATATAGCCACACTTACACGGCGACGGCCAAGGATATCACGCCGTCTTACACGCTCACGCCCGACGCGCTGCTGATGTATTTCCAGGACTGTTTCGCGCGCCTGATGACGATACATCATCTCGCGGCGTTCGACATTGTGAAACAGCGGCGAATGTGGGTCATCACCGAGGTGCTGATTGACATAAGCCCGGCGGTGACTTTTTGGTCCGAAGACTTCACCGTGGAACTGTGGGTGAGCGAGTTGACCTCGCTGCGCATCTATTGCGACTTTCGCATCGTCGGTAAGAATGCCGGGCAGTTGATAGCCAAGGGTACCAGCCAGTGGAACATCCTCAATCTCGACACGAAACGCTTGGAAACGACCGATTTCCTTGCCTCCCGCTTGACGGTGGTGCCTGAACTGATGGTGGACAATCATAAGAAAGTGAGGTTTCCCAAGCCGCAAAGCTGCGACATGGAGCTTGAGCACCGTGCCACTCGCCTCGACCTGGATTTTAACCGGCATGTGAGCAACCGCAGTTACGTGAGCATCGCGCTGCTTACCATGCCCGCCGAGGTGGCGGCGACCCACGCGTTGTCGTCGCTCACGGTCCACTGGTTGCGTGAAACCTATCTTGATGAGCTCATCACGTGCCGCATGGCGCGCACCGGCGACGGCTGTTTCCTGCACACGCTCACTAACGGCGAGGGCGTGACGGTGTGCGAGCTCATTAGCCGGTGGCGGCCTCAACCCCACGTAGTCGACGTGAGCGAGGTGCTCGGCCGCGACTTGTGACCGCAAAAAATCGGTCGCGTGATTGTGGCGTGGAATAATTTTTGTATATTTGCACTTGTTTTATTCATTCATTATTTTGCGACTACGATGAAACGATTTTTTGCGTTATTTCTTGTGGCATTGTGCGTTGGCGCGGCTTATGCGTGCACATCGGTGATAGCGTCGGGGCGTGTTACCGCCGACGGGCGTCCGTTCATTTTCAAGAATCGCGACTCGAGCGATGGCACCCACAATTCGCTCATTACGTTGAAAGGGGCCAAATATCGGTATGTGGGCGTGGTGAACCGCACGTCGTCGTCCAGCCCCACAAGCATGTGGTACGGTCACAACGAGGCCGGTTTCGCGATACTCAACACGGTGTCGTACTATTTCAACAGCGCGACATCCAAGGCCAACACGAGCGCGGGCTCGCTGATGAAGCGCGCCCTGGGCGAGTGTGCCACGGTCGATGAGTTTGAGGCACTGTTGCACAAGACGCAGCAAGAAGGCTTGTCGGTGGTGCTGAGCACAAACTTCGCGGTGATGGACTCGCTGGGCAATGTGGCCTATTTCGAGGCGAGCAACAAGAGCTACACGAAGTTTGACGCCAACGACGAGACGGTGGCCCCCGACGGCTACCTGGTGCGCACCAACTACTCGTTCACCAGCCCTTACTACGCTACCACCAATCATGTGGGCGAGCAACGCTACAAGGCGGCCCACAAGTATATCGAAGATACCTTCGCGGGCGGCAAGATTGACGCTGTGCAACTCGTGCACGAGTTGCCGCGTTACCTTTATCACGGCGACCGCGAGGTGAATCTGTGGGACGACGTGCCCGAGAATTACAACGACGTGCGCCACACCTACTTCAGCAACTACATCCCGCGCTACACCAGCGTGTCGGCCTCGCTCATGCAGGGCGTCACGTCTGGCGAGCCGGCCAAGACCACAGTGAGCTGGATAGCGATGGGGTGGCCGTGCGGATCGTTCACGGTGCCCATTGTCATCACGCCGTCGATGGCGTTGCCCGCGGTGGTGAGGCGCAGCGACAGCGACTACAAGAGCGAGATGTGCTCGGGTTCGCTGGAACTGAAGAGCAAGGTTTTCAGCGTGCAGCACAACGGCACGCTGAGTACCGACAGCATCGACCTTTCAAAACTCATTAACAAGCGGCAAACGGGCATCCTGCAACAGGTGATGAAGGCCGACGCCGTAGTGTGCGAGCGGGGCTTGCCCTTGCTTGAGAATTTCAGGGCGGGTACGGCGAGTGACGCCGACGTCGCGGCTTATTATGAGTGGGTCGATGAAACGTGGCGTGAGTTTTTCGACGCGGCTATCAAGACAGGCGAATACCTTCCCGGTGACGTCAACGGCGAAGGTCTCGTGAGCGGTGCCGACGTGACCGCGCTCTACAACAAGCTGCTCGACGGCAAGCGCGTCGACGGCGATGCCGATGTGAACGGCGACACCGTGGTGAGCGGCGCCGACGTGACGGCCCTCTATAACCTTTTGTTGCAGTAAAAAAGGCACGACCACACAAAATTGCCTCACATTCATTTCTCTTAATGCACGGGCTCGGTATAGCTCAAGGACAAGGTTCTCAGCATCTATCATGACGGGGGGTAGCAAGCCGTCAGCATCGACCTCTCGAAACCCATCAATAAGAAGAGACGCCGGACATCGCGCCCAGCGTCTCTTGGAATAATATTTACACGCTATTTTACTATTTTGTCATCCAATCATTTGATGAATTTGGTGGTGTCGACGGTGCCGTCGGCGTAGCGGGTGACCTTCACGTTCACGCCGGTGAAGGGCTTGCTTGAGGCCTTGCCGGTGACGTCGTAGTAGATAACCTCGCTCACCTGCTTGGCGGCCATGACGTCGTTCACGCCGGTGACGATTTTGTTGTTGGTGATGCTGTAAGGAATGGTCTGTTCCACGACGTAGAACTTGCCGTCGCCCTGCGCGGCGCTGTCGGCGCGTCGCGGCGCCGCCGAGCCGCCATTGTGCTGGGCGGGAATGTTCTCACTCTTGGTGAAGTAAGCGCGCACGATGAAAGAGAGCGGGAGCTCGCTAATCTCGCCATCGCCGTTACCCACCTTGCGTGCGCCGAAGGTGGCGTTCCACACATTGACGTTTTCGTCGGGGTGCTTTTTGCCAATCATGTACTTGGTGATGTCGGCATCGCCGCCTATCGTGCACTCGGTGTCGGTGCCGTTAGTGATTTCCTCGAACTTGATGGAGTTCATACCATCGCCAATCGACTCGCCCACGCGGTCCTCGTAGCCCACGCCCTCGCGTTCGCCAAGAAGGTTGGTGGGGGCTTGACGCCATGCGCGCACCTTGTAGAGCTGGAAGCCTTTGGGCACGTTGGCGGTGCTGAACTGCAGGAACACGTTGTAGTAGGCATACTTGTCGCCGTTCACTGTCCACGTGTAGCTGCTCATGTTGGGCAAGCTCGGGTCTTCGACCACGCTCGCGCTGAACTTGCCGATGGCCGTGTTCTGGAGCGGGCCGCCATAGGTGTTGTAGTCGCGGCGGGCGTTGCCGTCCACATCCTTACCGGTGGTGAAAGTCTCGACCACGGGAGCATACACATAAGCTCCGATAGTATTCGGAATGTATTCGTCAACAAAAGTTGCGGTGGCTGTTCCGCCTGACACCGAAACCTCGTCGTTAGTCTCATTATCGGTGTCGGGATTCATGCTGACGGTGTAGTAGTCACCCTGGTTCATTGCCAACCCTGTGGGCGGGCAGTCTTGCTCGTCGTCGTTGTCACCCACTTCATTGACGATGTAACGTTCCTCACCCTCGCTCCAGCGGTAAGTGTCGTAGCGAAGGATTTCAGTTCGGGAGCTGTACTGCACATCCACGCCGAACTTTACGTCCTCTTCGATGCCGAGCGATGGCATCACACCGGTCTCGCCGTCAACTTCTTCCTGTGTGAACGAGCCGTTGATTTGCGATGCGGCCTTGTAGATAGTCACGCGGAATGCGTTACCGTGAGCCTCATTGAAGTTGTGCTCGCCGTTTCCGATGATGCTGAAATTCACCTCATAGATATACTGGCTTGGGTGCTCGTTGTTAGAAACGTCAACTACAAAGTTGTCGCACAGCACAAGGTCGCCAAAGTTCACATATTTAACACCATTCACCGTGTTATAAGTGAAGTCTTGAGTCCACGAAGTGGATGAGGGGTTAGCGTGATAGCCGACATAGCCGCCTTGTTTTGCACGCGGGAACTCGTTTTGTGCGCTCTGGTTCTGCATCTCAATGCGGATGGTGCCTCCGGTGCCGTTAGCGTTAGTGGCAGTGATGGTAGCTGTTGCGACGGTAACAGGGTTCTCGTCGGTAGAGCTGGTTTTGCGGGTGAAAGTAAACACATTCTGTGAGCCGGGGTTTGACGACACGTTGGTCTGTGTGATACCACCAACATTGTTGCACAACTTGAAGCGGTTGCTGTAGCAGTTAGTCACAGTCTCGGGGTTGAAACGGCTGTAGTGCGACAGTTCCACGAGCGAAACAAGCTCTTTCGGGTCTTTACCCGGGATGATATAGCTCATCTGGTTAGACATCTGCAGGCTCAAGAAGTGACCGGTGTCATAACCTTGGATGGCGTAAGTCACCTGCTGGCTGGAGTTTTGGCGCGCCACATACACGTTAGGATAGTTCTTTACCTGGCCGGCTTCCATTTGCAGCACGATGGGCACCTTGTTTTCCTCGCTGACCACTTTGCCATTGGCATCGGTATATTCGCCGTTCTCATTCATGTAATACACGGACACATACTCGTCGCGGCCGGTCTCCTCGTTATAAACCACCTGATAGAGGAAAAACTCTTGTTCGTCACTCGGCAGGAACGCGTCGAGGTTGGTGCGCCAGTTGAGCTGGAGCATGTAGTAATCGTCTTCTTGCTTGGTGGGCGTGATTTCGTCCTGACGAATCACATACAGTCCCAGCGTGGGCCGGTGGCTCTGGTTGTAGTAGAGGTATTTCTCGTAGCTTACCGGGTCGCGATGGTCGTCCTTCATCATGCGGTAGTCGGGGATGAAGAACATAAGGTCGCGCACGTCCTGGCAGTCGGCGGCACCGCTGTCATCACCGTACATCATGAAGTGGTGGTTCAACAGAGGCACCGAAGCGCAGTCGTGCTCCACGCCGAAGGTTTCCATGTTGATGAGGTCCTGATAGATGTCGTCGCGGCCATGTTCGGCGTCGGTGGCGACGGGGCTGTATTGCTCAAACATGTGGTAGAAGAGCGGATATCCGTAGGTGTCGACGAATTTGTCGAACTGGTTGCCATCTTCATCGGTCCAGTTAGTGGAGTTGAAATAGAAATAGGCCGGTGCGGCGATTTCATTGCCCAGGTAGAAGCCTTTGCCGTCGCTTTTGCGATAAACCGTGCTTTCGTGCTCGTTGTGAGCCCACCGCAGTTGTCCCTTGGTAAGGAGGAAGTACTTGTTCATCTTGTCGCAATCGATCTTGAAGAGGGTGCCGGCGTTGACACCGGTGCCGGTGCGCTTGGCTTCGGTCACTACACGAACCGACTTGAAGCAATAGCTAATGAAGTACTTGAGGTTAGAATAACTCTTGTTTTCCATCTGGCTCAAGTCGAAGTCGTCCTTCATCTCGACCAGCAACAGGGTGAGTCCGTCCTGGTAGGGCTTGTATTGCGTGGTGTCCATGTAGGCCGCATAGAGGTTGGTCTCGGGGTTGGCATATTTGATGGTGCCGGGGATGTTCCATCCGTAGCCGTTCTGGTAGGAATAGTAGGCGGCGTTGTCGTAACCTTTGCTGCTGCGCGAGATGGTACCCACGCCCGAATAGTACACGTCGTCATAGTCTTCGGAGCCTCCGGCGTCGGTGTAACCGCGCTTGAGGGTGCCGGGGATGGTGCGGTTAGTGTACACCTCACGCATCATGGCAATCATCTGGTTGGGGTCGGTGGCCACCTCGTTGAGCGTGGACGTGTGGAACGTGCCGTTGTCGTCAATCCAGTCGTAACTGATGCCGGCGAAGAAGTCCTCGTCTTGCGTGACGTGGGTGACGCCGGCCATGTTGCCGTAGCCCTTCAAAGGGATGGTGACGGTGGCGCCGCCCATTGTGACGGTGAGCGTGCCGTTATAGTTGGTCATTGCCTTGGGGGCGAACGTCACGTTGATGTCGTTGGCGCCCGGTTTCAGGGTTACAGTCGAAGTGGCCGAGAACGGGGCCGATGTGGTGACGGTAGCGGTCACAGCCTCGCTGTTAGGATTCTCCACATAGGCGGTAAGAGTAGAGTTGGAGCCCACTTCGACGGCGCCGAAGTCAAGTTCGTCGGTCAACACAACGGGCGGGTTTGGCTCAAACTCAAACGTTGTTTTCGGCATAAAACGGAACCGAGCATCAACGTATGACAGATTAAGGAATCCTCCTCTTGCGCCATTGCTGTTATATGAATAATAAGTGTTTCCTGACTTATATTCCACACCATACCAGTTGGTTGTCCCGGTATTGCCGGTTGAGGAATTAACAAGCTGAATAATCAGGTTTTTCCCGGCGGTATATTCAAGCGGAGTGTCAAACTCCACCTTCAAGGTGGTGGCATAACGGGTTGGGACGACAGTCGCGGTAGCTGTAGTACCTGAGATTGTCAAAGCGCTTGCGCTGGTGAAATAAGTGGCGTTTGTCGTGCCTAAGGTCACCGTAATCTCACCATTGCGGAACTGAATGCCGTTATCGTTGGTGTAGAACGTGACCGACTTAATCTTCTTTCCTGACTCAAATCCCGCGTTTGCGAGCATTGAGGCAGGGTAAATTATTTGAGAAGTATTTCTGCTGCTATATCTTGCGCCATATACCGGTATAATCGCACTTGGCGTTGTGCCATCGGCGATGTCAATAGGCTCAATGGGCTCAACGTACTCCTTGGCCATTACCGTATTAATGTGATAGGCCCAATAAGACCCTTCGGTATCCGAGCCGATAAGAATCTCAATGTTGTCGGCCAGGGTGAGCTTCTTGGCAGTGGCATTATACTTGAAGATAACGTCGGTGATGGTTTGGCTCGTGGTGTTGTATCCCACGAAATAGTCGTAGTCGTCACCATCTAATCCGAATACTTGCCCTGTGGGGAAGACGGCGCGGTCGCCGTCGATAGTTCCCTGGACCCAAGCGTCGGGAAGCCAGTAGTCGAGGCCGGCGACGTAAATGTTGTTGCCGTCGATGGCCACTTTCACCGTTTCGCGGAAGGTGATGAAGCCGCCACCGCCCACGTTATAGAAGTTGGTGGCGATTTTCCACTGTTCGGTGGTCGCCGAGGCCGGTGGGGCGTAGGCCCGTGCCTTGCGCGGCGCGCGAGCGGCTGTGCCGGCGTTGACCTTTGCCTTATGTGCCTGTGCTTTTGTTGTCGTGGCCGTGTGTGGCATGGTGACATTCAATGCGGTGTTCTCTTGCGCGCTTGCCGCAGTCTCTCCCACGGTGACCTTTTGGGTCGCGACAGGGCGGGGCTGCTGCGACGCGGTCTCGGGAAGACGCGCCGGCGCCTGAGGAGACCTCGCGTTTTGTGCGGTGGCGGTCGTGCTTGACCATGCCACTGCGGCTGCCATTAGCAGCAACTTGAAAATTAAATGCTTCATAGTTGTATGTGAGTGTTTATTTGTGAAGCCCTTGCCCATTGTGGCAATGGGCACGAGCGATTAGAATGAAATTCAACTCTATTCTTGGGACAACTTTAAATCGAAACGAGCTTAAAACGTCTCAAGGATATTCATTTTTTAGTAATTGCCATTAATTGAAATGATTAATGGCGTATGTAAAAATTAATACCAACCATAAAAATGAGCGAATAAGGAAAATCTTATTGCAAAAATCCTATTTTCATCGGCAAATGTACTACCTTTTTTGGGATAAATCACAACATAAGTGGGTGAATTTAACAAATTTTAACTGTATGTATATACGTTCTGTATACAATTATTATGCTGTTTGCGATGATTGATAGGGCGTTACGTTTGTTGGTCCCCATCCGTTCAAGTCGAGCAGAAAAGCAAATTATTATTTGCCAAATCTTCGATTTTGAAATAAAAGCGGTAGGTCGTGCAATTTTACACTTAATTATCATTAATTTCCACGCGCCAGCGTGCTCTTTCCCTGCTGGAGTTGGCCCCCTTCGGGGCCCTGAGAGGAGAGAGAGGGTGCCGATGCCCCACGCCACGCAGGCCTTCGGCCTACGCGCCGTGGGGTTTAATCCAAGTCGTCCCCGAGGGGGACGTTGTGGCCTTCGGCCACATTGCCGCGTGTGTGCCGCCTTTCCGCCGGGGACGTTGTTGCCTGTCATTTTAGAAAAATCATTGCCGCTTATTAGCCCCGATAGGGGCGACAGATTGTAGGCAGGGGAACAGCGCGGCGAACTGTCGTGTTGTCGTGGCTGATAAGCCCCGATAGGGGCGACAGATTGTAGGAAGGGGTGTGGCGCGACAGCGCGGCGAACCGTCGTGTTGTCGTGGCTGATAAGCCCCGATAGGGGCGACAGATTGTAGGCAGGGGTGTAGCGCGACAGCGCGGAACCCCTGTGATAGGCACCCCACCAAATATTAGCCCCATTCGGGGCGACACAATTTGGGACCGATGTCGCTTGTGTCGCCCCTATCGGGGCTACACGAAACGTAATGCGATGGATACAGGGGTTTCGCGCTGTCGCGCTACACCCCTGCCTAAATTGTGACGCCCCTATCGGGGCTAATACTTGTTTGACTAACAGGGTTTTGCGGGTGACCCATCTTCGATTTTGAAATTGAAAGCGGCGGGTCGTGTGATTATAGCCCTAATTATCTTTAATTTCCACGCGCCAGCGTGCCCTTTCCCTGCTGGAGTTGGCCCCCTTCGGGGCCCTGAGAGGAGAGAGAGGGTGCCGATGCCCCACGCCACGCAGGCCTTCGGCCTACGCGCCGTGGGGTTTAATCCAAGTCGTCCCCGAGGGGGACGTTGTGGCCTTCGGCCACATTGCCGCGTGTGTGCCGCCTTTCCGCCGGGGACGTTGTTGCCTGTCATTTTAGAAAAATCATTGCCGCTTATTAGCCCCGCCAGAGGCGGCAGATTGTAGGCAGGGGTGTAGCGCGCCAGCGCGGAACCCCTGTGATAGGCACCCCACCAAATATTAGCCCCATTCGGGGCGACACAATTTGGGACCGATGTCGCTTGTGTCGCCCCTATCGGGGCTACACGAAACGTAATGCGATGGATACAGGGGTTTCGCGCTGTCGCGCTACACCCCTGCCTAAATTGTGATGCCCCTGGCGGGGCTAATACTTGTTTGACGAACCCAGAGTTTTGCGGGTGACCCATCTTCGATTTTGAAACTGAAAGCGGTGGGTCGTGTAATTTTAAACCTAATTATCTTTAATTTCCACGCGCCAGCGCGCCTTTTCGCGGCATGGTGTGGGCTTCCTTGGATGCCCCGGTGGCGTGAGTGATTCAAGGATTATTGGATTAAGGTGAAAAATCAGGGCCACCGGTCGATGTGGTTGACCGGTGGCCCGTAAATGCCCACGATTGGTGGTGGGCGTGACTTGACGGGAGCCTATTTCTCGAGTTCTTTCTTGAGTCGCTCGGTGAGCATGGGCACAATCTTGTGGAGGTCACCCACGATGCCCAGGTCGGCCACCGAGAAGATGGGAGCGAACTTGTCCTTGTTGATAGCGATGATGAAGTCGCTCTCCTCCATGCCGGCGAGGTGCTGGATGGCACCGCTGATGCCGCAAGCCATGTAGAGGTTGGGGCGCACGGTCTTACCCGTTTGTCCCACCTGACACTCGTGAGGCATGACGCCGTTGTCGACCATGGCGCGCGACGAGGCCACTTGTCCGTCAATCACATCGGCGAGGGCTTGCAGCTTGTCGAAACCTTCGCGGTTGTGCACGCCGCGTCCGCCGGCGATGAGGTACTTAGCCTCGGCGATGTCGGCCATTTGCTTGTCGGCCTTGATGGTCTCGACGAGTTTCACCTTGAACTTGGAGGTGTCGAAGTTGGGCTTGAAGTCGGTGATGACGCCTTGACGCCCCGGCTGACGTTGCATTTTTTGCATCACGCCGGGTCGCACGGTCGACATCTGCGGGCGCGTGTTGGGGCACACGATGGTAGCCATGAGGTTACCGCCGAAAGCCGGGCGCGTGGAGTGCAGGTCGAGTTGCCCGTCGGCACCTTCCTGGATTTCGAGCTTGGTGCAGTCGGCGGTAAGTCCGGCCTTCAAACGCGAGGCGAGCCTCGGGGCCATGTCGCGCCCGATGGTGGTGGCGCCATAGAGCACGATGTTAGGCTTGCGTTGCTCGATGATTTGGTACATGACCTGCGAGTATTGCTCGCTCAGGTAGTCTTTGAGCTCGGGCGTGTCGACGACAATGACCTCGTCGGCTCCATGCTCGACAAGGCATTGCGCCTGTTCCTTGATGCCGCATCCCAGCAGCAGAGCCACGACCTTTTGTTGAAGCACATCGGCCAGGTCGCGAGCCTTGCCTAAAAGTTCGAAAGCGACGGGTTGGATGACCCCTTCGCGTTGTTCAGCAAAAACGAATACGTTCTTATAATCTTTTTTATCCATATCGTTGACTTTTAGATGATGTGTTTCTCTTTGAGTTTGTTCACAATGAGTTCAACGGCCTCCTCTTCGCTCACCTCGTGCACCTCGCCCGGGGCCTTAAGGGCCTTGGGGAAGGACTTGAACACCTTGGTGGGCGAGCCAGCGAGGCCGAGTTTCGACTCGTCGACGTCGATGCGGTCGGCGCCCCACACTTCCACCTCGCGCTCGTAGGCCTTCATGATTCCCGCCACGCTCATGTAGCGCGGTTCGAAGGCCGAGGCGAGCACGGTGAGCAGGCATTTGCCTTCCACTTCGAGCACTTGCACACTGTCTTCGTTCTCTTTGTGAACGAGCAGGTTTCCGTTGTCGAGACGGCGGGCGTCGGCCACATAGGTGATTTGTGGCAGGTCGAGGTGCTCGGCCAACTCGGGTCCCACTTGCGCGGTGTCGCCGTCGATGGCTTGACGTCCGGCGATGATGAGGTCGTAGTCGAGGGTGCGGCACAGTCCCGAGAGTGCGTAGGACGTGGCGAGGGTGTCGGCGCCGGCAAACTTGCGGTCGCTCAGTAGGATGGCGCGGTCGGCGCCCATGGCGAGAGCCTCGCGCAGAATGACGTCGGCCTGTGGCGGTCCCATCGAGATGACGGTGACGTGGGCGCCGTGCTGGTCTTTGAGTCGCAGGGCGAGTTCAAGACCGCCCTTGTCGTCGGGGTTCATGATGCTGGGCACCCCGTCGCGGATAAGCGTTCCCTTCACGGGGTCGATTTTAATCTCGGTGGTATCGGGAACTTGTTTAACGCATACTATAATTTTCATGTTTCAATCCTCCTTATTTAAATAGATGGCCGGCGATGACCATGCGTTGCACCTCGGACGTGCCCTCATAAATCTCGGTAATCTTGGCGTCGCGCATCATGCGCTCCACGGGGTATTCGCGCGTGTAGCCGTAGCCGCCATGGAACTGGACGGCCTTGGTGGTGACTTCCATCGCGGTCTCGGCTGCAAAGAGCTTAGCCATGGCGGCGTCGGCCGAGTAGGGGAGACCCATGTCCTTTTTCCAGGCGGCGCTGCGCACGAGCAGTCGCGCGGCCTCGACTTTCGTCTTGAGGTCGGCCATTTGGAACTGGGTGTTCTGGAACTTGGCGATGGGCTTACCGAATTGCTTGCGCTCCTTGGTGTACTTGACGGTCTCGTCGATGGCGCCCTGGGCGATACCCAGTGCCTGCGAGGCGATGCCGATACGTCCGCCGTCGAGGGTCTTCATGGCGATGCCGAAGCCCTTGCCGAGTTGTCCCAGCAGGTTCTCTTTGGGCACTTCGCAGTTCTCGAAGACGAGCTCGCAAGTGGCGCTGCCGCGGATACCCATTTTGAGCTCCTTCTTGCCGATGGAGAAACCGGGCATACCTTTCTCGACGATGAAGGCCGAGATGCCCTTGGTGCCCTTCGACTTGTCGGTCATGGCCATAACGATGAACACGTTGGCATAAGAGGCGTTAGTGATGAAAATCTTGGTTCCGTTGAGAATCCACTTGTCGCCGGCATCGACGGCTGTGGTCTGCTGCATGGCGGCGTCGGTGCCGGCATTAGGCTCGGTGAGGCCGAAAGCGCCAATCCACTCGCCCGAGGCGAGCTTGGGCAGGTATTTCATTTTTTGCTCCTCGGTGCCGTGTTCCATGATGGGCGCGATGCACAGCGAGGTGTGGGCCGAGAGCACGACGCCGGTGGTGGCGCAAGCTCTCGAGAGCTCTTCCACGGCCATGATATACATTTGTACGTTGCCGCCTGCGCCGCCATACTGCTCGGGAACGGGAATACCCATGAGCCCGAGTTTTCCCATCTTCTGCACGGTTTCGATGGGGAAGCGCTCCTGCTCGTCGATTTCGGCTGCCAGGGGCTTCACTTCGTTCTCGGCAAATGAGCGAATCATTTGGAGAAAGAGTTGTTCGGTCTTTGAATAACTGAAATCCATGTTAATTGTTATTGTTTTAAGTGTTGCGTGCCGCCAAAAGGGAGGAGGGCACGGTCAACGGGAATTAATATTTATAGAAGCCTTCGCCGGTTTTGCGGCCAAGCAGGCCGGCGCGCACCATCTTGCGCAGCAGCGGGTGAGGACGATACTTGGGGTCGCCAAACTCGTGGTATAGCACTTCCATGATGGCGAGGTTGACGTCGTTGCCGATGAGGTCGGCCAGCGCGAGCGGTCCCATGGGGTGGTTGGCGCCCAGTTTCATGCAGTTGTCGATGTCCTCGGCGCTGGCGATGCCGTCGGCGAGGATTCCCACGGCCTCGTTAATCATGGGGATGAGGATGCGGTTCACGACAAAGCCCGGGGCCTCGTTGACGGGCACCGGCGTCTTGCCAATCGCCGTGGTGAGGTCGATGATGCACTGTGCGGTCTGCTCGCTGGTGAGCTGTCCCTTGATGACCTCGACGAGTGCCATGCGGTCGGCAGGGTTGAAGAAGTGGCATCCGATGAACTGTGCCGGGCGACTCGTGCAGGCTGCAATCTCGGTGATGGAGAGCGACGACGAGTTGGTGGCAAAGATGGTTTCGGGCTTGCAAATCTTGTCGAGCTCGGTGAACACGTCCTTCTTGAGCTGCATGTTCTCGACGGCGGCCTCGATGACGAGGTCGGCGTCGGCCAGCGTGGCATAGTCGGTGGTGGTGGTGATGTTGGCCAGCATGGCATCGACGGCCTCCTGGGCGAGCTTGCCTTTTTCAACGAGTTTGTTATAGCCTTTAGTAATCGAGGCCATGGCCTTGTCGAGGCTGGCCTGCGAGCGGCTCTTCATGACGACGGGCATCTTGGCGGCAAACGCCTTGACGATACCTTTGGCCATGGTTCCGGTTCCAATAACGTAAATTTTCATTGTTTGAGAATGGTTTATGTTTTTAATAATTGATAAAATTCATTATTCGCCGTGGAAATCGGGCTTGCGCTTCGTCAGGAAGGCGTCCATGCCCTCCTTTTGGTCGCGCGTGGCGAAACATTGCCCGAACAGGCGGTTCTCGAGGGCGATGGCCTCGTCGGCGTTGAGGTCATAGCCGTCGCTTATGCTCTGCTTGGCCAGGGCGATGGCGCACGGGGCCTTAGAGAGCATGGCCTGCGCCATCTCGAGGGCCTTGGGCATGAGTTCCTCGGGCTCGTAGATGGCGTTGACGAGTCCCACCCGCAGAGCCTCGTCGGCGCGAATTATCTTGCCGGTGTAAATCATCTCCTTGGCATACCCCTGGCCGATGAGCTTGGGCAGGCGATAGGTTCCCGAAAAGCCGGGAATGATGCCCAGCCCCACCTCGGGCTGCCCGAACTTGGCCTTGACCGAGGCGATGCGGATGTCGCAGGCCATGGCGAGCTCGCAGCCGCCACCCAGCGCGAAGCCGTTGACGGCGGCGATGACGGGAATGGGTAGCGTTTCGATGGCGCGGAACACGCGTGCGCCCAAGCGGCCAAACTCTTCGCCCTGTTGCGGGTCGAGGTGTGCCATTTGCGCGATGTCGGCGCCGGCGACAAAGGCTTTTTCGCCGTCGCCCGTGATGATGAGCACGCGGGTGTCCTTGTCGAGGTGGCTCACGAAGTGTTCCATCTCGCCGAGGACTGCCGAGTTGAGCGCGTTGAGCGACTTGGGCGCCGAAATCAGGAGGATGGTGACGGCACCCTGACGCTCAATTTTAAGGAATTCATAGTCCATGGTCACGCGCCTGTTAGATGTCCATCGGTTTCAAGTTCGGGTCGATGATGAGCGTGGCGGCCGTGGCGGCTTGCACTTGCTCGACGGTGAACTCGGGGTGCAGCTCGCGCAACACGATGCCCTCGGGGGTGATGTCCATCACGCCCATCTCGGTGATGATCATGTTCACCTGGCCGGCGGCAGTGAGCGGGAGGGTACATTCCTTGAGGATTTTGGGGTTCCCCTTTTGGGTGTGCTCCATGGTGAGAATCACGCGCTTGGCGCCTACCACGAGGTCCATTGCGCCACCCATGCCGGGAGCCATTTTGCCGGGGATAATCCAGTTGGCGAGATTTCCTTTCTCATCGACTTGCAGGGCGCCCAGGAACGAGACGTTGACGTGGCCGCCGCGAATGATGGCGAACGAGGTGGCCGAGTCGAAGGTGCATGCGCCGGGCTCGAGCGTGATGTATCCGCCGCCGGCGTTAATCAGGTTTTTGTCTTCTTGTCCTTCGGCGGGAGTGGGTCCCATGCCCATGGCTCCGTTCTCGGTTTGCAGCGTGACTTCGACGCCTTCGGGCAGGTAGTTGGGGATAAGTGTGGGAATACCGATACCCAGGTTCACCACGTCGCCGTCGTGCAGCTCTTTAGCGGCACGCTTAGCGATGACTTCTCTTATTTGATATTTGTCCATAAGTGATAAGGTTTTTATGTTATTAATAAAATGTTTGTTTGAATTATTTCATACCTCTCTTGACCATTTCCTGGACGACGAACGAGGCGACGTCGTCGGCATAGGTGTTCATGCCGAAGCCGGCGTCGAATCCCAGCTCTTTGGCCAGCTCGTGGGTGACGCGGGCGCCGCCGCAGCAGCAAATCATCTTGTCGCGCAGTCCCTCGGCCTCCATGAGTTCGATAAACTCGGTCATGTTCTTGATGTGTACGTCCTTTTGGGTGACGGTTTGCGACACGAGCAGGGCGTCGGCGTGCAGTTCCACGCCCTTGGCGATGAACTCCTCGTTGGGCACCTGCGACCCCAGGTTGTAAGCCTCGATCATCTCGTAGCGCTCGAGGCCGTAGTGCCCGGCGTAGCCTTTCATGTTCATGATGGCGTCGATGCCCACGGTGTGGGCGTCGGTGCCCGTCGAGGCGCCCACGATGACGATGGGTCGGCCGATGTGCTCGCGGATGTATTCGTCGGTGGCATACATGTCCATCGTGTTCGACTCCACCTTGGGGACGTAGATCGAGGTGTAGTCGACGGTGTGGGAGCAGCTGCCGTAGCAGTTAAAGAAGGTGAAGCCCGGAGTGAGCTCCTTGTAGAAGACCACGCTGGGGTTTTCGAGCCCCATCTTGCGCAGCATTTGCTTTGCGGCTTCGACAGCTTCGGCGCCACAGGGCACGGGCAGGGTGAAACTGAGCTGCACCTTGCCGTCGTTCATGGTGTCGCCGTACGGTTTTATTTTGGTGAGGTCTAAGGTTTTATCGAAATCCTTAGCTTCCATTGAATATAGTCCTTCGCTCATAGTCGTTGTCGTTTTTTATCGTTTACCTTTCATTAACTCCACAAACGGGTTGTAATAGTTAGCGCCCTTCATGGTGACGCCGGCGAGTCCCTTGCCGCCGTTCTTGGGGCGCTTGACGTCGCCGAAGATGCCCTTCTCGAGGGCCGTGAAGAGCCCTTCCTTGGTGATGTCCTCGAGCAACTTGATGGTGTTTTCGAGCACTTCCTTGACGCGGTTGCGGCAGATACCGCCCTCGGCAAATTCCATTTCCTCTCCTATGCTCTTGAGGTTGTTGAAGATATATTTGGCGTTCTCAATCGAGAGGTAACGGTCGCTCATGAAGGGCGTGTGGATGGCCTCGGTGGGCATACCTAGCAGCTGGATGCCCTGGTGTGTCCAGATGCCGATGATGTTGAAGAGGGCGTCCTGAATGTGGCCGCGGAAGATGTTACCGGTCATGAACTTGGTGGGCGGCATGTACTTGAGGGTGGCTTTGGGGAAGATTTCGCGCGTCATTTGCGCTTGTGCCAGCTCGAGCAGGAAGCCGTTTTCGAGCATGGGGTCCATCTCAAAGGCGTGTCCCAGTCCCATTTGCTCCTCGGGCAGTCCGGCCATGAGCGCGAGTTGCTCGTTGATGAGGTCCGAGGCGAGCACGGTGTGGGCCGCCTCGACGGCGTCGGCCGTGGTGAGGTAGTTGTCCTCGCCGGTGTTGATAATCACGCCCGCAAAGCCGTTGATGATGCGGCTCATGTACTGGTCGATGAGGGTGCGCTGCATGTTGATGTCGCGGAACAGGATGCCGTAGAGGGCGTCGTTGAGCATCACGTCGAGCCCCTCGAAGGCGCCCATGATGGCGATCTCGGGCATGCACAGTCCCGAGCAGTAGTTGCACAGGCGGATGTATCGTCCTTGCTCCTCGCCCACCTCGTCGAGTGCCTTGCGCATGATGCGGAAGTTCTCCTGGGTGGCGAAAGTGCCGCCGAAGCCCTCGGTGGTGGCGCCGTAAGGCACGTAGTCGAGCAGGCTTTGTCCGGTGGTGCGAATCACGGCGATGATGTCGGCGCCCTGTCGCGCGCCGGCTTGCGCCTGCACCACGTCCTCATAGATGTTACCGGTGGCCACAATAATATAAAGGTAAGGCTTGGGCCCCTCGCCTATGGTGTCGAGGTAGTGCTCGCGGCGCGCGCGACGCGCGCGGATGCGTTCCATGCTCTCGTCGATGACGGGCTGCAACACGTGGGCGATTTGCTGCGGGTCGGTGGTGACCACGCGCGTGATGTCGAGCTCGCCGGCGGCCACCTTCTCGGCGATAGCCTGCGGCTTGAGTCCCGTTTGTAGCATGGCGTTGGCGATGAAGAAGAGCGCACCCTCGCCCAGGACGCCCTTGTCCTTGAGCGCGTCGACCACGACATTGGGCAGCGGCACCTCGTTGTCGTCGATGCCGTCGATGCCCATGAGTCGGCACAGGGTACGCTCGACGGCCACCGTGGTGTATTGCTCGACGAAGGTCTGCACGTCTTGGGCGATACCCTTGGCCAGTCCGCGGGCATATTCCACTTTTTTGAAGTCTAAACCTAATTTGCTTTTTTGCATATCGTTGAAGGGTTGTTTAATGATGAATGTTCCTTTTTGTGGTGGTCGAGTTGACGATGTCGCGCGCCAGGGCTATCCATTGCGGGTCGATGTCGAGCGACTGTGCTATGTTGAGTGCCTCGTGTGGCACCTCGCCGTCGTGCACCTCAACGAGCGAGTAGTTCATAGTGCCGTTTTCGAAGCCCTTTACCCTGAGGCATCGTGCTTCGCCGGGCTCTATATCGTAGTGCGTGGTGAGGATGAGGCTCATCGAGGCGTGTGCCAGGACTTTGAGCAGGGCCGCGACGAGTGCCGTCCCTTCGGTGGGGTTGGTGGTGCGAGCCGGTTCGTCGATCAGCGCCAAGAGTTTTCGTTCGTGTCGCGATGCCTTGATGACGGCATCGATGTTCTTCATTTCGGCGGCAAACGAGGAGAGGCCCTTTTCGACCGATTGCTCGTCGCCAATGCAAAAGAAGATGTGCGATTTTATGTCCATCGCGGCGCTCGCGGCGGGGATGCCGAATCCGAACTGGAACAGGTATTGGCACAGCGTCAAGGTCTTGAGCACGACGGTCTTGCCGCCCATGTTGGCGCCGGTGATGAGGGTGGGTTTCAGGCCATAGGTGATGTCGATGGGCTGGAAGGAGCGGCCGCCGGCCTCGAGCGCCGCCTTGACCCGGGGATGGAACATACCCTCGAAGCGCGATGTGCCGTCCCGCGAAATGGTGGGGAAACAAAGCCCCAGTTGTGTCATTTGTGTGGCCTTGGCCAGGTATATGTCGATGTGGGCCAGGGCAGTGAGCGCTTGCGCGAGGGCGGCAGCGAAGGATTGCAGCCGCTTGCTGAGGTCGGCGCGCACGGTGCGTTCGATTTCGCTCGCCTCGAGCAGTAGCTCGTCGTTGCGCTCGGGTTGCCGGCGCATCTCGGCGCGCAACTCTTTGAGCCGGCCGCAGTAGCTGTCGTAGATGTAGAAAGAGGCAATCTTGAGTCCGTCGGGGTCGAGGATGGTGACCACCTCGTCGAGCGACGGCACGGGAACCACTTGCTCCAGGCCGTGCTCGCGCAGGATTTCGTTCACGTCGCCGGCGAGCAGCGCCAGGTGCTTGACCTCGAAAAGTTCGATATCGTCGAGCACCGCGTGGCGGTCGAGGTTGTTAAGCGTGGTACCTATGTCTTTGAGAGCTTGCAACTTGAATTGCAGGGTGGTCACGCGCGTGTGGTGGGCGGTGGCCAGGAAGCGGGCGAAGTGTCGCAACGTGTCATAGCTGCGGCCGATGTCGTGGGCATCGGTGAGCATTTCCATTTCGAGCAGGCGACGTCGTGCCATTGTCGACTGCAAATCGAGCGAGTCGAGCATGGCGCGCAGCGCGCAAGGCGAGTCTATGACGTTTTTCAGTTGCATTAACTTGCTTTCAAGAGGTCGTAAACGGGAAGCCCGATGGTCTCGGCGAGCCGGTGGCACACGGCGGCCGAGTCGAGCGTGAAGCCGCCGGGCGACGTGGGATTGACGGTGACGGCGAGCAGCTTGCTCTTTTGCAGCACCGTGAGGCGCGCGCCGGCTTTGAGCAGGAGTCGCAGTCGTTGCGGCGTGATGAAAATCTTGGTGAAGTCGCGCACCACGATTTCGATGTCGCGGGCCACTTTGCCGGCCTGCAGCTTCTCGACAAAGCTGTCGACGAGTGCTCCGGCGACAAAGATTGCGCGGCAACCTTTCATCTCGTCGAGCTTGATGCTCGGGGCGAGCGAGGTGGTAGTGCTGAGCCGGTGCAGGGCGCCCTCGTCGTCGAGCCACCAGGTGCCGCGGTCGAGCGTGTCGAAAGCGGCGCGCAGGTTCTCGCCGGCGAGCGGCAGGTTGATGAGCTGCACGACAAAGGCCGTTTTGCTCACCAGGGTGTCGACATTTGGCGAGAAGGCCGCGCCGGTGGCCAGAATCATCGACCGGCTCACGGCGGGCGACGCCGAGCTCATGCGCGAGAGTGCGCCGTCGACAACCGTCAGGTCCACGCCCAGGCGTCGCATTTGCCCCATCCACCGTTTCAGCCCGGCGGCCGACGGCGGCCCCGACAACAGCACCTTGCCGGTGGTGAGGGCACGCGCGGTGACCACGCGTCCCAGCGAGGTGTTCTCGTCGCTCACGTCGACGAGCTCCGAAACCAGTCGGCGCAACTTGTAGTGCGCTTCGCTGGTGGCGAAATACATGCCTTGCGGGAGCGTGATTTCGGGCTTTTGTGTGCGCGTGACCTGGTCGACGGTCTCGCCGTCGATGCCTATTGAGGTGACGGCGATGCGGCGGCTGTCGACAGGCAGCCGGTTGAGCACATACTTGAGGCACTCGGTCTTTCCCGTGTTCTTCTCGAGTCCCACGATCGAAAGACTGTCGTATTTTAATATGTCGTCGATGAATGGCAGCACACCATTATTAATAGTGGGGCAAGGGCGCGTGAAGGCGCGAAGGACACGCCTTCACCGCCGCGTTGCCTTGCGGTTTTCAGCTTTGGTTCCTTTTCGCGTTGCGCTCGTGGCGCTTGAGCGCCTTGGGCTCGATGTTCATGCGCTCGCCCTCGAGCAGCGAGATGACGCCGTCCACGGCCTTGTCGTCGGCCACTTGCTGGGCGGCACGTGCCGCGCGACATTCGGGACAGTTACATTCGCTGTGATATTCGGTGGGCTCGGTGTAAGTGGTAATCACGCCCTCAAAGTTGCGCAACACCACTCTGCCGGGAGCCTGCGAGATAACATACTGCGGCATGACGGGCGTTTTGCCACCGCCGCCGGGAGCGTCGACCACAAAGGTGGGCACGCAGTAGCCCGAGGTGTGTCCGCGCAGTCCCTCGATAATCTCGATACCCTTCGACACCGGGGTGCGGAAGTGCTCGAGGCCCATCGACAGGTCGCACTGATAGATGTAGTAAGGCCGCACGCGCATCTTCACCAGCTCGTGCACGAGGTGCTTCATGACGTGCACGCAGTCGTTCACGCCGCGCAGCAGCACGCTTTGGTTGCCCAGGGGCACACCGGCGTCGGCGAGCATCTCGCAGGCGCGGCGCGACTCGGGCGTGACCTCGTTGGGGTGGTTGAAGTGGGTGTTGAGCCACACCGGGTGATATTTCTTGAGCATGGCGCACAGCTCGGGGGTGACGCGCTGCGGGCACACGACGGGGGTGCGGGTGCCCAAGCGGATAATCTCCACATGGGGGATGGCGCGCAGTCGCGAGATGATGTACTCGAGTCGCTTGTCGCTCACCATGAGCGCGTCGCCGCCCGAGAGGAGGACGTCGCGCACGGTCTCGGTCTTCTCAATGTATTCGAGGGCCTTCTCAATGCGGTCCACGCCACACTCGTGGTCGGTTTGTCCGGCAAAACGGCGACGGGTGCAGTGACGGCAGTACATCGAGCACATGTCGGTGATGAGGAACAGCACGCGGTCGGGGTAGCGGTGGGTGAGGCCCGGCGTGGGTGAGTCCTCGTCTTCGTGCAGCGGGTCGAGCAGGTCGGCGGTGGCCTGGTGGGTCTCGGCGGCAGTGGGTATGCACTGGCGGCGCACCGGGTCGTGCGGGTCGTCGGGGTCGATGAGACTCAGGTAATAAGGCGTGATGGCCATGCGCAATGTCGACAGGGTCTTCTTCACGCCTTCCTCTTCCTGGGGCGAGAGGTTGATGTATTTCTTGAGGTCGTCGAGCGTCTCAATCCTGTTCTTCACCTGCCACACCCAGTCGTTCCACTGCGCGTCGGTCACATCGGGGAACAGTTGTTTTCGTCTTGATTCAGCCATTGTGTTTCGCGTTTTGGGATAATGCCGCGGGCCACGGCGGGCGTCGCCCGCGGCGGGATGAATATTAGGCGTACAGTTCCTCGAAAATCTTGCGCAGTTCGGGCGATTCGCGCAGTTCCTGCAGGGTGAACTCGGCGTGTCCCTTGGTGTAGCCGTTGCCGATAATCATGTTCACGTCGGCACCGATGCCCTCGGCGCCCAGCGCGGCCTTGGTGAAGCTGGTGGCCATCGAGAAGAAGTAGACGATGCCGTCGTCGTGGGTGCACAGCACGGCGGTCATTTCGCAGTCGGGCACGTTCACGCAGTTAATGGTCACGTCGGCCATCTTGCCGTCGGTGAGCTTGTTCACCAGTTCATAGACCTGCACGGGAGTCATGCCGGCCACGCTCTCGACCACGTCGCAAAAACCGAGGTCCTTGATGCGCTTGGTCGACTTGGGGCTGTTGGCCAGGCCGATGACCTTGCCGGTGACGCCCACGCGCTTCTTGGCCTCGTAGCAGCACAGCATGCCGCTCTTGCCGCCTGCTCCCAGCACGACCACGTTTTGTCCGTATTGGCACAGCTTGGCGGTTTGTGCCGGCGCGCCTGCCACGTCGAGTGCGCTCAGGGCGAGCTTCTCGGGCATGTCGTCGGGAATCTTGGCGTAGATGCCGCTCTCAAAGAGGATGGCTTTGCCCTTGATGTCGACTTGGTCGACGTCGGCCTTGATATTGAGGATTTCGTCGATGCGCAGCGGAGTGAGCGAGAGCGACACGAGGGTGGCGATGCGGTCGCCTTCCTTGAGGTCGATTTTTCCCTTGAGTGCGTCGCCAATCTTCTCTACGGTGCCCAGCAGCATGCCTCCCGAGCCGGTGCGGCGGTTGCGGTGCTTGCCCTGCAGCTCCACGTTGAGCAGCATTTCCTTCTTGATTTCCTCCATCACTTCGGCCTCGTCGTCGGGATTCTTGGCCTGCGACTTGGCGTAGTTGTGGATGTCGGTGAACGAGGCCGAGTCGATGTTGAGTGTCTGCACATCGATGAGTATCTCGTTGTCGTAGATTTCGTCCATGTTGTTGTCGAGCTTGTTGGCCGGTTGCGGCAGCACGCCGGCGGGCTCTATTACTCGGTGAGTACCGAAGCGGTTACCATGTTTCTGCATAACTGTAAATGATTGTTTGTTTAGTGGTTGTTGTGAATGATTATTTGCGGGGTTTAAGTCCTAAGATTTCGCGCGCCTCGTCGCTTGTGGCGATGGGACGTCCCAGCTCGCGGGCCAGGCGCACCACCTTGTCGACGAGCTCGCCGTTCGACTTGGCGAGCACGCCGCGCGACAGGTACAGGTTGTCCTCGAAGCCCACGCGCACGTTACCGCCCATAGCGATGGCGGCCGCCGCCATGGGGAAGGCGTGACGGCCCACGCCGGTCACGGTCCACGTCGAGCCGGCGGGGATGCCGTTGACGAGCCAGCACAGGTTGGGCACGGTGGCCGGGGTGCATCCGGGCACGCCCAGCACGAAGTTGAAGTGCATGGGGGCGCCGGGGGCTTGTCCCTTGCGCACCATGTTGAGGATGGTGTCGAGGTGACCCATCTCGAAACATTCATATTCGGGCTTGATGCCGCGCTCCATCATGCGTTGCCCGAAGGCGCGCATCGTGGGCATCGTGTTGTCGAAGATTTCGTCGCCAAAGTTACATGTGCCGCAGTCGAGTGTAGCCATCTCGGGCAGCGGCGTGGTGTCGGTCGACTGGAGGCGCTCGTCGGGCGTCATGCCCACGGCACCGCCCGTCGACGGGATGAGAATCACGTCGGGGCACACCTTGAGGATGGCTTCCTCACACTCCTGGAAACGGCCGCGGTCTTGCGTGGGCGTGCCGTCGTCCCAGCGCACGTGCAAGTGGACGATGGCTGCGCCGGCGTCGACGGCCGACTTGGCCTCGCGCACGATTTCATCGACGGTGTAAGGTACGTTGGGGTTTTGTTCTTTGGTCACTTCGGCGCCACAAATGGCGGCGGTGATGATGAGTTTGTCCATAGAAAAGGTAGGGGTTAATGGGGTAAGGGGGAAAGGGTAAGGGGTAATATAAAAAGGGTTGGACGGGTTGCGGGCCGGTTACTTGCGTTGGCACTCTTTGGGTGTCACGCAGGTGCCCGAGGCGCGGCACACCACGATGGGCTCGTCGAGGATGTCGGCGGCCGACGGCGAGATGTCGGGACGCGAAACGGCCACTTTGCGGGCCTCGAACTGCATGTGGCGTGAGGTGTTGCCCTCGCGGTCGATCCATCCTTCGGCCTCGATATAGTCGCCGGCGTAGACGGGCGCCAGGAAGTCGACGCTGTCGTAGGCGCGGAAGAGGCCTTCGTCGCCGTCACGCATTATCAGTAACTCGGTGGCCACGTCGCCAAAGAGGTGCACCATGTGGGCACCATCCACCAGATTGCCGCCGTAGTGGGCGTCCTTCGCGCTCATGCGCAGCCTGATTTTTGTTCTGTATTCCATAATCGTGAGTGTTTATTTTTCGACATAGATGCCATCGACATAGATGCCCGAGGCGTGCACTTGCTCGGGACGGATTTCTCCCACTTTCACCAGCTTCTCGGCCTCGACGATGACACAATCGGCGGCGGTGGCCATGAGCGGGTTGAAGTTGTTGGTGGTGCCCAAGAACACCATGTTGCCGAACTCGTCGACGATGTTGGCGCGCAGGAACGCGATGTCGGCGCGCAGCGGCTTCTCGAGCAGGTAGTCCTTACCGTCGACGTTAACCACTTGCTTGCCGTCGGCCATGATGGTGCCGATGCCCGTGGGGGTGAGCACACCGCCCAGGCCGGCGCCGGCGGCGCGAATGCGCTCGGCCAGCGTGCCTTGCGGCACATATTCCACGATGAGTGTGCCCTCGTTCTTTTGCAGGGCCGTCTGCTTGTTGGTGCCGGTGTGCGAAACGATGGCTTTCTTCACCTGGTGATTGGTCACTAACTTGCCGTGGGCCACTTCGTCGTAGGCCGTGTCGTTGGCGATGATGGTTAAGTCCTTGACGCCCTTAGCGACGATGGCGTCGATGATTTGTGTGGCACTGCCCACACCCAGGAAGCCGCCGAACATGATGGTCATGCCATCATGCACTTTCTCCACGGCCTGTTCCAATGTTATGAGTTTGTTCATAAAGTGTTTAGGTTATGAAATTAAAAGGTTGTTGTCTTTAATCTACAAAGATAGTGAATATTTTTGAAACTACCGCTTTTTTGGCGCTTTTTTCGCCTCACTCCCGCTAAATCGCGAAAAAATCGCGCCCCGCGCTTGGCAAAGTCCGGGGTGTGGTGGACGGCCCTTTTCGCCCAATGGGTGTGGGTGCCGATGGTGCCTGGTGTTGTGAAAGTAGAATCGGCTGTCGGAAAGGAATTTGTTTGTTGGAGTGATAAAATTTTGAAATAATTCGACGCACTAAAATTTATAAAGTTTTCCGGAAATTTTTTTAACTGTCACATTCACAGTGATGTAGTTTTAACACAGCATTGAAAAGTTTTCCAAAACAAAAATTTGTGGATAATTTTTCGGGTTATTTCTTTGCCGTTTTGGGAAGGTTTATTAGTTTTGTACCCCGAAAATAAAATCTGTTTAAAGTTAACATCACGACTATATGATTCAAACCGTAATTAAACGCGATGGTCGCATCGTGGGATATAACGAAGAGAAAATCAAGGCCGCAATACGCAAGGCCATGTTGCAAACGCCTGCCGGTGAGGACGAGGGACTCATCCAGCGCATCGCCGACCGCATCGGCGCGCGTGGCGCCGAGCAAATGAGCGTCGAAGGCATTCAGGACATGGTGGAGGTGGAACTCATGAAGAGCGCCCGCAAGGAGGTGGCGCGCTGCTACATCGGCTACCGCCAGAAGCGTAGCGTGGCGCGCAAGGCTAAGACGCGCGACATCTTCCTGGAAATCATCAACGCGAAGAATAACGATATCACGCGCGAGAACGCCAACATGAACGCCGACTCGCCCGCGGGCATGATGATGAAATTCGCCAGCGAGACTACCAAACCCTTTGTCGACGACTACCTGCTCAGCGACGAGGCGCGCGACGCCGTGCGCGACAACTACCTGCACATTCACGACAAAGACTACTATCCCACCAAGAGCCTGACCTGCGTGCAGCACCCGCTCGACAAGATTCTCGAGAACGGGTGGCGCGCCGGGCACGGCGAGTCACGGCCCGCCAAGCGCATCGAGACGGCAAGCGTCATCGCCTGCATCTCGATGGAGACGGCGCAAAACGAGATGCACGGCGGCCAGGCCATTCCGGCTTTCGACTTCTATCTGGCGCCGTTCGTGCGCCGCTCGTTTATCGAGGAGGTGAAGAAGATAGAGCAATTCGACGGCCAAGACCACTCGCGGCTCTACGAGGCCCGGTTTGACGACTACGTGGCGAAGGATCTCGACGGCCTCGACGGCGAGCAGCGTGTGCTCCAGCACGCCATCAACCAAACCGTGGCGCGCGTGCACCAGTCGATGGAGGCGTTTATACACAACATGAACACTATCCACAGCCGCGGCGGCAACCAGGTGGTGTTCAGCTCCATTAACTATGGCACCGACACCAGCGCCGAGGGACGCTGCATCATCCGCGAGCTGCTCGAGAGTACCTACGAGGGCGTGGGCAACGGCGCCACCGCCATCTTCCCCATCCAAATCTGGAAGAAAAAACGCGGCGTGAGCTACCTGCCCGGCGACCCTAACTACGACCTGTACTGCCTGGCGTGCAAGGTGACGGCCCGCCGTTTCTTCCCCAATTTCGTCAACCTCGACGCCAGCTATAACGTGGACAAAGACTGGAAGGCCGACGACCCCAAGCGCTATATCCACGAGGTGGCCACTATGGGGTGCCGCACGCGTGTGTTCGAGAACCGCTATGGCGAGCGCACGAGCATCGGGCGCGGCAACATCTCGTTCTCCACCATCAACATCGTGAGGCTTGCCATCGAGTGCATGGACATCGCCGACGAGCAGGAACGCATCGCGACCTTCTTCAAGAAACTCGACCACATCCTCGACGTGACGGCGCGTCAGCTCCACGACCGTTTCAATTTCCAAAAGACCGCCATGGCCAAGCAGTTCCCGCTCGTGATGTCGGTGCTGTGGAACGGTAGCGAAAAGCTCAAGCCCAACGAAACCATTGAGAGCGTCATCAACCAGGGTACACTGGGTATAGGCTTCATCGGACTCGCCGAGTGCCTTATCGCCCTCACCGGCAAGCACCACGGCGAGAGTGAGAAGAGCCAGCAACTGGGCTTGCGCATCGTGACACGCATGCGCGATAAGGTGCTGGAATACTGCGAACAATACCAGCACAACTATAGTGTGCTGGCTACACCCGCCGAGGGGCTCAGCGGCAAGTTTACGCGCCGTGACCGCAAGGACTACGGCGAACTGCCCGGCATCACCGACAAGATTTATTATACCAACAGCAACCACGTGCCCGTGTACTACCACTGCAGCCCCAAGCACAAGGCCGAGGTGGAGGCTCCCTACCACAACCTCACGCGTGGCGGACACATCTTCTATGTCGAAATCGATGGCGACGCCACCCACAACCCGCAGGCCATCGCCGATGTGGTCGACCTTATGGACAAGTACGATATCGGTTACTGCTCGGTGAACCACAACCGCAACCGTTGCATGGATTGCGGATATGAGGACGCTACCGATGGACTCGAGGAGTGCCCCGTGTGCCACGGACATAATATCGACCGGCTGCAGCGCATCACCGGCTATCTTGTGGGAACCACCGACCGCTGGAACAGCGGCAAGCTCGCCGAGTTGCGCGACCGCGTAGTGCACAAGTGACCATGAGGGTGCTCAAGATTGTGGAAGGCACGAGTGTCGACGGGCCCGGACTGCGCACTTCGATTTACTTGGCGGGATGTAATCACCACTGCCCGGGATGTCACAACCCGCAATCGTGGCATTTCGACGGCGGACGAGAGATGAGTCAGGACGAGTTGCTGCTTGTCGTGACCGAGAACGAGGCACCGGTTACATTGACCGGTGGTGACCCCCTGGCGCAACCGCGCCAAGTCGAGGGCCTCGTGCGTCGCATCAAGGACGAACTGGGCCTGGACGTGTGGTGCTACACCGGTTACACTTGGGACGAAATCGTAGCCGATGAGGCTCTTCGCGCCGCGGTGGCTCAAGTCGATGTGGTGGTCGACGGACGTTTTGTGCTCGCCGAGCGCGATACCACGTTGTTGTTTCGCGGCAGCCGCAACCAGCGCCTCATCGATGTGGCGGCCACTTTAGCCGCCGGGGAGGTCAAACTGTTTGACCCACAAAATAACAACCTGTTCTCGGCCCAATGACCGATAATGGTTTAATCATGGTTTTTTGATGAAACATTACGAAGTTACGCTTGATTACAGCCGTGGCGATGAGTCCGGCACCGATACTTACCGCTTTGCGGCAATGGAACAGGCTTGCGATAAGTGGGCCGAGTGCTGCGCGATTGTTGATGAAATCATGGAAGGGTGCGACAGCGTGGAGCGCGTCGACGAAGAGGACTTTTATGGCATCCGCGACGTGAATACGGGCGATTATGCCCGCGCTTTTATCGTAGGGCTGTAAACCGCTTTCGGGGTAGTTATTCCACCGCTTTCCACTCCTTGATGGTGCGGGCCTCGGGGTCGACGACGACGCCCACCTTGACTTTGCGGCGCGGGTCGCTCCAGTAGGGGATGAGGTAGTTCTTTTCGTCGATTTGGGCCAGGGCGTCGTCGACGGTGGCCGCGCCGTCGATTTTGAGTTCGAGCACGTAGATGGTGGTGCGGTTGCGCATCACCACGTCGCAGCGGCCGCGCGCGTTGCGCACCTCGACATCGGTCCTGATACCCAGGCAGTCGAAGAGCACCTTGAGGATGGCCTCGAAGTTGAGTTCGGTCTTTACGCCCAGGTCGTAGGGCAGCGCCGAGAGGTAGCTTTGCACGGCGGTGAGTGCCGCGTCGATGTCGTCGTCGCGCATGGCGCGCTGCACGGCCATGAGCAACGAGGTGTTATCGTCGTCCGAGTCGTTCAGGTAAACCGGCATCAACGTGTTGTAGAGACCTGAGTACACCTCGCCGTTGGGGATGCCCACGGTGTAGAGGTCGAGGTCAAAATCATAGTCCTTGATGGTCAGGTAGCCGCTCTGATACAAAATGGGTATGGCGCTGGCCATGTTGTCGAACGGTTGGTCGAACGATGAGGCATAGACGTTTTTGCGCTCGATATCGGTGATTTTGAAGTTGTATTTGTTCAGTATCTTGATGAGTGCCGAGGGTGTCGCGCTCGAGAACCAGTAGTCGTCGAGTTTTATCCGCGAGAACGTGTTGACGATGCTGAACGGGTTGTACACATCGACCATCCCGGGGCCGAAGTGATAACCGTCGTAACGCTCACGCAGACGCGCGAGCATTTCGTCGGGCGTGAGTTTATATTTCACCGCCAGCGTGGCGATATCGTCCTTGAAATCGCGCTCCAATTCGGTGGCGGTGATGCCGCACAGGCCTTCCCACGTCTCGTCCATCGAGATGTTCGAGAGGTTGTTGATGGTCGAGAAAATCGACATTTGCGAGAACTTGGTGATGCCCGTGAGGAACACGAAACGCAGGTGCTCGGCCATACTCTTGACCGGCCCGTAAAACGAGTTGTAGATGGAGCGGATGGCTTTTAGCTTCTCAGGTTCGTCGATGACATTGAGTACCGGCGAGTCGTACTCGTCGAAAATCAGCACCGCGCGATGCTCCGTGCGCTCATGCGCCGTGAGGATGAGGTTGCGGAGTCGGTCGCCATAATTCGTTTTCGATTCTTTCCCCACACAATCCCATTTTTCCTCAAAACGCCTCAGCAAAGAGTCGAGCGATTGTTCCACTCTGTCAGGGTCATCGTTCTTGCACTGCGACATGTCGAAGTGGAACACGGGATATTGCGTCCAGTCTTTCTCGAGGCGGTCGATGGCCAGGCCTTCAAAGAGGTCCTTGCGTCCCAGGAAATAGTATTTGAGCGTGGAGCATAGCAGCGACTTGCCGAAGCGTCGCGGGCGGCTCAGGAACATCGCGTCACCATAATTATTGGCGAGGTCATAGATATACCCGGTCTTGTCGACATAGACAAAACCATCGGTTCTTATTTTCTCAAAGTCCTGCACGCCCACAGGAAAACGACGTCTTTTCATTACTTTGCTTATTTAGAGGAGAGTAAATTCGGTTTTAATCCACAAAGATAATAAAAAAGTCGATATTTCCCAAATTTTGTTTTTGCATTGTATTGCCACTGGTGGAAATTAGCACAAGGCTTGGACATATAAGTGGCGGCAACGATGGGTTAAATAAAAGGCCCGCCACCATCCACGGTGTGCGGGCCTTTGAGACTTAATGGGGAGTGTGGCTCTTACTTCTTAGCGGGAGCTTCGGCCACGCGGCGGTTTTGCTTCTTGTCGGTCCACAGGCTCACGGCGTAGGCCACGGGCGAGGCGATGAACAGCGACGAGCAGGTACCGATGACAACACCCAGAATCATGGCGAAGATGAAGCCGCGCAGGCTCTCGCCGCCCAGCAGGAACACCACGATGAGCACGAGCAGGGTGGTGATAGATGTCATCAACGTACGAGCCAACGTGCTGCACAGGGCGCGGTTGAACGTCGTGAAGAGGTCTTGCTTGGGATAGAGTCCGCGATACTCACGCACGCGGTCGAAGACCACCACGGTATCGTTCACCTGGTAACCGATCACCGTCAGGACAGCGGCGATAAACGTTTGGTCAACGTCCATCGAGAAGCCCAGCCAACCATAGAGCGTGTAGAAGCTGATGACCACGAAGGCGGTGAAGGCCACAGCGGCCACGGCGCCCAGCGAGTAAGCGAGCTTGCGGAAACGCAGCAAGATGTAAAGGAACATGGCCAGCAGCGCGAAGAACACAGCCAGGATGGCGCCACGCACCATATCGCCGGCGATGGCGGCATCGACTTGCTCACTCGAGATGATACCCTGCGAACTGTCGCTCTCGCTGAACTGCTCGGGCGTGATGTTGCCCAGCCACGGCTTGAGAGCCTTGAAGATGTTGCCACGGATTTCCTCTTCCACGCCTTGGTCTTCCTTTTCGTCGAACTTGTAGTTGGTCGAGACACGCACCTTAGTGTCGTTGTCGATGGTGATCACCTTGTTGTTGTTGTGGTCGCCGTCGAGCACTTGGTCGATAGCGTTCTGGAGGTCCTCAATGTTGGTCACGGCCTTGTTGAGCTGCACGATGTAGTTGCGGCCGCCCGAGAAGTCGATACCCACGTTAAGGCCACGCCAAGCGAACATACCGGCGGCGACGAGCACCACAGCACACACGATGGTGGCAGCCGTTTTCTTCTTGCCCATGAAGTCGAACTTGATGTTCTCCATCATGTGGCGCGTCCACGGCGTGGTGAGCGTCATGTTGGCAAACGTGCCGCGGTTCACGAAGTACTCCATGACCACGCGGGTGGCAAACACGGCGGTGAAGAACGAGCAGCAAATGCCGATGATGGTGGTGATGGCGAAACCCTTGATGGGACCGGTACCCAACATGGCGAGGATGATACCCGTGATGATTGACGTCAAGTTAGAGTCGAAGATGGCGCTGAACGCGTTGCTGTAACCATCGTTCACAGCGGCCTTGAGGTTCTTGCCGGCGCGCAACTCTTCCTTGATGCGCTCGAAGATAAGCACGTTGGCGTCCACTGCCATACCGAGTGAGAGCACGATACCGGCGATACCCGGCAGGGTGAGCACGCTCTGGAACGAGGCGAGGATACCGAAGGTGAAGAACAGGTTGAGAATCAAACCGAGGTTGGCGATGCTACCGGCCTTGAAGCCGTAGACGCACACCATGAAAATCATCAGCAGCACGAGGGCCACGATAAACGAGGTGAGACCCTTGTTGATGGATTCCTGACCCAGCGAGGGGCCGATGACGCTTTGCTGTGCGATGTCGACACGTGCCACCATCTTACCGCTCTTGAGCACGTTGGCAAGGTCGTTAGCCTCATCGACGGTGAAGTTACCGCTGATGCTCGAGTTGCCGCCGTCAATCTTGTCGTTCACGCGCGGATAAGAGTACACCTGGTCGTCGAGGACGATGGCGATGCACTGGTGGTCGTTCTTGGCGGCCTGCTCGGTGATGTTCGACCATTCGCGGGCGCCCTTGTCGTTCATCTTCATCGACACGCTGGGCTTGTTGGTGTACTGGTCAAACTCGGTGTTGGCGTCCGAGACCACTTCGCCGGTGAGCACGGGCTTGCCGTCCATGATGAGGAGGTCAAGCATTTCGACCGAGACCTTCTTGTTCTTGTCGTTGGTGTATTCGCGTTTCTCGGGCTTGATGGTCCAGGCGAGTTTCACGCCCTTGCCCAGAATTTGCTGTGCGCGCTCGTTGAAGATGTACTTGTTGATGGCGGCGGTGTCTTTGACCTCGGCGCTCGTGAGCACGATGCCGCCTTCCCACTGGCGGATGGCGGGCACCACGCCGGCCAGCGAGCCGGTGCTGTCGGCCGTGGCGGTGTTGAGCTCGGTGAGGACGTTCTTGATCGACTCCACGTCGCTCTTGTCGAACTGCTTGTAGAATTCAAGGTTAGCGGTACCCTGGAGCAGTTTCTTCACGCGCTCGGGCTCTTTCACACCCGGGAGCTCGAGCAGGATGCGGCCCGCGCTTTGCGTCTTTTGGATATTGGGAGCCACGACACCGAAGCGGTCGATGCGGGTGCGGAGCACGTTGAACGAGTTGTCAACCATGCTGTTGACCTCTTCCTCGAGGAAGCCGCGCACTTCATCGTCGGTGGCGTTGGGCTTGTTGGCCAGTTGCGGTAATTTTTTATTGAAGACAGTGGCGAGGGCCGAGTTGGGAGCGAGTTTCTTGTATTCCTCGCAGAACGACTTGACGAACGCGTTGCGGTCGGCGCCCTTCACGTTCTTGAGTGCCTTGTCGAGGGCCGCGTCGTCGGGATCGTTAGCCAGGGCCCTGATGATGTCGGGGACATTGATTTGGAGGGTGATGTTCATACCTCCCTTAAGGTCCAGACCGAGGCCAAGCTGCTTCTCGCGCACTTGCTGGTAAGTAAATCCTAAGTAAACTTTTTTCTCTTCGATACTGCGAATGTACTCGGCATAGGCGTCGGTATAAGCCTTGTTAGCCTCGTCGGGAGCCTTGATGCCGGCTGCCTTCATTGCGACTTGCTGTGCCTGGTTCTCGTAGTGGTTGTTGACAAACGAGAACGAAAGGTAGAACGCGCAAATCAAAATGAGTGCGACAGTAATTGTTACAATAAAACCTTTAGTTTGCATTTGATGTGAATAGTTGTTATATATTTTTGTTTATTTCACTTAGACGCATTTTTTACAGCCTGCAAAGTTACAATAAATTATTAAAGTGGAAAAATTTTCTTCCACTTTTTGCCACAATCCTCCCTTTTCGCCCCCTTTCACCCCCAAAAACAATTCCCCGCGCCCACCAAGATGTGGAATGCGCGGGGAAAAAGTGACCACTGGCGGCTCAAAACCGCCGTGGAGCGATTACTTTACCCTTTTCATGACGAGCCCATCACCACCACCATCGGCATCGGGCAAATAAAGCTTGTCATCCACGAAATAGAATCGTCCTTTCTCAAAAATGCAATCATTTAATTCGGGGTCATTCCCTTTAAGTGTAAGGATGTCACCGTTAACTGACCATTTGAAGTCAATTGTAATATCGACTTTTCCATATTCGATAACCCAAAAAGTTCCTGTGTGATTTGAGTTAAACCTTAAGTGAAAGACATCCAAATAATCATCTTCGGGTCCATCATACCAATTGTCAACCCATTCTCCGATGAGCTGTTTCTCCAAGCTTGACGCCGGTTCATCGTCGCCGCAGGCTGTGAAAAATACGCTCATTGTACCCAGCATCATAGCAAGGAATAGGAATAAATACTTTTTCATTGTTGCAATAGTTCAATACACTTTTTAATTCAATTTTCGGGTTTAGCTGAATATCCTTTTATTTTGTGCTGATGTTCCTTTTCGACGCTATTGGTGTGATGATAATCAGTGATATGCTAACTGAACCCGAAACTTAATTATTATTGTCCTAAAATTATACTGTAAAGGCAAGTGACATCGGCGCCATTGACATAGCCATCCCCATTCACGTCACAGGAAGACAAATAAGTTGTATCGCCATTGAGAAGACAGTTGTATAGCACTGTGACGTCAGCTGCATTACAAATTGTATCGCCATTCAAATCTCCGGGCACCGCATTTCCCGACGTCACGTTGCAAGCCGTTGCCGGGGCAAGATAGGTGTCAAACTCATCGCTAGAGCCTGTGGAGAGTTTAGCGTTGTTAATAATGATAGTTCCTTCGTCAAAGCTATCCGAGGCTTTCACCTTAAATGAGAATATTGTGCCACTTGTGCCAGAGAGAATTCTATAGGTCGGTGACAACCCGGTGACGCGCAGCACACCGTTGCTTTGCAGGGTGCTTCCCACCACATATTGTGATGTGCGTGAAGCCTTCACCACATAATCATAATTGTTCTCATCATAAACAAACTGTAGCCCTGTTGGCAGCTGGATATCGCATTGGAACCCCACGCAAGTGTGTGACTGGTTTTGCAACTTGACCTCCACATTCTTGGTTTGGGCCGGTGCTATTGAGAAATTGTCGATATAGATGCGGTCGGCGTTTGGATCCTCATAGTATTCCTCGTTTATCCACACAAATTTCCCCCACACGGGAGCCACCCAATAGTCATTATAAGTTCCCTTGGGCACATAAAGGTTACAGGTGTTGTAGTTCACACCAGTAAACACATTCTCAACAATAGAGAGCGGTTTCACGATGTGGCAGTGGATTTTGGCGAGCGAGGAGCATCCATTGAATGAGTAAGGTTTAAGTGCGCTAAGGTTAGCGCCAATTGTCACTTCGTTGAGCTTCGTGCAGTCACGGAAAATTCCTTCACCGGTCTGCTCAAGGCTCAATGGCATCACCACATTTAGCAGATTGGAGCAGCCACTGAACACGTTGTTGCCAAGCGACGTAAGATTGTCGCCAAGCGTAAGAGCTGACATTGATGTGCATCCTTGGAACGCACTTTCGGCAATGCTGGTAGTACTCGATGGAATTGTTACCGAAGGAATCTTCGAGCAGCTATAAAAAGCCTTCGTGCCTATTGAATTAACCGTGTTGGCAATAGTGAGTGAGGAAATATTGCTACAACCATTGAATGCCGATACACCTATTTTAGGACATTTAATAACAACAGTTTCAAGACCGGTACAGCCTTGGAATACCGACTCTCCCATAGTGTTAACCGAGTTGCCGATTGTCAACGAAGACATTCCGGTGCAGCCGTAGAATGCATAGGCTCCAATATTTTTAACCGAATTCCCTATTGTGAGAGAAGTCATACCGGTACATCCACGAAACGCATCTGTTCCAATGGTATTTACCGAGTTAATCGTAAGCGATGCAATACTTTTACAACCGTAGAATGCCGATGACCCAATTGTGCCCAGCGAGCTTCCCAGTGTGAGCGATGTCATTTTAGTGCATCCGTAAAATGCCTCACTGGCTATTGTGTTAGTATGGTTAGGGATTGCAACTGAAGCCAAATTGGTGCAGCCCCTAAAAGCCTTGTAATTCACCGCATCCAAGTTTGAGCTCAGGTTGATGCCAGTGAGCAGCGAGTCGCCTAAAAAGGCACTTTCGCCAATAACAGTGACAGTTGAAGGCACGTCGAACGTTGCTCCCTTTGCCCAAGGATAAGTGTGCAGCTCGGTACACGACTTGTTGTAAAGCACACCTGCGCTTCCCGCATACTTAGTGTTGTTGCTGTTCACATAAAAATTTTTCATTCCACCGCAGTAGGCAAACGCCTCTGTCTCAATAAGAGTCACATTGGCCGGAATAGTGATGGAGGTAAGCCCTGTACACTGATAGAAAGAATTCTTGCGGATTGTCGCCGCGCTGGTGCCAATCACCACACGAGTGAGCTGGGTGCAGTTGGTAAAGGCATCCTCGGTGATTTCTGTGGCAGTGTTCGGGAGGTATAGCTGCTGAATTTTGCTCCCCAAAGCGAGCTTCGCCAGGTTGTTACGATAACGCTTGATGACTGTGGTGCCGCTGGTCACATCCCTATTAGTGGTGGAGGCATAATAGTAGTATGTTTTTCCTCCGCTGGTCATGCGATAATAGTAGTCGCCGCCTTCAATAATCTTCGCCCCCGAGAGGTTGAGGACCGTCAGCGAGCCGCTTGTGGAAGCATTGTCTTGAGTGAGTCCCGCCATCTCATGGATATACTTGAGGTCATTACCGTTGATTTCACCGGTGAGCACAAGCTGCGTAATGGTGTATTTCTTGGCTGGCTCAATGAGTGTACTCAATGTTCCGGCCTGCTCAACGTTAAGCGTGACGCTTACCTGCGCAATCGCCTCATGCGCTATCATCACGATGAGCATCAACGTTAAAAATGTTATCTTCTTCATATCGTTGTATTTTTATAATTATCGTTGCTCATTAACTTAAAATCTAACGTCTAAAGACTAACTTCAATCATTTCTTATCAGGCTTATCACTTTGAGCACGTCGCTCATGTTGATGTCGCCGTCGCCTGTCACGTCCATCAGCGACTCGTCATGAACCGCCGAAGGTGTGTTACCTTGCAAGTAGCTGATGATAAGGGTGGCATCGGTGATATCAATCTTGCCGTCCTCATTCACGTCGCCCGTGCCTGCCCCCTCGGTTGGGTACATAACTTGAACGACACAATCGGCACTGACGCTTGAGCCTTCATGATTCTTGCCATTGCTGGTGGCTGTGATTCTTGCGGTTCCAACTCCCACGCCTCTCACTTGTCCATTGTCGTCAACGCTAACCACTGTCTCGTCGCTGGTGGTCCAGTTCACCGTCTTGTCATTATAATAATCAGGCACGACGGTAAGATTAAGTGGTTTTGTCTCACCAGTACTAATCGTTATTTTGTCTGATGCGAATTGCAGTGATGAAATATATCTTTCGTCTAATTTAACATTGAACTTTTTCCAGGGAGACTTTGTCTTATAGCCGTTGATATATGAATCGAAAACATATAGTGTCGCATTATAATTTGAGAAAACATTTTCATTGATAGTCAATGGTTCTGGTATCTCACAATGAATATACTCTAAGCCGCTGCAATCAGAGAACGCTCTGTTGCCGATGGCGGTGACGGAGTTGCCGATGGTCACGCTCGTCAAGCCGCTGCAACTCTCGAACGCTGAGTTGCCGATTGTCGTCACGGAGTTGGGGATGGTCACGCTCGTCAAGCCGCTGCAAGCGAGGAAGGCTGAGCCGCCGATGAAGGTCACGGAGTTGCCGATGGTCACGCTCGTCAAACCCGTGCAATAGCGGAATGCAGAGTAGCCGATGGTGGTGACGGAGTTGGGGATGGTGACGCTTGTCAAGCCGCTGCAACTCTCGAACGCTGAGTTGCCGATTGTCGTCACGGAGTTGGGGATGGTCACGCTCGTCAAGCCGCTGCAAATCTCGAACGCAGAGTTGCCGATGGAGGTCACGGAGTTGCCGATGGTCACGCTCGTTAAGCCGCTGCAGTTATAGAACGCATAGTTGCCGATGGAGGTAACGGAGTTGGGGATGGCCACGCTCGTCAAGCCGCTGCAGTTATAGAACGCATTTTCTTTAATATTTGTTACCGAATTCGGAATCACAAGTTCCGTAACTTTTTCACCATTAAGATAAAGATTATGTGCATAATTTAAAGGATTAGCATAGTTATCGGCAAAGTCGATATTGCACCAAGCGGCGATATCGCTTATATTTACGCTCGTCAAGCCGCTGCAGTTATAGAACGCATAGTTGCCGATTTCGGTGACGGAATCGGGGATGGCCACGCTCGTCAAGCCAGATAGATTATAACAAAGGTAAGCAGGAATGTGTTTTACCTCGTTACCGAAAATGAATGATGTAATCGTCGCCATGCCTTTAAATGGAGCATTATCAGAAGAGCTGAAATCAACGCAGTTTTCCGCATTCCATGTCACGCCCGTCAAGCCGCTGCAACCAGAGAACGCAGTGTTGCCGATGGAGGTGACGGAGTTACCAATGGTCACACCCGTCAACCCCGTTAACTTATAACAAAGGTATTCGGGAATGCGTTCTACCTCGTTGCCGAAAGTAAAGGAGGTTATATTTATCAAACCATAAAATGGCACAGTATTGAAAGACGGTGATGTATAGCTAAAATCGTTACAACTTTTCGCATTCCACGTCACGCTCGTCAAGCCGCTGCAACTTGAGAACGCACTTTTGCCGATGGTGGTGACGGAGTTGCCGATGGTCAAATACTTTATATTCGTGTTTCCTTTAAAAGGAGGGTATGAAGAATTAGAGCATGTAATATTTCTTCCAACATAAAGGGTGTCAAGAGGACAATTTTTAAATGGCGTATAAGAATCGGAAGTAGTCATCGTCAAATCTGTTGTGCCATCTACAATTCTTAAATTTTTCAAGCCACTGCAACCATAGAACGCTCCCTCGCCGATTTCGGTAACGGAGTTGGGGATGGCCACGCTCGTTAAGCCGCTGCAACTCTCGAACGCAGAGTAGCCGATGGAGGTCACGGAGTTGCCGATGGTCACGCTCGTCAAGCCGCTGCAACTCTCGAACGCAGAGTAGCCGATGGAGGTCACGGAGTTGGGGATGGCCACGCTCGTCAAGCCGCTGCAACTCTCGAACGCAGAGTTGCCGATGGAGGTGACGGAGTTGCCGATGGTCACGCTCGTCAAGCCGCTGCAACTCTCGAACGCAGAGTTGCCGATGGAGGTAACGGAGTTGGGGATGGCCACGCTCG
>CAMVPC010000007.1 GCA_947169265.1 uncultured Prevotellaceae bacterium
CAATTACAAATTAACACTTTTCTTTCTTGAAAAAAGTGACGAAGTCAGGAAAAAAATTATAATCAAAATTACACAATTCGCGCGGGACTAATTAATTTCAAAATCGAAGATTTGATTAATTCTGAAATAAATTTTGATTAATTTCCGCGCGAAGCGCGCTTAAAAAAATTCGCGCAATTCGCCAAATTAGCACAATTCGCATTGAAAATCCGCTATCTGCAATCAGCAGCCAGCAACCTCGCGGTACAGTTCAAAGAGCCGCGACACGCACTCGCTCTCCGTCATGCTCACGGGGAAGCCATACGCCGCCATCACCGCGCGGTCGTTCGCCTGGTGAGCTTTGCGCAGCTCCGCAGGCATGGTCAGCTCGTCGTACAGGTCAGCCAGACTCGAGTCCGGGTACAGCGCCCGAGCGTCGAGAATCCCCTGTGCCGTCGCAGCAATACGTTCCCGCTGCTCCTCACTCACCTCCGGCCACGGGAAATTATTGTAAACCACATCCTTGCTATAACGATAGTCACTCTTGAGCCTTCCGCAAACAGCCCTCATCCACGCCATGTGAACATTGCTCTCCAGTACCCCAAAATGATACAGCGACGCATCAGGAATAATAAACACTAAATCTGATGCTAAATTAGAACTATCGTGAAATCCCATAGGAATATATCTACGTCGCTCAGAAGATACTTTTGGTACTATTATATGTCCTCCTTTAGGCATATTTTCCACATGAAAGCGCGTGGGGCGGTCAGCGAGTTTCACAGTTCCGGCACTTTTGCTTGCGAGTCTAAAATTCCTCACATTTTCCACACGTTTCAAGCAATGGGGCATTGAGCGTAACTCGGCAGGCGTGCAATCGCCAAGCCATAAGCAATAACGAGGTTTTTGGTGAATAAACTCTTGTGCTCCATACCACGGCCTGAAATATTGCTGCGATTTAGGCTCCTGCTTGATAAATTCCTCCATCTCCTCCTTGGTAAAGAGGTAGTTGCCATTGTCAATAGGCTTGTTGCCAATACCTATATCCGGTACATTGAAAATGGGCTTATTACGGCTCTCAATAAAGACAATGGGCGCATCAATCAAATAAGGGTTAATGCTCTTGACTTCAATCGTTTTTCCATTGTCAAAAATGAAGCATTTCTCGGTTTTCAGGTAACTGAACCCGATGATGACGCAATGCACATGGGCTTTTTCACTTGCCTCACTGTCCCAGCGGAAGGTGCGGTAAGCAAAATTGAAGTTGATACCATCGTCGAAAAGCGGTTCCCACAGGTTCGCCACCTGCTCGCCTTGCGAGATGCTGTTGGTGGAAACAAGTGCCGCCTTGATGTGGGTTCCTTTCATCAATTCAGCCGCTTTCTTATACCAGCCGCAGACATAGTCGAGATTTCCCACATTTTGCCATTTCTTTCCGAAGATACTAAGGATGTCGTCTTTTTGACCACCGCTCATGATTCTCGCTCCTATAAACGGTGGGTTGCCGATGATGTAGTTGAGGCGGTCGCGGGGGACGACGGTTTCCCAGGGGATGCGCAGGGCGTTGCCCTCGTGTATGTTGGCGTAGGTCTTCAGTGGTAGGAAGTCGATGTCGTGCTTGATGATGCGCTCGGTCTCGGCAAGCATCTGCGACTCACTGATCCATAGCGCCGTGGTCGCCACCGTCACGGCAAAGTCGTTAATCTCGATGCCGTAGAACTGGTTGATATTTACCTTGATAGGGTTCGCTTCCTCGAAGCCGAGGAGCGTCTGCCCGTGCGTCATGGCCTCCACCACTTCGTTCTCGAGCCTACGCAGCGACAGGTAAGTCTCGGTAAGGAAGTTACCCGAGCCACAAGCCGGGTCAAAGAACGTGAGGCCCGCCAGCTTGTCCTGGAACGCCGCGAGGCGACGCTGGCGCGTGCGCTCCACCTTCTCTTCCTTAATCTCGGCAAACTCCCGCTTGAGTTCGTCGAGAAAAAGCGGGTCGATGACCTTGTGGATGTTTTCGATGCTCGTGTAGTGCATGCCGCCGCTGCGACGTGTCTCGGGATTCAGCGTGCTCTCGAACACCGACCCGAAGATGGTGGGAGAAATCTCGCTCCAGTCGAAGTCGAGCGACGCGCGTTGCAACAGTAGCTCGCACAGCGCAGGGGTGAACTGGGGAATATCGACGGCCTCGGCAAAGAGGCCCCCGTTGGTGTAGGGGAACGCCTTGAGGTCGTCGCGCAGGAAGCGGCTGCGCTGCTCTACCGGCGTGTTGAGCACCTCGAAGAGCTGCAGCAGCGCGGTACGCATCATCACGGCGTCGTGCTTCACCAGGTAGTCGTGGAACTGGTCGCGCGAGAAAATGCCCGCATCCTCGGCATAGAGGCAGAACACGAGGCGCACGCACAAGACGTTGAGTTGCCGCAACGTCTCGGGGTCGTTGTCGCCATACTGCGCCAGCAGCGCGTCGTAGATTTCGCCGATAATTTCGCCGGCCTGCATCGACACCTCCATCTCGCGCGACAGGTGCTCGCTGCGCACGTTCACCAGGAACTGCAACCGGTAATACTCTTTCTCCAGGTTCTCGAGCAAGATTTGCTCCGGCTCGCTATTCGGCTGCTCCATGTCATAGACGAGAAACTCCTTGAAGTTGCTCACCACCACCCATCGGGGGTGGCGGCTCAGCGGCAGGCCCAGCACATAGCGCTTGGCTTGCTGGAACGGTGTCAGCAAGCTGCCGTCGCTCTGCCTAATCGGCTTGCGCAAGTCCTTACCCTGGCTCTTTTGCTCGATAAGCACCTTCGTGGCAGGGATATATCCATCGATAAACGACGTGCTGTCGAGCATCACCTGGTCCTCAAATTCGATGAAATCGGCCACGTTCTCCACGCCATAGACTTGGCTCAAGAGCTGAATCCAAAACATTTGGCTCTCGCCCTTCTCGTAGCCACGTCCAGCCCAGCTTGCGGCAAACTCCCGCGCAGCCTTGCGTTGTTGCTTCTCTGTCATAACAATTTTCAATAGCTCCCGCAAAATTACAAAATTCGCTGCAATTTAATTAATTTCAAAATCGAAGATTTGGATAATTCTGAATGAAATTTTGAAAAATTTGCTGCGCTGCGCTTGCCCTTCGGGCTCCCATTCGGTCGCGAGCACTTCGTGGTTCCGCGCGAAGCGCGTCCAGCCCAAAGCTCGATGCTCAAAGCTCGATGCTCAAAGCTCAATGGCTAAACCGCCGGCCGTTCCATTTAAGTGTTTCGGTGCCGGTTATCCGTCCTTCGTTCCAGTTGGTGACGGTGATGTGCTTGCCGGCACGCGGGAGCGCGTAGGTGCTGGAGTAGTCCACGTCGAAGCCCGGAGGCGCACAGTAGGTCATTATCTTGGTGGCGTTATCATAGCGGAAGAAAGTAAGGCCGCTGGTTTCAGTGCAGAGGGGCACGCCATCGGCAAGCGAGGCCAGGTTGTTGAAAGCGAATAGCTTATGCTTGCCATCGGCCTCATTCCAGTAGCACATCTCCATCCTAATCTCCGTGTTCTCGTACTTGAACTCATACAGGATATAGCCGTTTTTCTCGTCGACGACGAAATACTCGTTCTCCTCCTGCGGGAGTCCCTTGCGGTGGCGCGTCATCGCCTCCTTGATAGCGTTCGACGGCTTATCGCCGCACTCCTCGATATTATCGACGGCAACGACAAACGCCCAAGCGAAGTCGCTGATGGTGGGCTTCGCGCCCCGATAGTTCACCTTGATGACGTCCTGCGCGGCAAGGGCCAGTGTGCAGCACGCCACGATCATAGCTAAAGTAAGTCGTTTCATATTCTCAAATATTTTGTAAATTAAGGGTTAGCGTAAACTGTCGCCGTCAGGCTCGTAAGCCCTCGTTGGCGGCGAGGCGGCTGATGTCGCGGAACTTGACGAGGACCAGGACCACGGCGATGAGGAAGGCGGCAAGGTCGCTCACGGGGAACGCGAACCACACACCGTCAAGTCCCATGAACGACGGCAAGATGAGCAGTAGCGGGAACATGAACAGCACTTGCCGCGACAGGCTCATGAATATCGACTTGCCCGCGTCGCCCAGCGCCTGGAAGAAGTTGGTCGACACAACCTGGAAACCGGCACCCCAAAATACCCAGGTGATGATGCGTAGCGCGTGCTCGCTCGCCGCGATTTGACCCGGGTGCGTGGTGAACATGCGGGCAATCAGGCCGGGTGTCGCTTGCCCAAACACGGTGCCCAGCGTGCACACCGCCGTCGCCACGGCCACGCATAGCCAGTAGGTGCGCTTGAGGCGGTCAAACTTGCGGGCCCCGTAGTTATACCCCACGATGGGTTGCATGCCCAGGCACAAGCCCAGCACAAAGGTAATCAGCAGTTGGATGAAGGTCACCGAGATGCCCATCGTCGCCACGTTGGCGCCGCCGTAGCCCTGCAACGTGTTGTTGATGACCGCGTTCACCAGGCATCCCGCCGTGTTGACGATACACGGCGCCGCACCGATGGCGATGACCGGAAGCAACACGCCGGCACTCAGCTGGAAGGTGCCGCGCTTGAAGTGAATCGTGCTTGTGGGCTGCACAAAGTGCCATAGCACGAAAAGCATCGACACTCCCATGGCGATATCGGTGGCGATGGCCGCGCCCTTGATGCCCCATTTGAGCCCGAAGATGAAGATGGGCGCGAGAATGACGTTGAGGCCCGCGCCGATAAACATCGACACCATGGCGCGCACCGGGTAGCCCGTGGCGCGCATCACGTTGTTATAAGAGAAGGTGATGTTGTTGAACATGAGCCCCGGCAAGATATACATCATGAACTCGTAGGCGTAGGGCAGCGACGAGTCGCTGGCGCCGAACAAGCGCAACAACGGCTCCATGAAAAGCCCGAACATCGCGATATAGAAGGTGCCGAAGATGAGCGTCATCACGAAACTGTTGCCCAAGATGCGCTCGGCAAGACGCTTGTTACCCATGCCCAACACGATCGAGATGCGCGCGCTGGCGCCGGCCCCGATGAGCACGCCGAAGGCCACGCTGATGTTCATCACCGGGAAAGTGATGGTGAGACCCTCGATGGCGTCGGGTCCCACGCCGTGCCCGATGTAGATGCGGTCGATCACGTTATAGAGCGACATGACCATCATGCCCACGATGGCCGGCAGGCTGTATTTCCACAGCAAGCGTCCCACCGGAGCGTTAGCCAGTTCGCTGAATCGGTCGTTTTCTTTCTCCATCACGCGCGTCGTCATAGTTTTTTCGAGCCGCAAAGGTACAACATTTCGCGCTCTCTACCAAAAGTTGTGCCCTGGCCTACCATAAAAAAGATTATTCAATATTCCGCCGACAAATAAATTATCATTATCTTTGCACTTTGAAACAATAATTAACAATGATATGATGAAAATAAGGTGTATATTCTTACTCGCCCTCGTGGCCGCAGCGATGACAATGGCTGCCGTCGCGCAGGAAACGGCCGATAGCGTGCGGGCGGCCGCCCCCAACGTCGTGACCGGGCAAACAGAACAGGCCGGTCAAGCCACTCCGCTGTCGCGCGACACGCTGCCGGCAGCGGTCACCGTCGTGCCCGACACCACCGCGGGCAAGCCGCTCATCACCCACTACGAGCCGCATCGCGGTGCCGACTTCAGGATGTTCAAGAGCGTGACGAATCCCAATACGCACCCCTACTCGTTTCTCGACGACCAGACGTGGGTGGGTATTCCGCTGTTCCTCTCGGGCCTCGCTGTCAAGAGCGAGAAAACGGCTTTCCGCCAGAATTACAAAAACCCCAACACGAGAATCAGGCTCATCAAGTATAACTTCCACAACGAAATCGACAACTACACGCAATATGTGCCGCTGGCTCTCACGCTCGGTCTCCACATGGGCGGCGTGGAAGGACGCAGCGACTGGCCGCGATTCTGGGCCTCGTCGGCCATGTCGGCCGCCATCATGGCTGGCTTGGTGAACGGCATCAAGTACACCGCCAGCGAGATGCGCCCCGACGGCTCCACACGCAACTCGTGGCCCAGCGGACACACCGCCACGGCTTTCATGGCGGCCACCATTCTCCACAAGGAATACGGATTGACACGCTCGCCATGGTATTCGGTGGGCGCCTACACGCTCGCCACCGCCACCGGCGTGATGCGCGTGCTCAACAACCGCCACTGGATTAGCGACGTGCTCTCGGGCGCCGGTATCGGCATCCTCAGCGTGGAGCTTGGTTACGGCATTTGCGACCTGTTGTTCAAGAACCGCGGACTGTTGCGCAACGATTTGAGCTATCACCCCGACTTGCGCGCCAACCCTTCGTTCTTCTCCATCTCGATGGGTGTGGGGCTGGGCAATAAGAACCTGGTCCTGCCGGCTTTCGATTTCCACATTCCGGCCGAGTACCTCGACGGCGAGGAAATCGACGCTGAAGACCTCGAGCCTTTGCACCTCAAGTTCCGCACGGCGACGGCCGTCGGTGCCGAGGGCGCTTATTTCTTCAATTCCTATATAGGCATCGGCGGACGACTGCGCGTCAAGGCCACGCCCATCAACGGCTGGAGCCAGTTCGCGCTCAGCGAGCAAGCCTACATGCAGGACTTCTTCAAGGACCCGTTGCTGGAAAACTCGGTGCATAACATCAAGGTGACCATCGAGAGCGACCACATCACCGAGTTTGCCGCCGACGCCGGCGTCTACCTGAACCTGCCGCTGTCGTCGCGTTTCGCCCTGGGCACCAAAGCCCTTGTGGGACGCAGCCTGATGGCCGACATCGACATCACCGCCAACTATAGCGGCGAGCAACTGGCGCTCAACTACGACGCGCTGCTCAACGACGACGATGAGAATATGTTCGTCCGCACCGGCAAGATGGTTGACTATTCCTGGGACTATATCGATGTCAATGCCTCGAACTCGATGAAATTCGGCACCGGCGTCTCGCTCACTTACGCCCACAAGAACTCGTTCTCGTGGCGGCTGTTTTGCGACTACGACTACGCGCGAAAGACGTTCAAGGCCGTCTATCATCCGTTGGGGCTCCTGGAGGGACTCGCGCCCGACTTGGTCGAGTTCGTCTCAATGGGCGGCTGGGACATGACCAAGCCGGCCGAGTCGAGGGTGCGCAAGTCGCTCCACCAGTGGGTGCTGGGCGCCGCCCTGTGCATCTCGTTTTAACGCTGTTAATCTTTCCCCTTAACCGCAATCTATGAAAAAAATAAGAACTGTCCTCGCGATATCGCTTGTCGCGCTCCTCACCTTGCCGGTCGCGGCGATGAACGTGCCGACCGACACCGTGCCGGCGCGCAAAAAAGTGGCCGTAGTGCTAAGCGGCGGCGGCGCCTTCGGGGCCATCCACGTGGGAGCCCTCAAGGTGCTCGAGGAGGCCGGCATGCCCATCGATATGGTGGTGGGTACCAGCATGGGCAGCATCGTGGGCGCCCTCTACAGCGTGGGCTACAGCAGCGACGACATCGCCACCATGTTCCGCAACATGGACTGGACCGAGCTGTTCCTCGACCGTCGCAACGAGCGGCACCTCACCCTCGACGAGCGCGACGCGCAAAACAGCTTCATCTATAAGCGCGACTTCTACGTGCGCGGCGGCATCGACCCCCAGCCGGGCGGCGTGATTCGCGGCGACAACGTCGTGGAAACGTTTGAATACTACCTGCAGGGATACACCGACAGTATCAACTTCCTGCACGACATGCCGCGACAGTTCGCCTGCCTGGCCACCGACCTGGTGAACGACGAGGCCGTCGTGCTCACCGAGGGCTACTTGGTGAAAAGCATACGCTCGAGCATGTCGATTCCCGGCGTGTTCACGCCGATGCGTTTCGGTGACATGATTCTCGTCGACGGCGGCGCGAAAAATAATTTTGCCGCCGATGTGGCGCGACAGCTCGGCGCCGACATCGTGATTGGCGTGAGGTTTGACCTCGGGCTTGATGACAACAAGCAGTACCGCTCGCTCATGGACGTGATGGAACGCTCGGCCGGCAGCGACGTGAGCCGGCGCACCCGCGAGAACGAGAAATATTGCGACCTGCTCGTCAAGGTGCCCGTGAGGGGATACACCAGCGGCAGCTTCAGGCAAAGCGCCCTCGACACGCTCATGAGCCGCGGCGAGCGAGCCATGCGCGAGAAAATGGACTCGGTGCGCCTGCTCAAGGCGATGGCGGGTGCCAGCCTCGACCATGACTACTCCCTGCACTTGCGCGACCTCGACAGCCTGAAGCCCCTCGAGGAAGACGAGCAGGGACTCATCGACAACCACGAGCCCAGCACCATCGAGGCCTCGCTCGGCGCCCGTTTCGACACCGAGGACCTGGCCGTGCTGCTGCTCAACGCCCGCTATTTCATGGGTGGAAAACCCGGCAAGGAATTCAACTTGACGGCACGATTGGGCCTGCGCTCGATGCTGCGACTGGCTTTCGACCTCGAGCCCGCCAAGTACCGGAAAATGGGCCTCAGCTACGAGTTCTGGTACAAATATTGCGACCTGTTCACCCGCGGCAAGCGCAGCGACAACCTGTCGCTCATCTACCAGCGCGCCAATGTCAAGCTCTTCTCGCTCGAGGCCCTCAACTTCGACCTCGAGCTGGGACTCGGCTGGGAACACTACCACCAGTTCAAGGGCTTGAAAAACGAGTACAGCGTGCTCGAATTGCCCGCTAACGAGCACTACTTCAACTACCACGCGCGGTTGCGCTACAACAACGAGGACAACCGCTATTTCACGCGGCGTGGCATGCGCGCCGAGGCACGCTATGCCTACTATACCGACAACTTCGCGCACTGGAAAGGCCACTCCGGCTTCAGCGCTGTGGCCGCGCTGTGGCAAATAAGCGTGCCCTTTGGCGCCACCACCACCCTGCGCTGCGGCGTCCAGGGCCGTCTGCTCTTTGGCGACGACATTCCGGTGATGAAACGCAACATGGCGGGCGGTCTGCGATTCGGCAAGTTCTTCCCGCAGCAACAGCCCCTCACGGGCATGGGAAACGCCGAATTTTTCGATACGAAATTCGTGAGCGCCTCGTTGCGGCTGCAACAGCGCTTCCTGGGGCGTCACTACCTGCAAGCCCACGGCATGGTGGCCGAGCACAACGACAAGCTCGGCGACCTCTTCGACCGCAAGCCCATGTGGGGCGTGGCGATGTCCTATTTCTACGACAGCGGCTTCTTTGGGCCGCTCGGCGCCACAATCGGCTGGAACAGCTACTCACACCGCGTCAACTTCCTGCTGAGCCTCGGCTTCGACTTTTAAACTGTCCCCGGCGTGCAGTTTTTGCGGGAAAAGTGGCGCGAATTGAGTTTTAATGCGTAACTTTGCGGCACGTTAAGCACATCGATGACAAGAAATAAAGGCATAACGGGTCCGGCGGCTTTGTGGCTCACGCTCCTTGTGGCGTGGGTGGCGATGTCGTGTGCCAACATCGGTTCGCCCGAGGGTGGGCCGCGCGACTACACACCGCCGCGCATGGTCAAGAGCTCGCCCCTGCCCGGCGCCCTCAATTTCACCGGCAACAAGGTGGAGCTCACTTTCGATGAGTATATCCAGCTCAAGGAGCAGTCTACTAAGGTGGTAATCTCGCCCGCGCCCAAGGAGCAACCCGGCATCAGGGTGCTTGGCCGCAAGGTGGTGATCGAGTTCAAGGACGACCTGGAGCCGAACACGACTTATGTCATCGACTTTACTAACGCCTTGCTCGATAACAACGAGAGCAACGCGCTCGACGGTTTCTCGTTCGCCTTTTCCACAGGCGAGACACTCGACACGCTCCAGGCCAGCGGCATCGTGCTGAGGGCGCGCGACTTGGAGCCCATGCAGCACGTGCTCGTGGGTCTGCACCGCAACATGGACGACTCGGCGCTCGTCAGCGAGCCCTTTGAGCGCATCACGCGCACCAACGACCGCGGCGAGTTCACCCTGCGCAACCTAAAAGAGGGCGACTACCGCATCTATGCCCTCAACGACGTGGACGCTAACTACCGGTGGACACGCAACGAGGACATGGCCTGGACACCGCGCGTAGTGACCCCCACAACATCGGCTTTCGAGTCGCAGGACACCGTCTTCACCTTCGACCACCGCGTCGACACCATCACCACAGGCTACCACACGCAGTTCCTGCCTAACGACGTGTACCTGCCCATGTTCAACGAAAACTACAGCGCGCTCTATCTCAAAAAAACCGAGCGGCCCGACGCCGCACGCCTCGCCGTGCTGCTGGCCGCACCATCGCCGCAACCGCCACGCGTCGAGGTGCTCGCCCCGCGTCCCGCGGCTCGCGAGTGGTGCGCAATCGAGAGCCGCGCGGCCCGCGACTCGGTGGTCTACTGGCTCACCGACAGCACGCTCATCAAGGCCGACAGTATCAAGGCCATCGTCCACTACCTCAAGAGCGATTCGCTGGACCGAATCGGCGAGCAGGCCGACACGATAAACTTCGTTTACCGCAAGAGCAATGCCCAGCTCAAGGCCGAGGCCAAGGAGAAAAAGGAGCACGAAAACCGCCTCAAGGAAATCGCCAAGCTGCGCGAGCGACTCGACAAACTCGCCGCCGAAGGTAAGGATGATGAGGACGACCGCGAGCAATTGCGGTTGCTGTTGCGTGTCGACAGCGTGGCGCCGCCCGTGTTGCCGCTCACGGTGAGCAAGGGCAAGCTCAACATTGGCGACAGTATCGCCATCACGAGCGAGACGCCCATCGCCGCCATCGACCCGTACCGCGTCAGTCTGCGACGCATGCAGCCCGACAGCACATGGGTGAACGTGCCGTTGCCTGCCGCCGTGCCCGCCGACACGTGCTCGCGGCTGCGGTTCGTCTTTCCGGCGCAACTCGAGCCGGGTGGCATCTACCGCCTGCGACTCGAGCAGGGCGCGGTGACCTCGGTCTACCGCATCGGGTGCGACTCGATTGTGGCCGACATCAACGTGGGCGCCACCGATGAATACGCCAACCTGTTCCTCACCATCTCGCCGGCCCTCGACACGCCTGCCTTTGTTGAACTCCTCGACGCTACCGAGAAAGTCATCGCCACGGCCACTGTCAAGGGGCGGGAGGCCGAATTTGAGAACATCGAGCCGGGATATTACTACGCGCGAATCACCCTCGACAGCAACGGCAACGGGCGGTGGGATACCGGCAAATTCGCCGAGCACCGCCAGCCCGAAACAGTTCTTTACTACCCGGAAAAACTGCGCCTTAGGGCCAACTGGGATGTGGAACAACCCTGGGATATATTCGCCACCGCGCTCAACCGGCAGAAGCACGACGATATCAAGCGCAACCAGCCCGAACAGGGCAAGTCGCTCTACGAGCAGCGACAAGCCAAGGAGCGCAACACGCGTCGCGGTCAACAGGGACAAGACGAGGAGGATGACGAGTTTAACAGCAACGCCTTCGGGAACGGCATTTACAGCGGCAACAAGTACCGCGACAGCCGTGCGAGATGATTTTAGTTTTCAGTTTTTAGTTTTTAGATATTAGTTCGTTTTTTTGATGAAACACGAAATTCAAGTACACAATCTCGACGAGCTGCCTCAGGCCGCGCGCCACTTCATGTCGCTCATGGGCGACTACACCGTGTATGCCTTCTATGGCGCCATGGGGGCCGGCAAAACCACCTTTATCAACGCCTTGTGTCGCGAGCTGGGCGTGGAAAGCGACATGACTGGTTCGCCCTCGTTTGCCATCATCAACGAGTATCGCAGCGACACCACGGCGGAGCTCATCTACCATTTCGACTGCTACCGTCTCGAGAACGAGCAGGAAGCCATCGACATCGACGCCGAGGACTACTTCGACAGCGGCGCGCTCTGCCTTATCGAGTGGCCCGAGCGCATTGACGCGCTCCTGCCCGACGATACCGTGCGCGTCGACATCACTGTGAACGACGACGAGAGCCGTACCATCATCGTTACACTTCCCTGAGTGATGCCGGTAATCATCGAACTTCCGCAGGTCGCCTCGACCAACACTTACGTCAAGCAACACGCCGCTTCCTTGCCCGACGGCGCCCTCGTGCACACGCCCTGCCAGAGCGCGGGACGCGGACAAAAGGGCAACAGTTGGGAGAGCGAGCCGGGCAAAAACCTCACGTTCTCGCTGCTCCTCAAGCGGCCGCGCGTCGACGTCAAGCGACAGTTCGCCATCAGCGAGGCTGTGTCACTGGCCATCGTCGAGGCACTTGACGAGCTCACGCCGTTGTGCATCAAGTGGCCTAACGACATCTATGCCGACGACCGAAAACTCGCCGGCATACTCATCGAACACGACCTCGACGCCGACGGCATCGTCCACACCGTGGTGGGAGTGGGACTGAATGTGAACCAAACCGTGTTTCGCAGCGACGCGCCTAACCCTGTGTCGCTGGCGCAACTCACCGGCCGCGAGCTCCCCTTGCCGCAGCTTCTCGAGCGCGTGGGAACCGCCATCGAGCAATACTGCCGCTTCGATAGCGACGCCGCCGGCTTCGAGGCCCTGCACACCCGCTACCTCTCGCGCTTGTACCGCCGTGACGGCCACCCGCACCCGTTCGCCGTCCCAGGCGACGACGCCCCATTCATGGCCACCATCGTCGACGTGGACCCCGACGGCATGCTCACCCTGCGCCATTCCTCCGGTAACCTCCACCGCTACGCTTTCAAGGAAGTCTCCTTCATTATTTCCCCCGATTAACCGATGAATATCGTAGTTTATTGCGCTTCGTGCGAACAGCTGCCGCGGCAGGTGCGTGACTATGCCGCCGCGGTGGGCACCTGGATAGGGAGTAATGGCCACACGCTCGTCTATGGCGGTGTCAACGCCGGTCTCATGCACATCACCGCGCAAGCCGTGAAAGACGCCGGCGGGCGCGTCGTGGGCGTCGTTCCCGAGCTTTTCTTGCACCGTGCCGACCCGCTGTGTGATGAACTCCTGCCGGCGCGCGACCTCAACGACCGCAAGAGCGTCATGATTGAAAATGGCGACGCCTTCGTCGTGCTTCCCGGCGGGCTGGGTACCATCGACGAGTGGGTGTCGACACTGTCGCAACTCACCGTCTCGCGGGACTACGACAAGCCCATCATCGTGTGCGACCACGACGGCATGTACGGGCCCCTCATCGAGCAATTGCGCCTCACGGCCGCCTCGGTTTTTGCCGCCGGCCGCCGCATGCCCGCCGTGCGCTATGTCAACGGCGTCGCTTCGCTTTTGAACGAATTAAATAGACTAACCGTAAAATAAACATCAAAAAACAATGAAAAGTAAGATTTACACCCTCACCGGTGACAAGGGTACCACCTCGCTCGTGGGCGGTAAGCGTGTCGCCAAAGACGATGTGCGTGTCGAAGCCTACGGCACCATCGACGAGCTCAACAGCTTCATCGGCCTGCTGGCCCACAACAGCAAACTCGACTTGCCCGGCATGCACGAGCTCATCTACAAGATGCAGAACAAGCTCTTCAACATAGGCGCCTACCTCGCCACCGACAGCAACGACCCCGTGAAAGGGCTCAACGACGAAGACGTGCACGAGATTGAGGCACGCATCGATGATATGGACGAGCAACTGCCGCCGGCGGGAGCTTTCCTGCTGCCGGGTGGAAGCCGACTGAGCGCGCTGTGCGACATTTGCCGCACCGTCGCCCGCCGTGCCGAGCGCCGCGTCGTGGCTCTCGCCCGCGAGGCCGCCGTCGACCCGCTCGTGCTCGCTTACCTGAACCGCCTGAGCGACTTCTTCTATATCTTCGCCCGGTTTAACAACGTCACTAACCAGGTCGAAGAGCGCAAGTGGGACCCTTCGGTTTAAACGAATTTTACAATTTGGTAACAATTTTTAGTGAAGACCGGCGCAACTAATCGGCCCTCACTTGCGTCTAATATACAGAAATGACACATAAAACGACGAAAACAATGAAATTTAGACATTTTCTCATCACCGTCGTGACGGCTCTCACCGCCACGGCTTCGGCATGGGGACAGTACAGCGTCACTTGCCAAGTCAACAACGAGGATGGCGAGGGTGAGCCGTTCGCCACCGTGCGCATCTATGCCCTGCCCGACACTGTGCACACCAAGGTGGTGGCCGCCACCGAGGCCGACGGTTCCTTCTCCCACACGCTCGCCGCCCCCGGCAACTACCGCCTCAGTGTCACCGCCGTGGGCAAGGTGGTGGAAACCCGCGCGTTCACCGTCGATGTCGCACACAAGAAGGCCTCGCTGGGAACCATCAACCTCACTCCGGCGGCCAACGAGCTCGCCGAGGTCGTCGTCAAGTCGCAGCGCCCGCTGATCAAGAACGAAATAGACCGCTTGAGCTACGACATCGCCAACGACGACGAGTCGAAAACCAAGACCGTGATGGAAATGTTGCGCAAGGTGCCGCTCGTGAGCGTCGACGGCGAGGATAATATTAAAGTGAAAGGCGGCACCAACTTCAAGATATACAAGAACGGACACCCCGACCCCACGCTCTCGAGTCACCCCAAAGAGGTGCTCAAGGCCATCCCGGCCAGCATGATCAAGCGCATCGAGGTTATCACCGAGCCGGGCGCGAAATATGACGCCGAGGGGGTGAGCGCTATCCTCAACATCGTCGTCAGCGAGAATACCACTACCAGCGGTGTCACCGGCACGGTGAGCGCGAGCGCCTCGACCCAAGGTTTCAACGCCAACGGCTATGTCACCACGCAAATCGACAAGGTGGTCACCAGCATCAACTACGGTTATGTGCGACGCCCCACTTGGTCGGGAAATAATTATAACGAAAGCCTGCACCACTATGTCGAAAACGGCAACGAGCTCAAGAACGAAGGCGATAGTGAAAATTCGGCCAACGTACACTACGGCAACATCGAGGCCAGCTATGAGCCCGATACACTCAACCTTGTATCGCTTTCATTTGGCGGATATTACTATAACTATATCGCCGACGCGTTATCCTCCACACGCATGAGCGACGCCGCCGGAAACACCATCTACAGCTACAACAACCGCACGCACTTCCCCAAGAACAGCTACTACAGTTTTGACGGAAGGCTCGATTACCAACACAAGACGCGCCGCTGGGGCGAGACTCTCACGCTGAGCTACATGCTCAGCACATCGCGCAACCGCAGCGCGATGGAATACCGCTACGAGGAGCTCGTCAACTTCCCCGTGCCTTACAATGGCATTAACCAGAACGGCAAGGAGAAATTCTATGAGCACACCGTGCAACTCGACTGGACGCGTCCTTTTGCCAAGTACCACAAGTTTGAGACGGGACTCAAATACATCAACCGCACCAACGACAGCCACACCTGGGCTCACTACCTGGGACTCGAAAGCGACGACGACACCAGGCTCGACCACAACACGCAGGTGGCGGCCGCCTACCTCAGCTACACCTTCAGCCGCGGTCCCTGGAGCGCGCGCGCAGGACTCCGCTACGAGTACAGCTACCTGAGCGCCAAGTACCCCGACGGCAAACAGGCCAACTACCACCGCCACCTCAGCGACTGGGTGCCGAGCGCGAGTCTCAACTACCAGTTCTCGCCCTTCAACTCGCTCAAGTGGGCATTCTCCACGCGCATCCAGCGCCCGGGCATCAGCTTCCTCAATCCCGCCATCGTCGAGACGCCCACCACGATAAGCTACGGCAACTCCCACCTGGGTAGCGCGCGCATCTACTCCATGAGCCTCACTTTCATGCACATCGGGCCCAAGTTCACCTTCAACGTGTCGCCCGGCACCTCATTCAGCGACAACCAAGTGACCGCCGTCAACTTCAACCGTGACGGCCGCGAGGTCACCACCTACGAGAACACCCTTGAGGCTCGCGATGTAAGCCTCAACGGCTTCTTCCAGTGGCAAGTCTTCGACAAAACGAGTCTCATGTTCAATGGCAACGTAAGCCACAACTGGCTACGAAGCAAGGGACTCGGGCTCAAAAACAAGGGCTGGGACCACTTCTGCTACCTCCAGCTCACCCAACGCCTTCCCTGGAAACTGACGCTCACCGCCAACATTGGCGAGTGGGGGGGCAACGTGAACGGACTCTATTCCAAGAGTAATACCAATTTCTTCTACGGTTTCGGCCTGCGACGCTCCTTCCTCAAGGAAGACCGCCTCTCGGTGAGCATCAACGCCAATCGACCTTTCTCAGGCAAATATTCCGGCTTCAAGACCACTTACGTCAACGGCGACTACACCGGCTTTGATAACGTGCGATTCCCCAGCCGCCGCTTCTCAATCAGCATCAGCTATCGCTTCGGCTCGCTCAACACCCACGTCAAGAAAGCTAACAAGTCAATTGAAAACGACGACGTCGTGGGCGGCAGCCAGCAAGCCGGCCAGGGCCAGGGCGGTCAGCAAAGCGGCCAGCAAGGCGGCAACTAATCCAATTAATGGATTTATGCCTAAGACGTTATATGTGAGCGACCTCGACGGGACGCTTCTCGACAATAATTCGCGATTGAGCACGACCACCGTGTCGCTGCTCAATCGCGCCATTGCAGCCGGTGCCCTCTTCACCGTGGCCACGGCGCGCACGCCGGCCACTGCCGTGCCCCTCATGGACCGCGTGGCCATGAACCTGCCGCTCATCGTACTCTCGGGCGCCGCGATGTGGGACAACGCGCGCCACGGCTACACCTTTTCGCGGGCACTCTCGTCGGCGGCTTTGACAACCATTTTACGCGTTCTCGCTGCCCACCGTCTCAGCCCCTTCGTGTACCACCGGCGCGGCGACATCCTTCATGTGACTCACGACGCTGCGTTGAGCCCCATGGAGCGCGATTTCGTGAGTCAACGGCAAGGCACGCCCTTCAAGGTGTTCCATCTGGGACGGGACGAGGCCGGTGACCTCGGCGAGGCGCTTCTTGTCTTTGCTATGAACGATTTTGAGCGGTTGCGGCCTGCTCACGACGAAATCGTCGCCTCCTTGCCCTGCCACACCGCCCTCTATCGCGACAGTGTCGACAAGAGTCTCGGACTACTTGAAATCTACGCTCCCGCTACCACCAAGGCGGCCGCCATCGCACGCCTTGCCGCCGAGTTGGGCGTGGAGCGCACCGTCGTCTTCGGCGACAACCTCAACGATATTCCCATGCTGCGGGACGCCACGGTAGGCATCGCCGTCGAGAACGCTTTCCCGCCCGTCAAGCAAGTCGCCGACCTCATCATCGGCGCCAACGATACCGACGCCGTCGCCCGCTACATCGCCGCCCGCATTTAACTTCGTCATCACCCCCTTGTAGGTGGGCGACACAACACACCGCCAAGCACGCTATTATCCCTGCCTGTTTCGGTAGGCTTGAGCCGTTTCCGGTTTCCCGTTGCGATAAAAATAGCTGATTTATTTGCGATTTGCTGTGAGATGTGCTATTTTTGCATTCTATTGGTGGAGTATGCCGAATAACAAAATCAACTAATATTTTTGCCTTATGAAGAAATTCTTTATCTTTTTAATGACAATGTTCGTCGCGCTTTGTGCGCTCGCCACCGATTATCCCGGGCACCCGGGCTTCGTGGGCAAGACCGTCTATGTCGATGAGCAGGGGTTCCCCGTGGGCGACCCGGGAGAACATCACTCGGGCGACTTCAAGTTTGCCTTCTGCTTTGAGTATGGATTCATCGCGGGCGAAGACATGCCCGTCGCCATCATCAAGAAAACGCAGTACGAGTCCGAGGACGGCCTCTTTCAGCTTCCCACTCTCTACAGCGTGTGGGACGAGGAACTGAACTCCACCTTGTGGATTAAAATCATCGGTATCGATGCCGACCAGCTATTCTGGAACAACTTGAACAGCGATCTTGTCACGCGGGTGGAGATGCCCATGAATCTGGAGTTCATCACGGGCAACGGGGCGCTCAGTTTCCCCAACATCACCAGCCTCACCCTGCCTGAGACGCTGGAATACATGGACGTCAATGCGCTTAACTTGTGCACGAGCCTCACCGAGCTCACCATCGCCGACAGCGACAAGCCGCTCCACATCCTCGGCACCCATAACACGATGTACGGCACCATTGGCGCTTTCGGTGTGCCGGCTCTCGAGAAGGCCTACATAGGCAAGAACGTGATTGCCGACGTGTCGCCCTTCAAGCGCATCGGCGACCCTTCGCTCAAGCACGTGACGCTTGGCGGTTATGGTCAAGCCATTAGCGATGAGATGTTCTACAATCAAAAGCTGCTCGAAACCGTCATCTTGAAGGAAGGCGTGGGCGACATCGGCACGAGAGCTTTTGCCAACTGTGTCAAGCTGCAAGGCATCAGCATCCCCGGTACCACCGAAAGTATAGCGCGGAGCGCATTTGAGAACGACTCGACAATGACCACGCTCACCCTCGGTGAGGGCATCAAAGCCATTGACTATGACGCCTTCCTGCGCTGCTCTAAGGTGCAGAGCATCACCCTGCCCGCCTCGCTCGACTCAATCCACAGCAGTGCTTTCACCGTTATGAGCGGCGTCACCTCATTCACTATCGCCGACGGCGACACACCACTCAAAGTGTACGGCACCCGCTACTATAGCAACGGACTGTGCAACGACTTCGCGCCTTACGTGGGACACCTCGGCCGCGACCTCACCCTCACACAAGGCGCCCCCTCGCCCTTCTACCACGCCCGAAACGACGTGGGGGGCCTCACAAAGCTTACCATCGGCGACAAGGTGACAACCCTGCCCGATGAGGCATTTTGTGAAAACCGCAACCTTACCACCGCCACTATAGGCACCGGGTTGACAGCCATCCCCAAACAGGCTTTCGTCAACTGTGTCAAGCTCACCGGCATCTCTATCCCGGGCAACGTGAAGAGCATCGGGCAGAGCGCATTTGAGAACGACTCGACAATGACCACGCTCACCCTCGGTGAGGGCATCAAAGCCATTGACTATGACGCCTTCCTGCGCTGCTCTAAGGTGCAGAGCATCACCCTGCCCGCCTCGCTCGACTCAATCCACAGCAGTGCTTTCACCGTTATGAGCGGCGTCACCTCATTCACTATCGCCGACGGCGACACACCACTCAAAGTGTACGGCACCCGCTACTATAGCAACGGACTGTGCAACGACTTCGCGCCTTACGTGGGACACCTCGGCCGCGACCTCACCCTCACACAAGGCGCCCCCTCGCCCTTCTACCACGCCCGAAACGACGTGGGGGGCCTCACAAAGCTTACCATCGGCGACAAGGTGACAACCCTGCCCGATGAGGCATTTTGTGAAAACCGCAACCTTACCACCGCCACTATAGGCACCGGGTTGACAGCCATCCCCAAACAGGCTTTCGTCAACTGTGTCAAGCTCACCGGCATCTCTATCCCGGGCAACGTGAAGAGCATCGGGCAGAGCGCATTTGAGAACGACTCGACAATGACCACGCTCACCCTCGGTGAGGGCATCAAAGCCATTGACTATGACGCCTTCCTGCGCTGCTCTAAGGTGCAGAGCATCACCCTGCCCGCCTCGCTCGACTCAATCCACAGCAGTGCTTTCACCGTTATGAGCGGCGTCACCTCATTCACTATCGCCGACGGCGACACACCACTCAAAGTGTACGGCACCCGCTACTATAGCAACGGACTGTGCAACGACTTCGCGCCTTACGTGGGACACCTCGGCCGCGACCTCACCCTCACACAAGGCGCCCCCTCGCCCTTCTACCACGCCCGAAACGACGTGGGGGGCCTCACAAAGCTTACCATCGGCGACAAGGTGACAACCCTGCCCGATGAGGCATTTTGTGAAAACCGCAACCTTACCACCGCCACTATAGGCACCGGGTTGACAGCCATCCCCAAACAGGCTTTCGTCAACTGTGTCAAGCTCACCGGCATCTCTATCCCGGGCAACGTGAAGAGCATCGGGCAGAGCGCATTTGAGAACGACTCGACAATGACCACGCTCACCCTCGGTGAGGGCATCAAAGCCATTGACTATGACGCCTTCCTGCGCTGCTCTAAGGTGCAGAGCATCACCCTGCCCGCCTCGCTCGACTCAATCCACAGCAGTGCTTTCACCGTTATGAGCGGCGTCACCTCATTCACTATCGCCGACGGCGACACACCACTCAAAGTGTACGGCACCCGCTACTATAGCAACGGACTGTGCAACGACTTCGCGCCCTACGAGGGATACCTGGGACGCGACCTTACGCTGACACAGAACGCCATATCGCCGTTCTGCCATGCCTCAAACGATACAGGCGGCTTGACCAAGCTCACCATCGGCGACCTGGTAACTATCCTGCCAAATAATGCTTTGAGCAATAATCGCAATCTTACCGATGCCACCATCGGCACCGGGATGACTTCCATTTTAGAAAACGCATTTTACTATTGTCGTGGGTTGCGCAACCTCACCTGCAACGCTGTGGAACCGCCTGTGTGCGCAAGCAACGCCTTTAACCAAGTGAATATTGAAAACGTCAAGCTCACCGTGCCCACCGCGAGCAAGAACAAGTATCGCAATGCCCCCGTGTGGGAGCTCTTCTTCGACGGCTTTGAGCCCGGTGACGTCAACGGCGACGGAATCATCAGCGGCGCCGATATCACCGCCCTCTACAACGTGCTGCTCGACGGTGGCGAGGCCAACGGCGAGGCCGATGTCAACGGCGACGGAATCATCAGCGGCGCCGACATCACCGCGCTCTACAACCTCCTGCTTGGTGATTGATTCTTTTTTAAATGTTTCAATTAGTAAAAGGAGACGCAACCGCAATAGAGACTCGTGGGTAAATAATCTTAAATTCGCCAAATTCGCATTTGGATGTCTCAATAGTGAGGACTGAGTTTTTTAAATGCGAATTTGGCGAATTTGGCGAATTTTACTAATTTTACGAATTATTTGACCCTAACTAACCATTTAACCATTGATACGTAGTTTTCCTGTAATAGGTATGATGTGCGCCGGCTGTGCGGCCAGCGTCGAGAAATCTTTAGGACGTGTGCCCGGTGTGGAAAGCGCCAACGTGAACCTGGCGGCTCGCACCGTCACCATTGAGTATAATAACGTCAGCGAGCAGGCGATGAAAGACGCCTTGACGGGCGCCGGTTACGACCTGGTCATTGAGAACGACCGCGACGTGATGGCCGAGGAACGCACCGCGCGTCGGCGCCTGTTGTGGCGTGTCGTCGTCGCTTGGCTGGGCGGCGCCGTGGTCATGGCGCTCTCGATGGGATGGCTGAGCATAGGCAGGCCCCTCGACAACAACTTTGCCGCCATGCTGCTCACACTGGGCGTGGCGTTGTATAGCGGGCGCGACTTTTATATCAACACCGCGCGTCAGCTGTGGCACCGCAACCCGGGCATGGACACCCTGGTGGGACTGAGCACAGCGGCCTCGTTCGGGCTGAGCGTGTTTAACACATTTTGGGGCGACACCTACTGGGGCGCGCGAGGCATCGAATGGCACACCTATTTTGAAGCCACGACGATGATTATCGCCTTTGTGCTCACCGGCCGACTGCTCGAGGAGCGCGCCAAGGGTAGCGCCGCCCGCGCCATACGCGCCCTCATGGGACTCTCGCCCAAGCAAGCCCGCCTCGTGCAGGGCAAAGAAGTGTCGATGGTCCCCGTGGCCACACTGCAGCCCGGCGACATCATCGAGGTGGTGGCCGGCGACCAGCTCGCCGTAGATGGTGTGGTGCGCGACGGAGAAGGCTATATAGACGAAAGCATGATAAGCGGCGAGCCCCTTGCCGTGGCGCGTCGCAAGGGCGATAAAGTGGTGGCCGGAACCCTCGTGCGCGAGGGCAAGTTGCGCATCACGGCGCGTGCCGTGGGCGGTGACACCGTGCTGTCGCACATCATCGACATGGTGCGGCGCGCGCAGGGTAGCAAAGCGCCCGTGCAACGTGTCGTTGACCGCGTCGCCGCCGTCTTCGTGCCCACGGTAGTCGTCATCGCCCTCATCACCCTCGTGGCATGGCGGCTGGCCGGTGGCATAGAGGCGTGGCCACAAGCCGTGCTGCGCGCCGTGAGCGTGCTCGTGGTGGCGTGCCCCTGCGCCCTGGGTCTGGCGACTCCCACGGCACTCATGGTGGGCATGGGCCGTGCCGCGCGCGAGCAAATCCTCATCAAGGACGCCACGGCACTCGAGAACCTGTGCCGCGTCGACACGCTCGTCGTCGACAAGACCGGCACACTCACCATCCCCAACGCCGAGCTGCGCCCCGATGACGACATACCGCTTGAGGAACGTGAGACCATGGCGCCACACGCCGTTGAAGCTATTGCCCAACTGCGCGTCATGGGCATCGACACATGGCTCGCCAGCGGCGACCGCGACGAGGCCGTGGCGCGGTGCGCGCGCGAGGCGGGCATCGAGCACTATCGCAGCGGCGTGCTTCCGCAAGACAAGGAAGACCTGGTGCGTGAGCTGCAAGGCGACGGGCACCTCGTGGCCATGCTGGGCGACGGCATCAACGACAGCCAGGCGCTCGCCGCCGCCCACGTGAGCATAGCCATGGGCAAGGGTACCGACGTGGCGATGGAAACCGCACAGGTGACGCTCATGAGCGACGACCTGCGCCGCGTGGCACGTGCCGTGAAGTTGTCGCGCGCCACCGTGAAAATGATACACCAAAACCTCTTTTGGGCCTTCATCTACAACGTGGTGGCGCTCCCGCTGGCCGCCGGCGTCATCCCGTCGGTCACCATCAACCCCATGGTGGCCAGCGCCCTGATGGCCTGCTCGAGCCTCAGCGTCGTGCTCAACACGTTGCGCCTCAACAAGCAATAAAAAATTCAAGTTTCTAAAGTTCTAAAACTTTAGAAACTTGAAGGTTAGAGGTTAGAGTTTAGTGTTTAGAGAAAATGAATTCCACCGGGGATCTCATGAGTTCAACACTTATTCCATTAACCATTAAACGTTAAACATTAACCAGTGAGCAAGTTAACAACTTGCGAAACTTAAGTAAAAAATGCCGTGCAGTGTGGAATTTTTAAAAAAATATTCAGTATCTTTGTGGGCACGATAATTCGTTCACAGTAATTATGAGAAATCCCGAAGAATGGAGCTTGACGTTGCTCATCGGCCATGACGCGTTGCACTACCGCCTCGAGCACGACTCGCTGGAGGCGATAGCCGGCACCACGCCCATCGCCACGGGCGACCGCCTCGCCGCCATCGAGAACGCCGTCTACGACACGCCGCAGCTGCTCGACGACTACCGCGCCACGAGGATCATCGTGGCCAACGCGCGGTTTGCCCTCACGCCCGCCGAACTGCCCGCCTCGTTGCGTGGCAAGATACTGCGTGCAACGCTCTCGGCGGTGAACGGCGACGTGCTCACGAGCGACACGGCGTGGGGCGTGGGATTTGTCTTCGAGGTGCCTCGCGGCCTGCGCTCGTTCATCGAGCGCACCTTTGTGATGCCTCCCGTGGAGCATCACCTGCAAGTTGTTGTCGACTACCTTCACGGGCTCGAGACGACCACCGTCGTCCTCCACTGCGGCGGCGACAAGTGGCTCGACGTGGCCATCAAGCGCGAAGGCACCCTGCAACTGGCCAACACCTATTACTGCGCGGCCCCCGACGACGCGTTGTTCTACACCTTGCAGGCGTGCAAGGCGACCGGTGTCGACGCCCTCACCCACCGCGTGTTGCTCGTGGGCGACGACGAGGCGTGCGAAAACTTGCGCCGCCGGCTCGCCGACTATTTTAAGGACATCGAAGTGGGCCATGAGGCTCCCTTCCCGCTAAATCAGTAACCGCCATGAGAATCATTTCGGGAAAATACGGGCGCCGACGCTTCCAGGTGCCGCACAATATCACGGCACGACCCACTACCGACATGGCACGCGAAAACCTGTTCAACGTGCTTAACAACCTCATCGATTTTGAGGGAATCGAGGTGCTCGACCTCTTTGCCGGTACCGGCGCCATCTCTTTCGAGTTCCTCTCGCGCGGTGCCGAGGGCGTTACAGCCGTCGAGAAGGCAGCCGTGCAGGCGCGTTTTATCGACAAAGTGGCGCGGGAACTGGGCGAGGAGCACCTCACGCTGGTGCGTGGCGACGTCTTCCGCTTTGTGACTGGCTCTCACCGGCCCTTCGACTTGATTTTCGCCGACCCACCCTACGACCTGCCGCAGCTGGGCGACCTGCCGGCTCTCGTACTCGCGAGCGGACTGCTCAAGCCCGAGGGACTGCTCATCGTGGAGCATCCGCGCGAATATGACTTCTCGACTTTGCCCGCCTTCGACCAGCGACGCACCTACGGCAAAGTCAACTTCTCCATTTTTAGAGGTTGACAGCCGGCCGAGTAGCTCCACGCTTTTCTATATTGTTATATATTTATAAATCCTCTAACACTTTACATTATGGAAATCAAAAAAACGCGCATCATCGAAGCCGCCATTCTCGCCCTGGGGTTGGTCGTGCTGGGATTGTGCCTCAAGGGAGGCATCGACAACTATGTGAACAAGGACCGCAAGGTCACCGTCAAGGGACTGGCCGAAATGGAAGTGGAGGCTAACCATGTCACCTGGCCCATCGTGACCAAAGAAACCGGTAACGACTTGCCCTTGCTCTACACCACCATCGACACGAAGACCACGCGCATCGTGCAGTTCCTCAAGGAAAACGGCGTGAAAGAGGCCGACATCACCATCAATCCGCCCGTGGTGGTTGATAAGAACGCCACCGACTATAACAGTGAGCGTAGCGCCGATCGCTACAACATCACGTCGGTCATCACCGTGAGCTCGACCGAAGTCGAGAAAGTGAGAGGAATTATCGAGAAACAAGGCGAACTCTTGCGCGACGGCATCGCTATCGTCGACGGCGGTTATGAGAACCCCGTGAGCTACGAGTACACCTCGTTTGCCCAAATCAAGCCCAAGATGATGGACGACGCCATCGAGAGCGCCAAGAAAACCGCTGTGCAGTTCGCCGAAAAGGGTGGCATGAAGCTTAACAAGATTGAGACCGCCGACCAGGGTGTCTTCTCAATCGACGACCGCGACGAGAACTCGCCGCACATCAAGCAACTGCGCGTTGTCACGACCATCACTTATTCGCTTAAATAATAATCACCCTTTGATACAATGGGCCGGGACGCGTCCCGGCCCATGTTGTCAACTAAAACCACCACAACAATGAAAAAACTATTACTTTTTTCGCTCTTATGCCTGGCGGCTGTCATGCCCGCCGACGCCGCCCTCTATATCGTGGGCGACGCGCCGTTTGGCGGTTGGAACCCGGCGACCGGCATGGAAATGACGACGACCGACAATGAGGTGTTCACCGCAAAGAATGTCGACATCAACGGCACCGTGTATTTCATCTTTACCACCGAGCTGGGCGAGTGGAGCAACGTGAACGCGCACCGCTACGGACCAGCCGACGGCGACCAACTCGTGGCCGTCGATGTGCCGGTGACAACACAAATCTCGACCAACGACCAGGCCGCTTACTATGTGACCGGCAACGGCACCTACGACATCACGTTCAACATGAACGAACTTAATTTTATCGTCGAGGAAATCGACGCCGACCCCGACGGCACACAAATGTGGATTCTCGGGAACGCTTTCGGAGGCTCGTTCGACCCGAGCACCGGCGTGAAAATGAAAACAAAGGACCACAACGTGTTCACCGCTACTATCGACATGCCGGCCGATGAAAACCGCTTCTCGTTCACTACCATGCTCAGCGAGAACGGTAGCTGGGACGAAATAAAAAGCTACCGCTACGGCTCGCCCTCGAGCAGCTACAATATCAATGCCATGCTCGGCACCGACATTCCCATCAAGAAGAGCACCAGCTCTTTCCTCGTGGCTAAAGGTACCTATATCGTGACGGTGACGCTCGACAAGCTCACCATGAAGGTGCAACGCGACGGCGAGCCGCAAGACACGGCCGACGTGTGGGTACTCGGCGAGGTCAACGGCAATACCTGGGCGCCTAACGCGGGCGTGAAAATGGAAACCGGCGACGGCGTTATCTACACGGCAAGCGTCACCGCCGCCGGCGAGCACGACGGATACAGCTACTTCTCGTTCACCAAGAAACTCGCCGACAGCGCCGACGACTGGGACGCTATCGCCGACCAGCGTTTCGGAGCCGTGAGCGACGGGGACTTCCTCGTGGGGCAGACCTACCTCAACCGACCGCTCTCGCTCACCGCCACCGGCGGACAGGCCTTCAAAATAGGGGCCGGAGAATATGCCCTCAGGCTGAACTTGAGCGCGATGACGCTCGTTATCGGCGCGCATGCCATCGACCCCACGCCCGACGACCGTGCGCGCTGCTTTATCGACGACCCCGCCAACAGACAGGTAATCTTCATCTTCGACCCCGCGCTGTGGAAATACTCCGGCACGATTAGCACCGCCTATGTGCGCGGCTCGTTCACCGGATGGGGTAACTACGACTATTGCCAAATGCTCTACGACCCTAACGGCTTCTATTACTTGCCGCTGAGCTACGAGCAAGTGAAGATTCCGGGAAATTCGGGACAACCCGAGTTCAAGTTCTACATCAACGGCTCTTATCCCGGCGGCGACAAGTCGTTTGTCCCCGAAGGATACATCTTCATGAACGGCGACCAAAACCACATCGTGGTCTTCAGCGACGACGACTTCGAGCAAATCAAGGAGAACAGCCGCATCGCAAGCTACGTGAGGCCCGTCAGCGAGTTTGACCTCACTAACGAGGAGGGTCAACAGGAAATCTCCAACTTCCGCCGTGTCCCCGCCACGCGCAACCTCTATCGTTGCTACCACCCGTTCAAGTCGTCGCGCGCGCAGTATCCCACCGAACTGCCTCGCATGCAATATGTGCAGGCGCTTTCGGCGCAATACGGCATCTTGAGCGACATCGTCCTCTCGGGCGACGAGACAGGCTCACTCACCACCGTCACCATCAATGGTCAGCAGTACCAAGAGCGCATCCCCGACTACTACCGCGCGATTATCGACCACAACTCGGTGCTCTATGTGGGCAAGAATAACTCCACGCCCGACTACAACACAGTCTACTATTCACCCGACGGAACGAAGTTCGGCAACTGGATGAAGGAAGTGGCCGAGTTTATCGCCGACGACAATAATCGCCCGCCTTTCTCGATTCACTGCCGCCTCGGCACCGACCGCACCGGGGTCTTCAGTGCTAATCTCGCGGCTATTTGCGGCGCCACATGGCAAGAAATCGCTGCCGACTATCAGCTGACCAACCGTCTCGGCATCAAGGAATTCCGCGACTATCACCTGCTCCAATACTCCATGCAGAAGATGCTCGGTGTCGACAACATCAATCAAGTGGAGAACCTGCAGGAAGCGGTTACCGACTACTTCGTGAGTCACAACTACATCACGCGCGAACAAGTGGCCGCAATCAGGCTCAAGCTCAGTGGAAACATTTTTGAGCCCGGCGACGTCAATGGCGACAGTGTCATCAGCGGCGCCGACGTCACCGCGCTTTACAATGTGTTGCTCGGTGGAACAGCGGCCACAGGCAATGCCGACGTCAACGGTGACGGCGTCGTGAGCGGAGCCGACGTGACAGCCCTCTACAACATCTTGCTCAACCAATAACCTTCAAGCGGCAATTAATCGGTCATTCCGACTGATGACCTGACAAAAACGCCGCGCCGGCCGGCCCGCGAGGGGGTGACGGCGGCGCGGCGTTGCCAGCTAAAGGCGTGTGGTTGTGTTTATTACCGGTTGAGGAGGCTGTGAACCTTGCCGTCAATCGAGACGAAAGTAATGGGTCCCGACACTTCAAACTCGTTGACGCCGGCGTGGACGACGACGCGGCGCGAGCGTCCGTCGGGGGTTGACAGCCAAGCGACGGTGTCGACGGGGCTATCGATGACGATGAGGCGTCCGCGTGCCGTGACGCGCGGCTCGGCGCTATCAACGGTGAGCAAGCCCGTGGTGGGGTCGACCGTGACCAGGCAAGCGGCGCTATAGTCGCCGGCGGTGGCGGTGACAGTTGCTGTTCCACCCGCTACGCCATAGATGAGTCCCGCCATGGTGGCGGCGCGTCGCTGTCCCGTTCTTGCGGGCGCGACGGCTCCATTTGTGACGGTGACGATATTCTCGTTGCTGCTCGTCCAGGTGACCGGCGTGGTGACGTGGGAGCCAGTGACGGTAGCCACGAGTTGCTGTGTGGCGTGAATACCCAAGTTGAACGTATTATAGTTCAGCGTGATGCCGGTAATAACCTCGGTCATGTCGCCGGCGTTGTTCACCTCATATTTATTCTCGCCATTTTTATTGCCCAGCTCGTAGTACACATCGTGGTTGATGCCGGTGATGTCGACCGTTTGGCTGCCGTGGTTGTTATTGTTGATGACGGTATTCACGGCGGCGCCGTCGGTGGCGATGACAAACGAGCGGCTATACCAGGGCTCGCCGTCGATATAGGTCAGGTTGCCGGCACGCCCGGGCCAAGAGTCGTTCAGTGTCGTGCCGTCGGCGTTAGTGACCGTACCCGTTCCCCAGGCGTGGAACGAAACAGCGTCCCAACCTGTTTCGGGTTGCTTGAAGAAAACGGTGACCACATAAGGCTCGAAAGCCGAAGGCGTGACGGTTTCCCAAAGGTATTTGCCGCCCGAGGTGGCACCGGTGACGCGGTAATAAGTGTCTTGGGCGACACCTTCGATGTTGGTCGTTTGCTTGGTGCTGGAGCCTCCAGTCGCGGCGTTGTTGAAAATGACGTTGATGGTGGCAGCTTCATCAAGGACGAAGCGGTGGTAGTAGTAGGTATCGCCGCCCACGACGCGTTGCGCGGTGACTTGCGTGCCGGGCCAAGAGCCGAGCATATTACCGCTTGAGTTCCACACATAATAGCTGACGTCGGTCCAGTCGCTCACGACAGCCGTGGGGTCTTGGAAGAATACCGATACCGACTTTTGTCCTCGGTTGAGGACGTAGAAATGCCCCTGGTCGTCGGTGGCATGGTCGCACACATAGTAGACATCGCCTGTGATGCCGGTGACGTCGACGGTTTGCGTGCCGGCATTGTTGGTGAAGATGACGTTAATGGGGGTTTCGTCGTTTTGCATGGCGAAAGGCAGGCAGTAGTAGGTATCGCCATCGATGGTGGTGGTCTGTGTCACCTGTTGCCCGGGCCAGTCGCCCAGAATTTGGCCGTTGGTGTCCCAGGCGTAGTAGTAGACGCTCCCCCATCCCGGGTCTTTGAAATAGACGGTAGCGGTGTAAGCGCCGGTGCACTGGGCAGTGATGTCGGTCACGGTGAGCCTGGAGTTACCACCGCCACCGGTGATTTCGTAGTAGACATCGGCACTGACGTTGTTGATGTTTGCCGTCTGGTGGTCGTTGCCCCAACTGCCGTCGCAAAAGAGCATATTGAAGTGGTAATCGAGGTCGGTCGACTCGAAGGTGCGGTAATAGAACTTTTGTCCGTGAATCATCGTTGTGTTAGCGTTCACGTTGACGCCATAGGTGGCGGCGTCGTTGTTGCCGTCGCTCGCCTGGAAGATTTTGAAATAGACATTGGTCCACCCCGGGTCCTTGAGATAGACGGTGAACTTCTTGGTTTGCTGCACCTTGTAGTGGCGCGTGGCGGTGCTGCCGCTCACGATGCTGTTGCCGTTGAGCAGGGCCACGGTGAGGGTGGCGTCGGCGTCGATTGAGACCGTCGAGCCGCTCGCGACGCGGTTGCTCGCGGCTGTGGGCGTGGTGCCGTCGAGGGTATAGACCAGCGTAGTGTAGTTGGCGCTCACAGCGGTGAGCTTGACGTCAATCGTGCCATTATAGGTTCCCGAGGGTACGTCGGGCCACGCGATATTCGTGCTATTGGGCATGAAATACTTATAGTGGTAACCGGCGAGGATGGTGACCGAGTTATTTGGTCCGGCATAGGTGTCGGCTCCGGGTCCCACGGCGCAGATGAGTCGCGTCTTGGTGCCTGTGGTGCTCGTGAGGAATCGTGCTGTTTGGGAGTTGGACACGGAGTAAGCGCTGGTGTTGGTCACACCGGCGGCTTTGCGCGCGGCAATCATGTTTTTGATGTCCTTCTTGTAGTCGAGCAGGTGAGGCAAGAAGACGCACGGCGTGCCGGGCATGGCGAGCATGAAGGCATTGGCGGCGAGCGTGTCGCGCACGATGGGGTCCTTGTTGTATCCGCTCACACTGCCGCGGTCCTGGGTGTCGTGGTTTTCGACAAAGGTGACGGCCCACCGCTTGTAGTTACCGCTCTCGAAGCTATTGCTAATCAAGGGGTATCCCTGGCTGCCGGTGTTGGCTTGGTTGAGTTTCGTCCAGTCGTTGGCGTTGATGGCGTTGCGCACGGTGTAGCGGAACTGGAAGTCGAAGGCGGCGCTGGTGGGCATGCCGTTGTCTTTGGTACCGTCGAGCCAGGTCTTGATTTCGGAGGCTGTTTTCCAGCACTCGCCCACGCTGAACTGCGGCTGTGCGTGGTTGTTGTAGGTTTTGATGTAAGCCGGGGCATAGCCGGCGGCCATATCGTAGCGGAAACCGGTGTAATTGAGGTCGTTGAGCAGCATGGCGAGGTAAGCCTTGACGTTGGTTTGCACGTTGGCGCTGGTATGGTCGAGGTCGCGCATACCGTTCCATCCGTCGCCGGTGTCGGCGTTGCCGAGGTGTTCGCCGCTCTGCAGGTGGTTGGCGGTTTCACCGCCGTCGTCGTCGCCGCAGATGTCGCTTGCGGTGAGCCGGTAAGTGGTCCCGTTGTAAGTTTCACTGGCGAAGTCGGTCCAGTTGCTCACGTTGGCGCGGTGGTTGATGACGACATCGCCGATGATGCCGATATTGTGCGACGACATGGTGGCGACCATGGCGCGCAACTCGGCGAGTGTGCCGAAGGAACCGGTGTAGTTGGTGCCCACGGGGAACCAATACTTGGGCGCGTACCCCATTTGGTTGCCGTTGCCGCAGTTGCCGGCGTTGGGAATCCACAAGAGGTCGAACGAGCCGTCGAGGTCGTCGGCCATACTTTGTAGCTTTGTCCACTGAGAGTTGGCGTAGCTGTCCCAGGAGAAACCTTGCAGCATAACGCCGCCATAGCCGGCGGGCCACCCTTGGGCGGCGGCCGCGGTGGCGGTGGCGATAAGCCACGCGCCAATCGCTACCCGCTTGAAAAATGAGTTGAAAGTCATTACAATAGCATAGTGTTTAAAAGGTGAATATTTTTGCAAAAATACCAAATAAAATTTAGAATTACAGCAAAAACAAGGCGTAAAAGTTTGAAAAACACTTAATTTGAATAGGAAAAACATCCGGTTTTCATTTACGGAATTTAGCGCGAAGGCTTTTTGTGCCTCTTCCGGAATTTTGAATGAAGGCAGGTGAGAAAGATGTGGTAATATTTGGTGGATTGCCAAGAAAATTGTAATTTTGCCACGATATTTATGGTATCACACACAGGAATTATTGTAATTAATTGAGATTGAAATGGAAAACGGAAACGATATTATCAACCGCATCAAGTACCTGATAGCCGAAATGGGCGGTCGTCAGGCGCAATTTGCCAAGAAAGTGGACATCAACCCGTCGAACTTATCGAAATACCTCAAAGGTCGCTTGCCCGTGAGCGATTCCCTCATCAACAAGATTGTGGTGAACATGGGCGTATCGAAGCAGTGGCTCGAGACCGGTGACGACTTGCCGTTTGCCAAGCAACCGCTTGCCCGCACGCTCACCGTTGAGGCGGGCGCGATGAGTAGGCACGCACATCGTGGCACGCCGGTGTATGACATCGACGTGACCGCCGGCTCACTACCGCGCGCGCGCATGTTTACCGACGAGTTGATTATCGGTAGGATAGACCTCCCGCACCTGAGCCCCGACAACCGCATCGTGCGCGTGAGCGGCGACTCGATGGAACCGGTGATTCACGCCGGCGACCTGCTGGCTGTGAGGGAATTATCGAGCTTGAACACAATAATTTGGGGCGAGATTTATGTGGTGACGCTCGACGACTACCGCATGGTGAAGTACCTGCGCCGTCACGAGAACCCGGCGATGGTGATTCTGCGGAGTGAGAACACGAACTACGACGACATCGACATCGCGCGCGACGAGATTCGCGACCTCATGTTTGTGCAGCACATTATTCACATCGCCACCCGCATGTAGAGGACTCGAGTTTCTAACGCGTTAGAAACTCGAAGGTTAGAGGTTATGGGTTAGGGGTTATAGAAGAGCCTCTTGGAGCCGTTGAACAAAGATAATTTATTTTGATGGAAAAAGACGACATAACAACCTTCGCGCTGCCCTCGGGACTGAGGGTGGTGCACGTGCCCACCACGTCGCCCGTGGCGTGGGTGGGACTGGCGGTGAACGTGGGTAGCCGCGACGACGGCGCGGGCCGTGCCGGGCTGGCCCACTTTGTGGAGCACACGATTTTCAAGGGTACGACACGCCGTCGCTCGTGGCACATCAACAATCGCATGGAGCGCGTGGGCGGCGAGCTGAACGCCTACACGACCAAGGAGTGCACGACGCTCTACACGGTGTTCCCGTCGGAGCACTTGAACCGCGCCGTGGAGCTGATTGCCGATCTGGTGACGCGCTCGGTGTTCCCGCAAGCCGAACTCGAGCGCGAGCTCGATGTGGTGCTCGAGGAGGCCGCGAGTTACCGCGACAGTCCCGCCGACGCGGTCTTCGACGACTTTGAGGACGTGCTGTTTGCCGGTTCTTCGTTGGGCCACAACATCCTGGGCATTGAGGACGAATTGCGCACCCTCACGTCGCGCCACTGCCTGGCCTATATGGAGCGTCACTTCACGCCCGGCAACATGGTGCTGTTCTCGGTGGGCAATTACAGCGCGAGCCGCCTGGAACGGGTGGCGCGGCAACACTTTAGCGAGCTCAATCGCCGCGACGTGCCGAGCGCGCGCGTCGTGCCGGTGAGCACAGCCCCCACGATCCGCACGGTGGAGATGGGGCTACACCAGAGCCACACCGTGACCGGCGCACGCGTGGCGGGAATGTACAGCGAGGAGCGTTACGCGCTGTCGTTGCTCAGCAACATCCTTGCCGGGCCGGGCATGAACTCGCTGCTCAACGTGCAGCTGCGCGAGCGCCGCGGGCTGGTTTACACAGTAGAGTCATCGCTGTCGCTTTACCAGGACTGCGGCGCGTTGGTGATCTACTTCGGTTGTGACCACGACAAGACACAGCGCGCGTTGCGGCTCATCGACCACACCATCGAGCACATCGCGCAAGGTGGCATCACATCGCGGCAGCTCGAGTTGCACAAGCGCCAGCTGTGCGGACAGATGCTCGTGGGCGGCGACAGCAGCGAGGCGACGGCGATGGGAGCCGGGCGGTCGGTGCTGTACTACGGGCGCGTGACGCCGCTTGCCGAGGCTATCGACCGCATTGAGGGCGTGAACGCGTCGCAGCTTGCCGAGGCGGCCCGCCGGCTGTTGGCCGATTCGCGCACGACGCTCACGCTGCGTTGAGCCGTGCCAATGAGAAGCGGGAATTTGGCGTTTCGTAGTTTTTTTGCTAATTTTGTGGCCTGAACCAACGAAAATACAATTATGGCAATCGAGATTAGAGAAATCAACCCGCACAGCAAACGCGAACTGCTTCGTTTCGTGCATTTTCCCATCGATACGCTCTACCGCGACAACACGTGCTACGTGCCGGCGCTGGTGAGCGATGAGATGGGCACGCTCAACCCGCGTGAGAACCCGGCGTTCGACTTTTGCGAGAGCGTGTACTACATGGCCTATCGCGACGGCAAGCCCGTGGGGCGCATCGCCGGCATCATCAACCGCGTGGTGAACGAGCGCATGGGCAAGCGCGAGGGACGCTTCGGGTTCGTTGATTTTATCGACGACAACGAGGTCGTCGACAAGCTCATCGAGGCCGTGACCACATGGGCACGCGAAAAAGGCATGACACAGCTCACGGGGCCGCTCGGCTTTACCGATATGGACCCCGAGGGGTGCCTCGTCGAGGGCTTCGACCAGTTGAGCAACCAGGCCACGATATATAACCACGCTTACTACCGCGTGCACTTTGAGCGCCTCGGCTTCAAGAAAGATGTCGACTGGATAGAACTCAAAATCAAAGTGCCCGAAGCCGTGCCCGAGAAGATGTCGCGCGTGAGCGCCATCGTGAAGCGCCGTTTCGACGTGGACAACGTGCACTACACGTCGCGCAAGAAACTTGTCGCCGACTATGGCGAGGCGATATTCAAGCTGATTAACAAGGCCTACGACTCGCTGTTCGGCTACTCGCCGTTGACCCAAAAGCAAATCGACCACTATATCAAGATGTACCTGCCATTCCTGCCGCTCGACGACATTTCGCTCATCGTCAAGAATGAGGATAAGCGCCTCATCGGGGTGGGCATCGCCATCCCGTCGATGTCGCGCGCGCTCATCAAGTGCCGCGGGCGCCTTTTCCCCACGGGCTGGTACCACCTGTTGCGCGCCTTCAAGCGCAACGACATCGTGGACCTGATGCTGGTGGCCGTGGACCCCGAGTACCAGAACAAGGGTGTGAACTCGCTGCTGTTCACCGATTTGATTCCCAGCTTCATCAAGCACGGCTACAAGTGGGCCGAGAGCAATCCCGAGCTGGAGCTGAACACGAAGGTGCTCCAGCAGTGGGACTACTTCGAGCGCGAGCAACACAAGCGCCGTCGCGCTTACACAAAGCCGATTTAACTGTCAGCAGGATTTTAGATTTCAGATATTAGATAATTCACAAGAAAACGTATAACGTCCCTATCATGATTTCAATCAATCACCAAGCCGTGCTCGGCACGGTAAACGAGAACGAGATTCAGGCCCTACGCCCTGTGGCGCAGGCCGCAGTAGAAACCCTGGAGCACGGCACGGGAGCCGGCAACGACTTCCTGGGCTGGTTGCACCTGCCAAGTGGCATCGAGCCGGCAATGCTCGACGACATCGAGACGACGGCGCGCGCACTTCGCGCGCAATGCGACTATGTGGTGGCCATCGGCATCGGCGGCAGTTACCTGGGCGCCAAGGCCGTGATTGAGGCTTTGAGCGACAATTTCGCGGCTTACAAGCCCACGACAGGCGCCAAGGTCGTGTTTGCCGGCAACAACATCGGCGAGGACTACCTCTACGACCTGATGAAACTGCTCGACGGCAAGCGCTTCGGCATCGTGGTCATCTCGAAGAGCGGCACCACGACCGAGCCTGCCATCGCTTTTCGTCTGCTCAAGGAGAAACTCGAGAAGCAGGTGGGTAAAGACGCGGCCTCGAAGCTCATCGTGGCCATCACCGACGAGCGCCGCGGCGCGCTTCGCTCGCTGGCTACCGAAGAGGGCTACAAGACTTACGTGATTCCCGACAACGTGGGCGGCCGCTTCTCAGTGCTCACACCGGTGGGCTTGCTGCCCATCGCCATCGCCGGCTTCGATATCAAGGCCCTGGTGGCGGGTGCTGTCGACATGGAGCGCGGCGATGACGCCATGGTGCTCGACTACGCGATGACGCGCAATGCGCTTTACCGCGCCGGCAAGAAGATTGAAATCCTCGTCAACTTCAACCCGTCGCTGCACTACCTCGCCGAGTGGTGGAAACAGCTCTACGGCGAGAGCGAGGGCAAGGACAAGAAGGGAATCTTCCCGGCCAGCGTGGATTTCACCACCGACCTCCACTCCATGGGACAATGGGTGCAGGACGGCGAGCGAACCATCTTCGAGACTGTCATCACGGTGGAAAAGCCTCGCAACAAGGTCGTTATCCCCAGCGACAACGATGACCTTGACGGACTTAACTACATCGCCGGCAAGCGCGTGGACGAGGTGAACAAGATGGCCGAGCTGGGTACACGCCTGGCCCACGTTGACGGCGGCGTGCCCAATATCGTGATTACGCTACCCGCCCTCGACGAGCGCTCACTGGGACAACTCATTTACTTCTTTGAGAAAGCGTGCGGTGTGAGCGGCTACGTGCTCGACGTGAATCCGTTCAACCAGCCCGGCGTGGAGGCTTATAAGAAGAACATGTTCGCCCTGCTCAACAAGCCCGGCTACGAGGCCGAGAGCGCGGCAATTCAAGCCAAACTGTAATAGCGAGCCGGGCAGATGTCTTCGGCCTTGACAGGCAATGAACACACTCCGGCCGAGCGGCTGGTGGCGACGGTGGGCAACTTCGATGGTGTCCACCGCGGCCATGTGCATCTCATCGAACGGGTGAGGCGCGAAGGCCGCGCACGCGGCCTTTCGAGCGCGGTGGTCACGTTCAGGAACCATCCGGCGAGCGTGCTGCACCCCGACCGGCCGGTGCAACTGCTGTGGCCCATGATGGGCCGCGAGAAAACCGAGGCGTTGCGCGCTACGGGCATCGACAGGGTGATATGGCTCGACTTCACGCCTGCCATGGCCGCGATGAGCTCGACGCAATTCATCGAATGGCTGCATCGCGAGCATGGCGTTGACGTGCTCGTGATGGGCTATAACCACAGGCTGGGGCACGACCGCAGCGGCCTGGCTGACGGCATAGCGCCGACAGTGGGCGTCGAGATTGTGCACGCCGACGAATACGCCGGCCCCGAGGCTCCGGTGAGTTCGTCGCTCATCCGCGACCTCATCGCGCGAGGCGATGTGAAAGAAGCGGCGCGCAAGTGGGGCCGCGCGGTGACACTGAGCGGCACCGTGGTCGACGGGCGCAAGAATGGCCGAAAGTTGGGATTTCCCACTGCCAACATCCGGCATGCCGACGACCAAGTGTGGCCTCCCGTTGGAGCCTACGCCGCTCTCGTGACCATCGACGAACGCCACGTGGAGCCGCCGTTGCTTGGCATGGTGGGCGTGACACGGCGCCCCACGCTCATGGGCGACTCGAGCGGCACGACGGGTGCCGAGGTTCACATCTTCGACTTCGACGGCGACCTCTACAGACACCGGGTGAGCCTTGAGCTCGTGGAGCAACTGCGACCCGAGCGCCGATTTGCCGACCTTGCCGCGCTGAGGCAACAGCTGAGTGCCGACCGCGAGCAGGCCCTTGCCGTGCTACGGCGGCATCTTGTGCACCGCTCCTCTCCCGAAAGAACTGAAAACAACCATTTTTCACCTCAATAAGTAATTCACTTAATTATGGAAATCATCAATCTGTGTGACAACAACTCGCTCGTGGGGCAGTTCATGAGCGAGCTCCGCGACAAGGACCTGCAACAGGAGCGTTTCCGCTTCCGTGCCAACATTCAGCGCCTGGGTCAAATCATGGCCTATGAGATATCGAAACACATAGAGTATAAAACTGTTGATACCGTCACACCGCTGGGCGTGGCCAAGACCAACGTCATTGCCGACCGTGTGGTGCTCGCCACCATCCTGCGCGCCGGACTTCCTTTCCATGAGGGCTTCCTGAGCTACTTTGACCAGGCCGAGAACGCCTTTGTGAGCGCTTACCGCAAGTATATCCCCGACACCGATGAGTTTAACGTCCACATCGAGTATATGGCAAGCCCCCGCATTGACGATAAAGTCGTCGTCATCGCCGACCCGATGCTCGCTACTGGCTCGTCGATGGACCTCGCTTACCAGGCACTCAAAACCAAGGGTCATCCCAAGCACGTGCACATGGCGGCGGTCATCGCCAGCGACCAGGCCATCGAGTACCTCCGCACGAAACTGGCCCGCGAGCCGATCACGCTGTGGACGTGCGACACCGACCACGAGCTGAACGCGCACAGCTACATCGTGCCGGGCCTGGGCGACGCCGGCGACCTGCTCTATGGCGACAAGGAGTAAGAAAACCGAAAATATGGCCGCCAAATGTTGCGGTTTTGTGAAAATTTGATTATTTTTGCCTTTTGGATTTAAAAAATTGATATAATGGAAGCTAATACTACACCTATATATGTGGTGACCGGTGCCACCGGTGTGATGGGCCGCGTCATCGTCAAGCGCCTGGCCGAGCAGGGCAAGCCGCTGCTGCTGGCTTGCCGCAGCATGAAAAGCGGCGAGGAACTGGCCTCGTCGTTGCGTCAAGAGAGCGGTAACGCCGACATTACGGCGATGTTGCTCGACTTGAGCTCGTTTGCCGACGTCAAGCAATTCGTTGAGCAGGTGCGCAAGATGAACCGCCCCGTGGCGGCGCTCATCAACAATGCGGCCCACCTGTCGCGCAAGCGCGAGAAGACCGTCGACGGCTACGAGCGCACCATCCAAGTGAACTTCCTGAGCACCGCGCTGCTGTCGCTGCTCTTCAAGCCGCTGATGATTGAAAACGGTCGCATCGTGATGACCACATCGCCCACGCGCAATTTCACGTCGCTGCCCTACGAATTTCCGGCCGTGAACAACTATGTGCCGTTCACCACCTTTGCCCAAAGCAAGCTGGCCCTGACGCTGTTTTCCATTTATCTATCGACCACTTTGCGTCACAGCAGCATCAACGTGAACTGCGCCGACCCCGGGCTAATCAACACGGGCTTGCTGTCGCTGGGCAACTGGATGTACAAGGTGAGCGACCGCCTCAGCCACACGCTCATCCACAATCCCGAGGATGGCGCCATCGCCACGCTTCGCGCGCTGGAATCGAGCGACACCGGCTTCATTTTCAAGGGCCTGGACCGTCAGGTGAAGGTGTCGACGTTGCTCAAGAACCGCGAGGTGTTTGCTAAGCTATGCACCGACACGATGCGCATTCTCAAGAAATACCTCTAACGCAGAACAGCAACTTCAATGGCGAACAAGATACCGGGAATCAATAATTTACTCTTCGACCAGGGCGGTGTGATTGTGGACCTCGACCGCAACCGGTGCTTGAAGGCCCTCGAGGAACTGGGCATGGAGCACCCCGAGGAGATGATAGGGCTTTACCTGCAGGCCGGCCCGTTCCGGGCCCTGGAGGCCGGCGCGATGAGCGTGGACGAGTTCCACGCGGCTGTGTCGCCCTATTTTCCCGTCGGCGTGACCACCGAAGCCATCGACGCGGCTTTCTCGTCGTTCATCGTGGGGATTCCCCGTCACCGCCTCGCCACACTGCGGGCGTTGCGGGAGCGTTACCGCACCTATATCCTGTCGAACACCAACCCCATCATGTTCAACGGTGTCATCGCGCGGGCGTTTGCCCAGGAGGGACTCGACGTGCACGCTTATTTCGACGGCATCACAGTGAGCTACGAAGCGGGCTACAACAAGCCCGACCGCGGCATCTTCGACTACGCGATTTCAACGATGGGCATCGTGCCGGCCGAAACGCTCTTCCTCGACGACGGTCAGGAGAACCTCGACGCGGCGGCGGCGCTCGGTTTCCACACTTTGCTGGTGCCCGCCGGAGCTGAGTTCGGACATTTGCTGCAGGCGCTCGAGGAACAATCCCGCTAAATCAAATAAATAGTATAGTAATAACCCCCAATTTCAAAAAACAAGACAAACAAGATGAAAAAATTAGTGATGTTTGCCGTGGCCGTTATGGTGGCCTTCAGCGGCTTGTCGGTTACTCTCGACGACCTGTACAAGTATGTGGAGAAATGCGGCGGCTCGGTCATAGAGTTGCCCCAAGAGATGATGGCCATGATGATGCAGCAGCAAGCGGGCAAGGAAGCCCAGGGGCTCAAGGACATCGAAAGCATGAAGATGGGCATGATCGAAAACGCCACCAAGGAGCAGAAAATCGGCCTCAAAGCCATTGTCGACCAGGGCATTGAAGGTTACACCGACATGAACGAGATGCTCGCCGCCATGGGACAGAAGAACGACGACGAGAGCGTGAAGATTCTCTTCAAGATGGATCCCAAGACCGAGAAGTTCACGAGCTTTGTCATTGTCACGCTCGAAGACCAGGACAACTCAATAGGCGTGGTCCAGATGGACGGACAGCTTACGCTCGACGATCTGTCGAAGATGAAATAAGGCTATCGGCGACCGGTAACAATGAGCGGCATTTCGGTGTTAACCGAACTGCAACGCCAGCGCCGGCTGCTCGTGACCGAACAGGAACACGAGCGGTTGGAATATGCGCGCCAGGCCGAGCAATGGGGCGTGGAGCGTTGCGTGGCACGGGGTATCGCATGGTACCCCGTGTCGAGCGGTCGTGCCCATTACAATTCGCTCAACCAACTCGTGGCCGAAGTCACGCGCCCTGTCGAAGAGACCGACGTTCCCGACGATGAGGACGAACAGCAATTTGAGCCGGGCCGCCAGGTGGCGTTTTTCCATGTGAGCGGCAACGGTGAGGTGTCCTACCTCAAGCCCAAGGCGACGGTAAACTATGTGCGCGGGAACTCGATGGTGCTCGCCATCGACCATGAGGCCGCCACGGTGCTGAGCAATAACGACGGCCGATTGGGCATCCAGCTCATGGCCGACGAAACCACACACCGCCTCATGCTCGAAGCTATCGACCGCGTGATGGCCGCGCGCGGCGACCGCCTGGCCTACTTGCGCGACTTGTTCTATCTCACGTCGCCACGCACGGCGCGCTTCTCGTTTGCTCCGATGCGATTTCCGTGGCTCAACGCCAGTCAGGAGCACGCCGTGAACGAGGTGCTCAGCGCCAAGGACGTGGCCATTGTGCACGGTCCGCCGGGCACGGGCAAGACGACGACGCTCGTCGAGGCCATCACCGAGACGTTGCGTCGCGAGAGCCAGGTGCTGGTGTGCGCGCAGAGCAATATGGCCGTCGACTGGATTAGCGAGAAACTGATGGAGCGCGGCATCGAGGTGTTGCGTGTGGGCAATCCCATGCGAGTGAACGACAAGATGCTGTCGCTCACTTACGAGCGGCGCTTCGAGAGCCACCCCGACTATCCGCAGCTGTGGGCGATGCGCAAGGCGATGCGCTCGATGCAGGGCAAGCGCGGACGAGGAGAGAGCGTGCACCAGCAGCTCGACCGCTTGCGCAACCGGGCCAACGAGATTGAGCTTCGCATCCACAATTCCATCATGGACCATTGCCGCGTGGTAGCCTCGACACTCGCAGGCAGCGCGAACCGCGTGCTCGACGGCACGACCTTCGGCACACTGTTTATCGACGAGGCCGCGCAAGCGCTCGAGGCGGCATGCTGGATTGCCATCCGCCGTTGCCGGCGCGTGGTGCTCGCCGGCGACCACTGCCAGCTTCCTCCCACCATCAAGAGCGTGGAAGCCCTCAAGGGCGGGCTGGGAACGACGCTCATGGAGCGCGTGGTGGCGACGCACCCCGAGGCCGTAACGCTGCTGCGCGTGCAGTACCGCATGCATGAGGCCATCATGCGTTTCTCGAGCGACTGGTTCTACGGGGGCCGCGTCGAGGCGCATCCGTCGGTGAGAAACCGGAGCATCCTCGACTACGACACGCCCGTCGAATGGATTGACACCGGCGTCACCGCCGACGAGGACGAGGACTTCAAGGAAGACGTGGTGAACGCCACCCGGGGGCGCATCAACCGCGGCGAGGCGGCGCTGACCATCGCCACGCTTGAGGGCCTCGTGGAGCGCCTCGGACGGCACCATTTCGTCGAGGAGCGCATGGACGTGGGCATCATCTCCCCCTATCGCGCCCAGGTGCAGTACCTTCGCCGCTTGCTCAAGCACAGCGCGGCGCTCAAGCCGTTGCGACAGTACATCACCGTCAACACGGTGGACGGCTTCCAGGGACAGGAGCGAGACATCATCGTGGTGAGCCTCGTGCGGAGCAACGAGCAGGGCCAAATAGGTTTCCTGCGCGACTTGCGGCGCATGAACGTGGCTATGACGCGCGCCCGCATGAAACTCATCGTGCTGGGCAACGCCACCACGCTTCGCCGCCACGGTTTTTACCGCAAGCTCTACGACTACATTCGCGGTTTGCAATAAACTATTTACGGAACATGCAGCGCGACGCCATTGATTTCGGGAAAACGAATGTCTCCCGGCTCTTTGCCAAGATGTTCTTTCCCACGCTCATGGGATTGCTCTTCGGCTCGTTGCTCAATATTGCCGACGGCATCTTTGTGGGGCGAGGCGTGGGGAGTGACGCGCTTGCAGCCATCAATGTCGCGGCACCCGTGTTCTTGATAACGACCGGCGTGTCGCTGATGTTTGCTACGGGAGTGAGTATCGTGGCCTCCATCCACATGTCGCGCAAAAATTTCAAGGCGGCCAACATCAACATCACCCAGGCGCTCACGGTTCCGTTACTGCTCATGACAATTGTCCTCGCCGTCATCGACTGTTTCCCGAGGACTGTCACGTTTCTCTTCGGCGGGTCGGAACGATTGGTCCCGCTGGTGACCGACTATCTCATCTGGGTGTCACCATCGATGCTGATGTGTGTTGTCCTGTTTGTGGGCATGTTTGCCGTCAGGCTCGACGGCTCGCCCAATTTTGCCATGGCGGTCAATATCTTTGAGGCCGTGCTCAACATCATTCTCGACTATGTGTTTGTCTTCCCGCTGGGCATGGGCATCAAGGGGGCAGCCATCGCCACCAGCATCGCGTCGATACTCTCGGCCGCCCTGGTGCTGGTGTATATGTTCTTCTTCACCAAAACCATAGGGTTCTATCGGCCCAAGTTCAGCGCCAAGGCCATTCGGCTTACCGCACGCAATGTGGGCTACATGTGCAGGATGGGCTTCTCCACATTCCTGGGCGAGACGGCCATTTGCTGCACGATGATAGTGGGTAATTTTATGTTTATGCGCTATTTGCGAGAAGACGGCGTGGCGGCCTTCTCGGTGGCGTGCTACCTGTTCCCGCTGGTGTTCATGGCCGGCAACGCCGTGGCGCAGTCGTCGCAACCCATCATCAGCTACAATCACGGCCAGGGCAACAAGGAGCGCGTGCGGCGCACGTTCAAGATAGCGCTCATCGTCTCCAGTGTGATGGGGGTTCTCATCACTATCTTGGGCGTCACGGCGAGTCCCCTGCTCGTGGATATGTTTCTTGAGCCGGGCATCGCGGCGTGGAAGATCGCGGTCGACGGTTTCCCGCTTTACGCCACCTGTTTTGTGTTTTTCACGCTCAACATTGTGCTCATCGGCTACTTCCAGAGCATTGAGCGGTCGAGGCGCGCCACCTTGTTCATGCTGTTGCGGGGATATGTGCTCGTCATTCCCAGCTTCCTGATTCTGCCTCGGCTGCTGGGCCCGGCGGGGCTGTGGCTCGCCATCCCCGTGGCCGAGACACTCACGTTCGTCACCACTATCATCACCATGGCGTTGCCGCTAAAACACCACTCTCGATAGTGCTCCATAGAACTAATGAGGCGGGAGTGGGTCACTCGGCCCGCTCCCGCCTCAATCGTTATTGTCTCATTCCTAATTGAGCAGAATGTTATAGAGGGCGGTCACATCGGCACCGCTCACGACACCATCGCCGTTCACGTCGGCATCGCCGCTTACGATGGCGTTATCAAGCAGCACGTTGTAGAGAGCCGTCACGTCGGCACCGCTCACCACGCCATCGCCGTTCACGTCGCCGCGCAGGACGGTTGAACCCGTAATGCCTGTCACATAGACGTAGGCGTTGGTGACGAAGGTGCCGAGATTATTGGGACCCACGGCAACCCATCCGGTGGTGGGGTTGAGCACGGCGCCCGCTGGTTGTGTAATGGTGCCGAACAGGTTCTCATAGACGTACATCGAGGCTTTTTTGTAGCTGTTAGCTTGCACCGCGGCATTGTCGCCGGCCACGGTGAGGTTATTGGCGACGAAAGCTGGGGCATTGCACCAGGTGCGGATAATCACCGAGCCGTCCACGGTAAGATTCTTGGCGACAAATGCCGATGTGGTGCTGCCGCCAATCGTGGACTCGAAGAGTCCGTCGCCCGTGAAGTAAGTGTCATCGCCATCAAAGCGCGCGCCGCCACTCACGGCGATGGCCGAGCGCACATCGACCACGAGTGCGGGAATCTCGCTGAGGATGCTGCCAGTGATGGAATTGCCGCGCAGCGTGAGCGTGCCACCCTGCGAGTTGCCGACGTAGGTCACTGTTCCGTCACCCAGCACGTCGGCGGCATTGTTCGTGTTGACTTGTGTGCCGGCAATCCACAACGGGTATCTTTCGCCGTTCACCGTCACGCGGCAGGTGGCTTCCACGCCGTTCACGTTGAGGGTGATAACGGCGCTCTCGCCCATCATGTCCTCGTTGTCGGTCATCGTCACCACATAGGTGCGCTTGTTGTTGTCGTAGGCTACGGTGGCCACCTCCTCGTTGCTGCTCGTCACGGTGGTGCGCCCGTCGGTGTTATACTGGCGCCAAGCCTCTTCCATGTTGCTGGTGATAGTCAGGTCGAGGGTGCCTCCCGGTGCCACTTCGGCCTCGGCGGGCTCGATGTTCAAGCTGTAGATTGGTTTTTCCACCACCCGCACTTTGAGGTAGTCATATCCTTGTGTTACGCCGTTCACCTCGTGGTACACGGTGAAGGAATAGGTGTGGTTAGTGAGCATTTCGCTCGTGCCGGGTATGAGCGTGATGGTGCGATTGGCCTTATCGACGGTGAACGAGGGTAGTCGTGCAGCCTGGCCTGCATAAGACGGGAATGGACCCTGCACCGTGTAGTACTTCACTTTCACGTCGCCGGGCAGCGTGGCGCGCGCCGGGAACACGGTGAAGGGTATTCCTTCCACTTTGTTGTTGTAGTTGAAGAGGGTATCGCGATTGTTGACGAAGAGCTGGTAGGGCAGGAATGAACCGTCGTCCTCGCTCACGTTAAGATATATCTGTTGGCCGCGCACGACGGGGTCCTCGCCGCCGTCGGCAAAGAGATCCACAATCAAGGCCAGCTGGTTAGAGCCGCTAATGAGCGGTTTCATATACACGGTGGTGTAGCGCGTGTTGTCGTTCAGCGGCGTCGTGCAAGCCGAGTTGGCGTAGAGTGCGCAGTAGTTGTGACTCGTCGAGCCGTCGTAGTAGGCCGAGATGCTGAAATCCTTGCCGCGGATGCCGGGGAAGTCGGTGGCGTTGGCCGGCACGGGGTTGACGGTGAGCTTCACCACACCATTTTTCTTCGTGGTGTAAGTGACGTGCCCATCCAGGTACTCCATCTCCACAAAGTTGCTGCCCATGGGCGTGAGCGTCACATTGAGGCCCTTGGTGAGCGTATTGGTGTCAAACAATATTGTGTTGTAAGCGCGCCGGTATCCGGCCAAGTAGGTCGCCGTCTTCTTGAATCGCGTCACCACATAGTTGATGGCCCCCTGCGTACCGCCGTTGAGCGTCAAGGAGCCGTTGCTGGTGGGCGACACGGCATTTTGCCACCAACTTTCGTCATAAGACGCTCCGACGAACTGGTCGAACTGCGTTTCGTTCAGCAAGATGTACTCCTGGGAGGAGCGCGCGTTAGTCACGTTAATCTTTCCGGCGCTCAGCGCCAGCGTGGGCTTGACGGGGTCGTTCCAGTTTTCGAGCTTGTGCACATAGTACTGTTGCGTTGCCAACTCGCCAAGATAACCATCGACCGTCACTTCGGCTGTCATATAGCAGTTCACGTCCTGCTCGGTGAAGGTGTAGCTCCACACCGAGCCGGCTACCTCCTCCTCGGCCACGACTGCGCTGGTACCGGTGGTGGGGTTCCGCCTGACGACCCTCACGGTCTTGGCGAGTGTCTCGTAGGTGGTATAGACGTAAGGCAACAGTGGCGACAAATTCACCTGCATGGTGTCGCCCGGCACAGCTTCCTTGGTGCCTCCGCTACCCGCTCTAAGGAGAAATGGGTTGTTGGCGCCTGTGATAGTCTGGATATTAGGTTTCCTTAGCCTCACGTAGTTGCTGAACGGCGTGCCGCTATGCAGGCCGAAGTACTCGAAGTCGTCATGGACCACTTTCACGCCGGGAAATATACCTTCATGCCCCGACAACATACCGTAAACCTCGGTGGGGCGCAGCAGGTTGATACTCGGCTCGTGAATGTCACTTTCAGTCATATACTTGGCGAGAATCGGGAACTGTGTGCCGTAAGCTTCGTAGATACTGTTGTCGAGCGAGGGAGCGATGTTGATGGTTAGCGCCGTGATGCCGTTGCCGTTATTGCCCCGTGCAACGAGCTTGTAGCCGCCCAAGATGACGGTGCGCGTATTGATGCCGTCGATGCCGCCCACGGCCAGCACGTTGCTTTGCATCGTGGTGCCCTCGAGTTTCACGGTGCCGGTGTGCTTGTTGCCCATGATGCCGTAAGAACTCTGGCCTATGGTCCGCACATTGGCATGTTGCAGCCTAAGCATGTCACTGCAATAGATGCCCGTCTGGATGCCGATGACCTCAAGCGTGCAATTCGAGGCATTAAAGTCATGGCACGAGACGCAGGCATAGGTGCTGCGCTGGTGGTCTTCAGTCACATAAATCCTGCCGCCCGTGAAATTGATGTCCTGGTTGGCCGAGATTGCCGGGCCTTCATAGTTGTCAATCTGGTTGTAGTAGCCACCGCCTATGTTGACCGTGTTCACGTTCCAGATGGGACCTTTCACGATGGTGTTGCTGTTGTCGCCATCGACGCTGAACAAGTTGATGGTGTGGCCTTCCTCCCACGAGTCAACGGCGGCCTTAGCTCCCTCAATGTTCACTGCGCTGTTCGAGAAAGTGATATACGAGCCGTTCTTGGCCACGATGGCGTCCTCGGTGAGTCCCTTGAACGTCGCCGAGCTGTTTTCCACCACCAGTTGCCCGCCATGCAGACCTAAGGCGTAGGTGCTGCCGATGACATTGACATAACCGTTGCCGCGAATGACCAAGCTCTTGGCGTTCACGGCGGTCATAAACCGTTCGTCTTGGCTCACGATAAGCTTGGCACCATTGTTGACTATGATGGTCACCTCGGTGTTAGGGGCGTAAACCTCGGCAAGGTTCACGTTGTTGTAGATGTTCATTGTGAATGCATTGCCCTCGATTTTCACATGCTTGCCCGAGCAGTTCGCATTCAAATAATCGGAAGTGCAGCCCGTGCCGCTCAGCGTCACATATTCATAGGCATGTGCGGCCTGACTTGCGAAACAAACCAGCATGGCTGCCAAAAGCATTGGTAACCAGTGTTTTCGGTGTTTGTAATCCTGTCCCATAATAATCTGTATTTAAGTGCAAAACAATTCCAATGCGCTAAAATAGTAAAAAACACACAAATATCCTATAAAAATGCATAAAAAATATATACCCGCTCAGTCCTCCCGCCGCCCTAAACGACTACGTGCGGCACATCGTCGATAATGTGCCGCACGTGGTCGTTTTCGTGCTTTATCGCGGGAATGTCGCTACCGGTTTAGTGCGGCGCCTTGCCGCCACCAATTGGTGTTGAGCGCCGCCTCCACGCTGTTTTCGATGTTGTCGGGTAGGTTGCAAAAGAAGTCGATTCCCGTGCGCCGCTCGAGTTCGTCGATGGTGATATACTCGGCTTTCTCGCTATTGATAACGGGCCAGTCGAAAGTGTCGTAGCCGTTGGCACCGATGACGCCGTCGTTGTAGTGCTTGGTCCAGATGCCCATGGCGTAATAGGTGTCCGAGCTGCGGTTATAGGCCAGCAATGCCATGTAGAAGTACTTGGGCACGGGAAGCACGCCCTTGCAGCGGAGGTCGCTGTAGTAGGTGCCGTTGTAAGTGGTGCTGTAATACCCGCTCTCAGTGGTCCCGTTGAGGGTGATGTCGTCGATGGTGGCCGCCTTGACGACATAGAGGGTGTCGCAACGCTTGGCCCACTTGCGCACGTCGCTCTCAAGATACATCCACTGCCCTCCGTTGTGCTCTTGCCACTGCGGTTGCATGTTGCTCAGGTAGTAAGTGAGCGACTGTTGTTCTTCGTTGGCGAGACGGTCGGCGCTGGGGCACAGGTGTCCGCGGGCATACCCGCTACCGCTGTAGTTGCGCAGAAACGAGCGGGAGGAGTAGGGAATTTCTTCATCTTCTTTGTAGGAATCAACGCGCGTGACGTTTTGCTCGGTGTTCTTGTCGTCGAGGTAGTAACATGAGAAGCGGTTGGCCTTGAGGGTGTTGTCCCACTCCAGCTCGTAGGCCAAACCATATTCCGCCTCGCTCTTGGCCAGCCACGTTTGGCTACCGGTTTCCTTGATACGCGGCCATTCGAGGCGGTACATGTATTTCGAGGCGTTATATTTGCTCGAGAGCGAGTTTCGGTTGGCGTTGTCATTGGTGGGCAGCACAGTATAGGTGGCGGTAGTCACCGGGCTCACCTTACCATCAAGCACGGCAATCGCCTTGAGGGTCATCGTGAAGCCCACGGTGACGATGTAAGGCGAGAGTGCGCGGTTGAAGTAGTGGGAGAGCGTGGGGGTGCTGCCATCGGTGGTGTAATAGATTTCGCTGCCTGCGGGACCGGTGATAACCACCTGTCCGGCCACATAGAACGTGGTGCCCGAGGGCTCGCTGAACGTGGGAGCCGACACACCATCGCCACTGCCATTGAGCAGAATTTCGTAGAGGGCGGTCACGTCGGCGCCGCTGATGACGTTGTCGCCGTTCACATCGGCGTTACCCGCCACAGCTTTGTTGTCGAGCAGGTGTCCGTAGAGTGCCGTCACGTCGGCGCCGCTGATGACGTTGTCGCCGTTCACGTCACCCTTGAGCGTGGACGTGGTCACGTCGTAGGTCACAGTCATCGTCAAGATGCTATTACCGCCGGTGCCCGTGAACGTCACCTTATTGGCCGAACCGCTCCAGTAGGTGTTGCCGCTGTCGAAGCCCGCGGGGCTCGCCGTGAGGTTCTGGCGGGCATAGAAACCGTTGAATTCCACCTTGGTGATGGTCACGTTATCGTCGCCCACAAACGAGAAGCTTTCGCCACTGCGGCTATAGAAGGTGTACTGTCCGTTGTAGTAAGTGGAATGAGGAGGCGTGGTGCCCGGCACAAGCCTGATGTCGTTGATGCGGATCTCGCTGGGGAGATTGCTCCACGAACTGCCTGGGACGGTGATGCCCATCGCCTGCAGCGACTCAGGGGTGTTGAAAGCGAAAACCACACTTTTCGTTACGGCGAATGAGGTCGCGTAACAAGCTGTAACGCAAACTATCATCGCTAAAAGGCGGGTAATTTTATTCATAAGCTGTACTTTTTATTTAAGATTATAATTCGGTTCAATTGTCAAAAAGGAGCTGCAAAGATACGATTTTTTGCGCCTTTCACAAATTTTTTCAAGCGCCGGCCACTTTCCACTCTTTTAGGGTGCGGGCCTCGGGGTCGACGACGACGCCCACCTTGACCTTGCGGCGGCGGTCGTTCCAGTAGGGGATGAGGTAATCGCGCTCGTTGATTTGGGCCAGGGCATCGTCGACGGTAGCCGCGCCGTCGATTTTGAGTTCGAGCACGTAGATGGTGTGCCGGTTCTTGAGCGTGACGTCGCAGCGGCCACGCGCGTTACGCACCTCGGTGAGCGTCTCGATGCCCACGCAGTCAAACACAATCTTGAGTATCGTCTCGAAATCGCGTTCCGTCTTGTTGCTCAAGTCGTAAGGCAGCGACGACATGTAGCTCTTCACGGCCTCGAGCGCGGCGTCGATATCGTCGTCGAGGATGGCGCGCTGCACTACTCTCACCAGGTGTCGGTTGTCGTTGACATTCGGGCTGAGGTAACGTGGCATGAGGGTGCGGAAGAGCCCGCGGCTCACTTCGCCGTTGGGGATACCTAAGGTGTAAAGTCCGGTCGGTTTCTCGTAATCCTTGATGGTGAGATAACCACTCTGGTAAAGGATTGCCACGGCGCTCTCCATGTTGTCGAACGGCTGGTCGAAATCGTAGTCGTACATTTTGGTCTGCTCAAGATCAGTAATGCTGAAGTTATACACTTCGAGCACTTTGAGTAGCGCCGAGGGCGTCGCGCTCGAAAACCAATAGTCCTTGAGCATGAGTGATTGGAACACGTTCACCAGGCTGAACGGGTTGTAGATTTCGGTCATTCCGGGGCCGAAACGGTAGCCGTCGTAGCGCTCGCGCAGCATTTCGAGCATCTCGTCGTAGTCGACCTCATATTCTTGTGCCATAAGCGCGATTTCGGGCTGGAAATTGTCCTCCAGCTCCCGCTGCGTGATGCCGCACAAGCCTTCCATATCACGGTTCATCGAGATGTTCGAGAGGTTGTTGATGGTCGAGAAAATAGACATTTGCGAGAACTTGGTGATACCCGTGAGGAAGACGAAACGCAGGTGCTCGGCCATGTTTTTCACCGGGCCGTAGAACGTGTTGTAAATCGAGCGGATAACTTGCAGCTTCTCGGGCTCGTTGATGACGTTGAGCACCGGCGAGTCGTACTCGTCGAAAATCAGCACCGCACGATGCCCCGTGCACTCGTGCGCCGCGATGATGAGCATTTTCAGGCGGTCACCGTAGCTGAGACCCTCACCCGATAAGCCATAAACTTTTTCGAAATTCTTCAGTATCAGGTCTAATGAAACCGCCACCGCATTGGGGTCGTCGTTCTTGCATTGCGACATGTCGAAGTGGAAGACGGGGTATCGCGTCCAGTCTTTCTCGAGGTCGGCGATAGCCAAACCTTCGAAAAGGTCCCTGCGGCCCAGGAAATAGTGTTTGAGCGTGGAGCACAGCAATGACTTGCCGAAACGCCGCGGCCGGTTCAAGAATATCGCGTCGCCGTAGTGGTTGGCCAAGCGATAGATATACTCGGTTTTGTCAACATAGACAAAACCGCCGCTGCGAATTTTCTCAAAGTCCTGCACGCCGGCAGGGAAACGTCTTCTTTCTATCATTTCTGCGCTACGATTGTAGGTAAATTCGGTTTTAACCTACAAATTTACAAAACAATTTGCAATTTTGCAAATCGAAGGCCGTCGGCCCGACATGAGCACCCGAAATAATGCACATCTATAGCCAAAATCTTTCCCTACCTCGCAATCATTTCCACATCAAAATTTGCCCATATCAAGATTTATTGCGAAATTTGCGTTAAGTAACGAACGTAATCTCACCTAATGCGACAGTATCTCGACCTTTTGCAACACGTGCTCGACAACGGAACCGACAAGCACGACCGCACCGGCACCGGCACCCGAAGCATCTTCGGCTACCAGCTGCGTTGCGACCTGAGCAAGGGATTCCCACTGCTCACCACCAAAAAACTTCACCTCAAGTCTATCATCTACGAGCTGCTTTGGTTCCTCAAGGGTGACACCAACGTCCACTACCTCCAGCAACACGGAGTGAGGATTTGGAACGAATGGGCCGACGAAAACGGCGACCTCGGACCCGTCTACGGGCACCAGTGGCGCGCCTGGCCCGACTACCACGGCGGCGCAATCGACCAGATGGCCGACGTCGTGGAACAAATCAAGCGTAACCCCGACTCGCGGCGGCTCATCGTCAGCGCATGGAACGTCGCCGACGTGCCCACCATGAAACTCCCTCCGTGCCACTCTCTCTTCCAGTTCTATGTCGCTAACCGACGACTGAGCCTGCAATTGTACCAGCGCAGCGCCGACCTCTTTCTGGGTGTGCCCTTCAATATCGCCAGCTACGCCTTGCTGCTCGCTATGGTGGCCCATGTCACCGGACTCGAGCCGGGCGAGTTTGTGCACACCTTTGGTGACGCCCACATCTACCTCAACCACTTCGACCAAGTGCGCGAGCAGCTCACGCGCGAACCGCGCCCGCTTCCGCGACTCATCCTCAACCCCGACGTCAAAGACCTCTTCAGCTTCGACTACGACGACATCAAGGTCGAAGACTACGACCCCTGGCCACTCATCAAAGGCACAGTCTCGGTGTGAATGTTATGTGTAAAGTGTTAAACATCTAACCTCTTATGTCCCTTCACGCCATCGTAGCTATCGACGAGGCCGGAGCCATCGGGTTCAACGGGCAACTCTTGTGCCACCTCCCGCTCGACCTCAAGCACTTCAAGGCTCTCACCACGGGCCACGCCATCGTCATGGGCCGAAAAACGCTCGAGAGCTTCCCCCGCGGCCCCCTGCCGGGACGGCAAAATATCGTCCTGTCGCGTAACAAGGATTATGCGCCGCAAGGCGTGACTGTCGCCGCCACTATCGCCGCCGCACTCAAGGCCGTCGACATGCCGCAACCGGTCTTCGTCATTGGCGGCGCGCAAATCTACCGCGCCACCTTCCCGCGCGTTACCACCCTCCACCTCACCGTCATCCACCACACTTTCGCTCAAGCCGATACCTTCTTCCCGACCATCGACCCAGGCGAATGGCACCTGCTCGACGAAGAGCGCCACGAACCCGACGAACGGCACCCTTACGCCTTCACCTTCAAAACACTCACGCGACGATAACCCCCGCAGGGGTGCTGTGTGACGTGTCGCGCCGCCCCCCGCGCTGAGCCTCAAGCTCAACCCAAAAACAACCTATTCTCGGCTTGGGCTTAACGCTCCAGCCCCGAGTACAGCTCGTGGTACTTGCCGCCGAGCGCCATCAGTTCGTCGTGCGAGCCCCGCTCGATGATGCGGCCGCGCTCCAGCACGATGATGATGTCGGCATTGCGCACCGTACTCAGCCGGTGAGCTATCACAAACGATGACCGGCCCTCCATGAGCGAGTCCATACCCTGCTGGATAAGGCGCTCGGTGCGCGTGTCGATGCTGCTCGTCGCCTCGTCGAGGATCATCGCGGGCGCTCCCGCGACGGCCGCGCGCGCGATGGCGATGAGTTGACGCTCGCCCTGGCTCAAGTTGCCGCCGCTCGCGTCAATGCGCGTGAAATAGCCGTGCGGCAGGCGGCTGATGAAGTCGTGAGCGTGAACCAGCTTTGCCGCGGCTATGCACTCGTGAAGCGTCGCTTCCTGACGCCCGTAACGCAGGTTCTCCAGCACCGTGCCGCTGAACAGGTAAGTCTCTTGCAGCACCATCCCCAGCGACCGGCGCAAGTCGCCGCGATAGATGTGCGTGATGTCGATGCCGTCATACAGGATTTGACCCTGCTGAATATCGTAGAACCGGTTGATGAGATTTGTAATCGTCGTTTTGCCGGCGCCCGTGCCGCCCACGATGGCCACCTTTTGGCCCGCCTCGGTGTCGAGCTCGATGCCGTGAAGCACGATTTTTCCGGCTACATAACCAAAGTCGACGCCCGCAAAGTCCACCTCGCCGCGTTGCGGCGTGAGCGTGAACGTGCCGTCGCCGTTGTCGCGCTTCCACGCCCACCGGCCCGTGCGACTTTCACTCTCCACCAGCGTGCCGTCTTCCGTGGTGTCGGCGTTGACCAGGGTTACACACGCCGCGCGGTCCTCTTCCACTTCCTGGTCAAGGATGTCAAACACACGGCTCGCGCCGGCCACACTCATTATCACGCTGTTCACCTGCTGGCTGATTTGCGACACAGGTTGCGTGAAGTTCTTGATAAGCGTCAGGAACGACACGATGGTTCCCACCGTGAGCGTGCCCTCGCCGCCCAGCGCTATCATCGCGCCCACCGCGGCACACAACACATATATCAGGTTGCTCAGGTTGCCGTTCACAGGCATCACCACGTTGGCCACCTGGTTGGCTTTGCACGCGCTCTCGCGCAGCGACGCGTTAAGCGACGAGAACTCCTCGATGGCCCTTCGCTCATGGTTGAAGGTCTTCACCACTTTGAGGCCCGTCAGCATTTCTTCCACATAGCCGTTCATCGCGCCCAGCGACGCCTGTTGCGCCGTGAAGTGGCGCGCCGAGATATTACCCAGCCACCGTGTCACCACCACCATCACGCCGGTCATCGCCACCGTGAGCAGCGTCAGCTGCCAGCTCAGCACCACCATGCTGCTCAGTGTCGCCACGATGGTGATGAGCGATGAGAACGCGTTGGGCAGCGATTGGCTTATCGACTGCCGCAAGGTGTCCACATCGTTGGTGTAAACGCTCATCACGTCGCCGTGAGCGCGGCTGTCGAAGAAGCGCAGCGGCAACTGATCCATGTGCTCGAATAGCTCCAGGCGCAACCGCTTGAGCATACCCTGGCTCACGTTGATCATGAGCATGCTGTTCAGGTAAGCGCACACTATGCCCACCGCCAGCACCCCGCCAAGTTTCAGCAGCGCCGTGGCGAGCGGACCGAACGACGGATTGCCCGACGACTGCAAGGGCAGGATGTAGTCGTCAATCAGGCTGCGCGTGAACAACGTCGACGCCAGCGTCGTCACCGACGTCACCACGATGCACAACGCCACTACCAGTAGCGACCACTTGTAACGGCTCAGCACAAGCTTGATAAGCCGCCATGCCGTCTGCTTGCCGCCCTCGGGTAGCTTCGCGCGCTGGTGCCGGCCCGCGCCACCGCGTCCGCCCCCGCGTCCTCCGGGGCCCATATTCATCATCGGTCCTGCCATAATTCAAAATCAAGTTTTGCGAGCTGTAAACAGGCTCGCTGTTTAATGTCTAAAAGTTTAATGGGAAAAAGCGGAAAATCGCTGATTATCATACCCCTATAACCCATAACCTCTAATCTTCATGTTGATAATCATCAACCTGAATAAAACTAATCAAAATCGGGGTCGGCCTGCGTTTGCATCTCCCACGTCTCGCGATACAGCGCGCACTGCTCCAGCAGTTCCTCGTGGCGGCCTGTGGCCACGATGCGGCCGCTTTCCATCACCACAATCATGTCGGCGTCGACAATGCTGCTCAGGCGTTGCGACACAATCACTTTCGTCACACCGCTCACTTCGCGCGCCAGCGCGCGGCGGATGTGGGCGTCGGTCGCCGTGTCACACGCGCTCGTGCTGTCGTCAAGAATGAGCACCTGCGGGCGCTTGAGCAACGCGCGCGCGATACACAACCGTTGGCGCTGCCCCCCGCTTAGGTTCGTCGCTCCTTGCTCCAAGTGCGTGTCGAGGCCTTCGGGCAACTGCTCCACAAACTCGGTGGCGCACGCGATGTCGCACGCCTTCATGCACTCCTCGCGCGTCGCGTCGTCGCGACCCCAGCGCAGGTTGTCGAGCACCGTGCCGCTGAACAGCACGTTCTTTTGCAGCACCATCGACACCGCGTCGCGCAGTGTCTCGAGCCGGTAACGCCTCACGTCGGCGCCACCCACGCTCACCACGCCCTCGCTCGCGTCGTACAGACGTGCGATGAGCGCCGCAAGCGTACTCTTGCCGCAACCCGTGGGCCCCATCACGCCCACCATGCTCCCGCTCGCGATGTGAAGGTCGATGTGGCTGATGGCCATCTCGCTGCCTTCTTTATTATAGGTGAAACTTACGTCGTTGAAGTCGATGCTGCCGTCGGCCACCTCGGCCACGGCACCTTCGACAGGGTCGGCGATGTCGGCGCGCTCGTCGAGTACCTCGGCGATGCGGCGAGCGCTCGCCGCGCTCATCGTCAGCTGCACGAATATCATCGACAGCATCATCAGCGACATCATGATGGTCATCACATAGGCGAAGAGCGATGTCAGCTGACCCGTCGTCATCGTGCCGCCCACCACCAGGTGAGCGCCTATCCACGAAATCGCGATGATGCAACCGTACACCACCAGCATCATCAGCGGGTGGTTCAACGCCTGCAGGCGCTCGGTGCGCACAAACAGCCGGTAGAGCTGTTCCACCGCGCGCCCGAACTTGCGGTTCTCGTGCTCCTCGCGCACAAACGCCTTCACCACCCTGATGGCCGCCACGTTTTCCTGCACCACGCGGTTCACGTCGTCGTAGCGCTCAAACACCTGGCTGAACAGCCTCACCGTCTTGCGGATGATGAAAAACAGCGACACGCCCAGTATCGCCAGCGCCACAACAAATACCAGGCTCACTTCCTTGCTGATAAACAGGCACATCAGCACGCTCGTCACCAGGTTCAACGGCGCGCGCACGCTCACCCGCAACAGCATCTGGAACGCGTTCTGCAGGTTGCTCACGTCGGTTGTCATGCGTGTCACAAGCCCCGATGTGCTGAATTTGTCGATGTTGGTGAACGAAAACGTCTGGATGTTGCGGAACATCGCCTCGCGAAGGTTCGATCCGAAACCCGTCGACGCCAACGCCGAGAAGCGACCCGCAAGCACGCCCATCAGCGTGCTCACCGCCGCCAGCGCCAGCAGCAGCCCCCCGTAGCGATACACCGCGCCCAGGTCGTGGCCCAGCACGCCGCGGTCGATAATCCATGCCGTTACATAGGGGATGAGCACCCCCATCAGCACCTCGAGCGCTGTGAACACCGGCGTGAGCGCCGTCGCCGCCTTGAAGCGCCCTATTTGCTTGAATAATATCTTAAACATGTGTCCTTTAAGTCCTCACTGTTGTAAAAATATCGCCACCATCAGTGTCACGAACGACAGCGACAACAACACAATCAACGTTATCAGGAAACGACGCGTCGCGGGACTGCCCATCACGGTCCCGTAGTCCTGCGGCAGGCCGTGAATGAGCGGCATCCTCAGCCTGAGGCGGCTCGCGCTTTCCTCGCTTGCGCCCTTAGGGGGCGGCACCGCTTGTGCCGCGGCAGCGGCGTCTTCTTCGGCCGTTGCGGCGCCCGTCAGTACCTTGGCGAGCGACACGCCGCAATAGGGGCAATATTTCAGGCCCGGTTGCGGCAACCGATGGCCGCAGTCGTGGCAGTAAAGCGCCTCTACGGCCTCTTCGGCTTCCACCGCGGCGCGCGCCGGCAACAGTTCCACGCCCTCGGCGCGAAACTCGTGAAGGCATTGGGGACACACCACCACGCCGCCGGCCACCGACAGCTCCTCGAGGCTCATCTTTATCGTTTTACCGCATTGCTTGCACGTTAGTTCCATCGTCGTTTTCTTGCTTGTGGATAAGGCCGTTTGCACATATCCGTGGGCAAAGATAAAAATTATTTGCAACAAATTAAAACACTTATCCAAGAAAAATATTAACTTTGTAATTTCTTTTAATAACTCAAAAGCTCGCGGCTCAACGCTCAACGCTCAATATGATTCAGGCTAACAATATCATCAAGTGTTACGGCGACCTCAAAGTGCTCGACGGGGTTTCGGTCGCCATCAACAACGCCGAGATCGTCGCCATCGTCGGTGCCAGTGGCGCCGGCAAAACCACGCTGCTCCAGATTCTCGGCACCCTCGACAGGCCGCAACAGGGTCAGGTCACCTACGACGGCGTCGATGTGCTCGCCATGCGCGAGCGCGAACTCGCCCGGTTCCGCAACCGCCACATCGGCTTCGTCTTCCAGTTCCACCAGCTGCTCCCCGAGTTCACCATGCTTGAGAATGTCGCCATGCCCGCGCTCATCGGCGGCGACAAGCGCGCCGACGCTTACCGCCGCGCTACCGAGTTGCTCGAGTTCATGGGACTCGCCGACCGGCTCGAACACAAGCCGGCACAGCTCAGTGGTGGAGAGTGCCAGCGTGTGGCTGTCGCCCGCGCCCTCGTCAATAAGCCCAGCGTCGTCCTCGCCGACGAGCCCAGCGGCAGCCTCGACACCGCCAACAAGCGCGACCTCCACTCGCTCTTTTTCAAGATTCGCGACGAGTTCGGCTCCACCTTCGTTATCGTCACCCACGACGAGGAACTCGCCCGCGGTACCGACCGCGTTATCCACCTCAAGGATGGCAAAATCGTCGGAAAATCCGCTTGACGCAAATTTCCAGAAATCTTCCGAAAAATCGCCGAAAATCATCTATAAAATCTATAAAATAATCAACCGAATTATGGCTAACGAAAAAAAGAACCAAATCCAAATCGAAGTCCCACAAGAGGAGATGCAGGGACACTACGCTAACCTCGCCGTCATCGCACACACTCCCAACGAATATGTGCTCGATTTCGTCTTCATGGCTCCCGGTACGCCCAAGGCGCGCGTGCAGAGCCGCGTCGTCATGACCCCCGAGAACGCCAAGCAGCTTCTTTACGCGCTCAAGGAAAATATCGACAAGTATGAGATGAACTTCGGCGAGATCAAGCCCCGTCGTCCGCGTCAGGGCGACGAAATCCTCGACTTCACCCAAGCCCGCGGACAAGCTTAACGCCACCTGATATGGAAAATAACCTCTTCATTTACAATACGCTCACGCGCCAAAAACAGCTCTTCAAGCCCATCAACGAGGGGCGCGTGGGCATGTATGTGTGCGGTCCCACGGTCTATGGCGACCCGCACTTGGGACACGCGCGACCGGCCATCACTTTCGATGTCCTCTTCCGCTACCTGCGTTTCCTCGGCTACAAGGTGCGCTACGTGCGCAATATCACCGACGTGGGACACCTCGAGCACGACGCCGACGAGGGTGAGGATAAAATCGCCAAGAAAGCACGGCTCGAGCAGCTCGAGCCCATGGAGGTGGCCCAGTTTTTCACCAACCGCTACCACGATGCCATGCGCGCGCTCAACGTGCTGCCGCCCAGCATCGAGCCGCACGCCACGGGCCACATTATCGAGCAGGAGAAACTCGTCGAGCAAATCATCGACAACGGATATGCCTACGTCTCTCACGGTAGCGTCTACTTCGACACCGAGGCCTACAACCGCGACCACCGTTACGGCATTCTCTCGGGGCGCAACCTCGACGAGACCCGCGACGCCAGCCGACAGCTCGACGGAGTGGGGGAGAAGCGTAACCAGGCCGACTTCTCACTGTGGAAGGCCGCGCAACCCGAGCACATCATGCGATGGCCCTCGCCTTGGAGCGACGGTTTCCCCGGCTGGCACTGCGAGTGCACCGCCATGGGACGCAAATACCTCGGCGAGGAATTCGACATCCACGGCGGCGGCATGGACCTCGTCTTCCCCCACCACGAGTGCGAAATCGCGCAGGCCGTTGCCGCCCAGGGCAAGCCCATGGTGCGCTACTGGATGCACAACAACATGATCACCATCAACGGGCAGAAAATGGGCAAGTCGCTCGGCAATTTCATCACGCTCGAGCAGTTCTTCACCGGCGAGCACCCCACGCTCAACCAGCCTTACTCGCCCATGACAGTGCGCTTCTTCATCCTCCAGGCACACTACCGCGGAACCGTCGACTTCAGCAACGACGCGCTGCTCGCCGCGCAAAAGGCCTACGAGCGTATCATCGACGCATGGCACCGACTCCAGGCTCTCCAGGCCGCTTCCCCCGCCGGTCCCCCGTGCGCCGCCGCTTCCCCTGCCGGTTCCCCGTGCGCCGCCGCTTCCCCCGCCGGTTCCCCGTGCGCCGCCGCTTCCCCCGCCGGTTCCCCGTGCGCCGCCGCTTCCCCCGACGGTTCCCCGTGCGGCGACTCTGTCGCCGCCACTATAGCCGCCTTGCGCGGCCGCTGCGCCGACGCCATGAACGACGACCTCAACACCGCCCAGGTCATCGCCACCCTCTTCGACGCTTGTCGACTCATCAACCAGGCCCACGACGGCAACCTCGCGCTCAGCGACGACAACATCAACGAGCTCAAGAGCCTCTTCGGCGACTACCTCTTCGACATCCTCGGCATTCGCGACGACGCCGCGGGTGGCGACAACATCGACCTCACCCCCTACCGCAAGGCCGTCGACCTCCTCCTCGAGCTCCGTCTCAACGCCAAGCGAAACAAAGACTGGGCCACCGGCGACCTCATCCGCGACCGCCTCAACGAGGCCGGCTTCAGCGTCAAGGATACCAAAGACGGCTTCGAATGGAAACTCCAATGAGCCTAAAGCTCAAAGCCCAAAGCTCAAAGCTCAAAGTCGCCGTCGTCGTGCCGGCTTACAACATCGAGCCGTACCTCGGCGACTGCCTCGACTCGGTGCTCGCGCAGACCTATCGAAACCTCGACATCATCGTCGTCGACGACGGCAGCACCGACGCCTCCGGCGCTGTCGCCGACGACTACGCCCGTCGCGACTCCCGCATCCGCGTCATCCACAAACCCAACGGCGGACTCAGCGACGCGCGCAACGCCGCCCTCGACACCCTCTCCACCTCTCTCTCCACCTCCCTCTCCACTACACCCTTCGTCACCTTCCTCGACGGCGACGACCTCCTCCACCCCCGCTTCGTCGAGACACTCCTCGACGTCGCCACCGCCACCGGCGCCCCCATCGTCATCGCCGACTGGCAAAAATTCACCGCCGAGGTTCCCGCGAGCCGCAAGACCGGTACTGTGGGCGGCGACACTGTCGCCGCCGCTCAAGGCTCAAATGGTTTGCGTAGTTCGAGGCTCTGCCTCGAAGCCCAAGCCGCCCTCAACGACATCTTTTACCAGCGACGCCTCACCAACAGCGCCTGCGCGCGACTCTTCGACACCGGCCTCTTCGCCCACATCCGCTTCCCCAAGGGGCGCCTTTACGAAGACATCGCCATCGTCTACGACCTCGTCATGCGCGCCGGCAGTGTCGCCCACGTCCCCGTGCCACTCTACTATTACCGCCAGCGACGCGCCGGCTCCATCACCAACGTCTACACACCCGCGCGATACGACATCGTCGAAATCCTCGACGACCTCTATGACCGAATTTCTTCGGAAAATCCGCCACTTTTGCCCGCCTTGCGAAGCCGACGCGTCAGTGCCGCCTTCAACCTCATCCAGCTCATGCCGCCCACCGAAAACGACCGCATCCGCCACTGCTGGGACATCATCACCGCCGCTCGCGCCGCCTGCCTCCGCGACCCCCACGTCCGCCTCAAGAACAAAGCCGCCCTCCTCCTCTCCCTCCTCGGCAAGCCCCTCACCACCCGCCTCCTCCGCACCCTATGACCCCGCGAGCTTAGAGCCTCGAGCCTCGCCCCACGAGCCCCGAGCGAAGAGCCTCGAGCCGCGACCCGCGAGCCATGAGCTTAGAGCGAAGAGCAGCGAGTGCGTAGCGAGTAACGCCGAAGGCGTGCCAAGGCCAGCGGCCTTGACTTGAACGAAACCCCACGGCGCGTAGGCCGAAGGCCTGCGTGGCGTGGGGCATAGTGCCGCACTCTCACGAAGAGCCCCGAAGGGGGTCACAAACAGCGAATCGGCTTCGAGCCATGAGCAGTGAGCCGTGAGTCTCGAGTGCGTAGCGAGTAACGCCGAAGGCGTGCCAAGGCCAGCGGCCTTGATTTGAACGAAACCCCACGGCGCGTAGGCCGAAGGCCTGCGTGGCGTGGGGCATAGTGCCGCACTCTCACGAAGAGCCCCGAAGGGGGTCACAAACAGCGAACCGGCCCCAAGTCAGGAGCCTCGACCCACGAGCCATGAGCCACCCAAACAAAAACTCCTCAAACTCTGTAGACTTTTTAACCTCCGTAACCCCATCGATCCTCGAGCCTAAATAATTCGTTCAATTCGTTCAATTTGTTGTTCTTCTTCCCGGAGGCAAAAAACTCCTCAAACTCCTTAAACTCCGTAGATTCTTTTTTCCCGTAGACCCCAAAAAGCCCTCACGTGCGCTCCATGCGCATTCCTTAAAAGAAAAATCCGTAAAAAAACTTGCCCATATCAACCAAAATATTTAAATTTGCCCAATTTTTATACAACAGACTATCGCACGCCTCTAACCAATATGCTTCATACACGATGATTGAGCAGCTGTCCATATCAAATGTAGGCCCTATTGCCAACGCTTCGGTGTGCTTTGGCGACCTCACCATTCTCGTGGGGCCACAGGCAAGCGGCAAGAGTATTTTTCTCGAAACCCTTAAACTCGCCGCCGACCGCGGCTACATCATCGACGCGCTCAACCGCTACGGATATGTCATAGGACGACATTCTCACAACATCCTCAATGGTTTCTACGGCGAAGGCCTCTCTGCCATTTGGCGGAAAGGAGCCTCTGTCACGCTCAACGGGAACAAAATCACTCGCAAGTCGCTCTCGCAGGCCACGCAACAGCCTCAGGGCGAAACCCTCTACTACATCCCTGCCCAGCGCATACTCTCAATTGACGATGGGCGGCTGCGACAGTTCTCCGAGTTCAGCTACGCCACCCCCTTTGTGCTACGACGCTTCAGCGAGACGCTGCGAGTCTTTATCCAGCACGAAACAGGACAGAACAATGTACTTTTCCCGCCGCGCTACCGCCTCAAGGGTGATAGCTGCAAGCCGCTCAACGAGAGTATTTTCCACGACGCTCGCGTCGCCATGGAAGAACAGATGGGGCAAAAACGCATGATACTCACCATCGATGGCGCGCGCTTGCCCTTCATCACTTGGAGCGCCGGACAAAAAGAGTTCATGCCACTGCTGCTCGCTTTCTACAACCTCACTACCAAGTCGCGGCTTGTCAAGCAAGAACCTTATAGCACCGTCGTCATCGAAGAGCCCGAGATGGGACTGCATCCGCAGGCCATCGTTCACACCATCCTGCTTGTGTGCGAACTCTTACAAACCTACGATTACCGCGTCGTCATCTCTACCCACTCGCCCATCTTCCTCGAGTTCGCGTGGGCTTTCAATTTCCTGCGGCACCGGCGCGACAAGGCCCATCAGGCCATCTGCGAAATATTCAACGTCACGCCCGATTCAGCCATTGGGCAAATGCTCAAAGGGCTTGAACAGCGAAACATCAACACCTATTATTTCTCGAGGCGCAAACTCGACAACCGCGTCACCGCACGCGACATCAGCTCGCTCGACGCCCAAGACGACGACATTATCGCCGACTGGGGCGGTATCACATCCTTCGCTTCACGGCTCGGACAAATTGTTGCAAAGTATGCCACGCAACAATAAACATATCGATAACATCTGTTCCCCGATGCAGGCTGCCGCCTGCCACACTCCCCACGTTGCGCACGCCTGGAAACCCGGGCTTCGCGCTATTAAAAATGTTGAACGACAAAAGTTTGTCATCAAAAAAGGAAATAACATCGACGGCTCAATCGACATCGATGCCGCCACTAAAGAACTCTATCCTAACGACTACCGATGGGACTACGCCATCGGAGTCAACGGAAAAGTCTTCTTCGTCGAGATTCACCCGGCTACCGAAAGCGAGGTCGATACTGTCATCTGCAAACTCAAGTGGCTCAAACAATGGTTGAACAATAAGGCACCATGCATCAAGGCACTACAGCATCCCATTGCCCCTTTCTTTTGGCTTTTCACCAATCGAAACATGATTCCAAAAAACTCAAAAAAACTACGTGCTCTCGCCCAAAACGGCATACCGCAGCCCACCTTACAGTGGCACTACGAACAAATCAATTAATATCAAAATAAATTTATTCACCCTTTTTAAAAAACAAAAAGCTTATGAAAAAACTTCTAACAATTTTATTCACAACGCTGCTCGCCTACGCCGTAGGATTCGACGTCGGCTGGGCAGCAGAGAAAACCATTACCCTTGACTACAGTTCTTTTGGACTAACAACTTCCTATGCACTAAAAACTGCAACTGTTGATGGATTCGGTTTTACCGTTAACCAGGGTTATAAAGGCACTGGAAATTCAATCCAAATGAACTCGTCGAAAGGTAGCGGAATTTTGTATAATACAACAGCCATTCCTGGCTTGAAATCGATAGAAGTGAATGTGTCTTCTGGTAATAAAACTTATACCATAACCACAGGAACTTCACAAAATCCGACTGCAAATAGCCAAACAGGAACAACAGGAGGTACTTATAACGCAGTAAGTGGAGATACTTACTTTCAGTTAAAAGTCTCTGGAGCAAGCTATTTTTCGTCAATAGTTATCACTTACGATGACGGTGGCTCCACCCCCGAGCCTACGACTTACTCGCTGACTTTGCCCACCGGGCTTACCGGCGGTACTGTCACGAGTGATCAATCTGACAATAGCGCTATTGTTGCCGGTACATCGGTAACTGTTACCGCGACTCCCGAAACCGGCTACGAACTTGATTGGATGAAAGCTAACGGCACCGATGTGACGAGTCCTTACACTTTCAATATTAATGCAAACACAACCATCACTGCAGCCTTCAAGGAGACACAAGTAACGCCCCCATCAACTGATCAATATCAATTAGTTACAGATGCTTCACAACTTGCGGCGGGTGACAAAATCATCATCGTCAACACCGGCACTGATGGTTCGGGAAAAGCAATGAGCACTACGCAAAACGATAATAATCGTGGTGCGGCAGATGTAAGTATTAGTAACTCCATCATTACTCCTGGAAGTTCAGTGCAAATTATCACACTGGAGAAAGATGGTGACAACTGGCTCTTTAATGTTGGGAGTGGCTACCTTTATGCGGCCTCTTCAAGTAAAAACTACTTGAGGACTGAAACTGATCCAGATGCCAATGCAAATGCTACAATCTCTATTAGCAGTGGCGCGGCAACTGTTAAGTTCCAGGGTACAAACACCCGCAATTTGTTGAAGTATAATTCAAACAGTGATATTTTCTCTTGCTATGCAAGCGGTCAACAAGATATTTTCATCTATAAGAAAGTGGAGGCCGCTGTTGACAAGGCTTACGACGTAACCGTGGCAACCGGGCTTACCGGCGGCTCCGTTGATGCCGATCCTAAGGGCACGAAGGTCGTCGACAGCGGCGATGAAATCACCGTGACCGCTACGCCCGCCACCGGCTACGACCTGAGCGCGTGGAACATCACCGGCGTGAGCGAAAGCATGACCTCGCTGGGCACCACCAATCCCGCTACCGTCACCGCTACTGGCAACGTCAACGTATCGGCCAACTTCACCCAGCACAACTACACGATTTCTACGGCTGTTAACCCGAGCAATGCCGCTACCGATGGCAATTCCTGCGCTGTGTGGATGCAGAGTGGCTTCACCTTAATCGAAAACGTGGCTACCGCAACCTATGGCGCCACGGTTTCGGTTAAGCTGCACACCAGCAACGGATGGATGGTGGATGGTATCAGCATCACCGGCGTTAACGCCAATGATATCACGCTTACCAACACCGAGGACGACGGCAAGACCTACTCGTTCCCGATGCCGGCACAGGATATCACCATCACCGGTAACTTCACGCCTTACCGCCCCACGCTGAGTATGGCAGGCCGTTTCAACGGCAACACCAATTGGCGCACAAGCGGAGGCCCCGAGTTCACCTATAACAGCTCCAACGACGAGTACACCCTCGACGTGTACTTCACCGGCGAAGGCGATGGCAACTACTTCTACTTCAGGGCCGGCAACAGCGACCTCAAGGCCGCCAACGGCAATGAGAGTAACTATGGCATCAACGACAACAACATGAGCCAGACCCACAGCCTGGGCGGTAGCCGCAACTTCGAGATTCTCTCGGGCGTCTATACCTTCACTGTGAATGGTGCTCTCACCACGCTCAACGTCACGCCTAAGACCTACACCATCGCCTTCTCGCCCGCAAGCGGAAGCGAAGTGGAGCAGGGTACCCAGGTCACCGCTTCGTGCGCCCTTGAAAGCGACATCAACGCTATCAAGAACACCGACAGCGGCGCCGCGGGCGACGTGACTGTGACTTGCAACCCGTCGACGCTGAACACCGTGGGCGCCAACCAGCAGGTCACCGCCACCGCCACCATCGGCAATTACAGCGTCCCCGGCAACGCCACTTACACCGTGGTGAAAGCCAACTTGAGCAAGACGTATCGTCGCACAAATACTCTTACGGTAGGAAAGAAGTATATTATCGTAAATGAAGCCGCCGCGGTAGGTTTCAAGACTGGTGGATATGAAGAAACAATTACTATCAATGACCACCAAACGACCTTGGCTGATGGTAGCACGGTAATTGAGTTTACTCTGGGTGGACAGGCCGGCGCCTACACATTCATGAGTGGTTCTAAATATCTGCAGAATCCCAGTGGCAATACGGTGAATGTGGCTTCCGACGAAGCTAAGACTTGGGATGTGTCAATCGACGGAAGCTATGACGCCACAATGAAGGCTAATGCGACCAATTATTATTTACGATATAATTCCGGAGCAAGCAATAATAGGTTCCGCGCTTATGCAAGCAATTCTACCGCTGCTGCTGTTCAACTCTATGAGCAGGCGGTTGAGGAGGAGAAGGACTACACGATCACTTACGCTGAGGTGACCGGTGGTAGCGCTACCGGCGCCGCGGGCGCCAACGAGGGCGAAACCGTCACCGTCACCGCGACGCCCGCCAGCGGCTACGCCTGCACCGGCATCACCGTCAACCCGACCGCCACGGTCACCGACAACGGCGACGGCACCTACTCGTTCACCATGCCCGCCGCCAACGTCACCGTCACCCCGACGTTTGTACAGGCCTACGCCATCACCTACGTGGCCGAGCCCACTGCCGGTGGTACCGTCACAGGTGTTGCCAGCGCTGTGGAAGGCTCGACCGTCATTGTTACCGTAACTCCCAACGCCGACTACCAAATCAGCTCGGTGGTTTACAGCTGGGGTAGTGCCCAAAGTTCAGTGAATGTGCCCATCGTCGATGGCAACTATCAAATCACCATGCCCGGTTCGGCGACCACCGTCACCGCTACTTTCGAGAAGATTCCTCACACGTTCACCGTGGTAAGCGCAAACGGTGAGGTGACCGGCTTGCCCGAGACGGCCACCAGCGGAACATCCGTGACATTCACCGTGACCCCGCACGCCGGCTACGTGGTGAGCAGCGTGAGCGGTACGTTCAATAACGGCAACAGCAGCCTCAATATCACTGACAATGGCGACGGCACCTACAGCTTCAACATGCCCGCCAGCGACGTGGCCATCACCGTGACCTACTTCGCCAGCGAGGACTATGAGTTGCTCACCGACCTGGCCGACATCAATGAAGAGGATACTTACCTGATTGTGGGTGGTCCAGCAAGCGATTTGACATCTATAACCCATGTTATGGGTAACACTTATGCTAATACTCGCCTTAATGCTATTGAGCTTACCGAAAACATTTATGACAATGAGACTGGTGTCATCACTTCAACAGCCAACATGTCTATTGTGAACTTTGTTCCTGGCTCGGGCGAAAATGAAGGCAAGTGGGCGATACACAATGCTGCAGGTTATCTCTACAGCAACAGCAGTGGTAGCCTTTCTATAGGTTCTACTCCTTATTATGCTGAAATCTCTCTTGATGAGAATTCATCCCGTGCTTATATGACCATTGGCTCTGTTTCGTTGACCTTTAACAGCAATTCACCAATGTTCCGTTTTTACAGCCAGCAACAAGGAGCTGCTTACATCTTCAAGCTGGCCAACAAGAACAAGGTGAAGCGCCCGAGCATCACCGGCGCTGCCGGCGAATACCTCGGCCTGTACAACTTCATTGGCAAGGACAATGTGAGCATGGCTTGCGCTACCGATGGCGCCACTATCGAGTACAGCCTCGACGGCGGCAACACCTGGCTGAGCTACAGCGAAGCAGTTGAAATCACGACCAACGCCGCAGGCAACACCGTTGTCGTGATGGCCCGCGCCACCAAGACCGGCATGGAGCCCAGCGATGCAGTAACCGCCACCTTCACCTGCATCAAGCCCACTGCTCCCACCTTTGGAACAAACGAGGCTGGTGCCTACGTGAACCCCGTGTTTGTCTATCCCAAGAGCGCACTCAACGACCGCCGCGCCTATGGTGAGGAGAGCGTAAGCTTCTGCTACACGACGTCAGGTGAAGCCGACGCTTCAAGCCCTGCAGTAACCACTAGCAACAGCAATGGTTACTACATTGTGCTTGACGACAATGCAACATTGAGCGTGGTTACCGTTATCAATGGCATCGCCAGCGATCCTGCAGGCGGTGAGTACACCTTCAGCGTGGATGCTCCCACATTCTCGCTCGCAGGTGGCAACTACGACGGCAACCAGCAGACGCGCCTGAGCACCAACACCAAGACGCAGCAAAACAACCTCTCGTGGAACACGGTGATTTATTACACCACCGGCAACACCGAGTTTGCGTTCGATGCTACTACCGGTGAGGTGACCAGCGAGGGATGGGTGGCCTACGACCCCACCAACAGTCCTTATCTCGACATCCTCGCCGCCAATGGTACTACCACCATCAAGGCTGTGACGCTGAGTAACTACTTCAACGGCCAGACCGAGTACCGCGTCAGCGACGTGACAACCGAGACCTACGTCTTGACGGCCGCTAACCTGGCCATCACCGTCAGCCCTGCCGCCGGTACCTACGTGAACGCGCAGAGCGTGACCCTCGGCGTGAAGAACGAGATTGGTGACTACACGATTTATTACACAACCGATGGCTCAACGCCTTCGGCAAACAGCACGCCTTACGCCGGAGCTATCACGGTGGACCACGACATGACTATCAAGGTTTATGCCGTTGATAGCCGCACGGGCGAGGGTGGCACAGCCACTGCTGAGGCCGTCTATAAGATTGGCATCCAGCCTGTGGTTTACTCGCCGTTCCCCGGCACCATCTACAAGGGTGCCGATGACGACATCGACGTGGAGATGTTCAGCGTTACGCCTAACGCCAAGATCTACTACACCGTAGCCGAGGGCGAGGACAACTATCCCGACGACCCAACCACAGCATCCACTCTCTACAGCACTCCCGTGCCTCTGGAGACCGGCAAGACCTACAACTTCAAGGCCATCGCTGTGATTGGCAGCCTGGTAAGCACTGTAACTCCCGGCACGTTCACCGTCCAAGCCAAGGGCTCCGGTTGGCTCAACGTCAACGAGATGGCAAATAGCTCAGATGGTACTAACAAAACGCTCGATAACCCCGTGCAAATCGTCTACATGAGCACGTGGCGCCACAATGGTGAAAAGCCCGAGTTCGCGTTCGTTCGCGACAACAGCGGCTATGGTCTTATCTACTTCGGTGGCAGCGGTGTCACTAAATACAATGACTGGACCAAATTCGAGATGGGCGACTGGCTCGCCGGCGGTACTATCAAGGGTACCATGGCTCAATGGGATAATAGCTTCATCAACGAGCTTGGAGGAAGCACCGGCACGCTCAACACTTGGCCTGAGACAGCTTTGGGCAACACCGCTATCCTGCCCGAGGAGACTACCAACCAGGCAATCAAGGACGGTTGGACCTACGAAGGCGCTTACACCGGCAGTGACTACGCCAGCTATATCGACCCCGACAAGAACCTGTTCGGCCACTATGTGCACATGCGCAAGAACACCATCAGCAACTTGTCGCTTACAAGCTCGAAGTATCTGGGACAAATCACCGACCAGAGTGGTGTGGCCCTGAACTACTACGATGGTTTGTACCTGTTCTCAGGTCACAACGGACGTCCCACTTATGACCAAACGTTCTTCGACAACATCCAGAACAAGGGCGGTACGTTCGACGTCTACGCCATCGTTTACTTCTATGGACCGAATGCCCATAACGCGGCTTACAGTAATGCTCCTTACGAAATCTTCCCGATTGACTTCGAGTGGATTTATAAGCCACTGTTCAACATCGAGACTGGTACTTACCACGAGACTCAGACCATCAGCCTCACTTGTGAGACCGAGGGCGCTCAAATCTGGTACAAGACCAGCGAGATGGAGGCCTATGAGCTTTACACTGGCGCTTTTGAGGTGGATGCCACAACCACAATCGAGGCTTACTCGACGCTGCCCAGCAAGTATGGCGACCAGCTCGAGAGCGTGATTAACAGCATCACCGTCACAATCGGTACTGTGGAGGCTCCTGTGATTACCGAGGTGAGTGTGGTTAAGACCGTGGGCGAGAGCGTGACTACCGACATCACCTGCACTACCGAGGACGCTACCATCTACTACACTACCGATGGCAGCGACCCCAAGACCAGTGAGACTCGCATTGAGTACACCCTGGGGCAGCAACTCACTTTTGAGGAGACTACCACGGTTCGTGCTATCGCAATGCAAGATGGCTACTACAGCGTTGAGGCCGAGAGCCGCACTTACACCTTCGTGAAGTCGAATGGTATTGAGTACACTCTCGTGACCGAGGCCAGCCAGCTCAACGAGAACAGCGTCTATGTTATCGTCAACAAAGCCAACAACATGGCAATGAGCACCAACCAGAAGACCAACAACCGTGACGCTGCTGGTGTGATGTTCAAGAATGCCGACAAGACCATCGTCTATGGCAATGATGACTTGGCACAGTTCACTCTCAAGAAGACTGGTAATAACTGGTACATCCAGACCAACAACAGTAGCAAGAACGGCTATCTGAGTGTGGGCAACGGTAATACCCTGCTCACCCAGGCTACTGCCGACGGCAACGCCGAGGCTTCCATCACCATCGATGGCACCAACGCCGACGTCGACAAGGCCAACGAGGCCCACATTAGTTTCATCTACAACAATGAGACTACCCGCTACATGCGTTACTGGAACCGTGACCACCTGTTTAACACTTACACCACCGAGACCAACGCGCCGGTATTCCTGTACTACGTTGAGGCTACTCCGCTCGCTACCATCGAGAAGGAAGGCACCACCGATAAGCAGTACACCGTGGCCGATGAGCTCGTCGTTGTGCATGCCTTTGGCAACAAGCTCTGGGTCAAGGACCAGGGCGACTTGTCGATTGCAAAGCGCGAGAAACCCGAAGGCCAAATCGACTACATGCGCGAAACAGCCGCCAGCGGCACCACCAACGGCGTGACCGTGCTCAAGCAGGAAGGCGAATGGGACCAGAGCAACTGGGCCATCATCGAGTTCCTTAACAGCGACATGACCGAAGACGTCGTTGCTGGCTATAAGGGCAAGTTCATCAAGCCCGCATCGCTCACAGGTATCTATAGCGACAACTTGAATTACACCATTCAAGTGCCCGCAACCGTGAGCAAGAACGAGGTGGATGCCTGGATTGGCGACGCTGCCGAGTATACGCCCAACGTCTTTAGCCCGTCGAACTTCCTTGACGCTAACCTTACCGACGAAGGCGTCACCAGCACCGTCAACAACGTCACCTACTTCTTCATGAATCCCAAGGTGCAGGAGGTGGCTACGATCACTTACGCTGTGTGGGACGGCTCGAAGTTCGTCGTGCCCGCCAAGTATAACGAAGTGCTCAACGGTGCCGACCTGCCCGGCGCATTCACGCCCGAGTGGACCTACAACCCCGGCGGAAAGCCCGAGCTCACCGTGGGTGAAGCCTACCAGTTCCTCGCTGTGATGAACAGGGTGCCGCAAGGTGGCGGCAACGGCGCTCCCCGCAAGGTGAACGGTAAGGAAGGCAATGCCGACACTAACAAGGTTGTCATGCCGCTTAACCTGAGTGGCGGCAACGGCAATGTCGTCACCGCTATCGACGACGTCAACACCGCTAACCGCGAGGTAGTGGGCGTTGAGTACTACAACGTGGCCGGACAGCGCAGCGACCGTCCCGTCGAGGGCGTCAACATCGTGGTGACGCGCTACAGCGACGGCAGCACGAGCACCGCAAAGGTCCTGAAATAAACGCCTCGCGCGTCCCTCAATAAAGAGAGCCGGCCCCCACGGGACCGGCTCTCTCCTTATACTTCGAGCAATGAGCTTTGAGCCATGAGCAGTGAGCTTTGAGCCTCGAGTGCGCAGAGAGTAACGCCGAAGGCGTGCCAAGGCCAGCGGCCTTGACTTGGACTAAACCCCACGGCGCGTAGGCCGAAGGCCTGCGTGGCGTGGGGATAGTAGCCCACACTCATGAGGAGCCCCGAAGGGGGTCACAAACGGCGAATCGGCTTCGAGCAACGAGCATCGAGCCATGACCGTCGAGCTTAGAGCCGCGGGCTTCCGCCCATGGTCGTCACTGTCGCCGGAGGCGACCCCTCGCCCCCGTTCAATGCCAACCAAAACCCCGGTAGACCCCAAAAACGTGTCGCTCCGCTATTGCACATTCAAAGATTTTTCCCGAAATTTGCATTTCAAATAACTCAATCTTTCAAGTCGATATGAATCCCGTCAAACAATGGTGCAAAGCGCTCGTTGCCAACGCCTGGTTCCAGCACTTCATCACCTTCATCATCATCCTCAACTGCCTCTTCATCGGCATCGAGACCTACACCACCATCCCGGCCATCACCGTGTGCCAGCACATCATCCTGGCCATCTTCACCTTTGAGATAATCGTGCGCTTTATCGCCGCCGACGGCCTGCTCAACTTCCTCAAGAGCGGATGGAACATCTTCGACTCCTTGCTCGTCATCATCAGCTTCATTCCCGAGGACATCTTCGGCGGAGGCTCGTCCCTGCTCGCCCTGCGTGTGCTGCGCGTCTTCCGCGTGCTGCGACTGTTGCGGAGCGCTAAAGAAATCCGCCTTATCATCACCGTCCTCGTCAAGTCGATGAGCGCCCTGTTCTACAACGTCATCTTCTTCTTCATCTTCGTCTATCTCTTCGCCATCATCGGTGTGGGCATCTTCCGCCTGCCCGACCCCGAGACGCTCGACGACGCCGGCAAGGCCAAGCTCGAACTGTATCAGCAGATAGCACCCAACGCGCCCTCTAACAGCCCCGACCCCTTCGGCACCCTGGGCGAAGCCTTCTTCACCCTCTTCCGCGAGCTCACCGGCGAGGACTGGACCGACGTGCGCTACAACCTCGTCACGGCCTCCGACATGGGCCTCATCAAGGTCTCACCCACAGTCATCACCACTTACCATGTGCTGTGGTTCATCCTATCGGCCTTCCTGCTGCTCAACCTCGTCGTGGGTGCCATCGTCAACAACTACCAGATAGTGATGGAAAAAAGCCGCGACGAGCACGACGACGAACCGCAACCCGAATCCCCGCAGCAAGAATAACCCCGCCGCCCCGCATCGCTATGGCACGAAACCTCATCTACCGCTACATTTGGCTCATCGACACCATCGAGCGCTATGGCTCGCTCTCGCTCACTCGCCTCAACGAACTGTGGGTCAACTCCACCGTGGGCGACAAGAACCCCTTGCCGCGACGCACCTTCTACAACCACCGCCGCGCCATCGCCGAGACCTTCGGCATCGCCATCGAGTGTGACCCCCGCACCTACGAGTATTTCATCGACCGCGAGAACACCGAGCTCGACCTGCGCCGCCAGCAATGGCTCCTCGACTCCATGTCGCTCAGCGGCATGCTTAGCGACGCCGGCGACGTGAGCACGCGCATCGTCCTCGAGAACGTGCCCAGCGCCAGAAAACACCTGCCCCTCGTGATCGACGCCATGCGCCAGAACAAGCGCATCAGCTTCAGCTACAAGCCCTATACGCGCCTCACGGTCACCCGCAACGTCGTCATCGAGCCTTATTTCGTCAAAATCTTCAGGCAACTGTGGTACGTCGTGGGATACAACGTGCGCGACGCCCGCGTCAAGACCTACGCCCTCGACCGCATGAGCGACCTCTTGCTCACCTCCACCACCTTCAGCCTCCCCAAGGGATTCGACGCCCAGTCGTTCTTCAAAGACTGCTACGGCATTGTCACCAGCCACGCCGAGCCTAAGCGCATCGTCATCCGCGCCAGTGCCACCCAGGCCAAGTACTTCCGCGCCCTGCCGCTCCACCCCTCGCAGCAAGAAGAGGTGCACGACGCTTACTCCATCTTCACTTACCGCATGTACAACACCTACGACCTGCGCGAGCGACTGCTCTCCCACGGCGCCAACGTCGAGGTCATCGCGCCGCCCGAGCTGCGCGCCCAAATCGTCGACGAACTGCGCAACACCATCAAAAATTACGAGCCTACCCGCAAAAATTAACATAATTGCACAACGAGCGGCAAGAATATGACACACCCCGCGCCGTATCTTTGCCCTCGCGATTCAACCTCAAAAAATAAAAATAACGATATGAACATTGGCGATAAAATTCCCCACAGCCTGGGACGAGACGCGCAAGGACGCGAACACACCGCCGACGAATACGCCGGCAAGCGACTCATCATCTATTTCTACCCCAAGGACAACACCCCGGGGTGCACCGCCGAGGCTTGCTCGCTCGCCGATGGCTACGAGCGACTCATGGCCGCCGGTTTCGCGCTCCTGGGCGTGAGCCGCGACAGCGCCGACAGCCACCGCCGCTTCGCCCAAAAGTACAACCTGCCCTTCCCACTCATCGCCGACGAAGACCTCGCCCTGAACAAGGCCTTCGGCGTGTGGCGAGAGAAAAAAATGGCCGGACGAACCTACATGGGAACCGTGCGCACAACCTTCATCATCGACGACCAAGGACGCGTCGAGCACATCATCAGCAAGGTCAACACCAAGGACAGCGCCCGACAAATTCTCGACATCATCAACCACAACGACTAAATAATCATCTAAAATAACTACCGCACTATGGAAGAAGAACTCAATTTCAACGAAAATCAGCAGCCGCAAGCCGCACCCGCCGCACCCAAGAAGGTGGAGAAGGTCGCACCTTCGGCCGAGAAACTCAAGGCTCTGCAAGTGGCCATGGATAAAATCGACAAAACCTACGGACACGGCTCCATCATGAAGCTCGGCGACGACCACATCGAGAATGTCGACGTCATACACTCAGGCTCCATCGGACTCGACTACGCCCTCGGCGTGGGTGGATACCCACGCGGACGCATCATCGAAATCTTCGGTCCCGAGTCGAGCGGTAAAACCACACTCGCCATCCACGCCATCGCCGAAGCGCAAAAGGCCGGCGGTATCGCCGCTATCATCGATGCCGAACACGCATTCGACCGCTTCTATGCCGAAGCCCTTGGCGTCGACGTCAACAACCTGTGGATCGCCCAGCCCGACAACGGCGAGCAAGCACTCGAAATCGCCGACCAGCTCATACGCTCCTCGGCCATCGACATCGTCGTCATCGATAGTGTCGCCGCACTCACCCCAAAGGCCGAAATCGACGGAGATATGGGCGAAAACAAAGTGGGACTACAAGCGCGACTCATGTCGCAGGCACTGCGCAAGCTCACCGCTACCATCTCTAAGACTAACACCACCTGCATCTTCATCAACCAGCTGCGCGAAAAAATCGGCATCATGTTCGGAAACCCCGAAACCACCACAGGCGGAAACGCCCTCAAATTCTACTCCTCGGTGCGTCTCGACATCAGGCGCACGGGGCACCTCAAGGACGGAGAACGCGTCTTCGGTGCCACCACGCGCGTCAAGGTCGTCAAGAACAAGGTGGCGCCTCCCTTCCGCAAAGCCGAGTTCGAAATAATCTACGGCGAAGGCATCAGCCGTACATCCGAAGTCATCGACCTCGGCATTGCCTTCGGCATCGTCAAGAAGAGCGGATCATGGTTCAGCTACGGCGACACCAAGCTCGGACAAGGACGCGACGCCGTCAAGAAACTCCTCGCCGACAACCCCGAACTCGCCGACGAAATCGAAGCACGCATCTTCAAAGCCATGGACGAAGGCGTCGCCCCGGCCTACGCCACCAAGAAATAACCGCGCCCCGAGCGATGAGCCATGAGCACTGAGCATCGAGCCATGACCGTCGAGCTTAGAGCCGCGGGCGTCGAGCTTAGAGCCGTGAGCCTCGAGTGCGCAGAGAGTAACGCCGAAGGCGTGCCAAGGCCAGCGGCCTTGACTTGGACTAAACCCCACGGCGCGTAGGCCGAAGGCCTGCGTGGCGTGGGGATAGTAGCCCACACTCATGAGGAGCCCCGAAGGGGGTCACAAACGGCGAACCGGCTTCGAGCAACGAGCTTTGAGCAGTGAGCAATGAGCCTCGAGTGCGCAGAGAGTAACGCCGAAGGCGTGCCAAGGCCAGCGGCCTTGACTTGGACTAAACCCCACGGCGCGTAGGCCGAAGGCCTGCGTGGCGTGGGGATAGTAGCCCACACTCATGAGGAGCCCCGAAGGGGGTCACAAACGGCGAATCGGCTTCGAGCAACGAGCCGTGAGTATTGAGCAACGAGCCATGACCGTCGAGCTTAGAGCAGCGAGCGAAGAGCACCCGGACGGTGCCCTCTGAGTGCCCCCAGTGAACGCGTTTCACTGGGGGCTGCGCTCGCATCCGCCACTGTCGCCGTAGGCGCCCCCCTCGCCGCTATCCGTGAGCCTCGAGTGCGCAGAGAGTAACGCCGAAGGCGTGTCAGGGCCAGCGGCCTTGACCTGGATGAAACCCCACGGCGCGTAGGCCGAAGGCCTGCGTGGCGTGGGGATAGTAGCCCACACTCATGAGGAGCCCCGAAGGGGGTCACAAACGGCGAACCGGCTTCGAGCAACGAGCTTTGAGCAGTGAGCAATGAGCGCTGAGCGATAAGCGATAAGCACCCGGAGGCGACCCCCTCACCCCGAGCCCCCCACGAAAAAAGGATTGCCCCAAACAACCGGGGCAATCCTTTTTAGCGATTTGGCGACAGCCGTCAGCGCAGCTGCTTCACTACCTCATGCGAACCATCATCGTAGTACGTCACGATGATATTCACACCGGCGTGAGGCTTATCGCTGCCCACACCCATCAGGTTGTAGTAGCGAACTCCCGTCACATGCTTGTCGGCAACGCGGTCGGTGATATCTTCCACACCGGTAATCGTGCCCTTGGTGCCCACGATGTCGATCGTGTAGCCGCCCTGCGACTGAGAGCGCGCGTGAAGTGCCGCTCCCGACTGTACTGCCGGACGGCTGCCGCTCTTCTTCACAATCACCGTCATCTCCTCATAGCCGCGGAGCTTGCCGCCCTGCGTGGGCTGCGGCGCCGTGAACGTGCCGTTATAGTAATTCGTCGTGTAAGCGACGCCTACTTCGTCGTTGAAGTCCTTGATGGCGTTCTCGTGCATATACACGCGCCCGTCGGTGCCAAACACCGCATACTTCAGCTTTGCCACCTCGTTGGGCTGCGGGTCGACGAAGAACAGGTCGCCACGCTCGCTTTGCGTCATGAAGTTGGCCACCAGGTAGTTGTTCTGGCCCGTGTGCTGGCTCGTGCGCACCGAGCTCGTGAGCGGCGCATAGTTCGTCACGATTTTCTTGTTCTGGCCTTCGAGCACCAGCGTGCCGTTGAGCGTGCCGCCCACGATGGCCATGCCTTCATATTCGGCGGCGGTGGGCGTGATGCCGTTCATCTCAATCTCCACCCAGTCGTCTTGGTTGAAGTTGGCCACTGAGTCAAACTGCTCCTGGTTGGCGCCCGGCTTCGACGCGAAGGCCGCGCCGCGGTCGGTGCGCGCGAAGATTGTGTGGCTCCGCGGGTTCACCATCTCCACAAAGAGGTCGTTGCTCACCACATACTGCGTGTTGTCGTCGCCGCTCAGCGCGAGCTCCGACAGCTGACGTTGCGGCGTGCCCGTCACCACCGTCTGCGTCGCCGGTGTGTAAGCCGTCGGCGTCTCGGTCGTGAGATACTGTGAGTAATCGCTTGTGACATCCTCTCCACTCCAGTTATTATCGGTAGTGCCTAAGAAGTAGAACTTATCGGTCGATACATTCTCTTGTGTCAATCGTTGCGAATCGTTACCCTTGTTAAAGACTATGATATTATAGGGCGTTTGGTCAAAGAATGTGACAATGTTCCAATCCATGTTATTGACCTTTCCATAAGCCATTTTGCCTGTTTTTATTTTATCGGAGCTCCAGGTGCGGTCGCTATAAAGAGGTTGGTCATTTTTATAGACATAAATGCCCGCATTTTCAGTGCCCCTAAAGTAGATGGTTGTGGCATTTTTGGTCGTGGATAGGTTTGAGGAATTGGTGACATCAATGTGACGTTCGCTTAATAAATAAGCACCTGGATAATAGTAGAAGTAGTAATCGCCTTCAGCGGTAATGCTGATGTTTTCCGTTTTGTCAATATCAGCACCATGCAAATTGATAATGCAGTCAACGTCTGTGCGGTCGATATGCCACTTGTACCACGTCTGTCCCGCGATTTGACCGTTCTGCTGCGTCATCGCGGTGCCGGGCCATGCGCCGTTGAGCTCGGTCTGGGTGCCGTCTATCCAAGCATAGAGGTTAGGAGCATCGGTCGTGGTCATGTTTTTGACGTAAATATTGATGCCGCCGGGAAGCGTGCTCAGCGTGCCGCTTATCCAGTAAGTGCGCTCTTGCGAGTCGATGATTTGGCCGTCTTTCACCAGGATGGCCTTGAGCGTGTGTGTGCGCTTGCCGTTGTTTGTGTTGTGCGTGGCGTCGAATATCACGCTCGCCCCGCCGGCGCCGTTCACCACGTAGGTGCCTTGGCTGGCGTTAGCCGTCGTGCCCGCCGTGAGAACCACGTCGGGCTGGTCCACGCAGTAGATGAGCTTCGTGTTGCTGTCGCCGCCGGTGATGGTGGCCTTCACATAGCCCTCATACTCGCCTGTCGCCTTGTCAATCTCCAGCGGCGTGTCGGTCGTCGTGGCCGTACCATAAGCGCTCGCCAGGTGGGCCGGCGTCACGTCGGTGGGAATATTGCCGGCAAGTGTGTAGAACACATCGTTGGTGATGCCGCGGATGTCGCTCTGCTTGCTCGCGTCGGTACCCCAGTTGAGTTGCAGACACAGCTGCTTGTCGGCAGCCACCGGGTCAACGGTCTTGTAGTACCACTTGATGCCATCGATAAACTTGGTGCCGTCGCTTTTGCCGCCCGGCCAGTTGCCGTTCAGGTTGGCCTCCCACGCGCCTTCGGCGCTCTCGCGCCACAAGTAGAAGTTGGGCTCGTCGTCGGCCTTGACAAATATCGTGATTTTCCCGTCCACATAGTTCGTGTGGTCGGTGATATAGGTGCGCTCTACCACATCGCTCACATGGTTACCCGTGAGCACGCCCACCTTGAGCGTGGTGCTTTCGCTGAAGGTCAGCGTCGTGGCGCCCGTGAGCTGCGTGCTGCTCTGCGTGGGCACGCTACCGTCAACGGTATAAACCAGCCGCGTCTCGGGGCTCGACGGCGACACCGTCACCGCCACGCCGCCCTGATACGAGCCGCTGGGCTTGTCCACCACAGGGTACCCCACGGGTTGCGTCGGCTTCGCGTAGTTCTGCCTGAGCGAAGCCCACGACTGGCCCCCGAGGGCCGTCGTCTCAACGCTCATGCGCGCCACGTCGCCCTCGTACACCACCGTGTAGTCGCCGCCCGGCTGATGGCTCTTGCCGGCCGCATCGCCCAGTTGAAGCAAAATTTTGCCGTTGTTTCCCTGAATCTTGAATTCCACGCCGTTGTTATCCACATCGGTGGTCTCCACAATCGAGCTGGTGTTGGTCACGCCGGCCACGTGGCGAGCCACAATCATGTCCTGGATATATCCCTTCCACGTGGGGTGCATGTAGTGAGGCCAGAACAGGCACGGAGTACCCGGCATCGACAGGATGAACGCGTTGGCCTCCACGATGTGGTTGTTAGTGCGGTGCTGGTAGGCATAGTTGCTGCCGTCGGTGGGCAGGTCCTTGAACGTGTCGTGGTTGTCGATGAATGTCACGGCATAGCGCTTGTAAGTCTCGTCGGCTATCAGGCCCGCACCCTTGAGGCCGCGGTAGTTGCCGTTGTTGAACGCCTGGTTGATGGCATACATCAGCGGGAAGTCGAACGCCGCGCTTTGGACGGCGCCCTCGGCGTAAGTGTTCTTAATCCAAGTCTTGATTTCGCCCAAATCGCCCCAAAATTCGCCCACACTGAAGGCCGGACGAACGGCCGTGTTGTAGTCGCCGAAGTGACGCTCCTCAAAGCCGCGAGCATAGTCATAACGGAAACCGATATAGCCTAGGTCACTCTTGAGGAAGTCGAGGAACTTCGCCATCTTGGCGCGGGTGGCGGCGCTGTGATGGTCCATGTCGCGGGCCCACGTGCCACGGCCGCCACAGTCGGGGTTACCCGTTCCCTGGCCGCTCTCGTCGTCGTTACACACGTCGGCCTTGGTCCATTCTATCACCTCGCTGCCGTAGTACTCGCTCGGGAACTCCACCGCTTGGTCGGTGTTCCCGTTCCATGTGCCGAAGGCACCGCGGTGGTTAATCACCACGTCCTCAATGGCGCCCGTGCCGGCCGCCTTGAATTCGCTGATAAGCTGTCGCAATTCGGCCTCGGTGCCGTGATACGACTTCGGTGTCCACACGTTGTCTTTGCTGTCGGTATAGGTCCAGTCGTGGTCGCCGTCTTTCACCAGGCCGTGGTGGAAGTAGAACACCGGCACAAAGCCCATGCAGTCGGGGTTCGTGATGATGTTCCCGTCGTTGTAGTTCCACGTGCCGCCGTTGCGCCAGGCGCGCACGCCGCCGCGGCCGCTGTCGTCGTTACTCTTGTAGTAAGTCGTCGTCGGGCCGCAAATCGTGCTGCCGCTCTGTGCCAGCCACAACAAGTCGATGTAGTCGGTGATTTGGGTGCCGCAGTTGCGAAGGCTGCTCCATGTTGTCACCGGTACCTGCCACTCCTCGCCTGTGGCCCAGCCGGCGCCGTACATCGTTGCCCACGTGTAGCCGGGCTGGTGCGTCACGCCTGCAGGCCATGAACCATACTGCTCGGGACCATGGGGGGAGCAGTCAGGAATTTCCTTGTAGCTGTCCCAAAAGAATCCTTGCAGCATCACGCCGCCATAGTTGGCGGGCCAACCTTGCGCCAGCGCCGAGGCGCCGGCAAAGGCGATTGCCAAGAATAGTAATACTTTCTTCATCATTCGGTTAATTTAATTGGATGTATTTTGTTTAATCTATTTTCCCTCAGGGCCTTCGCGCGCATGCCTTATAGCAAGGTAGCCCACGCGTCCTTCAAACATGCAAAAATAATAAAAAATGCGTTCCCCAACGCATTTTTTCAATAAATTTCCAAAAAATCAACGCCAAGCAGCCGAGAGCCGCTTCCGCCCATAGTCGTCGCTGTCGCCGGAGGCGACCCCCTCGCCGCGACTTGCGAGCCGCGCGGCTCGTCACGAACGCTTCTTGTGGTGGAACTCCTTGAGGTAGATGACCGCCATAAACACTACCACCAGCAACGTGTTGAACACCAGCGCACGGACCGGCTCGGCAAACGGCTGCCACAACATCGCCCCGTAGAGCGCCGCCGCAAGCAGTGTGTAGAACGTTATCGACTTGAGTGGATAAGCGATGGGATAATAGTGCTGACCGATAAAGTAACTCAGCACCATCGCCGTACCGTAGCCCGCGAATCCGCCCCACGCGCAAGCCATGTAGCTATAGCGAGGCACGAATATCACGTTCACGGCAATCAGCACAGCACAACCTATCCCCGACAATATCGCTCCCCAAATCGTGCGGTCGCTGAGCTTGTACCAAAACGACAGGTTGAAATACACACCCATCATGATCTCGGCTGCCATCACTATCGGCACCACACGCAGGCCGGCCCAATAGTCCTCGCCGATGATATATTTGAGCACGTCGAGCCACGCCACCACGCCCAGGAACGCCAGCAGCGTGAAGATGATGAAATATTTCATCGCCCGCGAGTAAGTCTCTTTGTTGTCCTTGTCACGACTCTTGCCGAACACAAACGGCTCGTAGGCATAGCGGAACGCCTGCGTGATCATCGCCATGATCATCGCTATCTTCACCGCAGCGCCGTAGATCGCCAACTGCTCCTTGGCGTCGTCCCCCGTCGCGATATAAGGGAACATGATTTTGTCGCCGTGCTGGTTTATCACCCCCGCGATGCCCAGCACAAGGATGGGCCAGCCGTAGCTCAGCATCTGCTTGAGCAAGCGCCAGTTCACCGTCTTGAGCGACACCTCGCGCCATTCGGGAAGGAATAGCAACGTCACTATCGACGTGCACACCAGGTTCACATAAAACGCGTAACCCGCCTTGTCGGCGTCGCTCACGTTCGGGTCGTAAATCGACTCCACCAGGTGAGGCATCGTCGCGTAAAGCGCCGGCAAACCTACGAAATACAGCAGGTTGAGCGCGATGTTGAGCACGATAAACGTGATTTTTAACGCCGCGAAGCGCAACGGGCGCTTCTTGTAGCGAAGGAACGCGAACGGTATCGACTGAATCGCGTCCTGCGCCACCACAAGCGCCATCACGCTGATATACGCCGGATGAACGTCGTATTGCATCAAGTGAGCAAGCTGAGGCAGGAACGCCAGCACCAATCCGGCAAAAGCCAGCGAAACCACGCCAACGGCGGTCACAGCCGTCGAGTAAACCGCGCGCGGATTCTCATTCTCTTTGTTGGCAAATCGGAAAAACGCCGTCTCCATGCCGAAGGTGAGCAACACCAGCAGCAGACCCACGTTGGCATACATGTTGGTGATGTCGCCGTAGCCGCCGCTCGCCGCGCTTATCTTCGCCGTGTATAACGGCACCAGCAGGTAGTTTAGAAAACGACCCACTATACTGCTCATCCCATAGATGGCGGTCTCTTTGACGAGCGACTTCAAGCTGGCCATGATGCCCTACCTTTCAGCGTTTTATTCCGGAAACTTCGTGCGGGCAACTTCCATCATCCGCTTCACGTCGAAGTAGAAATCTTTCGTCGATCCGTCGCTCTGGCGCTTTGCCGTGATGCAGTCTATGTCGCCCGGTATCTCTTTTTGGCTCGTCGCCACATAGCCCAGCGTGTTCACAATGTAGTATTCATGGTCGGGGAAAAGCACCACCCACGGCTCGTCTTTCGTCCCCTTCCCGCTCGACATGATTGCCGCTATCAACCGGTCAAGACGGAACTGACGCACGGCCGCACGCGCATATTTCTTCTTCGCCTTGAGCGCGTAGATGTAATATTCCATCTGGTCGAAGTCGAAGATGTGGTCGTTCAGCGACAACTCGGCATATTTCTCGATGCTGTCACACTCCGCACGCGACAACGGCTGCTTGTAGTACAGCTGCTCCACCTTGTTCGAGAACTCGCTCTTGCGGAACGGATTGTAGTCCTCCTGGAACACGAAGCCGTAGTACAGGTCGCGATAGGCCTCGAAGTTCAGCGTCGTGTCGTTGCTGCGGAACGACTGCATCAGGTTGGGGTAATAGAAGCGCGCTTTGGGGTTCAGCGTGATGCTCTTGACTTTGTCAAAGTCCACCTTGCGAACCTCAAACTTGTTTTGGGCTTGGCCGGTCAGCGCCACGCCAACGACGGCCAGTAGCAGCAAAATATCTCGCATTACTCTCATTATCAATTTGTTTTATTAAGGTAAAAAGCCCTCGACTGCAATGCCTATCATCGAGGTGGCGACAACAGCTTGCAATCCGCGGGCACAAAAGTAGTGAATAAAATCGACACTGGGAAATTTTAGCCACTGTCCGTGAGGCGTACGACCAAAGGCCAGCTCGCCAAACAAGCAGCCCAGCAACACGCCCAGCATCATGAAGCGCGCGCCGGCCATCATGCCCACCAAGCCGCCCGCAAGCGCACCAAGCCCCAAATACAGGTTGCCCGTGTTGCGACCGTCGGGCTCCCCTTTGGGCGACAATACGGCGATAGCTATCACGATGGCGGTCGCTATGCCGTAAAACACCAGCGTCCACGACGGCAACGTCGTGAACGTGCTCGCGTGAAGCGACACTATGCCACAGTAGGCAGGCAACGACGCCACCACCCACTGCGGCTGTTTCTTCAGCCAGCGAGGACGCAACAAGAGCGCCAGCGACAAGGCCACCAGCATCCATCCCAGCACAAGTAATGTATAGTTCAGTGCCATTACATTATATAAACAATGCCTCACCCCCTTTTATTGTGCCGTTAATCTTTTTTAAGCAACAGCAGGTTGTCTGCCCGCCGCGGTCACCCGTGCGGCGGCTTTGTCGCCGCAAGCCCCGCCCCGCTTTTAACACCGGCGGGCGGCTACCGCACCGGTAGCCGCCCGCAGTATTAGGGAGGCGCTGACGACGGCGACACATTGCCGCCTGCGCGCGAGTAATTATCGTATCATCACCTTCTGACCATTCACGATGTAGATGCCGGCGGGCAGCGAAATCTCGTTCACGCCCTCGGCGAGCACCTCGCGACGTACCTCGCGGCCCTGCAGGTCATAGATGCCCAGCACCTGGCCGGCTGTCGCGCCGTTCACGATGAGGGCGCCTTGGCCGGCCACGACCACGCCGCCGCCCGTTGCCGGGACGTCGTCGATGCCCGTGAACACCGTGGGATTAGCCGTCCAGTCGAGGTAGAAGTTGCTCGTGATGGCGCTGTTGCCGTTGTTATACTCATAGTTGGCGCGCCCGCTCGCTTGCGTCGAGCTCTCGCTTGTGGGCGTCAGCACGGCGATTGTGCCGTACACCTTGTTGGCGTTCACATCGTCGGCGGTCGCCGCCACTTGGTTCGGGCGGCTCACCGTCGCGCTTGCCCACTTGCTCGCGTCAAAGCCGTCGACGCCCAGCACGCGCGTCACGTTCTCGTGGTTCTCGCTGTCGGTCGACGTCTCGTTGCTCACCCACTTGCCGTAGGTCCCCTCGTCGCCGTTCACCAGCTGGAAGTAGTACAAGTCTTTCTCCACGCCGCCCTGGTTGGGCTTGTCGGTGTAGAAGCGCTGGTGGTTGGCCGTGATTTGGCGACCGTTGTTCGTGTCGTCATAGTTCGCCTGTGTCAGCGATGTCGCGCCCGCAAGGGCGATGCCGTTCACGTGGTTGTTGGCAAAATTGAGCTCCACCAGGTTGGGGTGGTTGCCGCTCACGTCGAGCTTAAACAGGTCGTTGTCGTTGGCGTTCACCTTCTCGAGCTGCGAGGCGCCCGCAAGGCTGAGGTCCGCGATGAGGTTGTTGTCGCAGTTGAGGTGGCGCAACGCGGTGTTGGTGGCCAGGTTATCGCCCTTGCTCAGGTAGAGCAGGCGGTTGTTGTCGCACAGCAGCGAGTCGAGGGCGGCATAACCGCTCACATTAAGATCCTTGTCGCTGTTCAGGTCGCCCAGGTTGTCATTGCTCACCCACAGCGTCTTCAGGTAACTGCTCGTGGCGGGCAGCGTCAGTTTCGTGTCGGTCACGCCAAACTGCGGGTTGTTCTGCGCGTGCAGGCGCTCCAGCTTCGTGTTGGCCGTCACGTCGAGGCCCGCCATCGCCGGGTCGTCGTTCACCCACAGCGTGTGAAGCTCGGTGAGCGTCTCTAAGCCCGTCACGCCGGGCAAGCTGCTGTTGTGGTCGATATACACCTGGTTGATGTCGCTCGCCGCGTGTTGAGTCAGGTCCACGGCGGTAAGGTTGTCGAGGTTCTCGGCCACTATCACTTGCAGCTTGGGGCAGTCTTGCGCCATGAGCGTCTCGAGCTTGCTGTTCACGTTCACATTCAGCTGGAACGGGTTGCCGCCCGTGGTGTAATCCTCACCGTTGACGGTGCAGTGCCACTTTTTGTCGCTGCTATTGTAGGTGTACTGGTTCGTCGAGTTGTAGTTGCCGCTCACATTGAGATACTTGAGGTTGGCGCCGTTGGCGGTGCCTATGTAGTCAAAGCCGCCGTCGCTCACGTCATAGTACCACACGTTAGGCGTCCGCACGCTCACGTTCAGCTCACCCTTCATGATATTCGGGTCTTGTCCGCGCGCACCCTTCACGCTCACTATCTCCAGCTTGGGACAACCGGTAACCCATTCCACGCCGCTCACGCCGTTCTCGGTGTAAGTGTGTGTGCCCACTTCGGCGTTACCGCTGCCACGGCTGTTATAGCATGTGGTGCGCGGTACCGACCCCACACCCAGCGACTTCATGCCGTTGTTGTCGGCGCGGAACTCGAGCAGTTCCTTGCAGCGGTTCACCAGGATATAGTGCGGCACCTTCTCGGGGTGAGCGTTGGCGTCGCTGGTGCCCGGGTTGTCAAAGTTGCACATGAAGTAGTGGTCCATGGCCGTGTTCTGGATGGCCGTGTTGCTGATGTTGATATATTCGAGCTTCTGATTCCAGAACAGGTCCAGCATGCGCAGGCCCAACGTGTCGTTCAGGTCGCCCGTGTAACGGTCGGCCACCATCGTTGCCCATTCGGCCGTGCTGCCGTCGCCCTTGCGATACACGCGCTTGCTGCCGGCGGCGCGCTGCGTGATAGTGCGGTTATTGCTCAAGTCAAGGTACTTGAGGTTCTTGTTTTTCCACAGGTGGACCGAGTCGCACAACTGGTTGTCATTGAGCTTGAGCGTTTCGAGCGCCGTCAGGTCCTCGAGCGTCGAGAACGTCGGGTTCGCCGCGCGCGCGTTCGACACTACGTTGCCGTTGTAGTACTTGGCGGGTATCGCCGTCTTGTTCGAGAATGTGTAGAGCGCGTTGTGGCTCGCGTCAAGCGTCTTGACAGCGCTCAGACCGGTCGTCGAGCCATCCTGGCCGAATTTCGCAAACGCGTTGTGCGAGATGTCAATCGTTTCGAGCGCGCTCAATCCCTTGATATAAAGACCCTTGCCGGCTGCCGTCGTCATGTCGGCGTTGCTCGCCGTCTGCGTCAGACCCGTGAAGTGGTTCACCTTGAGCGTCTTCAGCCCCGTGTTGCCGTCAAGGTTCAGCGCCTCGAGCGTCGTATTGCTGCCGCTCGTGGTCAGCGACGTAATCGGGCTTGCCGTGCTCTTGTTACTCAACGCCACGCCCTTATAGGTTACCGACGAGCCATCCAGCGTCAAGTCGCTGGCAAACTCGTTGTTAAGCAGGTACAAGTAAGCCACATTCGACGGCGCCGACGGAATCGCGCTGAATCCGTTGTCGTTATACTTAAGCACCGCGTCGGCCGTCGTCCAGCCCGTAATCGTGGGCACATGGCTGCTCGTCAACCCGTTCGACGACAAGTCGATGGTCGTCAGCCCGGTCTCGCCCGTCACGTCCACCGTCTCCAGCAACGGCGACCCGGTGATGCTCACGCTGTGAGTGCTCTTGGTATCATCGAAGTTGCCGCTCAGGTTCACCGTCTTGAGATTGGCAAGTCCGCTGGTCTCAAACAGGTGGAATGCCTGGGCACTCGTGCCCGTGCCGTTGGTGTTGTTGCTCAAATCGACGCTCTCAAGCGCAGTGAGTGCCTGCAAGTTGGAATATTGCGTGCTCGAAGCTATCGAGTATATCTGGTTGTTAGCCAAGTTGAGTGCCTTGAGGCTCGTCAAGTCGCTCAAGATAGTACCCACACCGAAGCTCGTGAACTTATTGTCGCTCAAGTTCAGCGTCTCAAGGCTCGTTAAGTCGGCCACAGCACCATTATTGCCAAAGGTGGACATATTGTTGTGGCTCGCGTCAAGGCTCTCAAGTGAGGTGCAGCCTCCCACATACAGGCAGTAATTACTCGTGCTCGTGAAATTGCCGTCATTATAATTACCGGCCGTGGTGTTGAGCAGGTTGCCGCTCACGTTGAGCGTCTTCAGTCCCGAGCAGTCTTTGAGGAAGACTGTTTTAAGTTGGTTACCGCTCAGGTCTATCGAGGTGAAGTTGGGGTTATTGCTCAGCTCGATGCGCTCGGGCACGCTGTGGCCCGTGTAGGTCAGCGACGTGTTGGCCGCAATGTCCTGGTTCATCAGGTACAGTTGCGGCAGGCTGCTCATGTTCTCCAACCCGGCAAGCGACGACACCTTATTATTATTCAGTTTCAGCGTCTTCACGCTCACGCCGGCAAGTGCGGCGCCGGGAACAGTCGTGAACTCGTTGTCACTCAAGTCCAGCACGACGTTGCTCGCGCTCAGCCCCGTGAGAGTGGGCATCGGTTGCGTGGTGTTATTATAACCGTTGTTGGTCAGCGTCACCGACGTCAAGCCCGTGTCACCTGTGAAGTTGATTTCCTCGAGTGACGGACAGTTGCTCACCGTGAATCCCGTCATGGAGTTGTTGCCGCTCACGTCGATATTCTTCAGGTTCTGGAAACCCGTCACGGCACCGGCAGCACTACCTATCTTTGCCGAGCTGATTACCAGCGTCTCCAAGTTGGGGTTATTGCTCGCCGTGAGGCTCGCCAGCTGGTTGTTCGTGTTGAAGTACAGGTCACCATGGCTGATATCGTAATACTTCAAGTTGTGAAGCGCGCTCACATCGGCATAACGCAACGAGCTGTTGCTCGCCAAAATCAGCGTCTCAAGATTACCCAAGTTAGTGAAAATAGGCTTGTTTGTACCGTTATAATTCAACCCGCAGTTCGACATGTCAAGATACGTCAAGTGAGTCATGCCCTCAATGTCGCTCTTCCAACCCATACTCGTATTGCCGGCCAAAATAAGCGTGTTGAGCACCGACGAGCCATAGTTCTTGAGTGCGGCAAGGTACATTTCATTGGAGGATGTGTTGCAGTTCGAGAGATTCACATACTCAAAGGGAACACCACCGGTCGAGATTTTGAGAATGTGATTGGATGTACTTGGCGTGCCGGTTCCCAATCCCTTCAAGCCGCTGTTCCCGCTCATGTCAAGATAACGCAACTGAGTCATGGCCGAAATATCGCCATAGGTGGTTATATTATTAGCTGCCTTGAGCGTTTGCAGCAACGACATCGTCTTGATTTTATCAAAGTTATTGGGGCCAATGCCATTGTCGCTGAAATCAAGAGAACGAAGGTTAGAGAAATCGGTCAAATTTTGGAAAACTTCAATCGATTTGCCGCTCAAGTCGAGGCTCAGCGCCGTCGACGTCGTGATGAGGTTCGTGCTGCTGTCGTAGTAATCGGCGGCACACTCCTTGAGCGCGTTCACCAGCGTCGTATTGTTGTAGCGCGTCGTGTTAAGTGTCCATCCGTCAATGATAAGACTGTGCTTCCAAGTGCGATGATAGGGCGAATAATAACCGTAGTTCTTATAGGCGTAGGTACCTACCTGCTGGCCGTCCACCCAAAATAGAATTTCGGCATTGGCGATGTTGTTCCAAAATCCAAAATTCGACGTGGGACCAAAATTGATGCGGAAAATCTTATGGCCCGCACCGTCAACGCCCACTTTTTCCATGGCAGTGACGGCGGTCCAGTCAGTACTGCTGCCGGGCACGCGTACTTGTGCGGTAACATTTTCGCTCTGCGACGCGCTCGCATAATAGGCCACCACATTCGAGCCGATATATTTCACCTCGGGAGGAATGATGCCGAACGCCGTCTCGTAGTTGTCATACTGGTAATAAACCGTACCCGTCACTCCTTCAATATTGTTCGTCTTGGTGTCATCGCCGTTACCGCCGTTGGTGAAAATCATGTTGATTTCGTTAACGCCGCTGAACACCTTTTTCCAGTAGTACACGCCATTGATGTTCTCAATGGTCGTGAGCTGTTCCCCTGGCCAAGACGTCAGGTCGCCGCTCGACGTCCACGCGTGGACACACGGCGCGCCGCTCTTGGTCAGCACATACACCGTCACGTCGGCACGGGCCGGCATGGCGAGCACGCACGCTACCGCAACGAGTAGCATAACGCGCATACTGAGTAGTAGCTTTTTCATATTCAATGCGTATTTATTTGGTTTTTAACAGTTTACTTTTCCCTATGGGTGCACTTTAATAGGATATGCCTTCACACGGCGTACCAGCCTGCAAATTTACAAAAAAAATTGACCTTCAAAAGAAAAACACACCTTTTTTTCAATAAATCCTCATAAAAATTACCGAAAAACAACCAAAAAACAACCAAACCGCCACATGTGCGGTGGGCGGCGACGTGTCGCCGCCAAAACGAGGGCGACCCCCAAAAAAACGAGGGCGACCCCCAAAAAAAGGATCGCCCCATATCAAAAGCCCAAAGCTCGCAGCTCAACGCCTTCTCTTGCGCTTCGACGTGCCTGTCGAGCCGCTGTTCTTCTTGTTGCCCCCCGACTTATTCACCTTCAGGTTTTGGCCCGGACGGATGACATCGCCCTTGAGGTTGTTATCCTTCTTGAGCTGATCCACCGTGGTGCCGTTCTTGCGGGCGATGGTCTCCAGGTTGTCGCCGCTCTTCACGGTTACGTTAGTCGTCTTGGGTGCCGTGTTCTGCTTATTGTTACGTTTGTTCTTCTTCGTCGTCTGCGTCGTCGCGGCTTGTTGCTGGTGATGACGACCTCTGCGCGACGTCGTCTGCGCCGGTTGGGCCGCCTGTGCCGTGTGACGGCTCGACTGCGACGCCTGGCTATGCGTCGAGGCGGGCACCGGCTGTTGCGTCGTGGCCGCCTGCGAGTGCGACTGTGCGGGACGCTCGGGAACAGTCTGGCGCGTCGTCGTCGACTGTGCCGGTTGCTGACGGCGCTCGGGAACCGCGGCCGTCGACGATGCCGGCTGCGTGCGCGACGTGCTGCCATAGTTGTTGCTCGAGCGCGAACTGCTCATCGCCATGTCGCCGCTGTGGCGTCCCGTGGCGTTCGCGCCGCCGCCGCCCGTGCCGTGCTTCTCCACCTTGAGGATTTGGTTGGCGCGCACCTGGCTCGACGTGAGGCCGTTAAGTGCCATCAGGTCATCGGCGCTCATGCCATAGTTCTCGGCTATCGTCTCCAGCGTCTCGCCGCGTTGCACCTTGTGGAAACCCGTCGATGCGGCGCTGCTGCCGCCGCCCGTGCTGCCCGGGCGCGGCGGAATCGTCGCCGATGCCGCCGTCGACGCGTGGGTCGTCGCGCTCGACGCCACCAGTTCGGTGGTGGGCTGGCTGTCGCCTATCGTCGCCTCAGGGAAAATGTCGTCCTCGGTAATCTCATAGTCACCCGTACCCGGCTCCACGCGGCCGCGACGGCCATACTGCTCCTGCTGGTAGCGCGTGATGCGGTCCTCGGCCATGATGTAGCTGTAGATTTGCTGCGACGGCAGGATTAACCGGTAAGGGTGAAGGTCGCCGGGAATGATGTCGCGGCGATATTGAGGATTGAGCACACGCAGTTCGTCGATGGGAATGTTGAGCACACTCGCGATTTGGTTGAAATGCACCCGGTGGTTCACCGTGATCGTGTCGGTAATCAACGGCTTGCGGGCCTTCGCCGGACTGATGTTGTGTTGCTTGTAATAGTTCATGATATAGGTGGCGGCGATGAAGGCCGGCACATAGCCGCGAGTCTCCTTGGGCAGGTAGTTGTATATCGTCCAAAAGTCGGCGTTGTCGTTACCCGAGCGCACTATCGCCTTGTTCACGTTGCCCGGGCCGCAGTTATAGGCCGCGATACACAGCGACCAGTCGCCGTACACCTCATAGAGCTGCTTGAAGAACTTCGCCGCGCGGTCGCTCGACAGATAAGGGTCCCGACGCTCGTCGACGAGCGTGTTCACCTCCAAGCCCAGACTCTTGCCCGTGGCGGGCATGAATTGCCACAGGCCTGCGGCTCCCACCGGCGACGTCGCCTCGGGGTTCATCGCGCTCTCGATGATGGGGATGTATTTCAATTCCAGCGGCAGGCCCTCGCGCTCGAGCGCCTCCTCGAAGATGGGCATGTAGTACAAGCTCATGCCCAGCATTTGCTCCACCAGAGCCCGGCTCTTCACATAGCGGTCGATGTGGGCGCGCACCACCTGGTTATAAGGCAGCTCAACCGTCGTGGGGATGGCCTTGAGACGGCGGATATACTCCTCCTCGGTCACCACGCCCGGCGAGCGCTTGTCCACGTCCTTGTCGAGCACCGCGTAGTTTTGCAGATACCAGTTGTTCATCATGGCATGAGTGTCGGTCATGAAGCTGTAAGGAAACACGATGTCGTTATCGGTAATGCTTTCCTTGAGCGTGAGCACGTTCTGCTTGGTCGCCGCCTGGCCCACGGCCGATACGGTCAACAGCATCATCATCAGCGTTACTTGTAAGATTTTCTTCATCGTTCTTGCTATTTTTTTAGTGATTATTTTCAAGTTTGATAAGGCGAAGCGTCACAACCTAAAATGTTACCGCGCAACGCATGCCCACCGCCAGACGGCGACTTTCGCCGTCGGGCTGCTCGAGCACCTTGGGACCAATGCGCAACGACAAGTCGTCGCTCACGTCGAAGTGGGCCAGTGACGCGTCTACATAGGCGTCGACAATGGCCAGCAGATACACGCCCACCATGCCTATGATGCACAGGTCGCGGTAGCGACGGTAGTAGCTCTTCTTGTTCTTGAGCGACTTCTCGAGCCACGACTTGTCAATCGAGCTCTCCTGCGTCGTGGGCGGATAAAAGTTCATGTAGCTCCGTGTCGAGGGGTCGTTGTCCATCAAGTCGCTGTAAGCCTTGGTGTAGTCGCGAAGCATACGGTTGTTCCACGACGTGCCGTAGCCCAGCCCCACGAAGGCGCCCGCAACAATGGGCAACTTCCAGTAACGGCGGTTGTAAATCTGGCCCAGGCCCGGACACAGCGCGCTCATCCACAACGCCCGGGTGGGGTCGGGGTTGAACTCGCGCTTGTGACCCAGTAGTGGGTCATAGTCGACGCGCGGCGACACCACCGAGTCGGCGCCCTCAAAGTAGCGCAACGTGTCGCCGTCGAGCGCGTGCGCCACGCTCACGCGGTGGCCGTCGCCACGGCGGTCGCTGCCCCTCTCCAGCGTGTCGGCATTCGTGCCGCCTCCTGTCGTCACGCGGCGACGCTGGTAGCGCTCGCCGGGAGTATTGGGGTCATCGTCGGCCGTAGCGGCCAGCGCGGGGCACACGGCGAGCATGGCCATGAGCCACACCGCCACGCCCACAAGCGTGGTTGCCGATACCCTTATGTGTCGCAACGTCTCGATAATCGCCTTTTATTTATAATATATCTAAAATCTAAAATCTACGACAACTTCAAACTGTCGAAAATCGAAATGATTTTCTCCAGTTCGGCCTCGCTGCCGAACGGGAACGTGATTTTCCCCTTTCCCGTGCTGTCGCACGCAAATTTCACCGGCACGCCAAACGCCGACGACAGGTGGCGACGAAGCACCTCGTAGTCGCGACTGCGCGACGTCTTCTTGGCCGCCGGGGCCGCACCCTGCGCCAACTGCTGGTACTCCTTGGCGCGACGCTCCACCTCGCGCACGCTCAAGCCTTTCTTCACCGTCTCGTTGTAGAGACGGAGCTGCAGCGACGGACGCTCCAGCGACAGCAACGCGCGCGCGTGGCCCATGTCCACAAGTTTGTCGCGAAGACCCAGCTGCACCTCGGCCGGCAACTTGAGCAACCGCAGGAAGTTGGCAATCGTCGCACGGTTCTTCCCTATGCGCTCGCTCAGCCGCTCCTGCGTCAGGTGATACTGGTCGATGAGCTTGCGGAACGCCAGTGCTATCTCTATCGCGTTCAAGTCCTCGCGCTGGATGTTCTCGATGAGCGCCATCTCGGTCATCGTCGTGTCGTCGGCACTGCGCACATAGGCCGGCACGGCCGTCAAGCCCGCCAACTTTGCCGCGCGGTAACGACGCTCGCCGCTGATAATCTGGTAATTGTCGCCGCCCACGCTGCGCAACGTCAACGGCTGGATGATGCCCAGCTCACGTATCGACATGGCAAGCTCCTCGAGCGCCTCGGCGTCAAACGTCGCCCGCGGCTGCTCGGGATTGGGGGTGATGCGGTCTATCGCTATCTCGTTGATGGCCGACGAACCGCTCGTCACGATGTCGTCCATCGATATCAAGCTTCCCAGTCCGCGGCCTAATGCATTGCGTTTCATTTTCGTCTTTTCAATTTTTTGCAACCACAAAATTACACATAATAATTGAAAGCGCTACCTCATGCCACGCTTTGTTAAGGTGATTTAACGAAACTCCCCCATCATTAACATTTTAGTGGAATAGCCTCGCGCATGCTACTATGGGCGGCGATGTTGTCGCCGCCACGGGTCGTCACCGCCGGCGGTACAGCCGCCACATGTGTCCATCCTCGCTGCGCGCGCTGTCGACGGCAACGTAGCGCGTGTGCTCCAGTGGCGACTGCTCGGTCACCACCCACGCGGCACGGCCCGCGTCGAGAAACGCACGCTGGCCGGCCTCCATCTCGGGCCAGTCGAGGTTGAACGTCCCGAAGAAGCGGCACTGCGGCACCTGACCCAGCACGGTGTAAAAACCGCCGTCGAGCGTGCCATAGTTGAGCAACGTGCTGTCGCCGCCCGCTGCCGTGATTTCGCGCGCGAAACGATACTGAGGCAATTCGTCGCGGCTGTCACACAGGTGCCGCACGTTGGGCGACAACGCCACCAGCGCCACGCAACACGCCGCCACGGCCGCACGCGCCGGCAACGGCGATGTCTCGCCGCCCACACTGCGCCACAGCGCGTTCAGCCCCGCAGGCACGAATACCGCCAGCGCCAGCGCGTAGTATACATAGGCCTCGGGACGGCAGTAGAGCAGTAACAGCGAACTTACCACGCTAAGCCGCATCAGCCACGTCACGTCGCGCCGCGGATAGCGCGCCAGCAACGACGCTATCACGGCCACAAACACCACCGGACTCAGCGTCGCCGCGTTGCCTATGCCGTAGAGCCACACCGACCACAGCGGCCGCGTCGTGGCGTGATAACGCGTCAGGTTATTCGTGAAATAGGCCTCCACAAGGTCGCCTACCGCGCCGTGGGCCTCAAAATAGGCTATCACGGGAATCGTGACCAGCAACATGCCCACGGCGGCTATCACCACGCGCAACAGCAAGCCCTTCACGCGGTGACGGCGCCACATGAGCACAGCCATGAACAGCCCCCAACCCACATAAAAGCCAAGCATCGTGTATTTTATCCATAGCACGGCGGCAGCACCGGCTCCCACGGCAAGCCATTGCCACAACGGCACGCGACGCTCTTCCATCACGGCCCTCACCGCTACCCACAGCGTGCCGGCGAGCACCGGCAGGCACAACTCCTCGGCGCTGTCGCCATAGCTGAAGCACGGCGAGCAGTACACCACCACGGCGAGCACCGCCAGCCGCCCGGCGCCCGAGCCCCCCAGCAACCGCATCGTCAGGTGACTGAAGTACAAGAATCCCCACGCCGCCGCTACCTCGAGCAGCCACACGCCCGTGAACGTATCGTAGCTCACCAGCGCCGCGCCCGTGTGAAGGAAATAGAGCAGCGGACCCTTTTGCTCGTACAGGTCACGGTAGGGCACCACGTCGTCGAGCACACCCTTGCCCACTGTGAAAAAACAATGAGGGTCGCACCAGATGTTAAACGCGTAGAGTGGCGAAGAGCGCGAAAACAGCGTGATTGCCGCCACGGCCAGCACAAGCGTGCCCAGCGCCGACACCCAACCGGTGCGCGACGCGCGGTACCCCGCGCCCTCGGGCACCGCAAGCGGCACCAGGTAACGCTTCGACAGGCGCAGCAGTGCCGGCAACGACACGAGCGCGAGCGCCCACGACGCCAATATCGACGCGCTGCGACCACTCATGTGGCACAGCGTGCCCACCCGCGCGGCCATTTCGCTGTCTTTCCACCTGATTTGGAACATGACCACCAGTAGCATGACTACCACCCCCGCCACGACTGCCAGACGCCGGCGGTCGTCGTAACGCCACGGGTTGTCCCATCGCCTGCGCGACGACGACACCCACAACGCTACCGCTGCCACGGCCACCACGGCGGCCCACCACCACGTCGCCGGCACGCACAACGTCACCAGCGCCGCCAGCGACACCACGCCGCCCATCAGTGCCAATATCTCTCGCATTTTCCTCATCTTCACGTCTTTCTCGGTTTTTCGACTCGCGACTCAATCGCTATAAGTTACCGCAGGGCGGTGCGTGGACTTGCCGCGCACCGCCCTGAAAGTGGTTTTCGGTCTCAGTTACTGCTGTGGTAAGGCTCCACCACGATAAGCTCCTGGTAGGCGGTACCGCTCGACGACACACCCGAAACGGCCGTCGCCGCGACCTTATACACGCCGGCGGGAACACGCTGGCCGTTGAGGTCCTTGAGGTTCCACTGCAGCGGGAACTGCGCGTTCTCGGCTTTCCACACCAGGTTGCCCACGTTGTCGAGCACCTTCACGGTCACCGTGCCATCGAGCGATGTCGTGTAGTTGAACGTGGCCTGCGTCGATGCCGGATTACGCTCCACGGTGAGCGCGTTGTCAAACTGTGTGCCCACATAGAACGTCACGGCCTTCGAGGCCTTCTTGCCCATCACGTCATACACCGTGTACTGCAACGTGTGCTCGCCCGCGCTCAAGCCGCTCAGCGGCATCGTCACCTCGGCGCGACGGCCGTTATCGCTCGTCCTCACGCAGTCATATACCTTGGGCGAGCTCACCTTGCCGTCAATTACCAGCAGCATGCTACCGCTCACAGCTCCCTGCGACGTGTTCAGCGCCAGGTCGTCGTGCGCCTTGATGCGCAACGTCACGTTGGCGTCAACCAGGTCGCCGCTCTCAAACTGCGGCGCCTCGTCGAAGTAAAGCGCGTCAATCACCGGGGCGGCATCGTCACTCACCGCCTTCTCGGCATCGTAGCTCTCGAGTATCAGGTTCGTGAAACGGCCGTTCACCATCTCGTCGCTGTCGTCGCGATGGGCATACATCTTGATGGCGCCCGCCGTGCCGCTCACCGTCACGCTCGTGGGGACGATAATCGAGCCTTCAAACACGCCGTTCACCACGCGGCCCTCCACTTGGGCAATTTTCTCGCGGGGGTAGTGTATGTCGCGCGTCACCGTCGTGGTGCGGCCGTTCACAATCACGTTTTGAGTGAGCGAGCGGTCGTAGGCCTCCTCGCCAAGCAGCGTGGCCACGCCGTCGCCGTTGAAGCTCGTGTCAATCTCGTTGGTGCCGGGCTTGTACACATGCGCCACGATGTCGAGACGCTGCATCACGCCCGTCGTCACCGTGGCGTCGGCGCGCAACGCCTCGCCGTTAAGACTCACCACCTTGAACAGTTCCTTGGGATACTTGAAACGAATCGCCGGGTCGCCAAGCAGGTTGAACGTCAGCTTATTCGTGTTGGTTCTCGTGCCAAACGAGCGCTTCGCCGCCTTGTAGGCCTCACCTAACGTCTTGAACTCGCCGTCTTTCTCGTAGCTGAACAGCGCGTCGATAAACGCACTGTTGAGCGCGTCGTTGTCGGTGGCGATACACGACCGGCCCGAGCTCATCACTGCTATCGCGCCGCCGTCGCTCTTGTGCAACATATTCTCGGCCATACCGATAAAGTCGCCGGCATTATCCCAGCGCGCAGTGTTACAGCACGCCATCGACACCACCGGCAGGTGCTCGTAGCTTGTCGACAGGATGCGAACGTTGTTCCACATACCCGATTTCTTCGTCAGGCCGCCGGCGCCGGCGTGACCCACGTAGGTCATAAGGAATTGTCCGTTCTGCAGGTGCGAGCGCACGGCCTCGGTCGACTGCACGCACTTGCCGGCGTCCTGCCCTTTCGTGGCATAGTCGGGACGGTAGAACTGGCGCAGGAACACGCGGTTGTTGACCATCGTCGAGTCGGTGTTGGCATCCACAATGTTGCTCAATCCCTCGGCTTGGAACTCATGCAGACCATTGTCGTAGTCATCGCCCATTACCATCACCTCGTTGCGCCACGAACCGTAGTCGGGCGAACGAAGGTAACGCTCTATCTTGTCGATATCGCTCTTGCACTGCGCCGGCGACGTGCTCGTGATGCGGCCCACACCTATCGAGAGCAACGATTGTGCCACATTCTCGCCGCTGTTGTCGTCGAGCATGCCGAAGAAGTCGTCGCTCGCATAGGTGCTCGTCTCCACGCTGCTCTCGTCGCTCTCGTAGCTCAGCAACGAGCACTCGCGCTTGTTGAGCAACTGGCGGTTGTCGTAGCTGCCCGTGCCCAGCAACAGTAAGTTCTTGAACTTGACATTGTCGCGGTCGTAGAGCATCTTGCAAAGCAGGCGGTAAGCCATCACATCGGGAGCCCCCGACGAAAATTCGTTGAACACCTGTTGCTGGTCGACTACGGCCACGTCGATGCCGTCCACATCGCGATGGATTTGTGCCAGACGTTCGGCCTGGTCCATAATCGAGCTGTCGGTGATAATCAGCAGGTCGGGAACAGCCATCCCGTGTAGGTTCTGGTTCGCCACAGGCTCGTAGCCGCTCACCTTCATCAAGGTCTTCGACGGGTCGAGGGCTACATACATCTTGGCCGATGACAGCGTGTTAGGAGCAAACGCACGCACCCCGTCGCCCACATCCATGAGGCTGTAACGCATCGGGTCGAGCGCGTTCGACACTTCCCACACCTCGGCTTCCTCGCCGGCGCCGCTCAGCAGCACGCGCTCGTCGATCTCCAGGCCCGTCAAGCCCATGCGCAACTGGTTCGACTCTTCGTCGCCCGGAAGCTCGTTGCGCTGCTTGTAAGTCAATATCGTGTAGTCGAGAAGTCCTATCTTGAGGTTGCCCGACGTCAGGCCCACTTTCAGCGTCAAGTCGCCGCCGGCGCTCGCCGTGGGAGTGATGAAGCCCACCGGCGCCTTTATGTCGTAGTAGGTCTCGTCGGCACTCCAGGGCACGCTGAACGTTTTAGAACCGCTATAACTGGCCACTCGCGTGCCGTTAATCTCGTTGATAAGCTCAACGGTGCCTTCGTTTACCAGCGCGGCTACACTCGACTGCACCGCCATCGCCGTGTCAACCTTGATGCGCGGGTTGTTGAGCGTAACCGTGTAGCCGTCGCCCAGCAGATTCTCGCCCAGCATCACCTTGCCGCTCAGGCTCGGCGACACGCGGTCGACCTCGTGATAGTAGTAGTCGAGGCTATAGGCGCGGTCGCGGCTCGCGCTGCTGCTGTTCTCGCCCTCAAGCATCGTCAGTTCATCGCGGTTCTCCTCGGTGAGGAAGTAATAGCCGGCGGTCGTGTAGGTGTTGAGCGTGCGCGTGAAGTAGTCGCTGTTGCTGTTGCGCATCAGCGTGAACGACACCGGGCCTAACCCGTAGAAACAAATCTTGTCGTGCGCGCGAAGCACCGGCACGAGTTGCAGGTCGTCGATGAAGCTGCCATCGAGAATCTCGCTCATCACGTTGCCGCCGTGCCCGTAGACGCGCACCGCCTCAGGATTGCTGAAACCCATCTCGCGCAACTCATCGTAAGTGAGCTCGTAGGCACCCGTCGTGGGAACAGTCACTTTCACCCACTTGCCGCTCGCCAGCTTCGACGTCGTGACGAATTGCGACGTGGGAAACGCCTGGCACACCGCGCCACCCAGGGTGATGGCGAGCGCCAAGCCGATTGTTTTGATAAATAAACTCTTCATTGTATCTCTCTTGTTTTTATTGTTTTTTCGCATTTTTTTTCGTTATCTGATGGCTATCTCGAGCAACAACGAGCCGTCAAGGTAGCCCTCCAGGCGGTCGCCCACCTGCAACGGCACGTCAACCTCGCTCACATCGCTCAACAGCAGGTCGCCCGTCTTGAACGTGAAGTGCCGGCTCAGCTGCGACAGCTGCGAGGCGAATCCGCACGACAACCCGCCGGTCGTCCCCGAGGCCACCTCCACGCCATTCACACGCAGCGACAGCGCTTGCGAACCCATTACGTCGACAGGCGATTGACCTCCCAGCAGCAGAGAGCCGTCGAACGCCGTCATGCGCGCGTCGGGCCATCCGAAACCCGCGTCTCCGTGAGCCGTGACCAGCACCGACGGCGATGCCGCCTGGCAGTAACGCGACGCGAATCGCTCGCCTATCGTCTTGCCCACCAGCGCGATGTGCCACGCTATCGACAGCCGCGCCGTGCAACTCGACGCGAAATGGGGCACATAGAACGCGCGACCCGTGCGCGTCACGCTCGTGTCGGCCGCCATGTGCGTCGCCTGTGGCGACGAGTGGGTTACATTGCCTGTGCTCACAATAATCTTCATGGGGTCATTGCAACTGAGGGGTGTTATTATATAATCCCGCGTCAATGCGGTTGTACATCACTGCCAGGTGCGCGTAAATCGACGTATTCTCAAGCACCACGCCGGCCGGCACCTTGATGCGGTAGGGCGTGAAGTTCCATATCGCCTTGATGCCGCTCTCCACCGCAAGGTCGGTCACCGCTTGCGCGTCCTCGACGGGAACCGCAAGCACAGCTATCGTCACGCCGAGCGCCCGTTGACGCGCCCCAAGCTCCTCGATGCCGTAGATGGGTATCTCGCCCACCTTAGTGCCTACCAATGCCGGGTTCACGTCAAAGCCCGCCACAATGTGCAGCCCGTACTGCAACAGGCCCACATCGCGCATCAGCGCCGAGCCCAGCGACCCCGTACCGATGATAAACGCGTTGTGGCGGTGCTTGAAGCCCAGGAAGTCGGTCAACTCCTTCACCAGCGAGTGAACCTCGTAGCCTATGCGCGTCTTGCCCTTGATGCTCAAGAACGACAGATCCTTGGCGATTTGCGACGCCTCCACGTTGATTTTCTTCGAGATTTGCGTCGACGACACGTGCTCCACGTGATGCGCGTCGAGCATCTTCACGTAGGCCAAATACCACGGCAACCGCCGTAGCGTGGGCTCCGGCAGCACCTGCTTTCCACTATGTTTCGACTCAGTCATCAAGTTCTTTTCACCCAATTGCGGCTTTTACAACCTGCAAAAATAATATTTTTTTATCAATATCACAAACTTTTATTAACTTTGCGCCGCAAAAACTATTTGACTTCACTACTATGGACCAGAATACAAGACTCCGAATCGAAGAGGATATCGTCAAAATGCTTAAAACGGTGTTCGACCCCGAAATGCCCGTCGATATCTACAACCTGGGGCTCGTCTATAAAATCGACTTGCAGGACAACGGCAATGTCGACATCGACATGACCCTCACCGCACCCAACTGCCCCATGGCCGATTTCATCTTTGAGGACGCCAAGCAAAAAATCGCTTCGATCGACGGTGTCAACGACGTCAACGTCAACCTCGTCTTCGAGCCCGAATGGGACATCACCATGATGAGCGACGAGGCCAAGCTCGAGCTGGGAATGATGTGAGCCGCGAGTAATGAGCTTTGAGCCGCGAGAGTGTAGGGACTAATGCCGAAGGCGTGCCAAGGCCGGCGGCCTTGACTTGAACGAAACCCCACGGCACTGCGTGGCGTGGGGGATACTGCCGCACTCTCACGACGAGCCCCGAAGGGGGTCACAAACGGCGTCCCAGTCCTCCCAGATTCCCCCGGTAGCCTCGAGCCGCCTCCGGTAAGAAAAAAAATCGCCTAATTCACGAATTATTCGTTGCGACTGCCGATTTTTTTGTCGGTTTTTAAAAATTTACTTGAGAAAAGTTGCATTTCGTCATTTTATTGCGTATTTTTGTGGATTGTTTTTCCTTTTGCCTGAAGATGGATATTTTACAATTAACCATTTATATTAACCCTTAAAAAACTACGCGTATGAAGAAATGCTTGACTCTTCTGTGTGCGGCTCTGTTGAGCGTCGCGGCGTGGGCCACCGAGGTTACTTACACCTTCGGTTCCAACAACTACGACATCACAGCGGCCACTACTACGGTGAAAGGTGACTTCGAGTTCTCGTTCGACGGCGACTGGAACGTGCAAAACGCACAGTTCCGCCCGAACAAGAATGCGAGTATGACCATCACATCTTCCACCGTACTCATCAAGGGCGTGGTGCTCACCGCCTCGAGCGACACCTATGCCTTTACTGTCGACGGAACTACGTTCACCGATGGCACTAACGTCATCGGAACCTACGATGGATCCGCTTGGACCGACTCTACTGGCACCGGCAAACTGGTTATCACCAACACGACGACCCAGCGCCGCCTCAAGAGTATCACTATCACCTACGATGAAAGCGGGACGCAACCCGTCACCGTGGCCGCCCCGACGTTCGACCCGGCCGCCGGTGTTGTCGCCAAGGGCACCGTGGTGACCATCACGGGCGCCGAAGGCACGTCGATTACTTACACCGTCGACGACACCGACCCCATTGAGAGCGGAACGGCTCTCACCGTCGACGGCAATGTGGCTACCGTCACCGTCAATGAGGACATGATTATCCGCGCCGTGGCTATGGACGCCGACCTCAACATCAGCGAGGTGGCCGAGGCCGCTTACACCATCAAGAGTGAGCCCGCGGGCGACTACGTGTTCTATGAGTCGTTCGACGGAACCGAAGGCACAGGCGGCAACGACGACCTGTGGAGCGGACAAATCGCCAGCAGTACAGTGGTTTATGACAACGAAGGCTGGACCGTCGAGAACGGCTATGGCGCCAACCAATGCCTCAAGCTGGGCGCGGGCAGTAAGCTCGGTGTCGCCGAGACGCCCGCCATCACCCTCGAGGCCGGCAAGACTTACACGCTGACCTTCAAGGCCGGCGCGTGGAACACCGCCAACGAGAAGACCGCCGTCAACCTGAGCGCCACCGGCGCCACCTTGAGCGAGGAGAGCATCGAGCTGGCCAAGGGCGCATGGACCGACTACACCGTGGTCGTGACCGCTACCGAAGCCGCCGCCAACATCAAGTGGGAAGCCTCCAACGCGTCGAGCAACCGCTTCTTCCTCGATGAGGTCCTCCTCGTCGAGGGTGGCACGATGCCCGTCACCGTGGCCGCCCCCACGTTCGACCCGGCCGCCGGCGAAGTCGCTAAGGGCACCGTGGTGACCATCACGGGCGCCGAGGGCACGTCGATTACTTACACCGTCGATGGCACTGACCCCGTCGAGAGCGAGACCGCCCTCACCGTCGACGGCAATGTGGCTACCGTCACCGTCAACGAGGCGTTGACCATCA
>CAMVPC010000008.1 GCA_947169265.1 uncultured Prevotellaceae bacterium
CGAATAGCAAAACTATTCACTGACGAATTTTGGGGTACGCGATGACGAAGTCAGGTGTAATTTTGATTATAATTTTTTTTAATTTCCACGCGATAGCGTGCTAAAAAACTACGGGCGGGGGCGAAACCCATAAGGCTTCGCCCTCGCTCATAGCTCATAGCTCACAGCTCGTAGCTCAAAGCTACTTATGGATGACATCTTGGATTTCGGCGAAGCCGATTTCGGTTTTCCATACGTCGTCTTCCTTGTAGAGCTTGAATTTCTTCTCTTTTACTGAGCCATCGCTCATTGTCATGTCGCACACCACCTCGGTGTAGCCATCGCGCGCCTTGGCTTTTTTGGCGGTGACCTTGAAATGCTTTTGTTTGAGCTGTTTGAAAAACTCGTCCTTTTGGTAGTCGCTCAGTTTGTCGCTTTCTTTGAATTTTACAGCTTCCTTGAGCAGTCTCATGTCGCCCTGGGGCAACTCGTTATAGAGCGCTTCGACGGCCTGTTTGGCATTGCGGTAGTGCTTGTCGAGGTCGGTAAGTGTGCTGTCGCATGCACAAAATCCCACGATGCACAGCAATGAAATCATCGAAATAAGAGAAAAATGCTTCATAAATATCCTAATTAATTGGTTGTTAATACTCAAAGTTGATAGCTCAAAGCTCACAGCTCGCAGCTCACAGCTCACAGCTCGCAGCTCACAGCTCGCAGCTGATAGCTCATAGCTCACTTGCGGTTGCGGCGCTCTTCTTCGCGCTGACGCCGTCGTTCCTTGGCGGCCTCCTCGCGTTCTTTCCGGCGTTGCTTGGCGGCTTCCTTGCGGGCCTTGGCTTCCTCCTTCTTGCGCTTGGCTTGCTCTTTGCGCTCTTGTTCGCGCTGCTTGGCGCGCTCCTTGCGTTCTTTCTCGCGCTGCTTGCGAGCCTCCTCTTTGGCCTTAGCCTTGTCTTTGCGCTCCTGTTCGGCGGCTTTTTTGGCGTTTTCTTTCTCGCGTTCGGCGGCTTTAGCGGCCTCCTCTTTCTCCTTCTCGGCCTGACGTGCGGCTTCCCGCTCGGCCTTTTCGGCGGCCTTGATGGAGTCGCGCTCGGCCTTTTCCTTGGCCTTGCGGAGTTTTTCTTGCTCTTTCTCGAGTCGCTTGACGCTGTCGCGCCGTTGTTTTTCCTCACGCTCGAGCCGCTTGGTTTCCTCGTCTTTTTGTTTCTTGAGGCGCTTGATGTTATCCTTATCCTTTTTGTCGTCCTTCTTGTCGTCCTTCTTATCGTCATTAGTTGAGGGCTGTGAGGACTGGGAAGGCTGCGTCTTCTCTTGGGTCTCGACGGGTGTGGACGTAGTCGTCGCGGGCGTGGTGGTTTCGGTCTTCACCTCGGGCGCAGGCTTGGTTTCGGTTTCGGGCTTGGTCGCGGACTCGGGTTTGGTCTCGGTCGCCGGTTTGGTTTCGGCTTCGGGCTTGACCTCGTTTTCGGGCTTGGTCTCGTCGACTTCCTCTTCTTCCTCCTCTTCTTCGAGTTCTTCGAGCGCTTGTTTTTCGGCTTGTTGCTCGAGTTGTTGCAGTTGGGGCACGAGGCTTTCCACGTCCTTGTTGTTTTGCTCGTCGAGGTAGCGGAAGTAGTCCTCAAACGAGCGTCCCTCGTTCAAGAGCAATTCAAAGTTATCCTTGCTGATAATGACAGGCAACACGCTACGCGGCAGTGTAAGCTCGGCATCCTCCTCGAAGAGCGTGCGGTAGTGGCTCACCTCGCGATGATTGGCGAAACCCTTGACGATGAGCAGGCCCAGATTGCCGAAGTTCATCTGCTCGAGGTCGAAGTCCTTGACGACGAACGCGTTAAAGTTGTGTCGCGCCACCTCGTAAAGGAGTTGGTTAGAGCTGACCGAGTCGGTGGAATAGACGAGCACGAAATATTGCGGTTTGTTCTTTCCCTCGCTGAAGGGAGTGAACTGTTTCTCGATGTCGGCCGCCGTGGTGTCGTTAGACAGACGCGTGGACCAGAACATGCCACGCAGGTTACCGCCACTGCCATTGATTTTGCGTCCCTGGTTGAGTCCCTTGACCATGGCGCTCGCCATGGGCGTGATGTCGGTGTCGGGGAATCGCTCAAGCATTTCCTTGAGTCGTTCCTTGAACTTGTCGCCATTGTGCTCGGTGACATAGCTCAGGGCGTCGATAAACATGAACTTGGGCATGATTTTCGACAGCGGGAAGGTCTCGTTCACATAGGCGTAAGTGCTGTGCACGGTGGCGTTGTCGTTGTTGAGGTAAGCGTTGTAAGCCTTTTCGTAGAGTTTCTCCTGCTCCACCTCCATGAGCTTGAGATGCTCGAGGTAGTTGGGGTCTTTCATCGCGACGCCATATTCGCTCTCGGCAAACTCGGTGATGATGAGTCGTCGGTATTTCTCGGCCTCGAGTTCGTTGTGCGCCCGCTTGTGCAGCAGGTACAGGTTATAATAGGTGTCGAGGCGATAGGTGTTGTCGGGGTAGCGCTCGAGTAGCGTCTCAAACTCGGCCGCGGCAGCCGGGAGGTCCTCCATCTTGTCCTTGAGGATGAGACCCATGTTGTAGAGTCCTTCCTGGATGACATCGTTCGAGGTTTGTATTTCCTCATCGGTCTTGGGAATTTGCTTGAGGTAGTATTCCTCGTAGTGGGGGTCTTCGCTGCGCTTGAGGGCCTCTTGCTGCTCCTTGGTGAGCTGCTGGTTGGCGGTCGAGTCGCCGGCGGCTGCCAGCGAGTCGGTCATTTGGCCGGCATTGTCATCGTTATCCTCGTCGAGCGAGAAGGTGTTCTTGTTGCGTCGCCGCCAGTTATCCTCGAGCTTTCGGTTGCCCCATCGTTGCTGGAACTGGGTTTTTCCGGCGTTTTTAGCGGCGGTGTTGTAGAAGTACCACGACTTGTCGGTATTGAGTTCGAAGTTTTGCGGCGCGTTCTTGTCGGTGGTTTTGAGACCGGTTCCCTTGGCTTGTTGCTGTGCCAGGTATTCCTCGCGCTCGGCATTTTCTTTCTCCTCTTTCTCTTTTTTCTTCAGTTCCTCGATGATTTTCTTGATGACGGCGCGTTGCTCGTCGGGCGTCATCTTCGACAGGCGCAGCAAGGAGTCTTGCAGGGTCACGTTTTGGGCATACACGGCGAGCTCGTCGAGCACGTCGCTGCGCTGCTTGAGCATCTTGTAGTTGGGGTAGTCCTCGCCCAGCTGCGGCACGGCCTCGCTGTAGCAGGGTTGCGCCAGGTCGTACTTGTGCTGGTCGAAGTATATGCCGCCGAGCTTGAGCTGACTGATGGCCTTGTCGATGCCGTTGCGCGTACTTTTCTTGGCGGCGAGCACATAGTTCTCGATGGCGTGTACGGTGTCCTGCTTCGAGAGATACAGGTTGCCTATGGCGTAGTAAATCTGGTCAAGATATTCCTTGTTGCGGTCGTAGCGCGTCATGTGTCGCAGGCCGCGCACCTCGCCCTCGATGTTGTCGCCGTGGAAGACGGCGCTCTGCTTGATGCGCGCGTTGAACTTGGTGCGGTAGCTCGACTGCGAGCTGCTGCCGGCGCGCTTGAACGCCTCGTAGGCCAGGTCGTATTGCTCGTTCTCCTCATAGAGCTGACCGAGCAGGAAGTTTAGCCTCACCTTTTGTGACCCTCCGGCGTGTCGCGTGGCCTCGGCCAGATAAGGTATGGCTTCGGCATATTGCTTGTCCTTGATATAATAGTCGGCGAAGGCGAGGTTTGCCAGTCCCAGCACGCGTCCGTCCTCGATTTGGTCGAGGTGAATGTGGGCCAGCACATTGTCGGCCTCGGTGGTCCATCCCATGGCGCAGTAGCTGAGCGCCTCCCACACCTGGCACTCGACGACGAGTTCCTTTTTCCACGAAAAGTGGCGGGTGATGTAGCGGAAGGTGGCGCTCGAGCTCAGGAAGTCGCCCTTCATGTATTGCGACTTGGCCAGCAGGTACCAGGCATTGTGCAGGAAGGGGTTATATTCCTCGCGTTTCATCCATTCCTGGTACTTGGGGTCGCTGCCCTTGCCGCTTTTTTTCTTGGGTTTCTTCTTGATGGAGTGGAGGGCGATGGCCTTTTGCATCTTCTCTATTGTGCGGTCGAAACTGCCGCTGGGCTGCGGCGACTTGGGATTGCTGTAGGCCTCGGCGGGGTGGACGAACACGTGCTGCGAGTAGTCGTCCTGGTACTCGTCCTCGAGTTTCTTGATTTGCTCGTCGTAGTTCGTTTTGCCGTGGTAATACACGTTATAGCGCGTGTTGAACGCCTGCCAGAAACGCGATCCGGCAGTGTTCTTCTTTGTGCTGCAAGCGCCCGCCACCATCAAGGCGACGAGTAGCAACAATGGTATGTAGCGCGAGGTTTTACTCATAGCGATGTGCGGCGCGAAGCCACCTTATCATTATATAAACGGCACTTTAGCGTTTTTATTGCCACGGACCACAACGAGCGAGGCACAACAATATTCTCTACGCCTAAAAGTCCAATGCTTATTTTAGGAGGATGGAGTAGAGGGCAGTGACGTCGCCGCCGTTGACGACGCCGTCGCCGTTGACATCGGCATTGCCGGCCACCGCGGTGTTGTTGAGCAGGCGGTTGTAGAGGGCGGTGACATCGGCACCGCTCACACTGCCGTCGCCGTTCACATCGCCCTGTTTAAAGGCCGATCCGGCCTGGAGGGTATAGGCTTGCGTCTGCTGGAGCTTGACCAGCGACGAGCCGCTGTAATAGTAGATGACAAAGAGGTACTTGGCGGGGTCGAGGTGCTCAAACTTGAAGGTGGTCGAGTTGGTCGAAGATCCGGAGATGGAGATGGGCATGCTCATCTGGCTCAAGTAGCCATAGTTGCTGGTGGTGCCTTTTTGCTTATAGATATAGGCGACGACATAGTCGGTATAAGTCGATGATTTGCCGTTCTTGAAGGTGGCGTTGAGCGAGAGCGAGGTGCCCTTGACGACATTGTTAATGGCGCCGGTCACCGAGTGAGACGAGAGTGTGAGGCTCTCGGTGGTAGCGGCCGCCACGGTGACCGAGCCGGTACACAACACGATGCTACCGGCCTCGTCGGCGCAAATCTTGATGGAGTTAGTGCCGCTTGCCGTGGGTTCGTAGTGCAGCGAGGCGATGGCACTCGAGTTGGGGTTGACTTGCACGGCATTGCCACCCATGAGGCTGTTGTTGACAAAGAGATAGACGTCGGCCACGTCACTCTTGGTGTTATTATAGAGATTCACCTTGACTTCGAGCGGACGTCCCACTTTCCTAACGAGTCCGTAACTGTTAATCGAAGCCGTGTAGTTACCGGTGGCGCCTGCGCTCATCTGCTTGAGCGTGAGACTCGTGCCGTTGATGGTAACCAGGAAGAACTCGGTGCCCGAGTTATGGCACGGATACCAGGTGGAGGTGCCGCTCTCGCGGCTCACGGGCTTGAGATAGTAAGTGCCGTTTGCCATGCCGCTACCAAAGGAGAACGTGGTTTTAGCCGTCCTATAATACGTTGGATCGAGCGTGACGTTGCTGTAAACCGTTTTGACCTGCCCCACCGCGTTGCCGGCGGTGGTGAAAAGCTGCCAACCCACGTCATAGATACCGCTCACGGGCGACGGATTCCAGTATTTGGCCGTGATTTCGCCCACGCTGAAGTTGCTCGAAGTGCTTGAGCGGGTGAACGAGGTCTTGGTAGTCGTCACATTGTCGAGGATGGTGAGCACCGAGTTTTTAGCGCTCGTCGACACGGTGTTTGGCTGCAGGCCGATGATGATGTCCTGGTCAATCGTGTAACCGTCCTCACCGGCGATGCTGCCGGTTCCCCCGTTCTCGGGGTTGAGCGAGGTGAGCGCGAAATATCCGTTTTGGCTGCCGTACCATCCCCAGTTGAAGTGGAAATAGCCGTTGCCGTCATATCCGTCGCACACAAACGAGTGTCCACCGCTGGCTTTCATGCCGCCATACATCACGGGGCGCTTGCCGGCGAGCTCGTTGAGGATGAAGGTTTCCCACTGGGCCCGAGTGTAGTCGGAGCGTTTGAGCTTTCGTGCCGCGGTGCTGTACCTGAAATACTTCACGAAAGGCTCGCTGTAGTCGCCGGCTCCCGACGATTTTGTGCCATAGTTCATATTCACCGATTGGCCGCAATAAAGGAGAAGTTTGGCCACAGCGGCGTTTGCCGTGGCGGTGGTCGACGTCTCGGTATCCTCATAGGCGTCCTTCATCGAGCTCCAGGCGAAAGTAGTGGTGGACAACGCGGGCATTGAAATGCCGCTGGTGCGCGTGGTGTAAGCCGGGATGGTAGTGCTCGTGGTGGTGGGCCATTTGTGGTAATACATGATTTGGGCCATGGCGGTTGCCACGCAGCCGGTCACACAGTAGTTACCGCTTATTTGCGGGCACTGGAAATAGAAGGGGGCGCGCTGGCCCCAGGTGCTCTTGATGAGCGGTGCGACGGCAGTGGTGGTAGAGCCGGCATAAGCGACGCCCAGTCCTTGTTGCGCCAGCTTGTCGACTTCGGGTGAGGCTGCGTCGAGCGAGCTAATCTCGGCCACATACAGGTCGAGCCACCATTGCATATTCTCGGGAACGTCCTGCGGGTCGAAGCTGCCGGTGTCGCTATAACCCAAGATGGGAAGCGCGCGGTCGTCGCCACTCGCCACCACAAAGCCTTTGTCCTGATTGGCGTTGAACACATAATAAGCGGCATCCTGTGACGAGGTCTGCGCGCCGCGACGTGGTGCCTTGGCGGGACGGGAGGCGGCCACAGGCCCCATTCCCTTTTGGAACATAAATTGTGCGGCAATGGCCTTTGCCTGCGTCTCACTCACTTGTGCGGCTTGCATACTTGTCCAGGCAAATAAAGCCAAGCCCAGAATTAAAAAAGTTCGTTTGCTCATCTTTTAGTGTATATTAGCGGGTTATTATCTATTTATAAAAAGCCTATCGCGGCTCACTTGAGCAGGATGGAGTAGAGGGCGGTGACGTCGCCGCCGCTCACGACACCGTCGCCGTTGACGTCGGGGTTGCCGGCCGCGGTTTCATCGTTGAGCAGTACGTTGTAGAGTGCCGTCACGTCGGCACCGCTCACGACACCGTCGCCGTTCACGTCGCCATTGACGCTTACCATCTCGTAAAAACCGGTTCTTAGCGCATTCACCTGCTCGTCGTAGTTATAGTAGTAGATGCGCGCATAGTAGCGGCCGGGCGCGAGGTTTTCAAAGTCGAATCGCTGCGTGGTCGAGGCACCGCCGGCGAGTTCAAGGATGCGTGTGACGACTCCGGTTTGATAGCCATATTCTCCTTTCAGCTCAAATAGTTTCACGATGATGAGGTCGGTGTAGTCGGTAGTATTGTTGTTCTTGAAGTTTGCGTTTAATGTCAGCTTGGTACCTGCCACTTGATTTCTCGCGTTGGCATCAGGCACGCTGTAAGTGATTTTCAGGTCGGCCGCTGTGCCCTGCTCAATTTCCACTTCGTCGATACAATAGACATCATCTCCGGCTCTGTCGGCGGCCACCTTGATGGTGTTGACGCCAGCCACTTTCGGGGTATAGACGATTGTGGCTGTGGCGCTCGAGCCACGGTCCACTTGCACGGCGTTAGTGGCCACGAGCTCGTCGTTGACGAGCAGCATGAGTTGCACATGGTCCACAAGGCGGTCGTTTGTCACGTTGAGCGTGATTTCAAGCGGTCGTCCCACCTTGCGCACGGGGCCGTATCCGGCGACTGAGGCCGTCACGCCATAGCTCGTGTTTGACTTGGTAGTGGTGAGCGTAAGCGTGTTGCCGGCGATTTGCGCCTCGATGTTGAACATGCCGGACCCCAGGCACAGGAGCCACTCGTCGCTGCCGGTCTCGCGGCAGATGGGACGAAGGTAATAGGTGCCGTCGGGCAGGTTTTCGCCAAAGCTCATCGTGGTGGCGACGGGGCCGTAGTCCAGGCGGTCGAAGAAGCGGGCGCTCACGCAGGGAAGCGTTTGCAGGCGGGTGTAGCCATCGGTGTCGTAGAGTGCCCATCCAATATCGTAGGTTCCCGCAATGGTCGATTGGTTATAGTGATAAGCTTTTGCGCTGACGGTGAATGCCGATTCCGAATCGGGGCGCGTATAGGACGTGTTGCTCATCGTGATGCCATAGCACTCGGTGACCGAGTTGCTTGCGGTGGTTTCCTCCGTGTCGGGTTCCAGGCCGATGAGGATTTCCTGGCCGTAGGTATACCCGTTGTCGCCGGCCACGCTACCGGTGCCACCGCCGCCGGGATTGAGGGAACTGAGCGCGAAATAGCCGTCGCTGCTGCCGTACCAGCCCCAATTGAAGTGAAAATAGCCTTGTCCGTCGTATCCGTCGAGCACGAAAGCGTGGCCGCCGCTGTGTTTGCGCCCCACATACAGGACGGGGCGTCGCGCGGCCAGTTCGGCGAGTATATAGCCGGTCCACTGGTCGTAGGTGTGGTCGAGACGATACAGCTTGCGCGCCGCGCGACTGTAGCCGAAATATTCGGGGAATACCTCGCTGTAGGCGTTCGCTCCCGAGGCCGAGGTGCCGTAATTCATCTCCACGGCCTGACCGCAGTAGCGCATGAGACGTGCCACGGCGGCACAGGCGGGTTCGGTGAGGTCGGTTTCGGTCCTTTCGTAGTAGTCGCGCATCGAGTCCCAGTCGAAGTCGGTGGCCTCGAGGGCGTCGCGGGTCACCTCGTTCTTGGTGTAGGCGGGAATGGCGGTGCTCGCGTCGGGCCAGCGGTGGTAATACATGATTTGAGCCATGGCGGTTGCCGTGCATCCTGTAACGCAGTACTTTTCGCCAATTACCGGACATTCCAAATTGAAAGGCGCATTTTGGCCCCATTTCGACCTCAGCAGCGGCCTCACCGCGCCGCCGGTGTTCACACGGCGTGGCGTGACGTCGGCGGTTACCGTACCCGCGTCGAGCAGGGCAAGTTCCTCGGCATACATGTCGAGCCAGCCTTGCATGGCGGGTGGAATGTTGTAGGCATCGAAGTGGCCGCTGTCGCTGTAGCCCAGCACAGCCAGGGTGCGGTCGTCGCCGCTCACGACGACGAAGCCACTGTTTTGCCCGTTAAACACATAGTAGGCCGCATCGCCCTGCGTCGCATGCGCGACGCGCCGCTGGACTTTTGCCGCACTTGAGGTGGCAATGTTTCCCAAGTGCATACGGTTCATAAACTCGGCGGCGATGGCTCGCGCCCGCGCCTCGCTCACCGGTGCCGCCAGGGCGCTCCCGCCCAGCAGCATCCATCCCAATAAAAAGGCCACAAATCTTCTCATACTGTATTAAGTCTTTAGTCCTTTGTCGAACTCAATTCCTAATTCCCAATTAACTTTAGTCCTGAGTCTATAGTCTTTAGTTAAATCTAACATCTAACATATAAAATCTAACATCTAATTCAGCAACAGGTTGTAGAGCGCGGTGACGTCGCTGCCGTTCACGCTGCCGTCGCCGTTCACATCGGGATTGCCCGCCACACTGGTGTTGTTAAGCAGGCGGTTGTAGAGGGCGGTGACGTCAGCACCGCTCACGATGCCGTCACCGTTCACATCACCCGGCTCTCCTAAAGGTACGATATGCTCAAAATCCTTCCATTGGTCAGCAGTGTTGTATAAATCGACAGTTCCAGAGGGAACATGCAATATGCAATCAGTTTGGTTGACATGATTGAACACATACAACCCCAATTTGACATTATTTGGTACCCTAATATGGCTGTAAATATTTGTCAAGCCTATGCAACCCTCGAACGCCCAGGTGCCGATGGAGGTAACGGAGTTGCCGATGGTCACGTTCGTCAAACTATAGCAACCAACGAACACTTCGTTGCCGATGGCGGTGACGGAGTTGGGGATGGTCACGCTCGTCAAGCCGCTGCACCCATAGAACGCATCGTCAGCAATGCCTCGTGAATCTGATTGTAACACAAGATTCCCAAAGGGTTTGTCCCCTTTGTATCCGCATACCCATTTATCAACATAGAAGACACCATTTGGATGATTGTTGTAAATGCCTGTGTTTGTGAATGCATTGCTGCCGATGTGGTTGACCGAATTAGGAATAGTCACGTTTGTCAAGCTGCTACATCCATAGAACGCATATTCGCCGATGCCGGTGACGGAGTTGGGGATGGTCACGCTCGTCAAACCGCTGCACCCATAGAACGCATCGTAGCCGATGGCGGCGACGGAGTTGGGGATGGTCACGTTTGTCAAGCAGCTGCAACCCTGGAACGCATAACTGCTGATGGAGGTAACGGAATTGGGGATGGTCACGTTCATCAGGCCGCTGCAATTGCGGAACGCACCACTGCCGATGGAGGTGACGGAATTGGGGATGGTCACGCTCGTCAAGCCGTAGCAATCAGAGAACGCATAGTTGCCGATAGTGGTGATGGAATATGGGATGACAGTGTTTTGACACCCTACAATTAATGTATTGGAGGCCGTCTCAATAATGGCATTGCAGTTGTCTCGTGAGTCGTAGTTGGAGTTTCCATGCTCCACCATGATGCTCCACAAGCGGCTGCAACCCTGGAACGCATAGTTGCCGATGGTGGTGACGGAGTTGCCGATGGTCACGCTCGTCAAGCCGCTGCAAACATAAAACGCATATTTGCCGATGGTGGTGACGGAGTTGGGGATGGCCACGCTTGTCAAGCCGCTGCAACCCTGGAACGCCCAGTCGCCGATGGAGGTAACGGAGTTGGGGATGGTCACGCTCGTCAAACCGCTACAACTTAAGAACACACCTTGGCCGATGGTGGTGACGGAGAAAGTGGTGCCGTTATAGGCCACAGTTTCGGGAATGGTAATTGCTCCACTTAGACTTGTATATCTCGGCAAGGATGTTGTTTCATACGTCACGGTCACCGAGGAGTCATCGTCGTTAATGTTGTAGCACAGGCCATCGACCATGAAGTCGTAGGCGCTGGCAGGCAGCGCCACTAGCAGCGCCACCGTCAGCAATACTGTGCTAAATAGTTTTGTTTTCATTGTCTTCGTATTTTAAGTTTTTCGTTCCTGTTTTGTGGCTCAAAGCTCAATTCCTAATTAGTCCTGGGTTTTATTGAAGTCAATTTCTAATTTCTAATTTCTAATTCCTAATTAATTAAGTAGTATAGTGTAGAGGGCGGTGACGTCGCTGCCGTTGATGCTACCATCGCCGTTCACGTCGGCGTTGCCCGCCACGCTGGTGTTGTTGAGCAAGCGGTTGTAGAGGGCGGTAACGTCGGCGCCGCTCACGCTGCCGTCGCCATTGACATCACCCTTCAAAACGCCCAATTCGTAGTTGGGCGTCTTGAGCGCCATCACCTCGTTGTCGTAGTTGTAGTAATAGAAGCGCACGTAATAGGTGCCCTCGGCCAGGTCGGGGAAGTCGAAATACTGGGTGGTGGAACCCGACCCCGAGATATTCAGCGGCTTGGAGATGGTGCACTGCAAGTAGCCGCTGCTGCCTCTAATCTTGAAAAGTTTCGCGAAGATAATATCCTTGTAAGTCGTGGTCTTGTTGTTGCTAATGGTAGCTTTCAGCGACAGTTTGTTGCCGCTGATTTGGTTGTTGGAATTGGCCTGTGGTGCCGTAGAGGTTATCTTCAAGTTGGCCTCGGTTGAAGTCTCGATATTCACCGACCCCGTGCAATAGACATTCTCTCCCTTATTATCGGCACACACCTTGATGGTGTTGGCGCCCGTTGTGGTGGGAATATAACTGATATAAGCCAGACCACTCGAACCGCTGCTCAGCTTGACGGCATTGCCTCCCACGAGTTCATCGTTGGCAAAGAGGTAGAGTTGGACATGATCCACGATGCGGCGGTTGGTCACGTTGAGTGTGATTTCCAGCGGACGTCCTTTCTTGCGCACTGTGCTGTAAGAATTAATTGAGACTGTTACGCCGTTGGTGGTATTGGTCTTGGTCGCAGTAAGCGTCAAGGTGTTGCCGTTGATTTGGGCTTGGATAGTGTTGGTGCCCGAGTAGAGGCAGGGCAACCACTTGGCATTGCCGGTTTCACGGCAGATGGGCCGCAGGTAATAAGTGCCATTTGCCAATGTGCTCCCGAAATTCAGTCCCCTGGTGCGCTCGATGGATTCATGCCCGTTTAAACTCTGGCTCGAGAAACTTTCGTAATATTGTTTTCGGTTGTGCCCCGATGAGTCATACACGCCCCATCCCAGGTCGTAAGTCCTGGCAACGGGCGATTGATTCTCGAATGTGGTGGTGACGGTGATTACAAATGGGTCGGACGAGCTGTTGCGCGTGAACGTGGTTTGGTTCACACTCATGCCGTAACATTCGGTTGTTGAGTTTTTTTCAGAGGTGGCAACCGTGTTTGGCTCCAAACCGATAAGAATGTCTTGATGGAGAGCATAGCCGTCGTTGCCGGCGATACTGCCGGTGCCGCCACCTTTGGGGTTGAGCGAAGTGAGCAGGAAGTAACCGTCGTTGCTGCCATACCATCCCCAGTTGAAGTGGTAATAGCCCTTGCCGTCGTAGCCATCACACACGAAAGCGTGGCCACCGCTTTGTTTCTTGCCTCCGTACATCACGGGACGTTTGGCTTCAAGCTCGGTGAGGATAAAGTTGACCCACTGCGTATATGTGTAATCGACGCGTTCGAGTTTTTGCGCCTTGGTACTATAGCGGAAATATTCCACAAAGACATCGCTGTAGTCATGGGTCCCCGATGACGTGGTGCCATAGTTCATCTCGGCGGCATGGCCGCAGTAGTTCATCAAGCGTGCCACGGCAGCATTGGCAGTGTTGGTAGTCGAGGTCTCGGTATCGGGATAATAGTCCTTCATCGCGCTCCAGTTGAACGTGGTCGTCGACAACGAGCTGTAAGTGATGTTGTTCTTGGTGTAAGAAGGGATGGTTTTGCTCGTCGATGTGGGCCACTGGTGATAGTACATGATTTGGGCCATTGCCGTCGCCACACAACCGGTCACGCAATACTTCGAATCGACCTTTGGACACTGGAAATAGAAAGGCGCGTCCTGACCCCACTTCGATTTGAGCATCGGCTCCACCACAATGCTGGTGCTCACGCGATGGGGTAGGTCGCCCTCGAGTGTCACCTCGTCGAGCGTGAGCAGGCCGGCGTCGAGCGCCCAGAGCTCCTCCTCATATTGGCTCAGCCACCACTGCATGTTCGCTGGAATGTCGTTGGCGTCGAAGTGTCCGCGGTCGCTGTAGCCCAACACGGCCTCGGTGCGGTCGTCGCCGCTCACGATAACGAAGCCCTTGTCTTGCTGGGTGTTGAACACATAATAGGCCGCGGCGGTTGTCGCGGTTGCACTGCGGCGTGGGGCGCGTGCCGGTCGTGTTTCGGCAGGCGGTCCCATCTGCCTTTGGCTCATAAACTCGGCGGCGATGGCGCGCGCCCGACTTTCGCTCACCGGGGCCGCCAACGCGCTCCCGGCCAGCAGGAAGCACCCCCACAAAAAGGCTACTATTTTCCTCATTACATTCGTCGTTAAGTAATCAACTTATTCACACTGTCATTTCGCCGCACAGGCTGTGTCGCAGGTATTTCTTCACCGTCTCGGCTGTAAGCTCAAGACCAAAGAGATACATCAGTTTGGTGATAGCGGCCTCGCTCGTGAGGTCGCCGCCGGCCACCACGCCGGCCCTCGACAACCCGTCGCCGGTCTCGTAGAGCACCGGGTTGACAGCGCCGTTGGGGCATTGCGTCACATTCAGGATAACGATGCCGTTTTCAACGGCCTCGGCCAGCGCGCGGGTGAACCAGGGGTAAGAGGGACTATTGCCGGCGCCGTAAGTCTTAAGGACGAAGCCCTTCATGTCGGGTGTCGCCAGCAGGTGTCGCAATGTCTTCTCGGTCATGCCGGGGTGGAGCGTGATGAACATCACGTGCGGGTCCATCGTCAGGCGCACTTTGAGCGGACGTCGCGTGGGCAAGCGATAAAGCGCGTCCTCGTTAAACGTGATGTCGAGCCCGATGCGCGCCAACTCGGGGTAATTGTTGCTGGCGAACGCGTTAAAGTTGTCGGCACTCATCTTGGTGCTGCGGTTGCCACGCAACAGATGGTTCTCAAACAAGATGGCAACCTCTTGCACCATGGGATCGCCGCGACGGTCGACGGCGGCGGCCACCTGCAACGCCGTGATGAGGTTCTCCTCGCCATCGGTACGCACCTCGCCGATGGGCAGTTGCGAGCCGGTAATGATAACGGGTTTACTCAAGTTCTCGAGCATGAAACTCAAGGCGCTTGCCGTGAAGGCCATCGTGTCGGTACCGTGGAGGACAACAAAGCCGTCATATTTGTCATACCCCGCTTCGATAGCACTCGCAATCTCGGCCCAGTGGGCCGGATTCATATTACTGCTATCGATGGGGTCGGCAAATTGCAGGTTGTCAATCTCGTAGTCCAATTTTTTGATTTTGGGCACGTTATCGATTAAATGTGAAAAATCGAAAGGTTGCAGGGCACGTGTGACAGGATTCTCAATCATGCCAATCGTGCCTCCGGTGTAAATAATCAATAGTCGGGGTCGCATATCGTGATACTTTTTGTTATTTAGCGGGTGATACTTTCCATTCTTTGATGGTGCGGGCCTCGGGATCGACGACGACACCCACCTTGACTTTGCGGCGCGGGTCGCTCCAGTAGGGGATGAGGTAGTTCTTTTCGTCGATTTGGGCCAGGGCGTCGTCGACGGTGGCCGCGCCGTCGATTTTGAGTTCGAGCACGTAGATGGTGGTGCGGTTGCGCATCACCACGTCGCAGCGGCCGCGCGCGTTGCGCACCTCCACGTCGGTCTCAATGCCCACACAGTCGAAGAGCACCTTGAGGATGGCCTCGAAGTCGAGTTCGGTCTTCACGCCCAGATCGTAGGGCAGCGCCGAGAGGTAGCTTTGCACGGCGGTGAGTGCCGCGTCGATGTCGTCGTCGCGCATGGCGCGCTGCACGGCCATGAGCAACGAGGTGTTATCGTCGTCCGAGTCGTTCAGGTAAACCGGCATCAACGTGTTGTAGAGACCTGAGTACACCTCGCCGTTGGGGATGCCCACGGTGTAGAGGTCGAGGTCAAAATCATAGTCCTTGATGGTCAGGTAGCCGCTCTGATACAAAATGGGTATGGCGCTGGCCATGTTGTCGAACGGTTGGTCGAACGATGAGGCATAGACGTTTTTGCGCTCGATATCGGTGATTTTGAAGTTGTATTTGTTCAGTATCTTGATGAGTGCCGAGGGTGTCGCGCTCGAGAACCAGTAGTCGTCGAGTTTTATCCGCGAGAACGTGTTGACGATGCTGAACGGGTTGTACACATCGACCATCCCGGGGCCGAAGTGATAACCGTCGTAACGCTCACGCAGACGCGCGAGCATTTCGTCGGGCGTGAGTTTATATTTCACCGCCAGCGTGGCGATATCGTCCTTGAAATCGCGCTCCAATTCGGTGGCGGTGATGCCGCACAGGCCTTCCCACGTCTCGTCCATCGAGATGTTCGAGAGGTTGTTGATGGTCGAGAAAATCGACATTTGCGAGAACTTGGTGATGCCCGTGAGGAACACGAAACGCAGGTGCTCGGCCATACTCTTGACCGGGCCGTAAAACGAGTTGTAGATGGAGCGGATAGCCTTCAGTTTTTCAGGCTCGTCAATGACGTTGAGCACCGGCGAGTCATACTCGTCGAAAATCAGCACCGCGCGATGCCCCGTGCGCTCGTGCGCCGTGATGATGAGCATTTTCAGGCGGTCGCCAAAACTGAGGTCTTCGCCCGACAATCCATATTGTTTCTCGAAGTTCTTGAGTATCAGGTCTAATGAGACGGCTACCGCATCGGGGTCATCGTTCTTGCATTGCGACATGTCGAAATGGAACACGGGATATCGCGTCCAGTCTTTCTCGAGGCGGTCGATGGCCAGGCCCTCAAAGAGGTCCTTGCGTCCCAGAAAATAGTATTTCAGTGTGGAGCACAGCAGCGACTTGCCGAAGCGTCGCGGGCGGCTCAGGAACATCGCGTTGCCATAGTTATTGGCAAGGTCATAGATATACCCGGTCTTGTCGACATAGACAAAACCATCCTTAATGATACTCTCAAAGTCCTGCACACCCACAGGAAAACGACGTCGTGCCATAAAGCTATCACAAAAACTTAACTCGTTTTACTTCAATATTTTATCAACACCTCAACTCATACATAGCGAGGATTGAAACACACCTCATCGAGGCTTGCTTGCCCCTTTGAGCGATGCTCACGGGTACAACAACCCTAATTTTTCACAAAAATAAGTAAAAAACAGCAATTTACGCCCCCTTTCACTATTTAAAATTTGTTAAAATCACTGTTCGCGCCATCGTAGTGATAGAGCGTGTCAATAAAAAGGAGGACAAGAAATAAACCAAAAGGCACCGGAACAGTCAAAAAGTTGAACCGTTTCGCAAAGAAAATCACTTTCTTGGCCCCAAGCGGCTCATAATTGCCGGATTTTATCTAAATTTGCCACGCGAAATGTCGTCAAGGCATAAAAACAACATTCAAAACCGCTGAAAAAATGAAGAAGTTAATTGCAATATTCCTGCTCATGCTCCTGTGTTGTGCCGGAGTGGCGCAAGCGCAGAACCTGCGCGACGGCGACTACAACTATATCGGCAAAATTTCGCCCAACGGCACAGTGCGCGACGCAAAATATAAGGCGCTCGGTTTTTTCAATGCCGACGGCACCATTTGCGATGCCCACAACAAGAAAGTGGGGAGCATCACCAAAGACTTGCAAATCCTTGATGACAACGGCGAGCGCATAGGCTACGTCACAATGAATGGCGAGGTAAACGACGGCGAGAGCAATCTACTGGGCACCATCGACCGCAGCACCGGCAAGGTGACCGACAGCAACGGCAAGGTGGTGGGATATGCCAACGGCATCTCCATGCTGTGGATTGCGGCTTATTATTTCTTCGATTTCTTCGACTAAATCGCCGAAAGTATTCACAACCGGCTAAGGAATTTCCTCGAATTCGGCGTCCTTGATGCGCGATTCGGGCGGTTGGGGCGTGCTTGGACGTGACGCCACTTGCGGCTCATCGTCACGGCCATCGTCGGGAATTTCCTCAAAGTCGACATAACGTCCGCGCTGAGGCTTGTGTTGCCACCATGCTTTACGCGCGTTTTTTGTGCCCGACACGCGTCGTGCTGCGGGTCGTGCCCACCACAGGAAAACGACCAAGAACAAGAGTAACAACAGCAAGAACAGCGGCATAGCTTACAAAGAATTAAGGATTGGTTATTTCACGCGCGAGATAGCCGACAGCAGCACATAGAACAATATGGTCCATGCCAATCCCGTCACGCCCTGGGTGACGACGAAGGCTACAGCTGCCACCGCCAGCAGGTACTGGCGATAGTTCTCCTTCGGGCTCAAGTTGTGCATCTTGAGCGAGAACATACGCAAGCCGCACACCATGAGCAGCGAGAACGCCACGGCAGCCACAGCGATAATCCAAGGACTCGTCGTGGCGTGGCAGGCATACCATTCCGAGAGTCCGACAAAGAAAATCGCATTAGCGGGGATAGGTAGACCAGTGAACGTTGTCGACTGGTTCGTGTCGATATTGAAGCGCGCCAGCCTCAACGCCCCGAACAGGGGAATGACCAGCGGCACATAGCACAGCCAATGGCCCGGACACGACGCCTGCATTTGGTTATAGATAATCAGTGCCGGAGCGAGGCCGAAGCTCACGCAATCGCACAGCGAGTCGAGTTCCTTGCCCAGTGGCGAGACGGCATGAAGCAGTCGGGCCACGAAACCGTCGGCAAAGTCGGCCAGGGCCGCCAACCCAATCATGATGGCCGCCACCTGATAGCCCTGCAACCCCATGAGCGATTCGTCGTAAGGCTTGAAGGCCGCGATAATGGCAAGCGTGCCGAACAGCAGGTTCAGGCACGTGATAGAATTGGGAATATTGTTTTTGATTGCGCGAAACATGATGCGAAAAGTGCGGTTATTCCTCATCGAGCGGTTTAAGGCGCGCCACCTCAGTAATTCCGCCCACCGTTTTGTCACCCAACTTCACCTTAATCTCGGTGTTGAGCGGCAGGTAGATATCGACGCGGGAGCCAAACTTAATAAAGCCTATAAAGTCACTGATGTCGACATTCTCGCCCGGCTCCACGTAAGTGACGATGCGGCGGGCGATGGCGCCGGCGATTTGCCGCACCAAGACCTCGGCGCCGTTTTTCTCAGCTTTGATGACGACGGCGCTACGCTCGTTCTCAGTACTCGACTTGGGCAGCCATGCGGCCAGGAAACGTCCGGCGTGATGCTTGACATACTTCACTTCGCCCTTGAGTGGCACCCAGTTAGCGTGCACGTTAAAAACATTCATGAAGACCGAGAGCTGAATCACGTTGCGGTGAAGGTACTCCCCTTCGTAGACTTCCTCGAGCGCGACCACCTTGCCGTCGACGCTCGACACGACCACGCCGTCGCGGTCGCCCTTGAAATGCCGCTTGGGGAGGCGGAAGAAGTTGAGCACCAACAGGAACAGGACGCCCGAGATGACCATCATCGTGATGGGCACCCATTTATACCCGATAAAGATATAAGCCGGGATATTAATGGCCAGCAAGATAAACAGCAACACCAAGATGATGTTCACGCCCTCGCTATGTAACTTAACTTTCATGTGGTTGTTTAAAATCGGGCAAAGATAATGCTTTTTTCGCAATACACACCCATTTCGCACGAAAAAAGTGTCATTTGTTAAGTTTGAAGGCGCAAACCGAAGGGATGGAGGTGGAAACGAAAAAGGGGCGGCGTGACGGCTCATGGCTGTCGCGCGCCCTGTGAAGCGGGCGGTCCCGCCCAACCAAGATGAAGTGTGTTTTTCGATGGTGTTTCGCGTGCCCGTCGTGGCTATCGTGCTCACCACTCGATGGCCAGCTGGCGCGGCTGTGTCGCCGCGGGCGCTACCATGGCGCGCGGTGCCGGGCACCGGCGCGCGGCGAGGCATTGCGTCATGAGCCACCCTTGTGTCTTGTTGCGCACGGTGAGCTTAGCCAACCCGGTGAAGTTAGCTGTCATGGCGAGGGCGAAGCGCGCCACCTCGTCAACGTTGTTGAAGCCTGCCTTGTGCACGGTGGCCAGGATGCGGCCGTTGCCCTCGAGGGTAGCCAGAATCATGTCGTTGCGCTCGATGGGGGTCATGCTCCTTGTGGCGCTTGCAGTGGTGGTGAAAGTGTTCATAACTGTATATTTTTTAGTATTTTGTTTCTATTTACACTGCAAAGTACGCCATTAGGTAGGTCAAAAACCTGCCCACTAAAATGCAAAAATGTTAAAAATAAAATCGGTCAAGCCGAGAATAGTTTATTTAGGATTAAAATGTGTGTGTTTTAACGCCGAAATGGCGACCCAAGTTACGGTCGCCGCGTGTGTAACGGCGCGTCTCCCGACGCGAGATTAGCGCTTAGCGCGTCACAGGGCGGCCGTGAGGTCGCGTTGCTCAAAGGCGGCGAGGTCGCGTCGCCATTCGTCGGAAACGCGCGCGGGCCTCAAGGTAACGGGGTCGAGGTAAACCATGATTTGCGTGCACACGCACTTCACCTCGCCGGTGTCCTCATTGACGAGGTGAAGGAGCATCGTGAAACTCTTGTCGCCCATCGAGACGGTTTGGGTCTTGACCACGACGCGCTCGTCGAAGAGCACTTGCGAGATGAAGTCGCAGTGGATATTGGCCAGCACCACGTTCACGTGGCGCCAGTCCTGCATAGCGCCTTTCACCTTATTGAAATAGTCGCTCTTTGCCAGGTCGAAGAGATTGAAATACACGGCATTATTCACATGGCCCAGGGTGTCGAGGTCGCTGAAACGCAGCTGCACGGGCGTGGTGCATCGAAAAGGCGTCGCGACTGTGGTTACTTGCTTCATTATTAAGGGTAAAGTATTTATTGCGAAAAAAGCAGATTAACTATAAACGAACTATAAACCACGAAGTAAAAATCACCTCACATGGATATCCTTGATGACATCGCTGCCCATAGCGTCGTTGATGCGGGCCACGATGGCACTGCGCTGCATTTGCAGCTCGTTTCGCAGCGAGGCGCTCGAGATGTGCACCGTGATGATGCCGTCTTTCACCCACCGGCGCGTGGTGTAAGCGTCGATACCGGGACCCACGATGTGGGGCCAAAGGGCACAGGCGCGCAGCTGCAGGTTGGTGGCGTCCATCGACTCATGTTGCAAGAAATCGCCCACTATTTGCGCTATCGAGCGCGGTTCCTGTCGTTTCATGACGCTATTTGCTGTGGTGTAACCACACCATTTTCCACATGCATCATAGCGTAACCGGCGTCGCCGATGCGCGCCACGATGTGGTCAAGGTGGGTGCGGTTAGTGTCGGTGATGAAGATTTGGCCGAAAGGTCCCTCGTGGTTAGTCACGACAGCCATAATATTCTCAACGCGCGAGGCGTCGAGTTTATCGAAGATGTCGTCAAGCAGCAAGATGGGCGTGGTGGACGTGCGCTGCTTGAGGAACTCGAACTGCGCCAGCCGCAAGGCGATGGTATAGGTCTTGCACTGCCCTTGCGAGCCCACACGGCGCATGGGATAGTCGTTAAGCCAGAGTTCGATGTCGTCGCGGTGTACCCCTCGTGTGGTGTAGCCTACGGCCATGTCGCGGGCGCGATTGTCGTCAAGCACCTCGCGCATCGACTTGCCGCCGTCGAGGTGCGTTTTATATCCCAGCCTCACCTGCTCGCCACAGCCGGCGATGGCATCGTAATATTTCATAAAGATGGGCAGGAACTGCCTCACCCACTCGACGCGGCGCGCGTAGATGATCGCGGCGTGCTCGTCGAGCGCGCGCTCGACGGTTTCGTAGAGCAGCGGGTCGGTCATTTCGTGGCGAATCATGCTGTTGCGCTGCTCCAGGGCCTTGCTGTAGCGGATAAGCGCCTCGAGATATTCCTTATCGCCCTGCGAGATGATTTGGTCCATGAGGCGCCGCCGTTCCTCGCCGGCGCCGCGAATCAGGTCCCAGTCCATGGGCGAAATCATCACGAGCGGCAGCAGCCCGATGTGTTGGCTCAGCCGCTTGTATTCCTTGTCGTTGCGCTTGACGACCTTTCGCTTGCCCGGCTGGTAGGACAGCGTCACATTCTCCTCATTGTCGCGTCGGCGGTATTGTCCTTGGAGCATCATGAAAGGCTCGCCGTGGCGGATGACGCCGGCATCGTTGGCGCCGGCGAAGCTGCGACAGTAGCTCAAGTAGTAGATAGCGTCGAGCACATTCGTCTTGCCCTGGCCGTTGTTGCCAATCAGGCAGTTCACGCCGCTCGAGAAGTCGAGTTGCGCGTCGGCGATATTCTTGAAATTGAGGATAGAGATGTGAGTGAGAACCATAACGGCGCAAATTTACAACATTTTTTTCGCTTTCGCGCCCCATTGCGGGTACTATTTTTGCGCTTGACGAAACATCGCCCGGCAAACCAGGCGCAAAAGTAAAAAAATGACAAAAAAAGTGGGGGCGGAATTGGTTTTCGATATTTTTTTATATATTTGCATGTTGGAAGGGTCGCTTTGTCGCGAGAGTGACGGCAGGCACTTCATGGGAATTGTTAGACCTTAAAGAATATAGTATAACTCATTATAATCTAAAAAACTGATTTTTAAGATGAAGAAGATTTACTTATCACTGCTGGCGGCGATAGTGGCCGTCACCTCGTTGGCACAGGGATGGCCCGGGAACTACAGCGGCGTCATGCTGCAGGGGTTCTACTGGGACAGCTACGATGTGACCAACTGGCAAAAGTTCATCGACCGCTCCGACGAGTTGAGTGGCGCGTTCGACCTGATTTGGGTGCCCAACTCGGCCACAGTGAGCGGCGGCGGCGAGAGCATGGGCTACATGCCGCTGGCCTGGCTGCGCCACACCACACGCTTTGGCACCGAGGCGCAGCTGCTCGAAATGATTGACGTGTTCCGCGGCAAGAACACGGGCTTCATCGAGGACGTGGTGCTCAACCACAAGGCGGCGAATGTGGCCGATGACGGCACTTACCGCAAGTTCTACAACGAGAGCAAGGACGGCTATGTGCTGGAGTGGGACAACACCGATTTCACGGGCATCGTGAGCAACGATGACGTGCCCGGCGGCGGCAATCCCGACACGGGCGACGGCTTTGACGGCGCGCGCGACCTGGACCACACCAACGCGCTGGTGCAAAAGAACTGTATCACCTATCAGCAGTTCCTCATGCAGTATATCGGCTACGTGGGCTTCCGCCTCGACATGGTCAAGGGCTACGACGGCAAGTATAACGGCATGTACAATGCGGCCAGCGGCCCGGCCTTCTGCGTGGGCGAATACTGGGACGGCTACGACAACATCACCAACTGGATGAAGCGCACCACAGCTAACGGAGCCATCCAGAGCGGCGCCTTCGACTTTCCGTTTAAGTATGCCATCAACGAGGCTTTCGACGGCGGCAACTGGAACAAGCTCACCACCGACGGCGTGGTGCTCGACCCGAGCTGGCGCCGCTACACGGTGACCTTTGTCGACAACCACGACACCCGCCGCGAAATGAGCACGCTCAACAAATATCGCGAGGACGCCACGGTGCTCATCCTGTCGTTGCCGGGCACCCCTTGTGTGCTTATTCAGGACTTTGACGATTACAAAGAGAACATCACCAAGATGATTGCCATCCGCCGCGCCGTGGGTATCACCAACACGAGCGAGATGGAAATCATCCCCTGGGACAACAACAAGGGTTGCCAGTTCTTCGTCACCGGCAAGTACGGCCACCTGCGCATCGACTTGGGCGACGCCGTCAACCTGGGCGCCCCCGAGGGCATGAAGCTGGCCCTTAGCACGACGGTGGCGCGCGTCTATATCGACGAGGGCATCGACCCGGCGAGCGGCAAGAAAGAGCCCATGGTGTTCGGTCAGCCCTTCTTCAGCGTGCCCAGCGGCGTGTACAGCGAGCCGTTCACGGTGCGCGTGGGCCCGAGTGTGCGCGGCGCGACTTTCGTCTATACCACCGACGGCACCGACCCCACTCCCAAGAGCCCGAAGCTCGACAAGGTCACCGAGCTCACGATTGACAAGAACACCACCATTATCGGCGGTATCCTTATCGACGGCGCGGTGACACGCCTTGCCAAGCAAAACTATATCATCAGCGACAACGTGCCCACCAACATCACCGTCTATGTCAAGGCGTCGAGCGCCCCCAACCTCTACGCATGGGACGACAAGGGACAGCTCAACGGCGACTGGCCCGGCAAGGCCATGAGCGAGACGGCCACCGTGGGCGGCGTGACGTGGTACAAGCAGAGCTTCAAGAAGAGCGGCGACGACTACAAGATTAACGCCATCTTCAACACCGGCAACGAGGGCGTGCAAACCGTCGACCTGACCGACATCCGCAGCGATGTGTTCTATGTGTTCACGCCGGGCGAGGGCAGCGCGAGCGCCAAGGACGTGACCGCCCTCTACCTCAACGCGCTGTATAACCCCACTGTGAGCATCGACAGGGCCGGCGGAGAGTATGCCGGCGCTTTCACGGCCAATGTGACCGCCAGCAACCCCGAGGCCACCATCGTCTACACGCTCGACGGCAACGACCCCACGGCGACCGTAGGCACCAAGGCTACGGGTAAGGCCGCCATCAAGATTCCGGCCAACGCCACCACAACGCTCAAGGCCGGCGTACTGCTCAACGGTCAGGTGCAGAACATCGTGAGCGCCACCTATGTGACCAAGAACGGCACCGTCGAGAGCGGCATCAACGTGTATGTGCTGGCCGACGAGGCTCCCTACCTCTACACCTGGGACGCAAACGGCGAGCAACACAACGGCGTGTGGCCCGGCACGCAGATGAACGACAAGCGCACCGTGCAGGGCAAGACGTTCTACTACCAGCACTTCGACGTGAGTTCGCTCAACATCATCTTCAACTGCGGCACGGGCGGCGAAGGCAACCAAACCAAGGATATCAACGGCCTCACCGCCGGCGACCACTACTACACCTACGATGGCGGCGGCAACTATGAGGACGTCACAAGCCAGTATGGCGGCAGCAGCGACACGTCGCTTCCGTCGTGCGCCAAGTGGGTCGACGGCTCGTGGTTTGTCTACTTTGAGAACAACGCCGGCTATGTGGACCCGCACATCTGGTGCTGGGGCGAGAACAACGCGCAGTTCACCGGCAGCGACTGGCCCGGCACGGCACTCGTGGCACAAGTGGGCATGAGCGCCAGCGGCAACCCCGTGTATCGCTGGACCTACGGCAACAAGACGCTCACCCCCACGGGTCTCCTCTTTAGTGACGGCGGCGCCCCGCAGACGTCCGACTTCGCCTTTGTCAACGGCGGCTACTACAACGCCAGCGGCCTCGTGGGCACCGTCAAGGACACCGGCATTGAGGACATCACGCCCGCCGTCGACCGCCAGGTCAAGAGTGTGCGCTACTACAACCTGATGGGCATGCCCAGCGACAAGCCCTACGAAGGCCTGAACATCATCGTGACCACTTACAGCGACGGCACCACGAGCGCCGTGAAGCAGCTGCGGTAACGCTTCCCCACCCCACTACGCGCGAGCATTTCGCCGCAGGAGAGTCCGGTGACGGGATGTCGCCACTCGGGAGCGATTTCCATGAAGGGGCGCAAGAAAAAGTCGCGCACGGGGAGGTAGCGGTGGGGTACCGTGAGGCTCTCACTGTCGATGACCATGTCGTCGATGGCCATGATGTCGATGTCGATGAGGCGGTCGATGTAGCGGCCGCGCGCGTCGCGGTGGCCGGCGCCGCCGGCGAGTTCGCGCTCGATGGCGTGGATGAGCTCGAGCACGCGCTCCGGAGTCTCGCCGCTGTCGACGGCGAGGGCACGGTTCACGAAGCCGTGGCAGCTCTCGAAGCCCCAGGGCTCGCTCTCGACCATAGCCGAGCGCGCCACGACGAGCCCCACATCGATTGAGATGCGCAGGTCGGCGGCCCAAATGTTCCCCTCGCGGTCGCCCAGGTTGCTTCCCAGGTTCAGGTAATAGCGCATTTTAGTGTATAGTGTATGGTGTATAGTTTATAGTGGAAGGGGGAAAGGACCGGGCCTTGTGGCGCCTCCCTTTCCCCCTTTCACCTTACTTTTTACCCTTTCCCCACCTTATTTGGTGTGGCTCAAGGCGGCGGCGGGGCTCACGCCCAGTCGCACGAGCGTGGCGCTCTGCGACTTGCGCATTTCTTCGGCCTTTTCATATTTTTCCTTGGCGCGTTCCACCTTTTCGGTGGCTTTGTCGCTGTCCTTGGCTGCCTTCTCGGCCTTCTCGGCGGCCTTTTGCGCTTTTTCGCGTTCCTTGAGTGCCTTGTCCTTAGCTTTCTGGAGCTCTTTCTCGGCCTTGATGTATTCCTTTTGGGCCTTCATCGCGTCCTTGTCGAGCTTTTGGTATTCCTTGATGGCCTCTTGCTGCTCACGCGAGAGTTGGGTGGTTGTTTGTGCTTGTGCGGCCACGGCCATGACCATGGCGACTAAAAGAAATAATATTTTCTTCATAAGTGGTAATTTAAATGTGAAGTGTTAAAAGTGTGAGTGTAAAGTGAAGCTCAAAGCCCTTACACGGTGAGGATTTCTTTTTCTTTAGCGGCAAACACCTCGTCGATTTTCTTGAGGTACTTGTCGTGGAGTTTTTGGGCCTTGTCTTCGGCATCCTTGCCCACGTCCTCGGGCATACCTTCTTTCACGGCTTTCTTGAGCCCGTCGATGGCCTCGCGGCGCGCGTTGCGCACGCTCACCTTGGCGCTCTCGGCCTCGCCCTTGGCGTCCTTAACGAGCTGGCGGCGGCGTTCCTCGGTGAGAGGTGGGAAGTTGAGTCGAATCACCTCGCCGTTGTTCTCGGGGGTGATGCCGATGTTGCTGTCGAGGATGGCCTTCTCGACCACCTTGAACATAGGTTTCTCCCAGGGCACGATGGCGATGGTGCGGGCGTCGGGCGTACTGATGTTGGCCACGTTCGAGAGCGGCATCATGCTGCCGTAGTACTCCACGCGAATGCCGTCGAGCACCTTGGGATTGGCTTTGCCGGCGCGATAGCGCGAGAGGGTGTCGTCGAGGTATTCGACAGCCCCGTTCATTTTTTTCTCGGCCGCGTCGAGATAGAATTTCACGTCGTTCATAGTTCTTTTGGTTTTATGTGATACAATGATAAATTTCCCATTTTCAAGCCCCAAAGGTAGTGCATTTTCGCAACACTTGCAAGCGCGCGGCCAAAAAAATAGGCACGCCGCCCGCGTCATCGCGGGTTGGTCATGTGCAAATTAATTTGTAATTTTGCGGCCATGTAACCACCACTTCACGAAAAAATCAAAATGAAAGGCTTCACCCGATTGTTGCGCCGCTTTGTGTTTCCTTACAAGCGGTATATGATACTCAACGTGCTGTTCAACGTGCTGGCGGCGTTCCTCACGCTGTTTTCCTTTGCCCTGATCATCCCCATCCTGGAGATGCTTTTCGGGCTCAACACGGGTCACTACGACCTCATGGCGTGGAGCGACGGCGGCGTGAAAGAGGTGCTGGTGAACAATTTTTACTATTATGTGCAGTGCGTCATCGAGCGCTTCGGGCAATCGACGGCCCTCGCCGTGATAGCCTGCGCGCTGGTGGTGATGACGGCGTTCAAGACGGGCAGCGCCTACTTGAGCGCGTTTTTCATGATACCCATCCGCACCGGTGTGGTGCGCGACCTGCGCAACGCCATCTACCACAAGATAGTGTCGTTGCCCATAGGCTTTTTCAGCAACGAGCGCAAGGGCGACGTGATGGCGCGCATGAGCGGCGACGTGACCGAGGTGGAGAACAGTATCATGTCGTCGCTCGACATGTTGTTCAAGAATCCCATCATGATTGTCGTGTGCCTCACCATGATGGTTATCGTGAGTTGGCAGCTCACGATCTTCGTGCTCGTGCTGCTGCCGGTGGCCGGCCTCGTGATGGGACGCGTGGGCAAGCGCCTTAAGCGGGTGAGCCTCGAGGGGCAGACGCAGTGGGGCCAGCTGCTGAGCAACATCGAGGAGACCATAGGCGGATTGCGCATCGTCAAGGCCTTCAACGCCGAGAAGAAGGTGAACCGCCGCTTCGAGCAGGAAAACGAGCGTTACCGCGCCATCACCACGCGCATGCAGCGCCGCTACGAGCTCGCGCACCCCATGAGCGAGTTCCTGGGCACGGCCACCATCGCCATCGTGCTGTGGTTTGGCGGCACCCTTATCCTGGGTGGTCACGCCGGCATCACGGCGCCCTCGTTCATTTATTATATGGTGATTTTCTACAGCATCATCAACCCGGCCAAAGACCTGTCGAAGGCCAGCTACAACATCCAGCGCGGCGAGGCGGCTCTGGAGCGCATCGACAAGATTCTCACGGCCGAGAACACCATCACCGATCCCGCCGATCCCGCCACGCTCACGTCGCTGAGCCGCGGCATCACCTTCGACCACGTGACGTTCGCTTACGGCGACGTGCCCGTTATCAACGACGTGTCGCTCGAGATCGCGCGGGGCACCACCGTGGCCCTCGTGGGGCAGAGCGGCAGCGGAAAAACGACGCTGGCCGACCTGTTGCCGCGTTTTTGGGACGTGCAGCAAGGCAGCATCAGCATCGACGGCGTCGACATCCGCCGCGTGCGCGTGGCATCGTTGCGCGCCCTCATGGGCAACGTGAACCAAGAGGCCATCCTGTTCAACGACACCTTTTATAATAATATCACCTTTGGCGTGGACAACGCCACGCGCGAGGAAGTCGAGGAGGCGGCCCGCATCGCCAACGCCTACGACTTTATTATGGCGAGCGAGGACGGTTTCGACACCAACATAGGCGACCGCGGTTGCAAGCTCTCGGGCGGGCAACGCCAGCGCATCAGTATCGCGCGCGCCATCCTCAAGAATCCGCCCATTCTCATCCTCGACGAGGCCACCAGCGCGCTCGACACCGAGAGCGAGCACCTCGTGCAGCAGGCCCTCGACAACCTCATGAAGGGGCGCACGACGCTCGTCATCGCGCACCGCCTGAGCACAATCAAGAACGCCGACATGATTTGCGTGCTCGAGGGTGGACGCATCGTGGAGCAAGGCACACACGACGAACTGCTGGCGCTCAACGGCACCTACAAGCACCTTGTCGACATGCAGGAGCTGTAAGCCTCGAGCACTGAGCGGTGTGTGGACGCGCGTGGTAGGCGTAAAGCCGGAGGCGTGTCAAGGCCGCTCTTTTTTCCGAGACTGCGTCTCGGACTACGCCGACCAGATAGGTATGGGGTCGCCGATGGCGACCCCATACCTATTTTTTCCACTCATTCCGTTTTCGCGGCTCACTGCTCGTGGCTCAAGGCGCGCAGCAGCGTTTGTCCCACGGCGCGCAGTGTGGCGCGGTCTATCTGGTCCATCGTGTCGTGAGTGGTGTGCCAGCCGTCGAAGAAGCCGGTGGGCGTGGGGCGCGTGTCGATGATGTCGATGCACGGGATGCCGCGGCGGTTCACGGCGATGTGGTCGTCGGTCACGGCGCCGCCCGGCTCGTTGAGGAACGTCGAGGCCAGGCCCTCGGCGGCGGCCGCGCGCCACACGCGGTCCTGCACGTCGCCGGCATAGTAAGTCGAGAACTGCTCGCGGCGGAACTTGGCGCCGCGCGCGCCCACCATGTCGAGCAACACACCGTAGCGCGCCGTGTAGCCGTCTACATGGGGATGAGCCGCCCAGTATTGCGTGCCCAGCGCCCAAGAGTCCTCATCGCCGCCTTCCTCGCCCCAGTCCTCGGCGTCGACGAGCAGGATGTCGATACCCTGCCGGGGCCGTGCCAGCTGCCACACGCGCGCCAACTCGAGCAGCACGCCCACGCCGCTGGCCGCATCGTTGGCGCCCATCACGGGCTCGCGGCGTTGCGACTCATCGGGGTCGGCGTCGGCCCAGGGCCGGCAGTCCCAGTGGGCGAGCAACAGCACGCGTTCGCTCGCATCGGGGTTGAAGCTCCCCACGAGGTTGGTGATGTGTAGCGTGACGCCGTCGAACGTCGTGACCGTGCCGCGCTGCTCTACTACAGTGTCGCAACGCGCGCGCAACGTGGCGGCGAGCCACGCGGCGCAGGCCTCGTGGGCGTCGGTGCCGGGCACGCGCGGCCCGAAGTCGCACTGCCGCTCAACGAGCGCGTAAGCGCTATCGGCGTCGAACGCTACAGTTTCCTCACTCACCGCCGTGGTGTCGGCCGTGTCGTCGCCGCCGGCGGCGTTGCCACCACAGGCCGTCAATGTCATGGCGAGCGCGAGCGCCATCTCTATCATCGTTGTCATTTTTCGTTTCATATTCGTTTATAAAATTAAGGTGTTTAACCCTAATGTAACCCTTTTTGGTTAAATCCTCATTAAAAACGCCGCAAGCCGCATGTTTATTGCGGCCAGCACAAGTTTTATTCCATTTCACTCCCCGCTCGCGTAGCGGATTAGAAGAAAAAAAATGAAAAAAATGCGATTTTTTTTATAAAAAGTTTGGTGGAGAAAAAAAAAAGTATTTACTTTGCCCTTGCTTTATCGGCTAAACAATTTAAACAACGAGATTATTAACAAGAAAAAGAACAAGTTTGTGGTAAAACTTTCAAATTTCTATTTGAATTTATAAACGTTTATAAGTATGAAGAAATTTTACTCACTCTTAGCTGCTGCCGCCATCGCTTCGATGAGCACCGCAGCTTTCGCTGAACCGGTCACCTACTTCAACGATGACCAGCAATTTACTATGAACCTTCTCGATCCCGCCGGCCAAGACGCCAGCAACGTTGTTGTCGAGTTTGGAGCTACGGGCGTGAAGGAAAACATCGCTCTTGTTGAGTTCTATGTGCAAGGTCCCGATGGTGCCAAGTTCATTGAGGATCCCGATGAGTTCTCTTATGTTGTAGTTACCGGTTACGAAGAAGGTTGGGCTCTCCCCAAGTTTGCTTCTGCTAACTCTGATGTCAATGCTGCCGCAAAGGAAAACGAACGTGACCTGCTTGTGATTCTCAGCCACAAATTGAAGAACTATCGTTGGTTCAAACCCGGTGACATTAAATTCTGCAAGGCCACTATCGACGCCAGCGCTCTGAAGATTGGTGAAGGCGAAGGCCCCAACAAGAACAACTTCTTCTTAACTATCCCCGGCCACGACCAAGTGCGTGTGCTCTTCTCGGGTACTGACGATGACACCTACTGCCCCGAGACTGAGGTGAAGCTGAAGCTCGCCGTTCAGGAAGATGGCAAGATCACGGGTGTTGAGACCATCCGCACCAACGACAACGGTGCCAAGAAGGGTATCTACAACATGATGGGCCAGAAGGTTCGCGTTGCCGAGCCCGGACAGGTTTACATCATCAACGGCCAGAAGGTTATCCCCACTGAGACCATCAGCGAGTAATACCGAGACCACGGAAATCACCGATTTCCGAAAGTAAACACCACAGGGCGGCTTGAAACAATTCAGGCCGCTCTTCTTTTGTGCCAAGCACAAAAGAGCAAATCACTTCCTAACTCCTCAACGCTCACGGCACAACGCTCGAGGCTCATAGCTCATCCGCCGTTTGTGACCCCCTTCGGGGCTCCTGGTGAGAGCGGACCGCTATCCCCACGCCACGCAGGCCTTCGGCCTACGCGCCGTGGGGTTTAATCCAAGTCAAGGCCGCTGGCCTTGGCACGCCTTCGGCGTTAGCCTCTACACGCGCACGACTCACAGGTCGCAGCGAGGGGGTCGCCTCCGGCGACTGCGACGACCATGAGCGGAAGCCTATGACTATGGCATCGAGGCTCGTGGCTCATTCGCCGTTTGTGACCCCCTTCGGGGCTCCTGGTGAGAGCGGACCGCTATCCCCACGCCACGCAGGCCTTCGGCCTACGCGCCGTGGGGTTTAATCCAAGTCAAGGCCGCTGGCCTTGGCACGCCTTCGGCGTTACGCCTGCGGTATCCGCTACTTGCCCACCCTCGGCGTTACTCCTGCGGTATCCGCTACATGCACGCCTTTGGCGTTACGCCTGCGGTATCCGCTACTCGCCCACCCTCGGCGTTACGACTGCGGTATCCGCTACTGGCACGCCTTCGGCGTTACGACTGCGGTATCCGCTACTGGCACGCCTTCGGCGTTACGACTGCGGTATCCGCTACTCGCACGCCTTCGGCGTTACGCCTGCAACTTCCTCGCCATTCGCCCGTCTTCAGCACACTTATGCGACAACATCTTGGCTCGCTTTAGGCGTTACTCGCCACGCATTGAGACTCGCGGCTCATGGCTCGGAGCTCATAGCCTTGGAGGCGTTTGCGTTCGTTAGGCATACACTGATACGAGCCCGGCAGGACAAGACACGGGGCGGCTGTTCCCAGGCCGACGGCCTGGGCGGCCCCGAAGGGGGCGAACTGAATGAAACCCCACGGCGCGTAGGCCGGAGGCCTGCGTGGCGTGGGGGATAGAGCGTCCACCCGCTCAGCGAGCCCCGAAGGGGGTCACATACGTTCAAATATTTGCTCATTAGAGAATAATCTTTTATATTTGCAAGAAAAAGATATGAGTACCGTAAACGCAATCTACCACATCGTCATCAACACCAAATCAAGAAAGATGACGCTGCCGCCCACGTCCTGCGACAGTCTCTACCGCTATATGGGTCGCGTAATAGCCAACAAAAACTGCATACTCTACTCAATAAATGGAATAGAGAATCATGTCCATCTGCTCATCAACCTACATCCTACTGTATCCCTCGCCGACCTGGTGCGCGACCTGAAACTCTCCACAAGCCAGTGGATAAAGACTAATATCAATCTTTTTCCCATGTTTGAGGGATGGGGAAAGGAATATGGGGCGTTCTCCTACGCACTGCGCGACCGTCAGATGGTGAGCAACTATATCGCCAATCAACGGGAGCACCACAAGAGGGAAACCTTTGAGGAAGAATACCGCAAACATGTGGAGCGCGCCGGTCTCGAATGGAATGAATATAGGCTCACATGAGCGTTTGTGACCCCCTTCGGGGCTCCTGGTGAGAGCGGACCGCTATCCCCACGCCACGCAGGCCTTCGGCCTACGCGCCGTGGGGTTTAATCCAAGTCAAGGCCGCTGGCCTTGGCACGCCTTCGGCGTTACGCCTGCAATATCCGCTACTCGCCCACCCTCGGCGTTAGCCTCTACACACGCACGACTCACAGGTCGCAGCGAGGGGGTCGCCTCCGGCGACTGCGACGACCATGGGCGGAAGCCCCCAGTGGAATAGGCCTTCTCGAATGCCTTTTCCACTGGGGGCACTCAAAGGGCACCCTCCGGGTGCTCATGGCCGACGGCTATGGCATCACGGCTCGTGGCTCATTTGTTTTTGTCGATGATTTCGCGGGCGAGTTGCATGTGGCTGCTGGCGCCGCGGCTGGTGGGGTCGTAGAGGATGACGGGGAGGCCGTGGCTGGGAGCCTCGCTGAGCTTGATGTTTCGCGGGATGACGGTATTGAAGACCATGTTAGCGAAGTGGCTCTTGAGTTCCTCGTAGATTTGGTTGGCCAGTCGCAGACGCGCGTCGTACATAGTGAGCAGGAAGCCCTCGATGGCGAGACCGGGGTTGAGCGCGCCCTTGATGATGCGAATGGTGTTGAGCAGTTTGCTGATACCCTCGAGGGCGAAATATTCGGCCTGAACGGGTATGATGACGCTGCGTGCGGCGGTGAGGGCGTTCACGGTAATGAGTCCCAGCGAGGGGCTGCAGTCGATGAAGATGAAGTCGTAAGCGGCATCGACGGCGTCGAGCGCGCGTCGCAGAACGCGTTCACGCTCGGTTTTGTTGATAAGGTCGAGTTCGGCACCCACGAGGTCGATGCGCGAGCCAAGTACGTCAAGGTTGTCGACGCAGGAATGTTGCAGGGCGCCGGCGACGGGGTACTCGTCGACGAGGCACTCGTAGATGGAGGAAGTCATCGACTTGGGGTCGATACCGAGTCCGCTGGTGGCATTGGCCTGCGGGTCGGCGTCGACGAGCAGCACTTTCTTGCCGAGCGTGGCGAGCGAAGCGGCGAGGTTGATGGCGGTGGTGGTTTTTCCCACGCCGCCCTTTTGGTTAGCTATGGCGATTATTTTACTCATTGTAATAGATGTTTCGTTTAAGTGTCGCGGGCCGTTGTCGCCCGTTGCGAGTGCAAAGTAACTAATTATAATTCAATTTATCACCATTGCGCGCGGCGAAAAACGCGCCCATGTTAATAAATCGGTTGCGATTGTGAATAACGTGCCTTGCCGCAGGTAAAGGCGCGGGAAGGTGTTTGTTAAATATTGTTATATTACCATACAAAATTTGCATTTTACCATTTTGATATATTACCTTTGTCCCACGGAAAGACACAAATAAGTACAACGATTAAACACACACTTATCATGCACACCGAAGAAAAACGGATTACATCCACCAAGCTGCGTGACAACGAATTTGTGACGCTGTTCAACGAGACTCTCAAACTCATGGTTGACAACGGCGCGGCGGCACCGCGGCGCGAGGCAATACGCTTTGCGCTGGCCTGCGCGGCACCACGCTACGACGTGCAGTTCAAGCGTGCCTACGACGCCGTGGGGCGCGTGTTGCACGGCAAACGGGCCGCCCTCAGCCGCGAGCGCCAGGCGATGTGGGAGGAGATGGCCGCGCGCGTGAAGATGCTCATGGAGGCCGGCGTGTCGCGCTCGCGCGCCGTGGACCACGTGTTGCAGCACTGCCGCGCGAGCCGCATCTACCTCGACCCGAAGTACGCCTACCGCTATAGCTATCGTGCCGCGCGCGAGCGCCGCGAGCGTTTGCTGCGACGGTTCACCTGTTCAGGTTCATAAAGTCTTTCGGCTTTATGAACCTGAAGGTTATGGGTTAGCGGTTATAGGTTATAGAGAAACGACTAAATCAATTTATCCTCAATTAAATCACAATTAAACAATTACTCATGAACACACACTCACTTAAAATCAATGTCTCGCTCAGCGAGATACTGGATGCCGTGACGGCCGAAAGCGCCTGGCGGCACGCCCTCGACCCCACCGACGTGTACCTCACCCGCGACCAGGCACCGCTCATCGGGCGCAAGGCTCGCCAGGCCTACAACGACCTGTGCGCGCGGTTGTCGGGCTACCTGGAGCTGAACAGCTTCAATCCCAACGTAAACGACCAGTACATCGTGCTGTGGCTGCGGTTGCGGCAACGTCCGTCGTCGTGCCTGGGCGACGTGATGAAAGGCATCATCGTCGACGCCATCGCACAGTTTGCCCTGTCGAGTTTCTATGGTCGCCACGACAAGAAGAGCAAAGACGAGGACGTGTACCACCTGTCGTGGCGTCGCGCCTGCGCCCACATCGCGGTGTTGCTGGCGCGCGACGCCAACGGCCTGCCCTTGTTGCCGTGAGCGTCACGAAGACGGCTGTCGCCACACGACAGCGCGGTTCGCGCGCATCGTGCGAGCAAGAAACGTCACCGGCAAAACGCATGATTTTGCCGGTGACCCTATATTTTTCGGCAAAATGTTTGTGTATGTAATTATTATTAGTTATTTTTGCAAGATATTGCAAGATTACTACCTTTTTTAGCGTAATTTTATTACATAAACAAGCAATAAACGTGCAAGCCTAATGTTGTCTCACGGGTGCGACCTTGTCCCGATTAGAAAACATCAATTCCCAACGGAATTACATAATAACAATTCATTTATTCACAAATTTAACCCAATGATTATGGCTAAACTACTTGACAAATGGCTATCGCGCCTACTGATGGCGTTGATAGCGATGGCCGTGGGCGTGCCGCTGACGCATGCCACCGTCACGCTCACGCCGGGCGACGGCACAACGTATAACACTAACCGCGAAGTCGTCATCACCATTCCCACCGGCGTGACCGTGACGGTGACCATCGACGGCGAGCCCGTGGAGGTGCTCAACAACGGCACCGACAGCTACATCGTGCTGCCTTACGGCAACAACGGCGGCGTGGAGGGACACACTGTGGTCGTGACGCCCAGCGAGGGCGATCCCGTCACCGCCACCTTCACCTTCATGCCGAATCCCGGCAAGGAGACACACTGGACGACGGTGTGGGACGAGCCCGATCTGCTCACCTATAGCTCGAAGCCCTTCTTCTTTGGCGACCTGAATGATAAGGAGGTGCGCGCGATGAGCATCAAGCCCGCCGGCGAGAACGCCGCGAGCACCACCCACGTGGCTACCTATGAGACGGCAGCGGCGACGACCAACACCACGTTGACCGGTCGCTACGACGTGACGCTGCCTTACAACAGCACGGCCGACATGTACTCAATCACCAAAGTCGAAGGCGTGGACCACGGCTACCACATCAAGTCGTTTATCACCGGCAAGTACCTTGTGTTCAACGGTACGCCCTATCTGCAAGACAGCGACGAGCCCGCCATCGTGTATATGCTCAGCAACCACGAGGGCTTCTACGGCTTCCTCGACATGTATCCCCGCGAGGATGGCGTTGACCACTACGACGAAGGAGACCAGACCATCATGCGCGCCATCTACTACGACGTGGATTACCGCAAGTTCATGGCCTACAACGAGGCCGAGGCGATGGCCCGCGAACACGACGGGCACTCCACCCGCATGGTGTATCTCTTCTACCAGACCGACGAGAAACCCGCGGCTCCCGTCTTCAGCGAGCCCGAGGACGCCGCGTTGCGCTATGGCACCAGGGTGGAAATCACCAACTCGGCCACTTATAGCGACAATTACTTGAGCGTTTACACAGCCGATACCACCGACCCGACGGTGCTGGGCGGCGCTTACCGCTTCAACTATAAGGACTTCATCGAAATTGAAGACCGCCATGAGGGTTATAAGGGCAATGAGCCTTACATGACCGGCACCTTCCCCACGCTCGAGGGCACCCTCACACTGCGTGCCGTGAACGCTGTGGGCTACCTCTACAGCGACGAGACCACAGTACACTACAGCTGCATCCCGCAAGAGCCTTACAGCTTTGTGCAAGTGACGAGCGCCGACCAGCTCGTGGCCGGCAAGCGCTACCTTGTGGTGGCCACCACCCACGACAAGGACGGCGACTATCACAACATCATGGGCGCTCTCACGAGAGGTGAAGACGCACGATTCAACTCCGATGAATTTGATATTCCCGCAAGCGGCATCATCGACCTGGAACCGTGGTACTATCCCGAGCCTTATATCCTGGGTGGCAGTGCCGGCGCGTGGACCTTCACCGACAACACCTACGGCAAATATGTGGGCGCGACGACCTACGAGATTCCCGGCACCGGAGGAATGACCCGCGTCGTTCCCGTGCTGAACGACAATACCGCCGCGCCGTTCAGTATCACGCTGAACAACGACAACACTGTGGTGCTTGACTTCGGCAGCGCTGTGGGGCAACTCACCTTGAACAGCAAGGGCGCGTTCATGTATGGCGACCCCGACGGCAACGACGACCTGCTTTACATGCGACTCTTTGTGGAGAAGCCCGCCGGCATGCCCGAACTCAGTCTTGCCGACGGCACCATCTACACCGTGTATAACGGCAGCCAGACGAATGTGACCATCACGGCCACCGACGGCTCGAGCGCCGTGAGTTACCGTGTGAACGGCGGCGAGACGCAAACGGCATCAAGCCCCGCCACGGTGACGTTGCCCGAAATGAGCAACTACACGGGCGTGACCCTCGAGGCCTGGAGCGTGAACAACGGTGTCGAGAGCGCGCACGCCACGGCGACCTATACCTACGTAACGCCGATTACCGAGGAGATGGCCTACACGCGCTATCCCAACGACCTGAATCAGCCTTACACGTTGCTGGTTCCCGGGCGCGTGGTCACTATCGGCGCCGACCCCAGTGCCGACGACAATCAGACGAACAAGTTCTTCTCGGCCGTTCCGGTGGGCAAGACCCACGGCGAGAGCGACCTGGTGAACGAGAACGTCAATCCGGCTTCGCGCGGTGTGAGTGTGTACCAATTCTCAGGTTACAACCTCAAGACCATCAACACCCTGCCGGGCGCCACCTTCGACGAGTTCACGCTTGAGGAGGCCACCGGAGAAGACGCCTTCTACTTGCGTTCGCGCCATGTGAACGACAACAAAGAGACGCTGTACCTCCAGGTGACCTACAACGCGACCGCAGGCGAGGGACAACTGTCTTACGGCACCACGCCTCAAGCGCTCTACTTCAAGGGCAATAACGTGAATGAGCACTTGCTCATCAGCAATTACCCGCTTCCGGCCCAAGGCGAGAGCGACCCCTACAGCGGCACCCGCGCGACGCTCACCTTCAACGTCGACAGCCAGGAATATAGCGCCAACACCGGCCACAACATTTCGTTGCCCTGCCTCTATGTCAAGTCTCCGATACCCGGCCTGCCGACGCTCAATCCGAGCACCACGCAGCACATCAATCCCGAATCGGGCCAGAAGACCCAAGCCATGCACACCGGCACCGGAGGCGCCTATGTGGTGTATCTCACCCAAGAGGAATATGACCAATTGGTGGCCACGCTCATGAGCGAGGACCGCATCGACGCGTCGTGCTACCACATCTCGGCCTCGAGCAGCGAGTATGTCAACGTGCCCACCGACAAGAGCACGAAGTACTATGTGGCGAGCGTGAGCGAGTTTGGTATCATGAGCGACATGATCACTGTGGAATACCTCTACACCGACGTGGTGGTGCCCATGCCCACGTTCGACCCGGCACCCGGCAACTATCGCGGCGACTACCTCGACATCTCCATCGTGAAGGCCGAGGGCCACGAGAACGACCGCGTGTTCTTCACCGTGGGTAAGAACCGCATGCCCGACGACCCGACGAGTAGCGACCGCGAGTACACCGGCCACAAGTTCCGCGTCAACGACGGCATAGTCGTTGTCAAAGCCGTGGCCATGGACGCCCAGGGCAACATGAGCGCGGTGAACACCGGTTACTACAACCTGCGTGAGGACCAGCCCTTCGACTTCCGCCGCGCCAACAGCTTGGCCGACCTGGTCCCGGGCCGCGAGTTCATCTTCGTGTATGAGAACAGCGACGACATCTATCCCAATTACTACAACGGCTATCCCGAGGACTATAACGACTATGGCGCGATGCTCGCCACGCCCGACCAGGGTCAGCGCGGCCGCATGCCCTCGACCCGCTTCGATTACGAAACCTTCATGATGGACATCGTGAACGGCAACCTGCTCATTGTCTCGAAGGAGGAAGGCCTCGTCGACATGGTCAACAAGGACGTGTCGGTCTTCGAGCTGGGAAAGGTCGATGACAAGTACACGTTCTTCGACTTCAACAACGAGAAGTTCCTGGCCAGCCCCGCCGCCGGCAACGGCATCGCCCTTGTCGACGACGCGGCCACCGATGCACGCGCGCAATTCGCCATCGCCATTGACGCCACGACCCACGCGGCCGACATGAGCGCCGACGGCGAAATAGGTATTGCCTACGACCTCGCGAACGAGAAGTTCGGCTTCTTCGCCAAGGACAGCCAAAAGCGTATCGCCCTCTACTACCGCGAGCGCAACCACATGACGCTGGCCGAATTCAAGGAGCTTGACGTGGAAGGCGAGAAAGATGACAACGGCAACGTGACACGCACCGTTGTCATCAACGAGCCGCTCACCGTGGCCTATGTGGCCGACGCCAAGGAGCCCATCGACGGCATAGGCGCCGGATACCTGGTGCTCACCGACAACAGCGCCTCGACCGACCGCTTCGTCACGCCCGCCGACGGACAGAAAGACTTCCTCATCAAGGGTGTGGGCAGCTACTTCCCGCAAAACACCGTGGAGCAGAAGAACTACACGCAAAAGAACTGGCTCCTCGTTGAGCTTGTCGTGGGCGGCGAACCGCTGAGCGAGCGCTACAAGGTGGGCGACGTGATCAAGGCCAATACCGTGAGCGGTATGGCTTACCACTCGCTGCCCATGGTACTGGCCTTCAACAGCACGCTGCAACCGCAAGTCGACACCGAGGCCGAGCGGCAAACGGTGGTCTACAACACCTATGCTCCGGGTAACTTCAACGACGAGAACCTGAACCTCGACGACAAGGTGTCGACGGCCACGCAGTACTTCACGATGTCGCCCAAGCGCTTCGAGGTGGCCCACATCACCTATGCCGTGTATAAGAACAGCCCGGCTCCCGGCATGTATAGCAAGGATGGCGAAGATGCCGCCGGCAGCTTCTATGTGAACCTCGACGGCAACATCGCCAACGGCCGCTACGGCACGGGCGAGGGCCAGGCGTTCACGAGCACGACGACGACCGCCGACGTGTTCTCGAGCGCTGACGACGGCAAGGCCTACGAATTTGTGGGTATCGTCTTCCCCAACGACGGTTGGGACGAGGATGGCGACGACGGCTACGACGACGACTTCGAGGTGGTTTACGACATCGACACCGACAATCCCGTGCTTCCCTCGCACGCGCCGCGCAACCCGTTCAAGGTGCGCAGCCTCGCCAGGGAGAAGAGCACACCGGCCAATGTCGAGCCTAACGGCACGCTGTCGGTGCTCATCCTCGACATCGACGCCACCGACAATGAGGACTCGAGCGTCATCACCGGCATCGAGGACATCATCAACGGCGCGTCCACTACCGTGAAGGCCGTGCGCTACTACAACGCCGCCGGCATGGAGAGCGACAAGCCGTTTGAGGGCGTGAACATCATCGTCACCGAGATGACTGATGGCAGCCGCATCGTGAACAAGGAACTCAAATAACCCCACAGGGACCGCATCCGGTCTCCACAGCGAAAAACCCGGGCCTCGCGAGGTCCGGGTTTTTCTTGTCTTGTTGCCCCCTTGCGGGGTGTGTGAGTGATGTCGCTTTTTACAGGCCGAAGGAGAGCGACGTGTAGTAGCGGCCGTTGTTGAAGGTGAGGCCCAGGTTGACGAAGCCTATTCCGTCGCCGCCGTACCATGAGAACTGTCCGGCCATTCCGGTGCGTCGCAGCGGCGTGCCATAGTAGGCGCACAGGTCGTGATAGAGCCGGTTGAATCGCACACGGTCGTCGTAGTAGTTGGAGTAAGTGAACTGCACGTAGGCCAGTCCGTTGCTGTCATACTGCATCATCACATCGGGCCAGGTGTAGTCGAGCATGGGCACGTCACGCAGGTAAACGATGTTGTCGTAGTAGCCGTCAATCTCGTAACCGTTGTAGTACAAGAAGTTGAGCGCGTCGCCAAAACGGGTGCCGAATTCCAGGCCGAGGACGCCACTGATGATGGGTGCCGAGGCGTAGATGGTGTAGCCGTAAGGACGATAAGGACGATAGTACCACAGACTCACCGGGCGGTAGGGACGATGGGGAGGACGCACGGGGTGACGCCAGCTCCAGTCGTTGCGCGAATAGTGGTGGAAGAAGCGGTCGTCGTGGTGACGGGGACGCATGTTGTGGTTGTAGCGATAGCGGTCGTAGTCGGGACGGGGTCCGCCGTGGTTCACGCCGCCGTTGTGCGGACGAGTGCCACCGCCGTAGTGGTTGCCGTTGTGGTTGCCGTTGTGGCCGCCGCTGTGACCGCCGCGATAGTTGTCGCCGGGACGGCGTCCACCGTTGTCACCGCCACCGTTGTGGTAGCCGTTACCGTTGTGGTTGTGGCCGTTGTTATAGCCGCCACCGTTATCGGGACGGTTTCCGTTGTCGCCGCCACCGGGGCGGGTACCGTTGTCGCCGCCACCGGGGCGGGTACCGTTGCCATCACGGCCGGGCCGGGTGGTGTTGTTATCGTTATAGTCGCGTTTGCGCTCGCCGCGTTCTTCGCGCGTCATGTCATTAGGCACGCGTGTGGGCGTGGGTCGGTCACCGGTATAGCGCGTTCCATTCGACGACCGATTGCCGGGCCAGTGGCTGGCCTCGCCGCCGCGACGATTATCGCCACCTTGTGGACGGTTGTCGGCGGTCGACGACGACCGGCGGGTGTAGCCGCCACTCGACGTGGTGGTGGAACGACGCTCGTAGTCACCATATTGCCGACGGTCACCGGCGGGCGTGGGCGACGACGAGCGGCGCTCGTAGTTGCCGCTTGACTGCGGACGGCTACTCGAGGGCGACGGCGACGACGAGCGGCGCTCGTAGTTGCCGCTTGACTGCGGACGGCTGCTCGAGGGCGACGGTGCCGACGAACGGCGCTCGTAGTTGCCGCTTGACTGCGGACGGCTGCCGCGCGGACTGGTGGTTTGAGCCGACGACGCGTGCCCCGAGGGCCTGCGTCCTTGTGCTTGCGCTTGAACGGCAGTTGTGAGGCCGGTCATGAGTAATGCGCCTGCGATGATGTTAAAAACTGTCCTTTTCATAACGCTGATATTTTTAAATGGTGAAACATTTATGGTTTTTTCGCTATTTCAAGTTGGCCCGCCGAGGCGGGTTTGTTAATATGACCCCACGCGCAACCTTAGGTTTAATGGACATTGAGGCCCTATTGCCACCAAATAGCCATTCGCCGCTATTTTCACGACCAACGGGCACATTTCGTCTATTTACTGCAAGGGTTGCCCCCTACCTTTTTACGTCAGGTTGCTGCTTGATAGTGGGTGATATTGTGGTTTTTGGGCCCGATATCGTTCCTTTTGCGGTCCCCGACGAGGAGGACGGAGGTGTGGTGGGAGTCGTGGTTTTGCCGCCTGGCGACTTGGGGGTATCGCCGGCGACGGGTTTGAGTTTGGTGTCGGGGAGTTTGATGTCGGCCTTGTTTTTTTCCTTGTCCTTCTCCTTCTCTTTATCTTTTTCCTTTTCTTTCTCTTCGAGTTTCGAGACGTCGGCCTTGTTCTTGTCGTCGCCGGCGGGCGCGGCAGTCGTGGGCGCGGGCGCGGCGATACTGTCGGTGGGAGCCGCCACGGTGTCGGTGGCTTCAGTTTCCTCTTCTTCCTCTTCTTCCTCCTCCTCGCCGTAGGTCTGGTAATAATTGGTGGTGAGGACCTGGAACTCGGTTCGCCGGTTAATTTGGTCGGCGGCGGCTTTGTTCTCGCGCGAGAGGGTGTCGATATAGGCCTCGGTGAGGGTGTCGCCCTCGGCAAACTGCGGGTAGAGACGCGCGATGCGCTTTGTCACCACTTTGGGTCGCGACTTGCCGTAGCCCTTGCTGGTGAGGCGCTCGCGGTCGATACCGTGAGCGATGAGGTAGTCGACAACGCTCTTGGCGCGGCGCTCGCTAAGTCCCAAGTTGTATTGTTGCGAGCCGATGCGGTCGGTGTGCGCGGCCATTTCGATAGTGACGTAAGGATTGTCGTTGAGCACCTGTACCATCGAGTCGAGCGCGGCCTTCGATTCGGGCCTTAGTGTGGCTTTGTTGAAATCGTAGAAGATGTTTTCAATCACCTGAGGTTTGGTCATGGCGGCCAAGATGAAGTCGACGTTATACTCAGCGTCCTCCTCCTCGATGTCGCTGGTGAACTGTTGCTTGCCGTTGAGGTAACCGTTGGCGCCGGCGAGCATCACATAGCTCACACCGCGCTGCAGGTCGAAGCGGAAGGAGCCGTCGGGCTTGGCTACGGCCTTTTGGTTGCTGCCGTCGTTGCCCACGATGCGAATGATGGCATTGGGCACCGGTTCCTCGTCCTTGTCGAGGACATATCCGCTAATCCAAATCTTGAGGTCGGGCTTGACGAAACTGTAGATGTGGTCATAGCCGCGGGCGTCCTTGCGGTTGCTCGAGAAGTATCCGCCCTCGGTGAGCGTGGGGTCGAAGGTGATGCCAAAGTCGTCGGCGCTCGAGTTGATGGGCGAGCCCATGTTCTCGATGAGCCATTTGCCCGATGGTTGCAGGCGCGCGCGGAACAGGTCGAGGCCGCCAAAGCCGGCGTGCCCGTCGCTGGCGAAGTAGAGCGTGCTGTCGTCGCGGCAGTAGGGGAAACGCTCATCGCCCGGTGTGTTGATTTGGTCGCCCAGGTTCTCGAGCGTGCCGTGTCCGTCCTTGATCATGACGCGCCACAGGTCTTTGCCGCCCTGTCCGCCGGGCATATCGCTCGAGAAGTAAAGCCACTGCCCGTCGGCGCTCACGGCGGGGTCGTCGTAGGCGCTGACGGTGTCGGCGGTAATCTCGAATTTGTTGGCGGCGCTCCATTTGGCCTCGCTGCGGTTGCTGGTAACGATTTCCACGCTGGTGGGCGAGGTGGGCTTGCGCACGGCGCGTGCCAGGTACATCATCGAGCCATCGGGGGTGAACGTGGTGATACCTTCGTCCCACTCGGTGTTGAGTTCTCCCTCGACAGGTGCCGGACGGCTCCACTTGCCTTTCTCGTCTTTTTTCGAGAAAAAGACGTCGCTGCGCTTGGTGCCGGTGATTTCGCTCTTATTGAGTCCCATCGCCTTCTCGTTGCTCGACGTGAAGTAGAGCACTTCGCCGTTGGCGTCGCCAAACATGGGGCAGAAGTCGGCCCGTCGCGAGTTGAACATCTTGGCCACTTTCACCACGTAGCGCGAGCCTTCCTCCTTCCACTTGGGAGCCATCTGGCAGGCACGCAGTCCCTGCAGCGCGCGCCAGTCGCCGGGCGCGGTGTCGAGGTAGGCCTTATAATTCTCGGCGGCCTCCTTGTAGTGTCCCTCCATTTGCTGCGCGCGTGCCAGGTAGAAGGGTGTGATGCTGTCTTCGTAGCCATAGCGCATGGCGTTCTGGTAGGCGGCTGTAGCGCGTCCGCTCTGGTTGAGGTGTCGGTAACACTCGCCGAGCATGAAAGCCACTTCTCCCCGCAGCTCGCGGTCCTCGCGGCTGTCGAGTTTATTGTATATCTTGCGGTAGACGATGGCGGCGTCGTTATATTCACCGCGCTCGTACTTCTCATCGGCATCCTTGAGCTTGGGGCCCTTGCACGAAGCGGCGAAAAATGCCGTCGCCACGCACGCCATCACCACATAAATCAGTTTTCTCATCGTGTACACATTATAATCGTGGGGAAGGCACACACCATCCCTTAACCATTAAAACGCTGATGACCCCCGTTTTATTGCGTGGCCGGCACGCGATGTAACGTGCCGGCAGAGGCGGGCGGTGCCGTCAAGCGTCAGCGGCGCGTCCAGTCGCGGGCGCGCAACGCGCGTTCATCGAGCAGCGCCTCGAGCCGTTGCCAGCTGAAAGCCCACGGGTCGGTCTTGCGCTTGGGCGCGATGTCGCTGTGGCCCATCAGGTGGGAGATGTCGTAGCGGGCACACAGCTCGTTGATGAGCCGCGCCAGCTGCCGGTACTGCGCCACGGTGGGCCCGTGTCGCTTGCTGTTTATAATCTCGATGCCCAGCGAGTAGTAGTTGAGGTGAGCGATGGTGTCGCCCGGCAACACGCTCTCGCCGGCGTGCCAAGCCACGAGACTGTCGGGCGTGAGCCGGTAAATAGCGCCACGGCGGTCGATCATGTAGTGCGGCGCCACGTCGTAGCGGCGGAACTGGTCGATGCAGCCTTGCAGGTCCCAGCGGTCGCGGTCGCGCCCGGCGTAGTAGTTGGAGTGTACCACAATCATGGTGCACGTGTTGCGCACGCCCGTCGTGTCGTGTCCCCACGCGATAGTGTCACTCAAGTCCTTAATCTCGAGTCGCGCGGGCGCGGCGACGGCGGTTATCGCCACGGCCAGCAAGCACAAGGTGAGCAGTCGCCTCATGGCACAAACTTGAGCGACACCTTGTCGTTGGTCACGTTAAGCTCCACAGGGCATCCCACGATGAGCGGATAGTTCCAGTCCTCGTCGTGGCCCACGGGGAAATCGTAGCACACGGGAATGTTGTAGTCCTTGAGGTAGTCGTGCACCATCTCGAGCGTCGAGGCGTATCCTCGCGAGGGCGGGCAGTCGTCATATCGTCCCACGATCACGGCCTGCACCTTGTCGAGCACGCCGCGCAAGCGCAGGTGTTGCAGCATGCGGTCGAGCTTGGCGATATTCTCGCCCACGTCCTCGATAAAGAGGATTGCGTCGTTATAGTCGAGCACCTCGGGCGCCAGGAAGTCGTAAGGCGAACCGGCCATGTCGCCAAACACGCTCATATTGCCGCCCAACAACATGCCGCGGGCCTTGCCGGGACGATTGAACTCGTGTCCCGGGACGTGGTAGGTGGGGAGCTTACCCAGCAAGATATCGCGCAGCCACAGGCTCTCGCGGTCGGTGCCGCCGGTGTCGGCAAGACGGCCACACATATTGGCGTGCAGACTCATGTGCCCGGCGCGCAGTTCGGCGCTCAGGTAGCCGGTGATGTCGCTATAGCCGATAATCCACTTGGGATACTTCGCCAGCGTGTCGACAGGAATGAGCGCCAGCACATTGGCCGCGCCGTAACCGCCACGACTGCTCAGGATGGCTTTCACACCAGGGTCGCGGAGCGCCTTGAGTAAGTCGTCGCGCCGTTGCTCGGGCGTGCCGGCAAAGGAGCGCCACTCATCGCGGGCGTGCCGGCCCACCACGGCGTTGAATCCCCATTGTTTCACGGCGGCCACACCCTTCTCGACCACGCCCGGCTTGGGCGTGCTCGAGAGCGAGAGCACGGCGATAGTGTCGCCGGGCTTGAGCGCCGGCGGCATCACGGGAGTTTTGGCTTGCATTGTCATCATTGTCACGGCCGCCAGGGCGACCCAAAAAATTCGTTTCATCATATTCTGTTTATTTACGTTTGGCAAGTCGCGTGCTTGCCCGTCGGTTACTTTTGGCCGCAAAAGTACCACTTTTTTCCAAAATTCCGCTCATAGCCGCAAAAAAAAGCGATACGCCATCAGAGAAACAAAAATCCGGCGCACAACGCGAAGGGGAAGAGCACAAAACACAGCGCCCAAAACGAAAAGTTTTTCTTCATAGTGAACTTGAGACCTTGTGATTTCTTGCACAAAGGTAGCAAAATATGGAGACAAAATATGGAGACAATTCAAAAATAATCCATTATTCATTTTGATTTGCGCTCGGTTTGTACTACCTTTGTAGGTATAAAAGCTAAAACTTATAGTTTTTACATAAACTTTCATTTTTACCTTAAAAACCGATAAATTCTACACAAAAAAATGGAAATCCCTTTTGCTGAAGCTTGGAAAATCAAGATGATTGAGCCGCTCAAGAAGAGCACTCGCGAGCAACGCGAGCAATGGCTCAAGGAAGCTCACTACAACGTGTTCATGCTCAAGGCCGAACAAGTGTATATCGATTGCCTCACCGACTCGGGCACGGGCGCCATGAGCGACCGCCAGTGGGCCGAGCTCATGCTGGGCGACGAGAGCTATGCCGGCGCCACCTCGTTCTACAAGTTCGAGGCCATGGTGCAAAAAATCTTCGGCTTTAAGTACGTCATACCCACCCACCAGGGCCGCGCCGCCGAGAACGTGCTGTTCTCCTACCTTGTGAAAGAAGGTAACGTGATACCGGGCAACGCCCATTTCGACACCACCAAGGGGCACATCGAGAGCCGCAAGGCGCGCGCCATCGACGTGACCTGCGACGAAGCCCGCGACACCCAGCTCGAGGTACCCTTCAAGGGCAACGTGTCGCTCGAGAAGCTCGAGAAAGTGCTCAAAGAGAACGAGGGCAACGTGCCCTTCATGGTGCTCACCATCACCAACAACACGGTGGGCGGCCAGCCCGTGTCGATGAAAAACATCCGCGAGACGAGCGAGTTGTGCCACCGCTATGGCGTTCCCGTGGTGATGGACTCGGCGCGCTTTGCCGAGAACGCTTACTTCATCAAGATGCGTGAAGAGGGCTATGCCGACAAGACCATCAAGGAAATCGCCCGCGAGATGTACACCCACGTCGACGCCATGACGATGTCGGCCAAGAAAGATGGTGTGGTGAACATGGGCGGTTTTATCGCCACCAACAACAAGGACTGGTATGAGGGCGCCAAGCTCTATTGCATACCCTTCGAGGGCTTCATCACTTACGGCGGCTTGAACGGCCGCGATCTGAACGCGCTGGCCCAGGGTCTCGACGAGAACACAGAGTTTGACATGCTCGAGACGCGCATCCACCAGGTGCAATACCTGGCCGGCCTGCTCGACGAGTACGGCATTCCTTACCAGCGTCCCGTGGGCGGCCACGCCCTGTTTATCGACGCCGACAAGGTGCTGTGCAACGTGCCCAAAGAGGAATTCCCGGCCCAGACGCTCACCTGCGAACTTTACCTCGAAGCGGGCATCCGTGGCTGCGAGATTGGCTACATCCTGGCCGACCGCGACCCTGTCACGCGCGAGAACCGCTTTGGCGGCCTCGACCTGCTGCGCCTGTGCATCGCGCGCCGCGTGTACACCGACAACCACATGAAGGTTATCGCCGCCGCGCTCAAGAACGTGTACGACCGCCGCGACAGCATCACGCGCGGCGTGGCCATCGAGTGGGAAGCGCCGCTCATGCGCCACTTCACCGTACAGCTTCGCCGCCTGCAGTAATCTCCCGCAACGATATTAAAGGAGTCCCTTTTTTCAAGTGGACTCCTTTTTTTAGACCTCTAAATAAGAATTGCCGCCGCAAAGCCCTCGCAGGCCCGCGGCGGCAATATCTGTTGAGATACTGCGGTTATTTGACCACCAATTTGGCCGAGTGGCTACCGTCGGTGACGATGTAGATACCGGCGGGCAGTGCCACCATGCGCGAGCCGTTGACCTTGGCTTTAGCCATGCGCTTGGCCTCGAGGTTGTAGATTTCGAGCGTAGTGGCGCGCTTTGTCGTGAGCAGAATGGCGTTCTTGACGGGCACGGCGTCCCAGTCGTTGGTGCTGCCGGCGATGCTTTCCACTACATTGGTCTTGATGCGGGCGTCGGTGATGGTGACGTCGTCAATGTTGAGGCGGTTGCCTGCGGTTTGCTCAATCTTGAAGCGGATGTCGCCCTTCACATCGAGGTCGGCACCGTAGATGTTGCTCTCGGCCATAGCGGCGCGGGCCGGGGCGTTTGAAGCGTTGGTTGCGCCCACGGTGAACGTTTGGAGCGTCGTCCAGGTGCCGCCCTTGTCGGTAGAATAGCTCACCACGACGGTAGCCGCGACGTCGCTGCCGAAAGGCTTGGCATAGAACGAGAAATGGCTGGCGCCACCCGGGTTATCCTCGAGCATGGTGATGGAACCGTTGCCGCCCGACGAGTTGACGCGCATACGCACGCTTTGCGCGCCGTTGAAGCTGTCGCTGCCTTGGCCCCACACGCCGGCGTTGCTGAAGGCCCACTGGTAGGCGTCGCCTTGCTTGCTGGTGCCGTTGTTCCAATAGCCGCCCGAGGCGATAGCCTCAAAGCCCTCGACAGTGGTGCTGGGCGTGCCGGCAGGGTCGATGACGTAGCCTGTGATTTCCTCGTCGGCGCCGTCGAGCGTGGGCGTGCTGGCGCTCAGTATACCATCAAACTCGCCTTCGCGGTCGGTGCTCTTGATGCGCACATAGAAGGTTTCGCCGTCGGGGTCGATGGCGAGGCTTTGCGCCCATTCGCGCTTGTTGAGCGAGAGCTCGAAGTTGCCGGTCACGTTCAGGGTGATGGTTTCATCCACATACTCGGTATAGACCTCACCCTCGAGGATGGGCGATGCGCCGTTGAGGGCCGCGGTGATGGTGAAGTCCTCCATAGTCTGGATGGAGAGGATGCGGTCGGGTTCGAGCGTGGTCACCTCCACGGCATTCGAGATGAGCTGGTCGCTCGAGAGCTGGTAATAATAGGTGGTGCCTGGGTTGAGGCCTGACACGAGATAGCGTCCGGTCGAGGCCGTTACGTCCTTGGGGTAGCCGGCGACGCTGGTGCGGCCGTCATCCTCGAGCACGTCGAGCGAATAAGTGGCGGCGTCGCCCATCGGCGTCCAGTTGGCCTGGAACGACGTGGTGGTGATTTGGGTGGCGGCAAGAGCCGGGATGCCCGTCACGGTGAGTGCGCGCAACGTCACGGTCACGCTGGCCTCGCCACTGGCGATGGTGAGCGTGCCGGCGCTTTGCTGCGCGGTACTCGGCGCGGTGAAGGTCACGGCAAGGGAAGTGCCGGTGTTCACAGCGCTTGCCGTGAGCGTCGTGGTGGCGCACGCGAAGCCGGTACCGGTCACGCTCACGGTCAAGTTTTGGGTCAAGTCGGTGCCCTTAACGGTCAACGTTTGGGTCGACGTGGTATTGCGTGCCACGGTGCCAAAGTCGACAATGGTGCCGGTGCCGGGCGAGACGATGGTGGGATTAGGCTCGGCCGAGCCGCTGGCGCTCCACGCCTGGTCTTTCTTGTTGCCCCAGATGTATTCGGCCAGCTCGGGATGGTCGATGAATGGGTTGCGGTTGCCTTGCTTGCCGTTGTACATGGCGTCGTTGCGGTTGATTTCCTTTTGGCTCACGGGGTCCTTGCGGTTCCACTCGAGCAACATATTCAGCGCCCAGGTGGTGAACACGGGGTAGCTGTTGCCGGCCATCATGGCGGAGCCTTCGCCCTTAGTCCATCCCGAAATCACGTTGTTATAAGAAGCCGCGAGTCCAAAGTAAGTGCGCGCGAAGTCGCCCTTGTACTCGTCGTCGGGCTCAAACACGATGCCGGTGTAGCCCGGATAGGTGCACGTGCCCTTCTTGCCCAGCGGGCGGTTGGTGCCGTTAGTGGGCAAATAGGTGCCGTTAGTACATTCGCCAAAGGGGTAGTTACTGCGCTGGTTATTCACAAATCCGTCGGTGGGATACAGGTGGAACAAGTCGCTGTACTGGTCGGCCTTGCCGCCTCCCCACCAGCTCTTGGGGAAGGAGTGCTCGCGGTTGACACAGTCTCCCACGGCGCTATAGTTGCCGCAGTGCTTTTGTCCGAGTGGGAACTTGGTGGTGGCATACATGTCCCAGTAGTACTTGCCATCGGTGGTCACGTCGGTGGTTTTGTATTCTTCCCAAAGCCCGTCGTAGCCCACGTTGGTGTGGCTGTGCACAATGTCGTAGAGTGCGCTTAGCAGCGCTTGTTTGTTCTTTCCTTCGGCCCGATTGTAGTATCCGCTCGGGGCGGCCGCATTGAGGCCGAAAGCGGTCACCGCCGCGATTGCGACGGCAAAAAACACTTTAAGTTTCATGTTAAGGTTTTTAAACTATACTTTATTGGTTATTTATTATTTGTTGGTTTTCTTGCTGTTGTCTTTCGCCTTGCCATCTTTCACGCGGCCGGCGAGTTGCCCGCATGCGGCGGCGATGTCCTCGCCGCGGCTGCGGCGAATGGTGCAGGTGATGCCCCTGGCGTTGAGGTAATCGCGGAAGTAGGCCATGCGCTCGTCGCTCGACGTGCGCAGCTTGGGCACTTCGGGTACATAGTGGTAGCGTATAAGGTTCACGCGCACGTGGCTATTGGGGAGGAGTTCCCTCAACTGCTCGGCGTGGCGGATGTCATCGTTGAACCAGTTCCACATGATATATTCCACCGAGAGGCGTCGCTGGTGGGCGAAGTCGTACTTGCCGAGCATTTCCATCACGTCCTTGATGGGATAGACGCGCTCGATGGGCATCATCTGGCCGCGCTCGTCGGCGTTGGCGTCGTGCACGCTCACGGCGATGTGCACGCTGGTTTGCTCAGCGAGAATCTTGAGGGCGGGCTTGAGTCCCACGGTGCTCACGGTGATGCGCTTGGGGCTCCATGCCAGTCCCCAGTCGGCGGTGAGGATATCGATGACGCGCAGCACATTGTCGAGGTTGTCGAGGGGCTCGCCCATGCCCATGAACACGACGTTGGTGAGTTGCTCGCTCTCGGGTACGCTGAGCACCTGGTTGATGATTTGATGGGCCGTGAGGTTGCCGTGGAAGCCCTGGCGTCCCGTCATGCAAAAGTAGCAGTTCATGCGGCAGCCCTTTTGCGAGCTGATGCACAGCGTGGCGCGGTCGTCCTCGGGGATGAAGACGCTCTCCACCGCCTTGTCGTCGCCGGCGTCGAAGAGATACTTGACGGTGCCGTCCTCGCTGGTGGCGGCCTGCGACGGACCGTAGAGGCCCACGCAGTATTCCGCGGCGAGCTTGTCGCGGTTGGCCCGCGAAATGTTTGTCATCTCGTCGAAGGAGGCGACGCGCTTGCCATAAATCCATCCGGCTAATTGCTTGGCCACGAAACGCGGCATGCCCAGCTTGGCGGTCACGCCCTGCAGGTCGTTGAGCGTCATGCCTGCCAGCGGCTTAAGGTTGGTTTTGATTTGTTCCATTATTATCGCTATATTATTGTTGTAGATTTCCTGTAGTTTTCAGTAAAGCCTGCAAAGTTAACGCCAATAGTGCAAATAACCAAAATTTAACCCAAAAATCAGCAGAATCAGCAGTTTGACTGCGCCGTTCCTGAATTGGGTTGACTCGATTTTGTAATATAACTATGTTAGGTAGACTCAATCTCTGTGGAGAGTTGACTTGTCGATAAACAAGTATTAGCCCCGTCAGGGGCGACAAAAGCACACCCAATGAGCACTGTCCAAATTGTGTCGCCCCGAATGGGGCTAATATCCGGGTGGGGGTATGACGGTCACAGGGGTTTCGCGCTGTCGCGCTGCACCCCTGCCTACTATCTGTCGCCCCTGTCGGGGCTTATCAGCCACAACAACACAACGCCTTGTGAGCCTTTATCACGCATCATCTTTCTCAACGACGGAATGAGGTCGCCTCCGGTGACAACTGTCCATTCGCTTGATACCCCCAGTGAAGCTCCTTCGACGTGTACTTGAGGGGCTGGATGCCCTCGGCCGAGGGCTGACATGCTCCGGCGATGGGCATTCCGTAGGGGTAGTAGTCGTCAATACGGTCATACACACGCTCCTGGCTATTGCCCTGGTGAAGGTGCCTCGTCAACCCCATCCTTAAGAGCGACGTGATGTTGGCATTGAGGTCGTACCCGAAGGCGGCGCTATAGTCGGGCGTGCCATCGGGGTAAGTCTTCGGCTCACCGGTGACCGTGTCGCGCGCCACGAAACGGGCCACGACCAACCGGTCGAGATTGTTATATTCAAATTCGTAACAATTCATGTCGCCTTGCGTGCCATGCCTCCAGTCAATCCGTTTTAAATTACCGTTATAATAATCAACGGAAAAAGGGTCGTTACAGTATCATTATAGTGCAAAAACTGCTCAAAATTATTTCCATTTTTTTGAAAAACGATCATTAGGCGATGGCGAGTTGAACCTGCCGTTGATGGTGGGTTATGAATGGGAAAGTTATTAAAAAACGCTAAATTGCGTGGTTTTGTGGCAAGGAATGACTAACTTTGCAAATTGTGTGTTAAGACAACAACGATGAAACGAAGAATTTATAAACTCCTTACATGCGCCGTGGTCCTTGCTATGGGCACTCTCGCGGTGCGTGCGCAATATGCCACCACGCCTTATTCTCGCGTGGGCTACGGCATCCTCAACGATAACGCCAGCGGCATCCAGCGCTCGATGGGCGGCGTGGGTATCGCGATGCAAAACGGCCGTCAAGTGAACGTGATGAACCCTGCCAGCTATGCTTGTGTCGACTCGCTCACCTTCTTGTGGGACGTGGGTTTGGATTTGTCGAACGCGTGGTCGAAAGAGAACAGCGAGCACGGCTACAACTTTGCCGGCGGCCTGGATTACATCACCTCGCAGTTTCGCATCGCCAAGGGCCTGGGCGGCTCGTTCGGCCTGTTGCCGTATAGCGACGTGGGCTACAGCTACGCTGTGGACCTTGATAACGGTGTGGAGGCGCGCGTGGGCGATGGCGGCCTGACCAAGCTGTACTTGGGACTGGGTTACTCGCCGGTCAAGGGCCTGAGCCTGGGCGTGAACGTGGGTTACCTGTTTGGCTCCATCACTAACAGTTCGCTGGTGATAGCCTCGTCGACCACACTTTTCGAGCGCGAGATGCAGGTGAGGGACTACGACGTGAACGCCGGCATCCAGTATGCCTTCAACGTCACCCCCAAGGACCGCATCGTGCTGGGTGCCACCTACACCCCGCGCAAGCGATTCCACGGCCACACTTGGGGTGTGTATTACGACGAGTCGAACGATGTCAAGGCCGACACCATCAGCTACGAGTCGATGAAGGACACCCACGAGCAGGCCGAGAGCTACGGCGCCGGCATCAGCTATAACCACGCCGACCGGTTGCTCGTCGAGGCCGACTTCCTGTACCAGCCGTGGAGCAAGGCCAAATACACGAAAATCGAAGGCTTTGAGGGCACCTCGACCACACTTGGCAACCGATGGAAGGCCGCGGTGGGCGTCGCTTACACGCCCAGCCTGCGCGGCCCTTACTTCAAGCGCATGAGCTATCGCGCCGGCGCTTTCTACAACCACGACTACCTGAACATCCGCGGTAACAACGTGCGCGACTACGGCCTGAGCATCGGTTTCACCTTCCCGGCTCCCTCGAGCAAGACGCTCATCAACCTGGGCTTCGAGTGGCGCCATCGCTACAGCTCGCCGTCGCTCTACATCAAGGAGGACTATCTCAACATCACGTTGAGTGTGAACTTCAACGAGCTTTGGTTCTGGAAGAACAAAATCAGGTAATTGCCCCACCGCCGCCGTGTCACGGTCTCCGTTTTTCTTGCTCGCTGTGCTTGTAGCCGTCATACTCATGGGCTGCAAGGACGAGTTGCGCGACGTCGTCGACCAGTCGACCGACCCTGAGCGCGTGCCCACGGTGCGCACGACCAACGTGCAGACCGTGGTGAGCGACTCGGGGCACACCCGCTACCGCATCACAGCCCCGCTGTGGCTCATGTTTGAGGAGGCGCGCAAGCCTCACTGGGTGTTTCCGCAAGGGGCCGTAGCCGAGGAACTCGACGACCAGTTTCGTGTCGTGCGCGAGATACGTTGCGACTCGGCCACCTTCGACGAGACCGACAACCTGTGGAGCCTCAACGGCAACGTGAGCATCACGATGGTCAACGGCGACTTGATTCTCACCGACCAGATGTACTGGAACACGATGAGCCACGAATTTTACAGCGATGCTTTCGTCCACCTCGAGAAAGCCGACCGCATTATCGAGGGAACCGGCTATCACGGCAACGAGAGCAACGGCCGCATCACCAATTATAACCTCAAGAAAGTGAGCGCCATCATCCCCTTCGACGGGTCGCGCTTGCCCCAAGAACTGAACTGACAAATGGAACCGCACATCCCAACTATCCCCGCGCTTATCATCACCCTCACCGCCATGCTCATGTCGGCATTCTTCTCGGGCATGGAAATCGCTTTTGTCTCGTCAAACAAGGTGAGGCTGGGCATCGACGTGGCCAAGGGAGGCCTTGTGAACCGCATTATCAACATCTTCTACACCCACCGCGACACGTTCATCTCGACGCTGCTCGTGGGCAACAACATCGTCAACGTGGTCTACGCAATCGGCTTCACGGCACTTGTCGAGGGGGTGTTTCTCAAGTGGTTCGGCAGCGACGCCGCAGCCCTTATCGCCATCACCGTGACGAGCACGTTGATTATCCTCATCGTGAGCGAGTTCCTTCCCAAGGCCGTGTTCCGTATCAACCCCAACAACTCGCTGCGCACCTTCTCGTTGCCCCTGGTCATGTGCTACTACCTGCTCTACCCCATCAGCAAGTTCACCACGTGGCTCTCGAGGCTCATCATGCGCGCCTTTGGCGTGAAAGAGACCAAGCCCAACCTGGACCTTATCACCATCGACGAGCTTGACGACTACCTGCAGGAAAACATCGACAAGCGCGAGGACGAGAACAAAACCGTGGAACGCGAGGTAAAAATCTTCGAGAACGCCCTCGACTTTGGCGACACCAAGCTGCGTGACTGCATGGTACCGCGCAACGAAATTGTCGCCGTCGACATCGCCGACACCACGCGCGACGACCTCATCGCCCTGTTCACGAAGAGCGGCCTGTCGAAACTCGTCGTCTATCACGACGACATCGACAACGTGATTGGGTTTATCCAGGTGAGCGAGCTCTTTGTCACCAACATCAACTGGAAAGACCGCATCAAGCCCGTCCTCTTCGCGCCCGAGGCGATGCTCGCCAAGAAAATGATGCAGTCGTTGCTCAAGGAAAAACGCAGTATGGCCATCGTCGTCGACGAGTTTGGCGGCACATCGGGAATGGTTACCCTCGAGGACCTTGTCGAGGAAATTTTCGGCGACATCGAGGACGAGCACGACCGCAAGCGCAAGAAACTCATCGCCAGGCAAATCGACGAGCGCACCTTCGAGTTTGCCGGACGCGTCGAAATTGAGCGCATCAACGAGGACTTCGACGTGGACCTGCCCGAGGACGACGACTACCAGACGATCGCCGGACTCATCTTCACACGCCTGGGAGCCATCCCCAACGAGGGCGACACCATCGACCTCGACGACTACACTTTCACCATCGTCAAGAAAACCGGCGCCAAGCTCGACCTGGTGCGCGTTGTTAAGAAGCAGGCCGTTGACGACGACAAATAACATTTCTATCCATCCTCTTCACCCTCTCCACCCACATCAGTCATGAACAAAGGTAAACACATCTGCGAAACGCTCAAAGCCATCAGGCGCGACATCGCCGCCGCCAACGACATCGACTACTCGCCCGCCGAGTGCCACCACACCGGTGACTGCGAGGGCACCTGCCCGCAATGCGAGAGCGAAACGCGGTGGCTCGAGCGCCAACTCAGGCTGCGTCAACAGCTGGGCAAAGCCGTCGCCATCGCCGGCATGAGCGTCACCATGGGCCTCATGTCGTCGAGCTGCCATGTGTTCCAACCCAACGGGCACATCGAACGCGGCACTCCCGTCGACACCACCCACGTGGCGCCACCGGCCTCACAGCCTGCCACGCCATCGTCATCCAAACTGCCTTAACCGGCAGCTCCTTCTTAGACTCAGCGACATAAATAACATATTTTTTATGTTCCGCTGTCTACTATTCGCTGTTCACTAATCAGCGGCCCAGGAAGTCGTTGAAGGCCTGCTTGTAGCTGTCGCCCACGGGGATGTATACGCTACCGAAGACGATGCGGTTGCGGTCCACCTCGCGAATTTTGTCCTTGGCGACGATGAACGAGCGGTGGACACGCATGAAGCGCGATGCCGGCAGCATTTGTTCCATGGCTTTCATGTTCATCAGCGACAAGATGGGGTGAGGCGAATCGGTGGTGTAGATTTTCACATAATCCTTGAGACCCTCGATGTAGAGGATGTTGTCAAGGTTGATTTGCAGCAGTTTATACTCGCTCTTGACGAAGATGCTCTTCACCTCCTCGTCGGCCTGGTTGTTGCCGGGGCGTTGCAGCGAAAACCACCGCAAGGCCTTGTTGCTCGCCTCGAGGAACTCGCTGAACGAGATGGGCTTGAGCAGGTAGTCGAGGGCGTTGAGGCGGTAGCTGTCGAGGGCATACTGGTCGAAGGCCGTGGTGAAGACCACGCGTGTTTCCTCGGGCAACATGCGCGAAAGCTCCATGCCGTTGATTTCGGGCATCTGGATATCGAGAAACAGCAGGTCGATGGGAGTCTCGCTGATGCCTTTCATGGCGTCGACAGCGTTAGAGAACTTGCCGCAAAGCTGCAGGAAAGGAATTTTCTTGACATAGCTCACAAGCAGCTCCACTGCCAGCGGCTCGTCGTCAACTATTGCGCACTTGAGAATCATTGCTGTTAAGAATTAAGGTGGAAGAATAGGTAGTGCCGTCATCGCTCACGCCGTAGTGCCACTCGTGGCTGTGAGGGTAGATGAGAGCCAGTCGCTGTTTCACTTGCTCGAGGCCAATGCCGCTGCCGCTCTTGTCATTGCTCTGCTTGGGATGGTTGCTGTTAGTGATATCGCACTTAATCAAGCCGTGGTCGTTGCTGATGGCGATGGCGATGGTGCCGGCGCCGTTTTGCGCGATGCCGTGCTTGAAAGCGTTCTCGATGAGCGAGATGAAGATGAGCGGCGCGATGGGCGTGCTATCCTCGGTGTCGATATCGATGGCGGTATCGATCTTCACGCTGTCGGTAACGCGAATCTTCATCAGCTCGATGTAATTCTTGATAAACTCCACCTCCTTATAGAGCGGCACAAAGTTCTGCTGGTTGTCGTAGAGCATGTGGCGCAGCATCTTGCTCAGCTCGCCCACGGCCATCTGCGCCTTGTCGGGGTCGAAGGCGATGAGGGCATAAATATTGTTGAGGGTGTTGAGCAGGAAATGCGGATTGAGCTGGTTGCGCAAGTTCTTGAGCTCGGCTTGGGTGCGGCTGCGCTCGGCCTCCTTCTTGTCCTGCTCGAGCTGCTGCCACCGCTGCGACATCTTCACGGCTACACTAAGTCCCACGAAAAGGATGAGCATGAGCGCCGCGTGGAAGAATGGCCAGGGACGGCTGCGCGGATGGTGCGGACCGTGCTGCACGGCGTCGAAGCTGACCGATGTGATCAAGTTCCACCAGCCGAACATCACCACGAAGCCCAGCGCCACCACAAGCACATTGACCAGGAAAAAAGTTTTGTAGCGTTTCTTGAACAAGAAGCGGGGCACGAGCCACAAGTAGTTGACATAGAACACCACCATGTAGCTCAAGGGGCTTCCCAGGGTGCGCATGAAGCGACTGAATCGCTCGCCCCAAGAGTCACCGCTCACAAAGAACAGCAAGGGAAAACAAATCACCATCGCCCAGCACACGATGTGGACGATGTTTTGCCGCGAGAAGTATTTGGCAGTACTCGACATAACTGATTACGGTAGGGATACGATAAATTGCCTTGATACGAAAATCGCAAGCAAAAGTAACACTTTTTCACGCTTTTACCAAAAATCTTATACAAATCATTAGTTCCACATAGAAATTTCGCCACATTTTGCCGATTAACCCGACAAGTCGACCTGTTATTTTGTGGGGTAGACGCCGCGGCTTGCGGCATCCTATTTTTGCGGCGTAATTTCCGATCAAACCTAAATTTCTTTTATTATGGAAAATGACACTTCAGTTTCCCCGCTGCTCGAGCGACTTGAGCCCGAAAAAGCGAACCGCGTGAGGGAAATCGTCGACAACCTGGCCACCGGACAACCCCTCGACGAGGCCACCCTCACCATCCTGCTGCACGGCCTTGACCATGATGAGGACGTGCGCGATGCCGACACCCAGGGCTACCTGCGCGGCCGCAACGAGAAAATCGATGCCGTTGTCGCACGCCCCACCCCACTCGACGACGCCCCCGAGGCCACGTCGCTCATCCCACGCTACGACCGCCGCAGCATTTGGGACTGATTCCCGCGAATCGCTAACCGTTTATTTTTTTATTCACCCTTAAACTCACACACAATGGAAGCAAAAATCATTGATGGAGTGGACGGCGGACAACACATCGTCGACGGACCACTCACCACCGACCTCGCCCGCGAGGCCTCACCCGCGTTGCTGCTCAACGAAGTAGACCGGCAAATCGCCAAAATCAGGCCCATGGCCACCCCCATCGACCAAATCTCGCGTCACGCGGCCGCCAAGCACGCCCACAGCATGATTGTGGATTACTTTAGCGTCGACACCAAGCCCACGAGCACCCAGCTGCGCGTGGCCATCGACGAGGAGGACCTCACCACGCAAGGCACCAACCCGCCGCGCATCAAAATCGAGACCGAGCGCGACGACATTTTCGACGTGAGCGACACCATCCTCGTGCAGGGCGTCGAGGGATATGACAGTGACGGCATCACCCCCTCACGCGACGAACTCGTCCTCTATGTCGCGCAACGCGACGACGCCAACGGCCTGTGGGTCGAGGCCATAAACGGAAAAATCGTCGACGGCATGCCCGACTTGCTGCCCTCGATAGCGCGTGGCACCACACTCATCCGCATGGGGCGCGCCGCCAGCGAGCTCGACGTGATGTCGCCGCTATTCGAGGCACTGCCCCAAAAGCGGCAAAACTACTGCCAAATCTTCAAGATGCAGGTAGAACAGAGCACGCTCCAAAAACTCTCTAACAAGTCGACGCCCTGGACCCTGAGCGACCAGGAAGAGGCCGCCATCTACGACCTGCGCCTGGGTATGGAAAAGACGTTCCTGTTCGGCGTCAAGTCGCGCGTGCGCGACAACAGCAAAAAGGAAGACATCTACCTCACCGGCGGCATCTGGCAACAGGCCGGCAAGCAGTTCGCTTACACCACGCTCACCGGCGAGAACATCGTCGACCTCATGCGCGAGGCCTTCACCGGCAATGCCGGCAGCAAGCGCAAGGTGCTCGTGGGGGGATCGGCGCTCATCAGCGCGCTCAACAAGCTCGACTACACCCGCGTGGTCACAGCCACACAGAGCGTCACCAAGTGGGGCCTCGACTTCACCGAGCTTCGCAGCAAGTTCGGCACGCTCTATGTGTTGCTGAGCGAGGTGCTTGACGACTGCGGTATGGCCGAGAACGGCCTCATCATCGACCCGGAGTACATCACCAAGTACACCCACATTCCCTTCTCGACCCAAAAACTCGACCTCAAATCCAGCGGCCAGCGCAACGTCGATGCCATCGTCATCACCGAGGCTTCCTGCCTTGTGCTGCGCTACCCCGGAGCCCACATGCGCATCGTCAAGCAATAACGCGCCTCGGCTCCCTCCTGGAGGAAAAAAATATGCGAATCAAGAAACGATTCGCATATTTTTTTTGATATTGTCAAGGCGTCAAGCGATGACGCGCGTGCTCACGATAGTAACGCGACATCTCGCGCAGGTATTCGAGTTGCACCTCGTGGCAGATGATGAGCGTGGACACCAGCACAAGGCAGTAGAATATCATCCACACGACAAAGGCGTTGCGGTACTCGCCATTCCTCACCTTGTACAGCACAAAGACGGCCATGGGAATGAACATGAACTCGAAAGGCAACATGTAGCGACTCACCGAACCGCCCACGACGTAAGCGATGATGAGGAAAACGAGTGCCGGCCACAAGGCCCACACACCCAGACCGCCGGCACCGCGCCGCCACGACATGAACAGGTAGTAGAACAGCACCAGTCCGCCCACAAAATACCACATGAACCGCAGGCGCGGGAAGAGTTCGAGCAACGCGCCGTCGGCACTCGTGTTATATATCCACGGGAAAGGAATGATAAACTGCACACCGGCCGTGACAGGCAACAGCAACAAGCGTTTCCACACCGGATAGTAGAAATATTGGCCTATCATCTCAAGATAAGGCTGCTGGGCATAGCCCGTGATGAAAATGCGCTGCATGGGGTATCCACCCGATATCGTGCTCACCTGCTGACTGAACGGGTAGAACGAAACGCAAAAGCCCACCGCGTAGGCCGCCACGGCCACCGCCAGCAACGCCAGCCCGCGACGCCAGCGCGCGCGCCACTTGGCCACCGTCATCAGCCCCACGCCCAGCATGAAGAAGTACACATAGCTGGTGCGCACCAACGCCATGAGCAGGCAGCCCGACGTCATGAGCAAGAGGCATTTCACCCAGGCGGCGCGCGACTTGGTGTCGGCGGCGACAAAGCGCGCCAGCGCCAGCCCCACGGCAGTCGTGGCCACACAGCAAGCCGGGTCTTTGAGCACTTTGAGCGCGTGGGCGAGCATGAAGAAAAGCATCGAGCACATCATGAGCGCCGCCGCCATCACCCATCGCGACGATTTCGCGTCGCGGGGGGCGACGAGGGTCACCGTCATCTTGCCGGTGAACACGCAGGCCAGCAGCACACACATCGCGTTAAACACCAGGGGCCACACGATGTGCACGCCCAGCACGCGCCATATCAGCGAAATGATGAGCGGGTAGCCCACGAACGTCACGTGCGGGCGATGGACCGACGGGTCGAGCTGCGATAGCGCCCAGTCGAAATAGCCACGGTCGTCGCTCATGAGCCGCGGATGAAGCATCATGGCGCTGTCACCGCCCGTGCACCGGTCGATGCTCAGCGCTATCATCACGCCCAGAATGGCCCATGTGAGCAGCAGCCAGCAGCGGGCCGCCACGCCCGCGCTGTGGTCGCGCGCCAGCAACACGCGCGCCGGCAGATAGGCCGCGAGCAGTCCCACGGCCAGGCGCGCCGCGTCGGGGAGCGCGAAGAAACGCAGCCCCCATAGCGACACAAGGGCGAGCACAAGCACTTCGAGCAGGACGAAGGCCTGTTTTCTATTTATCTTACACGACAACTGTGCAGTGCGTTATAAATTTAGCGCCACAAAAGTAATATTTTTCGGCAACTTACACAAAATAATAAGCTAAGAATCGAATGGCGGCACCCTCATTACAATCGCGTCATCGACTTACGGGTAATTCTCGGCGAAAGTGACGGTGGGCGTGTCGCCGCCGAAATCGACGGTGATGGTTTGCATCACTATCCAGTTGGTCCAATAGAGGTTGATGGTGAGGGTACGCTCAGCCGTCCACGCATAGTTGCCGCTCACCGTCCAGCGGTTGTCGAGTCCGCTAATGGGGTCGTAATTGACCGGTTCGGCCCCGTTGTGATAAGGCGGCGCCATCTCGACAGTCACAGGCTTGCTCCAGCGACCATAGTCGAGCGTGAAATTGGCGGTTTTTCCGTCGTTTTTGGTCAATATGAGGTCATAACCGTGAGGTTGTCGTGACAAACGCAAAGTAGCGAAATTTCGGGCGTTTTCGGGTAATTTGATTTCAATGCTTTCGCCTATACGCTGCTTGGACGCGGGGAATTTCGCTCCGCGCTGCACGGGCAAGGCGAGGCCGTCGAGTTTCTTGGCCATTCGCCGCTCTTGGGCGCGGGTACCGGGGGCGTCGACTCCGGGCACCAGCTGTTGCCAAATGGCGCGCAGCTCGTCGCGTGTGCGCTTGCTCATGCCGGTCATCACCACCACCATGTCCTGCTCGGGCATGACAACGATGAACTGGCCGTAAGCGCCGTCGGCGCGCACGGCGCCGTCGAGCAGGCAGCGCCACATCTGGTAGCAGTAGCCCCGGTTGGTATCGGTGGGCGTGTCGCCGGGATACTTGTAGTTGATGTGGCCGGTCGTCATTTCGTCAATCCACCGCTCGCTCACGAGTTGGCGGCCTTCCCATTGTCCCTTGTGGAGGATGAGGAGACCTATTTTTGCCATCGACTCGGCTTGAAGGCGCAGCCCGAAACCGGCGGTGTTGTAGCCATCGGGGCTCAGTTCCCAGTCGGCCACGGTGATGTGCATGGGGTTGAAGAACTTGGCCTGGACATACTCAAGGAGCGTCATGCCCGTGATGCGCTGCACAATCATGCTCAGGGTGAAGGTACACATTGAGTCGTAGCGGAAACGGCCTTGTTCCTCGACGGGGCGCGCCAACCAGGCGCGCGTCCAGTCGTCGCTCGCCGTGGTAAAATCGAGGGTGGGCGTGATGCCGGCGCTCATCGTGAGCAGATGGCGCACGGTGAGCGAAGCGAGCCCGTCGCTGATGGTGTCGGGGCACTTGTCGGGCAAGAGGGCCGCGACGCGGTCGTCGAGGCGCAGCCGGTTGTCGTCGATGAGCGTGCCGATGGCGAGTGCCGTCACCGTCTTGCTGCACGAGTAAAGGGTGTGGACGTCGGTGGCCGTGAACGGCGCCGGATGGGCCTCGGCGATAACCGTGCCGTGGCGCACCACCATGAGGTGGTGCAGGTGGGTGTCGGGGATAGCCATGAGGGTGTCGACAAAACGCTCGATGGCAAGCGGCGCAACGCCTTCGTCCAGGGCGCTGCCGCGTGGCAGCTCATTCACCTGTGCGCTCGCGGCAAGCGCGGTAAGCGCAATAATAGCGGAGTAAAGGTATCGTTTCATAGTGCTCAGTTATTTCGTGCCGCAAAATTAGCCATTATTCGCCACATTTGCAAAAAGAAGGCGGCCGCCGTGACCCGCGATGGGTCGTGGCGGCCGCCGTGATATAGGTAGCTAAACAGCTTTATTTACATTACTCGGTGAAGCCCTGATAACGGACGCCGTGGTAGCGCCAGGTCATGCCATCTGTATCGTCGTCGAACTGCGCGTCGAACGTGATTGCGTCAACGGGCTTGCCGTGGATGTTGGTGCCACCGTTCTTCGTGATCTTGGCGTTAGTGATGGTCACGTGGCCGGTCTCAACTTGATCGTAAGGCAAATTCTCGCAGTTGAACGTCTTGTTGTTGTAGTCGATTGGCACAAGGAACTTCAGTCCCCAGAAAACATCATCTTGGAGCCACATCTTGTCGGTCTCATCGTTGGTCGTGGCATAGGTATAGACGTGGAACTGACCTTTCCCGTAAGGGTCCTCATAGACGGTTCCATCGGGGGCGATGGCGTCGACGGTCACGAGCCAATCGCCGGTCATGTCCACAATCTTGTTACCACCGGCGGGTTCATTCGTCTCGGGGTTGCACGAAGTGAGCGCGAAGCCCATCGTGAACAGAGCAATCAGTGAAAATATATACTTTTTCATAGCAATCATGTCTTATTATTTATTAAGAACCACATTGAAATAGTAGCCGGCGTAGACCATTCCGTAAGTAATTTCACCGGTCTCGGGATCCCAAGCGCCATCCATAATCTCATCGTAGGTGTCGCCCCATCCGGGCACCTCACCGCTGATGATGTGAATGGTGTTGTCGGGCGTGAGCTGCAGGTAGCCGTGCATGCCGTAGTTGGCGCCATAGCCGGCGCGCTGCGACCACATACCGGCCAGCATCTCGTCGATCGAGAACACACCGGGAACCACCTTCTTGATGTTCACCTTGTAGCCCACGAGCGCGATTTTGCGCGAGCCGGTGTCAAGATAAGTGCCTTCTTGAGTGAGATACTTGCCCGAGATGTCGGCCGTGACGGTGGGGTCGAAGACGGCCACGGTACGGGTCACCGACGAGGGGAACCCGTCGGCATTGGTAGCCGTGTAAGTAATGTAGTACAGGCCCGGGGTATTGACGTCGATCTCATCGAGGCCGTCGACCTTGATTTGCGATGAGACGTCAACGCCATCGAGCGTTCCCTTACATCCGGCATCGGTATAGGAGGAACCCAGAATGACCTCCTCGGTGGAGTTGCCTTGCAACTCGAGGACGACGTAATGGGTGAGGCGCGAGTCGGTGAGCTGGTCATTATCGTCACCGCAAGCGGTGAGGCCCATCATAGCCACAAAAGCGGCGAGCGCAAAGAAATATAATTTTTTCATAATAGTGTCGAGTATTCTTTAATTAATTAATGAATATCACTAACTGTATTGTGCCGCGTGGAGCCTAATTACTTGGCATCCCAGAAGACACGGTCGCTCAGGAGCTTAGCCTCGGGAGGATTGCTGTTGAGCTGACGAGTGCGCGCGGGATAGGGAACACGCTTGCAAAGACCTCCGGCCTGGATGTAGTTGACGGCGGGGATAATCATGTCGCCGGCATTGTAGCTGGTGGGATCCTTAAAGATTTGTTCGGCCGTCGAGGGGCTGGTGGCGGGCACGTCGGTGCGGCGAATCTCGCTCCAAGCCTCCATGTGGTCGACCATGAACAGGGCTACCCACTTTTGCATGTAGATGAGGTTGAGCTTGGCAGTAGTCGAACCCTGGGCGTCCCAGCTGGTGCGGTTCTCGGCCAAGAAGCCGGCTGCCGAGCCTGCGCGCTTGATGGCGAAGTCGGCGCTCACACCTGCCTCATAAGCGGCCTTGGCGGCTCCATCGTTGTTGTTGAAACGCAGTTGAGCCTCAGCGATGAGGAACTGCAGCTCGCTCTGGGCGAACAGATAGATGGGAGCGGCAATCATCGATTCGTAGTTGATGGTGCTCACGTTTTCGTTCTTCCACGAGCCTGCCCATTCAGCGGTACCCATCTTGGTCTTCGAACCGGGGATTTGGCCCACATACTGGCCCTCGGCGGCGTTGGGGAGCATGCCGAAGCTGATGCGCGGGTCGCCGGTGTTGAGCATATAGGTGGCGATGGGATAAGCGGCCACATGGTTCATAGTACCCAGCGCACGACGTCCGTCGTACCAGGGGTTGTACTGCCCCTCGGCATTGCTGTACACATCCCACGCGACATTGCCGCTGAAGAACTCGTTCTTGGCCAGGAGGGTCTTGACCTTAGCCTGGTATTCGGCGGCGTTGATACCACCGTCAATCAGGCGCAGGTACATGCGCAGGCGCAGGGCGTTGGCAAATCCCTTCCATTGAGCCAGGTTCTTGCCCAGCATGGGGTCGGTGAGTGTCATGGGGACGTCGCTGAGGTTCTTCTCGGCCTCGTCCATCTCGGCGAGCACGCCTTCATACACCACTTTACCCTCTTCCCACTTGGGGCTGGGGTTGGCGCTACCTTGCAGGGCCTCGGTGTAAGGAGCCATGTCGAGGTTGTCGACCACGAGCGCGAAAGTGTAGGCGCGCAACACGGTGCAAGCGAAGATGTCGCTGGTGTTGTCGCTGCGGCTCAAAATCTCGTTAAGGTCTTGCAAAGCGCCCGCATAGAGGTAGATATAGGGGCGGTCGAAGAGGTTCGACGCCTCATCGAGGTGGAGCTCGGCAAGGTCGTTATACTGGTTGGCCTCGGGACGTTGCTCAAAGTACTGAGCGAAGAAGCCGCCATAATTGAACATTTGGTCGCCCAACACATCGGCCACATAGTTCTCGGCAGCCGGGAAGATGAGGTCCGAGGTCACAGCCCCGCCATCGGGGTAGTTGGGGTTATCATTGATGTCAAGGTCACACGAAGTGAGGGCCATCAAGCAACCAACGGTATATAATAAGAACTTTTTCATAGTGTTGTAACGCATTTAAATGTTAGAATTTAACCTTCACGTTGAAACCGAACTTGCGCGAGCTCGGGTTGGCCGAGTACTCACCGAAGTTACCCTCGAGGTCGTTACCGAACGTGGTCATTTCGGGGTCGATAAAGGTGTTGCTTGACGGAGTCCACAGGAACAGGTTGTTACCGAACGCACTCACGGTCACGCCCGAGAGGAAGATGTTGCGGAACCACTTGCTGGGCATCTCCCACGAGAGGACCACCGAGCGAAGCTTCACGTAGCTCTTGTCGACGAGGAAAGCGGCGTCGAGGTCGCGGCCACCGGCATCCCAATAATTATAGATGTTGGTGGGGGTGAGGAACGTGGTGTTGTCAACATAAATCGTGTTGCCGAACTCATCGGTGGTACCGCTGTCCTGAACCGAGTTGGGCACGATGAACGGGTTGCGGTTGTTGTAAGCCGTCTGGATAGCATTACCGGTGAAGTACATGATATCCTTGGTGCGCGAGAACATCACGCCGCCCTTGCGGATATCGAGGCTGGCGGTAAGGCTCACGCCCTTGTACCTCCACGTGGAGGTGATACCCATCTGGTACTTGTTGTTGATGCTACCCACGATTTGCTGGTCGGGGTTCTTGATGGGAAGACCCTGGTCGTCGCAAATCACGCGTCCGTCCTCGGTCGTCAGGGGCACATAAGCCTTGAACACACCCAGAGGCTCTCCCACGATGGCATAGAGGCCTGTGCCGCTGTTGAAGCCGTAGATGAGCGAGCTGCCGCCCAGCTCCTCGGGCAGGCTGACGACCTTGCTGTAGTTCTTGGTGAAGTTCCATGAGATATCCCACTGGAAGTCTTTCACCTTGACGGGAGTGACGCTCACCAAGAGCTCGATACCGCGGTTGCGAATCTTACCGAGGTTCATGTTCTGCGCGGTGTAACCGGTGGCGGGATCCATGTTCAGCGAGAAGATTTGCTTGTCGGTGTTGCGGTTGTAGTAAGAGAAGTCGAACGAGATGCGGTTCTGGAAGAAGGCCATCTGGAGACCGGCCTCAAACTCGGTGGTCATCTCGGGACTCAGGTTCTGGCTACCCAGGGTGTTGCCCACGGTGTAAGCGTTGGTGCCGGTCTTGGTGAACGGGAAGTTACTGCTACCCCAGCCACCCGAGCTGGCACCGGCCTGTCCGTAGACCGAGTTGGTCATATAGACGCTTGCGTCGTTACCTGTTTTACCCCAAGCCAAGCGGAGCTTACCGTAGGTGAGCGTGTTCTTGGCCTCGTTGCTCAGCAGCTCGCTGAAGAGCCAGCTTGCGGTGATACCGGGATAGAAGAACGAGCGGTTGCCCTTGGGCAGCGTCGACGACCAGTCGTTGCGCAGGTTCACGGTGAGGAAGACCATGTTCTTCCAGTCGGCTTGCGCAGCCAGGAAGACGCCCATGTAGCGGCGTTTCCACTTATATTGCTCCACGGTGGGAATCTCGGCGCTGTTGCTCAGGTTATACCACGTGGGGATGGTGAGGTTCGTCACGCCACCATAGAGGTAGCTGTATCGACGCTCATTGCCGTTGAAACCGATGTCGGCGTTGGCATGCCAGTCTTGTGTGATTTGCTGGTCATAGCTCAGCATCACGGTGTGGTCCATCTCGCGACGGCGCGAGGTCTGCTGGGTAACCGAGCCGGTGAGGTCGGCAAGGCAGTCGGCCCAGTTGGGGGTACCGGCAAACATTGCGCTCAAGTTAGGTTGACCCGTATCGTGCTGGCTGGTGTTGGTGTCCATACCGAAACGATAGGTGGCCCTGAAGTATTTCAAGAATTCGTAGCTAATCTCGAAGTTACCGTAGAAGCGCTCTTGCTCAAAGCGGTTCTGGTAGTTCTCAAGCAGGTAGTAGGGGTTGGTGACACCGTAAGGCGTGTAGTAGTAACCCGGGGTGTTGAACGGGTTGTTGAGATCCTTCATCTCGACGATGGCGATGTCGCGCGGCGTCTGCATAATGCTGTTATACATAGAGCCCGCTTTTTGACCGGTGGTCACGAACTTGTTGCGCTGGAAGGCGTAGTTCAACGAGGTGCTGAACGTGACGTGACCCTGCGTGTGGCTTGCGCGAGCGCTGAAGGTGTACTTGTCATACTTGTCGGCGCTGGTGGGGATGATACCATTATCGCTGATTTGCGAGAGCGACAGGTAGTATGCGCTCTTGTCGGTAGCACCGTTGAACGACAGGCTGTTGTTGAAACGGAAACCGGTCTCGAAGAAGTCCTTCACGTTGTTCTTGATGGGAAGGTACGACTTCATGTTCTGCGAGTGGTTGTACACGTTACCGTAACGGAGCATCGAGCCGTCGAACGAGGGACCCCACGAGCCGTTCTCGATGTCGGTCTTCTCGCCGTACCAGCCCATACCGAAGTCGTTTTGCTGCTGCGGGATGCGAAGCAACGATTCCCACTGGAGACCGCCGTTGTACTCGATACCCACGCCCTTAGCCTGCTTAGCACCTTTCTTGGTGGTAATCAGGATGACGCCGGCACCGGCGCGGCTACCGTAAAGCGCGGTAGCGGCAGCACCCTTGAGGATGGTCATGCTCTCGACATCGTCGGGGTTGACGGCGCTGGCGCCGTTACCGAAGTCGAAGCCGTTGTCCAAGCCCTCGCTGCTGTAGACAGCACTGTTGTTGAGGGGCACACCGTCGACGACATAGAGAGGCTGGTTGTTACCGCTCAGCGAGCTCACACCACGGATAATCACGCTCTTCGACGTGCCCGGGTCGCTGCTCGATTCGGTAATCTGCACACCGGCCACCTTACCCGCAAGGCTCGACATGATGTCGTTAGTGCGAGTGGCCACCAGGTCCTCGCCCTTGACGGCCGTTGCCGAGTAGCCCAGCGCCTTGGCGCTGCGCTTGATACCCATGGCGGTCACCACCACCTCATCGAGCGTGTTGCCGCTCTCCTCGAGCGCGATGGTCTGGCCATCGGTAGCGGGGACTGTCTTGGTAACCATGCCAATGTAGCTCACCGTGAGTTGCCTCACATTGTCGCCCACATTGAGTGTAAACACACCATCAAGGTCGGTCGCGGTGCCTTGGCCGCCACCCACGGGCATCACCGTTGCTCCGGGCAACGGGTCGCCGTCGGAGGCCAGCACCACTTTACCCTTAATGGTCTTAGCCTGCGCCGCCCCAATGAGGAGGCACAGTACCATCAAAGTAGATAAAAATCTCTTCATAATAACATTTTTTAATGTGAATGAGTTAATCGAGAATTGTCTTCTTTTTAATTTTTTGAATGAGTTAATTGAGAAGGTAGCTCTTTTAACTTAAACAATAAAAACAGCTTATTTAATAATACATCATAGAATCCTATAACCGTCGCGCACTCGTGCACATCACGCCAAGGATGGGTCCATAATTATTATTGCACGTTCCTCCGCGTCATTAGATTAAGGTTGTGATGCGGTTTTACAGGGAATCACAATAATACCTCACAAAGAATCGGTGCAAAGTTAATATTTTTTACACAAAGTCGGTTCGACCGTGCTACATTTTAACCTTTGAGACGCGAATGGGTTTGAATTACTCACGTCAACTGTTAAAACCACTCGCATTTTAACACTCATCCGTTAACAATTTACCTGTTTTTCACACCCTCTCAAGCCACCCTGCCGCGCCCTTTATCGTAACAATTCATTGTTTTGAGCGGCTCCTGAGCAAAAAAAGCGCAACGCAAACGCCAAACAACAAAAACAACAGTAAGGAAAAGAAATATCCACGACAAGACCGACAAAACAATCAAATAATAAAGACCAACCAATAAATTGTTTGATTGCCACCGCTGTTGGGAAAAAGGGGGATAGGGGCAATAAAAATGAAAAACTTTGCGTTTTCATTTTGTATTGCGCGAGGTTTGCACTAACTTTGCAAAAGAAAATCAGGTAAAAAGATTCAAAAAAAATATAACCAATTAATTATTAATCGAATAACTCAATTATGAAGATTACAAAAGTTCATGCGAGAGAAATTCTCGACAGCCGTGGCAACCCCACTGTCGAAGTTGATGTAACGCTCGAAAACGGTCTCGTGGGCCGCGCCGCAGTGCCCTCGGGCGCGTCGACGGGCGAGAACGAAGCCCTCGAGCTGCGCGATGGCGACAAGGGTCGCTATCTGGGCAAGGGCGTGCTCAAAGCTGTGGAGAACGTGAACACGAAGATTGCTCCCGCCGTCGAAGGCATGTGCGTGCTGGGTCAGCGCGCCATCGACCGCAAGATGATAGAGCTCGACGGCACACCCACCAAGAGTAACCTGGGCGCCAACGCCATTCTGGGCGTGTCGCTTGCCGCCGCGCAGGCCGCCGCTAAATATCTCAACATTCCCCTGTATCGCTACATTGGCGGCACTAACGCCCACGTGCTCCCCGTGCCCATGATGAACATCATCAACGGTGGTGCCCACAGCGACGCCCCCATCGCTTTCCAGGAGTTCATGATTCGTCCGGTGGGCGCATGCTGCGAGCGTGAGGCCATCCGCATGGGCGCCGAGGTGTTCCACGCGCTTGCCAAGCTGCTCAAGGCCCGCGGCCTGAGCACGGCAGTGGGCGACGAGGGTGGTTTCGCTCCCGCGCTCAACGGCATTGAGGACGCGCTCGACAGCATCGTGGAGGCCATCAAGAAGGCCGGCTACGAGCCGGGCAAGGACGTGAAGATTGCCATGGACTGCGCCGCCAGCGAGTTTGCCGTGATTGAAGACGGCAAGTACTTCTACGACTACCGTCAGCTCAAGGACGGCAAGAAGAAAGACCCCAACGGCAAGAAGCTGAGCGACGACGAGCAAATCGCTTACCTCGAGGAGCTCATCACCAAGTATCCCATCGACAGCATCGAGGACGGCCTCGACGAGAACGACTGGGAAGGCTGGCAAAAGCTCACGGCCCGCATCGGCGACCGCTGCCAGCTTGTGGGTGACGACCTGTTTGTGACCAACGTCAAGTTCCTTGAGAAAGGTATCAAGATGGGTGCCGCCAACTCGATTCTCATCAAGGTGAACCAAATCGGTTCGCTCACCGAGACGCTCGACGCCATCGAGATGGCCCACCGCCACGGCTACACCACCGTCACGTCGCACCGCAGCGGCGAGACCGAGGACACGACCATCGCCGACATCGCCGTGGCCACCAACAGCGGCCAAATCAAGACCGGCTCGCTGAGCCGCACCGACCGCATGGCCAAGTACAACCAGCTCATCCGCATCGAGGAGCAACTCGGCGAAAATTCGCGTTATGGCTACGCTAAGCTGAAATAATTAGTTTCTTTCATAATTATTTTAGCCCTGCCGGCGTTCATGAACACCGGCAGGGCTTTTTTTTTGGGGGGGGTGGACGACAGGGGTCGTGTGGCACTATTACAGCGAGTCGTAAGGGAGCGCGGCAAGCATTTGGCCCATCTGGCGGGCGGCGTCGCCCAACTGGCCACCCACAACGGCCCGCAGCATGAGAGGCAAGTCGATGTTGATTTGCGCCACAGCCGCGGTGCGCGCCTCGTCGATAGCCTCAAGTTCGATGGAGAGGTTGAAGTTGACGGGCATGTTTGCCGCCGAATAGACCACGCGCGTGGGTTCCACGCTCTCGGTGACGCTCAGCATCATGGGGCCCATGGGCGAATCGATGCTGATGCCATCGGCAGTGAAGTGCACCTTGGCCAGATTCTCCTGCGCCTCGGGCGGCAGCTTGTCGGCATTCTTTTCGAGTTGCTGGCGCAGCACGTCGGGGTTGCTGAGCTTGTTATACACCGTGTTGATATCGTGGTTTATCTCGTGACGTTCGCTTTTGTAATGTTGCATAGTTGTGTAGGAGTAAGGAGTAAAGGGTATAGGGTAAAGAGTTGCTCAAAGCTCAAAGCTCAAAGCCGGCGGCGTCCAGTTCTCAGGGTCGTCGTGCCATTGCTCGAGCATGGCCAGGTCGCTTGGCTTGATGTAGCGCGTGGCTACGGCGGCCTCGAGCATGGCGTGGTAGCCGGTGAGGGCCACAAGGCACAGACCTTCGCGCTCGAGGGTGTCGCGCGCGACATCAAATTCGTAGGAGAACAGCGCGGCTACACCCATCACCTCACCGCCGGCGATGGCCACCGACCGCGCGGCTTGCACGCAGTTGGCCCCCGTCGAGATGATATCCTCCACGAGCACCACCTTTTGTCCGGGCTTGATATCGCCCTCGATGGTGTTCTCCAGGCCGTGGTCCTTGGCCTTGTCGCGCACGTAGACGAACGGCAGGCCCAGCGCGTCGGCCACGATGGCACCGGGGGCGATGGCGCCAATGGTGACGCTGGCGATGACCTCGGCACCGGCGAAGTGCTCGAGCACGAGGCGCGCCAGCTCAATCTTAATGGTGTTGCGCAACCATGGGTAGGAGAGCATGACGCGGTTGTCGGTGTAGATGGGCGAGCGCCATCCCCTCACCCAGGTGAAGGGGCTGTAGGGCTGCAGCTTGATGGCGCTGATTTTAAGCAGGCTGTGGGCCAGTTGTTGGCTCGAATGTTCCATAATGGGAGCGTGAGGATTACAATAAGTGATAAATTATGGTGCAAAAATACGAAAAAAAACAACGTGCCACGCGGTGGAAAGATATTTTTTTGTATATTTGCATGCTTTAATATAAATATAACCTTTAGAAAATTAACCTGCCTTGCTTGACAATATCATCAAATGGCTCTTTAGCCTCAAGCTTTTCAAGAACTTACGCGATACCACGGCACCGCGTTGGCTCATCCTGCTGATTGACATGTTCCTGGTCACGTGCGCGTTCCTGCTCACGGTGTTGAGCGACATCTATGCCACGTCGCAGCCCGTGCAGGCGGCGGTGGCGGTGCGCAACTGGCTCATCTTTGTCGCGGCTTACCTGGTGGTATCGCTCTTGACGCGAAGCTACTCGTTCATTATCCGCCTGAGCGTGATCGAAGACCTGTATCGCGTCTTCGTGATGGTGTTCCTGTCGTCGAGCATCCTGCTGCTGGTGAATTTGGTGCACCAGGCGGTGACCACCCACCCGCTGTTCCGTTTTTGGAACATCATCTACGTGGGTGTGACGGTGTTTGCCCTGCTCACCATCGAGCGCCTTGTCATCAAGCACATCTATTCGCGCTTCACCTCGACAGTGGCCGACCGCCTCAAGGTGCTCGTGCTGGGCACCTCGCTCGACTCGCTCATCCTGGCCAACGCCCTCAAGAGCGAGATTGGCGGCAAATATGAGCCGGTGGGCCTGCTGAGCACATCACCCGACGAGAAGCGCAGCATGGTCAACGGCTTCAAGGTCTACACCTACGAGCCCGAGGAGACCCTCGCCGACCTCTTCGCGTCGCGCAATTTTCACGCGCTGCTCTTCAGCCAGCGCGACGCGCGCATGATGAGCGGCGGCCTGGCCGACTTCTTCATTAAGCAAGACATCAAACTGCTGCTCATCAACCACATCGAGGAGTTTGACACCGAGCAGCAAGACGGCAACATCTCGCGCTACATCAAGGAGGTGCAAATCGAGGACTTGCTGGGACGCGAGCCCATCGTGCTCAACAACACGCTGGTGCGCTCGAACATCAACGGCAACGTGGTGCTCATCACCGGCGCGTGCGGCTCGATAGGCAGCGAGATTGTGCGCCAGGTGGCGGCCTACAAGGCCAGCAAAATCATCTTGGTGGACCAGGCCGAGACGCCCATGCACGACTTGTCGCTCGAGTTGCGCAAGAGCTACCCCAACGCCGAGGTGGTGCTCTTCATGGGCGACGTGCAGAACTACGCGCGCATGGAAGAGGCCTTCAAGACCTATCGTCCGCGCTTCGTGTTCCACGCGGCGGCCTATAAGCACGTGCCCATGATGGAGCTTAACCCCACCGAGGCCGTGCTCACCAACGTGGAAGGGACGCGCAACGTGGCCGACCTCGCCTTGAAATACGGCGTGTTCAAATTCGTGATGATTTCGACCGACAAGGCCGTGAATCCCAGCAACATCATGGGATGCACCAAGCGCTTGGCCGAAATCTATTGCCAATCGCTGTTCTTCGACGCCCGCCAGCGCGGGCTGCGCACCCAGTTTATCACCACGCGATTCGGCAACGTACTGGGCAGCAACGGCTCGGTGATTCCGCTCTTCCGCCGGCAGATTGCCGCCGGCGGGCCGCTCACGGTCACCCACCGCGACATCATCCGCTACTTCATGACCATCCCCGAGGCGTGCTCGCTGGTGCTCGAAGCCGGCTGCATGGGCCACGGCGGTGAGATTTACATCTTCGACATGGGCGAGCCGGTGCGCATCTACGACCTTGCCGAGCGCATGATTTCGCTGGCAGGCCTGCGTCCGCACGTTGACATCAAAATCGAGGAAATAGGCCTCCGCCCCGGCGAGAAGCTCTTTGAGGAACTGCTCAACGACAAGGAGAAAACCATCGCCACCGACAACGACAAGATTATGATTGCCAAGGTGCGCCGATATGAATACAACAAGGTGTGCGAGAGCATCGACTTCATCATTGGCGAGGCAAGCGCCGGCAACATCCACGACATGGTCACCGCCATGAAACGTTTCGTGCCCGAGTACAAGAGCATGCACAGCGAGTATGAGGCCATCGACGCCGAAATCGAGCACCGCGAGCGCAGCCGGGCCGACCAAGTGACGCCGCCGGCCCCCATGTGACCCACGCACGCGCGACACGCCGCAAAATGACGAAACCCCATACAACGGTGAGGGGTGCCCCCGAAAAGGGCACCCCTCGCTGTGCGGGAAGATGTGAATGGAGATTATTGCTCGAGGAGCAAGCCGTAAAGGGCGGTCACATCGGCGCCGCTGATGGTTCCGTCACCGTTCACGTCGGCATTGCCGGCCACCGCGGTGCCATCGAGCAGATAGCCATAGAGGGCGGTGACGTCGGCGCCACTCAGGAGGCCGTCGCCATTCACGTCGCCCTTGACGGCGGCCTTGATGAAGTCCTTCACGTCGGCCATCTCGGTGTTGAACACGTGCAGGTTGGTACCCCCCTCGGTGCGCGACACGAAGGCGATGACGTGCAACTTGTCGATGTTCCAGGCGGCGGGAAGCGTGGTCGACAGCGTGTTCTCGTAGTCGGTGGTACCTACCAGCGTAAGGGCGTCGCCGGCAGCAGCCGTGGTGAGGCGGTCGCGCATCACGTGGTTGTGGGTGTACTTGGTGACCCAGCGACCCTGGTTGAGCTGACGCGCCACGAGCGAATCCTCGGTGATATAAACCGTGTAACCCACTTTGCCGTCGAACATTTCCACGAGGCCATCGTGAATATTGCCACTGATGGTGAGATCCAGCTTGCGCGTGTCGGGGTCAAGCGTACCGTCGATGTTCACCGTAGCCAGCGCCGGTAAGTTGGCGGGATTGAGCGCGTATTCGCTGTAGTACTGCGCGGCCTGTGCGGCATAATCCTCATAGTAGCCAATCGAGACAGGCAGCGAGCCTTGGAATCCAAAGTCGAGGCGGTTGAACACGGCACCGGGGAAGAAAGAGTATCCCAGCAAGTTGAGCTGTTGCGTGGCCTTTGTCGTGTTGTAGGGGTCGACCGACGACTGGTTACCGTGAATCGACACCCACGCGATGTCGTCGCGCATCTGAGAGAGCTTGGTGAGCATGTTCTCGCCCAGCGGGCAATAGGTGCACGAGTTGCTGGTGATGTGCTCAATGAGATACTTTTGGCGGTCGAACTCTTTGTTATACACATAGATGGGGGTGCTCAAGCGCTGACCCTCACCGGGCTCGCCGATGGCCTGGTCGTTGAGGCGGGCGCCCACGATTTCGATGGTGTGCTTGCCCGGCGCGATGTCGGCCGGCACGGTTGCCTCCAGTTCGACGGTAACTGGCATCACGTTGAGAGCCTGCTCGACGGGGATAGTCTCGACCTCCACTCCATCGACAAACGTAGTGACAGCGAAGTTCTCGACCGTGCCCACACCCATATTGGCGGCATCGAGCATAAACGACAGTTTGCCGCCGACCATGGCATAGCCATAAGTGGCCAGGTTGCTCAGCTGCAGATTGAATTCGGGGAAGTGGTCGCTCTCGACAACGGCCTGCACGCTCAGGTTGCCATAATCGGTAAGACCCACGTCAACCCAACCGGTGGTACCCGTGAGGCCCTTCATGTAAGTGACTTGAATCGTGCCCTCCTCGACGGTCGAAATCGGGTAAGTGGCTTCGGTGGACGTTGACAGTTGCTCATACTCAAAGCCGATGGCCACACCGCGCGATGCGGTGGTGGCGTCGATTTCGGCAGGCTCGGCGAGCGCGAACTCGTTCCAGCCGTAAGGCAGGGCCGCGTTCACAGCCACGCAGGCCAGCGTATCGCTCGAGATGGCACCCGTGGCGGTGAGCTTGAGCACGAAAACCTTGTTTACCTGGGTGCCGGCACTGGCCATACCCACGCGAATGCGCTTGAGCTTGCCGCCCTCAAACATCTTGACCGACGAGGCGGGCACCACGGCGGCAATCGAGAGCGTTCCCGGATAGCTGGGCAACCCCAGGCCGCTACCTTGCTCCGCAATACTCTCGCTGATGTAGTTACCCATGATGAGCTCATTCTGGCCCAACTCAATGGCACGCTGCGGCGCCTTGGCGCGTTGCGTCGCGCGCGGTTGCGCTTGCGGGTTGCGCTCCACGTTAATTGCGGCAAACCCCGCGACAGGCAGCAAAGCCGCCAAAAGAATAAGTAATGATTTTTTCATAAGATTTATATTTATAAATGATTAACACTATTCGTCGAGTAGTAGCGAGTAGAGTGCGGTGACGTCGGCGCCGCTCACGAGGCCGTCGCCATTCACGTCGGGATTGCCGTCGACATTCTTTCCGTCGAGCAGTTTGCCGTAGAGCGCCGTGACGTCGGCACCGCTCAGGAGTTTGTCGCCGTTCACGTCGCCTTTGACAACAGGTGCGGGGTTGGCGTCAAAGACGATGGTAATTTTCGGTCCGTAAGCCACATGGGTGTAAGTGGGCGGGAACGATGACGAGGCGCGTTGCACGTCGATTTGCAGCGTGGCGACGCATTTCCCGGTCCCCAACGAAATCCACTCGGCTCCCAGCGGTCGCGACTCGTTGGCTTTCATGATGCCCGAGCCGGTGCGAAAGTTTCCCGTGGTCTCTTTTACGGTACATTCGATGGGGAAACAAAGCTGGAACAGGCCTCCGTCGAGGGTGTTCACCGCGTAGTTGAGGGCTATGGCCGCCGACTGCGACGTGGTATTGAGCACAGAGAGTCCGCTATCGAACATCAGTGCGGTTTCCCCTGTCTCGGGGTCGTAATAGTCGGTGGCCTCGGTGATGGTGACCGTGGCGCCGTCGGGCACGGTGTTGCCGTTCTTGTCGACGAAGATGAAGGTGTCGTCGGCTTGCGCCGCCAGGCCGGCGAGCGCGAGGGTGCAGAGTAATGCTAACTTTTTCATTGCTTGAGGTTTTTATTCGGTTTGTGGTGGAGTGGGAATTGCTTCGGTGGCCTGGAGCACGCCGTCGGCTGTATAGACAAAGGCAACCACGACGAGACCACGCGGGTCGGTCACGTTGTCATAGTCGGCGAGCGCGACAGTGTGTTCCAGCGTGAGCGGCACGCCCGTTTTCAGTGTCACATCCTCGCCCCAGGTACCGTTGAGTGCCGCACGCAGCACATGGTGGTGCACATATTCGCTGTCGGTGCTGCCGTCGGGTTGCAGCTGGAAGGCGACCACGCCGTCTTCCACGAGCCACAGCTGGAGCTTGGCGCCCGCCACGTCGGCGCCGCTAAGCATCATGGTCGACACGGCCAGCGTGCCGGCCTCCTCGTCGAGGGTGGCACCGAGCGCGATGGTCACCGGCGTGGTGAGCTGTATTTGTTCGTAAACCCGGGCGTTCCACGACGGATAGTCGACAAGGCCCTGCCGGTTCACCATACCTATGGGCTGGTGGTCGGCACCGGTGGCGGCAAAGTAGGCGTCACCCTCGTCGGTGGCGAGCGCATAGCGCTTCCCCAGCATCGAGCGTGAGAAGGGCCCGGCGTGGATGCTCACGGCGATGACCCTGCCGGCGTCGTATTGTTGCATGATTTTGTCGATCTCGGCGCTGGCCGTGGGGCAGTTGACGCATCGCTGGCCGGTGAAATCCTCGATGAGGATGGTGCGTTGCGCTTCGGGTATGGGCACGTCAATGAACCGTTCGTCGGGCGACACGTTGTCGCAGGCGGCGAGCACGGTCATCGCTATAGCGGCGAAAAACAGTTGTGAAATTTTCATCGCGTTTAGAAGTTATAGTTATAAGTCATCGTGAAACCTTTCACCGGAGGCTCGTAGCGGCACACGCCACCCGAGCAGTTATAGCCGCCACTGGTGCGCTTGAAGCCGCCCTGAATGCGGTGGGCGCCGGCGCTGTAGGCGAGCAGTACCTCGTAGAAGTGCAGTTTGCTTCCGCCGCAGTTCCACTCGTCGGCCACGGTAATCATCCAGTGTGGCGGCAACGAGAGCTCGAGCAGTCCGTAGGCCCAGTCGCCATCGTCCTGCTTGGTGAAGAGATACTGCGCCTCGCCGCGCAATATCACTTTGGGACTAATCTTGTAGGTGCAGTCGGCCACGATGGTATTAGCCCGCACCATGCCTCCCTCACCCTCGATGGCGGTCATGTTATAGCGCTGGTTGATGTACAAGAGCGTGAGTCGCACCTTCGAGGAGAGTTTTTTCTCGAGGCTCACGTTAAAATCCTGGTAATAAACGGTCTTTCCCCATTTCCAGAAGGAGCTCGCGGGGCCGTCGGTACCCGCCACGCGGGGCTCGTCGACGTTCGAGAGCGAGTGGATGTGGGAGAAGTTGACCCGCAACGTGGTGCCGTAGCGTCCACCCAGCGCCGTCTTTTTCTTGAATGTGTAGCTCGCCTCGGCCTGATAGGCCCATTCACCTTGGGGCCTGGTGGCATAGGGATAGAATGACGGCAGGTCGTAAGTATGCTCCATCGTGAAAGCCGGCAGGTGGTTAATCATCGACGACAGGCCGCTCATGGTGCGCTCGCTGCGCCACGACATGTTTTCGCTGCGCTTGGCCTGCACCAACAGGCTCAGGCCCGGCTTGGAATAAGAAGCCGAGAGCATCACCACGTTGCCGGGGGCATAGGTGTATCCATTGTCCCACGACGGGTCCTGGCTCTTGTGGGCCCACTCGAAGAGCACGTTCACGCCGCGTTGCTGCCACTGCGCGCGCAAGTCCACGGCGTGGGTCCATCGCGGCAAGTTCAGGCGGTGGGCGGCGTCGGTCATAATGACATCATCGCCCTCGTGCTTACCCACCCATGAGACGCCCAGGGTGAGGTGGGCGTCGTGGGCGCTGAGCGCCTTGGCCCACTGGTCGAGCGACACTTCGGCGTCGGCGCCGCCGATGAGCGCACGGTTGTAGTGCCAGTAGCGCCGCTGCGCTCCGGCGAGCGCCTTGAGCGTGACACCATCGACAGGCCGGTAAACGATACGTCCTCCCAGCAGCGAGTTGTCATGTCCCAGCGAGCGTTCCTCATAGGTGCGCAAGATAAAACCCGAGCCAAACTGCTCATAGAAATTACCGGCGGTGATTTCAACGCGATTGAATTTTCCTTTCACCCACACGTTAGGCAGGCCCCAGCCCTTGAAACCGCTCTCGAAGCCCGGCAGCGGATAGCGCAAGAACTCGAAGCGGGCCCCGGCATCGACCCATTTGCTCGACAGAGTCACGTCGGCATAAGTGTTGGTCATCACCTTGTTATCGCCCACGGTGAAACCGATGGCCTCGTCGTTCATGGGAATGAGCCACTCACTCTCGACGCTACCGATCACGGTCACCCGGCGCTCGGCCACCGAGTCGGTCTGTTGCGCGTGTGTCGGCAAGGCCGCCAGCGACAATAATATTAATAATGTGGCCGCGCGCGTCATGGCTTGGCCATTTTCTTAACCACCTCAATGAGCTCATCCTCGGCGCCATCGGTGTAGCCGTTGTGCCTGTAGACGATTTCGCCATTGCCGTCGGCGATGACCACATAAGGGATGAGCTGGCCGCCCAGCGCGCGCTTGAGTTCGCTGTTAGGGTCGAGCAGAATGCGGTAGGGCCAGCTGTGCGAGTCGACGAGCGGCTTCACCTTTTGGATGGTCTGTGCCTCGTCAATCGAGACGGCGACGAGCTGGACACCGGTTTGTTGCCGCCACTCGTCATAGACCTCGGCGATGGCCGTGAGCTCGCGGTTGCACGGCTTGCACCACGTGGCGAAGAAACTGATGATGGTGGGCTTTCCGGCGGCGAGGGTGTCGACGCGCACCTGGTTTCCGTCCATGTCGTTCAGGGTGATGGCCGGCAGCTGTGCTTGTGCCGTGAAGGCAAAGGCCAGTGTAGCCACAATCGATAGGAAAACAGTCTTTTTCATTGTTTCGATATTTTATGGGGTTGGCTAACTATTAATTATAGTGGGTTGGCTAAAAACGGTGAGCGGTGGGCACAAGGCTCACCGCTCATTGTTATGGAGTATCACTGCTGGTCGAGTTTGCCGTGGCAGTTTTTGTACTTCTTGCCGCTGCCACAGGGGCACGGGTCGTTGCGTCCCACCTTGGGTCCCACGCGCACCGGCGTGGTGTTGCGCACCGGTCCACCGTTGTGGCTCGCGTTCATCGCCGCCTGGCGTTGGAGTCGCGCGGCGCGTTGCATCTCGTCCTCGCCGCGTCCCTCGTTGTAGCGGGTGCGCGGTGTGTTCGACTTGGGCATTTCGCGCTGCTGGTCCATGTTGTTATCCTCATTCATGGGGATTTGTCCACGCATGAGTACCGACACGGCGCGGTCGTTGATACGCCCCAACGTGGTCTCAAAGAGGTTGTAGGCCTCAATCTTGTAGATCACGAGGGGGTCCTTTTGCTCGTAGCTCGCGTTTTGCACGCTTTGCCGCAACTGGTCAATCTCAAGCAGGTGCCGTTTCCACACCTCGTCGTAGGAATGGAGCAAGATGGCCTTTTGCCACTCCTTGACGAAAGAGCGTCCGTCGGTGGCGACGACCTCGGCGGCATTGGCCAGGGGGTAGTATTTCTTGCGGCCGTCGGTAATCTCGAAACGTCCCATTCCCAGGTCTTTGGGGTCGATGCCCTTTATTTCGGCGAAGCGGGTGACAATCTTGACGGCGTCCTCGCGCAGACGGTCGGTCTTGCGGTTGAAGGCCTGGATGGCGTCGTCGGTGAGGCGCTCAAGCACTTGCGAGCTGTCGAGCGAGCGGTATTCGTCCTCGCCGAACGACGGCTCGATGGCGAGTTTCGAGAGCGTTTCCATCTTGAAGTCGTCGTACTCTTCGGGGCCGAACTTGTCGACAATGCTCGAGCATTCGTCCTCAATCATGCGGATGATGTCGGTGCCGATGCGCTCGCCCTTGAGGGCGTTGTTGCGGCGCGAGTAGATAACCTTGCGCTGCACGTTCATCACGTCGTCATATTCGAGCGTGTGCTTGCGTTGCCCAAAGTGGTTCTCCTCGACGCGCTTCTGCGCGTTCTCAATGCTCTTGGTCACCATCTTGCTCTCGATAGCCTCGCCCTCCGACATCTGCTTGTCGAGGAAAGCGAGCATGCGCTTGTTGGTGGCAAACCAGCGCATCACCTTGTCCTCAAACGAGACGAAGAACACGCTCGAGCCCGGGTCGCCCTGGCGACCGGCACGGCCGCGCAACTGGTTGTCGACACGGCGCGACTCGTGGCGCTCGGTGCCGATGATGGCCAAGCCGCCAATGAGGTTGCCCTTCTCGTCTTTCATCTCGCGCACGGCCTTGGCCAACTTGATGTCGGTACCACGACCGGCCATATTGGTGGCCACGGTCACCACACCCTTGCCGTTGATTTGCTGGCCTGCCTGGGCCACAATCTCGGCCTCCTGCTGGTGATACTTGGCGTTGAGCACCTGGCAGCTGATGTGACGAAGGTTGAGTTGGCGCTTGAGGCGCTCCGAGATTTCGACGCTGGTGGTACCCACCAGCACGGGGCGTCCCATTTCGCTCATCTTGACGATTTCGTCGATGACGGCGTTGAATTTCTCGCGCTCGGTGCGGTACACGCGGTCGGGCATGTCGCGGCGAATCACCGGTTTGTTGGTGGGAATGCTGACCACGTCGAGCTTGTAGATTTCCCAGAACTCTCCCGCCTCGGTCATAGCCGTACCGGTCATACCCGCCAGCTTGTAGTACATGCGGAAGTAGTTTTGCAACGTCACGGTGGCAAAGGTCTGGGTAGCTGCCTCGACCTTCACGCCCTCCTTGGCCTCGATGGCCTGGTGGAGGCCGTCGCTGTAGCGGCGTCCCTCCATGATGCGACCGGTTTGCTCGTCGACGATTTTCACCTTTCCCTCCTCGTCGACGATATACTCATCGTCGCGGTTGAAGAGCGTGTAAGCCTTGAGCAACTGCGTGACGGTGTGCACGCGCTCGGCCTTGACGCTGTAGTTTTGCAGCAATTCGTCTTTTTTGTTGAGTTTCTCCTGGTCGGTGAGCGGCTCATTGGCCACGGCCGAGAGCTCGCTGGTGATATCGGGCAAAACGAAGAACTTGGGGTCGTCGGTGCCCTGGGTGAGCACGTCGATGCCCTTGTCGGTGAGCTCCACGGTGTTGTTCTTCTCGTCGATGATGAAGAACAGCGGGTCGGTCACCACGTGCATCTCGCGGTTGTTGTCCTGCATGTAAATCTTTTCGGTGTCGAGCATCTTCGCGTTCACGCCTTCTTGCGAGAGCAGCTTGATGAGGGGCTTGTACTTGGGCATGCCCTTGAAAGCGCGGTAAAGCAGGAACGAGCCTTCTTTCACCTCCTCGGGGTCGTCGCTGGCAAATTTCTTGCGGGCCTGCGACACGAGCTGGTTGATGAGCGTGAGCTGCGCCTTGTAGACGCGCTCCACGTTAGGCTTGAACTCGTCGAACATCTGGTCCTCGCCCTTGGGCACCGGTCCGCTGATGATGAGGGGCGTGCGCGCGTCGTCGATGAGCACGCTGTCCACCTCGTCGACAATGGCGAAGTAGTGGGGACGTTGCACGAGCTCATCGGGGTCGGTGGCCATGTTGTCGCGCAGGTAGTCGAAACCGAACTCGCTGTTGGTACCAAAGGTGATGTCGCACTGATAGGCGTCGCGGCGCTCGTGGCTGTTGGGCGTCGTCTTGTCGATACACGACACGCTCAAGCCGTGGAACATGTAAAGCGGGCCCATCCACTCCGAGTCGCGCTTGGCAAGGTAGTCGTTCACCGTCACCACGTGCACGCCGCGGCCCGCCAGGGCGCGCAGGAACACGGGCAGGGTAGCCACCAGCGTCTTTCCCTCGCCGGTAGCCATCTCGGCAATCTTACCCTGGAAGAGCACGGTGCCGCCAATGAGCTGCACGTCGTAGTGGACCATGTCCCATGTGATTTCGTTGCCGCCCGCCATCCAGTGGTTCACATAGATGGCCTTGTCGCCCTCGATGGTCAGGAAGTCGTGGCCATCGGCGGCGAGCTTACGGTCGAAGTCGGTGGCGGTGACCTCCACGGTCTCGTTTTGCGCGAAGCGGCGCGCCGTCTCCTTGACGATGGCAAAGACCGTGGGCAGCGCCTCGGTGAGTTTCTCCTCGATGATCTCGAGGATTTCCTCGTCGAGCTTGTCGATGCGGTTCCACAGTCCCTCGCGCTTGTCGTAGTCGAGCGTCTCTATCTCGTCGCGTATGCTTTGTATCTCTTCGTTAAGCGGGCGTGTGGCCTCTTTGATTTCCTCGCGAATCGCTGCGCTGCGGGCGCGCAGACCGTCGTTGTCGAGGGCCTCGATTTCGGGGTATACCGCTTTTACGTTTTCCACATAGGGCAGCAGTTTTTTCAAGTCGCGGTCGCTCTTGCTGCCAAATATGGATTTCAGGAAGTCGTTAAATCCCATTTCTTTTTATTGTTTCGTGATAATATTGTTATTTGTTTCGTGATTCTTGATATAGCAAATCGCGTGCCACGGGGCGGTCTTAGCGCCTGGGCGCGTTCAGCTCCAGCTTGGGGATGCCCACCAGCTTGATGTCGAACTGCAACACCGCGTAAGGGTCGATTTCGCCCATCGACAACGTGCCGTAACCCACGTTAGAGGGGATAATCACGCGGCAGCTGTCGCCCACACGCATCGCACACAAGGCGATGGTCCACCCCTCAATCACATCGTCGCCCAGCTTGGTGCGGAACACGCCCACTGCCGGCGTCGTGCGCTGGTAAGACGAGTCGAAGGGTTCATCGTTGTAGAGCATACCCTTGTACTTAACATCGACGGTCGACGTGTAATAGGGCTTGGCGTTACCCTCGGTGAGCGCGCGGTCGTTGTACCAGTGCATATACACCTTCGCCGAGCGGTCCCAGGGCGCGACGACTTCGGTGAAGTAGTTGGTGCCGTCGCTGTTCTTGCGGTTTTGTTGCTCCAGCAGCCAGTCGTCGTTGAGTTTCTTCCACTCGGCATATTTCTTGCTCACGCCGTTCACGATTTCGTCATCGTCGTCGCCACACGAACTGATGACCAAAGGCACCAGCCCCAGCAGACACATTAGCAGGAAAGGAATTTTTTTCATCGGTTGCTAAGAAAATTTATCGGTCGGTAGTGGAGAGATTATCCTAATTTCTTGAGCAGGTTGTTCAGCGAGCAGGCCTCGCCGATGCGTGCCGGCAACTCGGCGATGGGCACGCGCTCCTGCTCCATGGTGTCGCGGTCGCGCAGCGTGACGGTGTTGTCGTCAAGCGTCTGTCCGTCCACGGTGATGCAGTAAGGCGTGCCTATGGCGTCCATGCGGCGGTAGCGCTTGCCCACACTGTCTTTCTCGTCGTAGCGGCATGCGAAGTCAAACTTGAGGACGTTCATGATTTCGCGGGCCTTCTCGGGCAGGCCGTCTTTCTTGACCAGCGGCAGGACGGCACACTTGACGGGTGCCAGCGCCTTGGGCAGGTGGAGCACCACGCGGGTGTCGCCGCCTTCGAGCTTTTGCTCCTCGTAGCTCGAGCACATCACACTCAGGAACATGCGGTCGACACCTATCGACGTCTCAATCACATAGGGCGTGTAGCTCTCGTTCAGCTCGGGGTCGAAATACTGGATTTTCTTGCCGCTGAACTTCTCGTGCTGCGACAGGTCGAAGTTCGTGCGGCTGTGGATGCCTTCCACCTCCTTGAAGCCGAACGGCATCTGGAACTCGATGTCGGTGGCGGCGTTGGCATAGTGGGCCAGCTTCTCGTGGTCGTGGAAACGGTATTTCTCGTCGCCCAGGCCCAGCGCCTTGTGCCAAGCCAGGCGCGTTTTTTTCCACACGTCGAACCACTTGAGTTCCTCGCCGGGTCGCACAAAGAATTGCATCTCCATTTGCTCAAACTCGCGCATGCGGAAGATGAACTGGCGGGCCACAATCTCGTTGCGGAACGCCTTTCCAATTTGCGCGATGCCAAACGGCAGGCGCATGCGCCCGGTCTTTTGCACATTAAGGAAGTTCACGAAGATACCCTGTGCGGTCTCGGGACGCAGATACACGTCCATCGTGCTGTCGCTGCTGCTGCCCATCTGGGTCTTGAACATGAGGTTGAACTGACGCACGTCGGTCCAGTTGCGCGTGCCGCTGATGGGGTCCACGATACCCTCGTCGAGGATGATTTGCTTGAGCTCGGCAAGGTCGTTGGCGTTGAGCGCGGCCTCAAACCGGGCGTGCAGCGCGTCGCGCTTGCCCTGATACTCGAGCACGCGGGGATTTGTCTGCCTGAACATAGCCTCGTCGAAACTCTCGCCGAAGCGCTTGGCGGCCTTGGCCACCTCCTTATCGATTTTCTCGTCGATTTTCGCCAGCTGGTCCTCTATGAGCACATCGGCGCGATAACGCTTTTTGCTGTCGCGGTTATCGATGAGCGGGTCGTTAAAAGCGTCCACGTGGCCGCTTGCCTTCCAAATCATGGGGTGCATGAAAATAGCCGAGTCGATGCCCACGATGTTCTCGTGAAGCAGCGTCATGGCTTCCCACCAGTAGCGTTTGATGTTATTTTTCAACTCCACGCCATTCTGGCCGTAGTCGTAGACCGCGCCCAGTCCGTCGTAGATATCGCTCGACGGGAACACGAATCCATACTCCTTGGCGTGTGATACAATTTTCTTGAAAACGTCTTCGTTTTGTGCCATAAATATTTTTTCCTTTTATATCGGTTTTTTGTTTTTTCTAAATCAACTTGCAAAATTAGTGCAAATTGAGCGCAAAAACAAAGTTTACTTTGATTTTTGCCGAAATGCAGCCTAATTTATCCAAAATTAGTGCAAATTGAGCGCAAAAACAAAGTTTACTTTGATTTTTGCCGAAATGCAGCCTAATTTATCTAAAATTAGTGCAAATTGAGCGTAAAAAAAAGAGCCACAAAAAATAATGATAATAATATTTGCCGGTGTCCCAATATTTGACGGTAAAAGTGTCTTTCTATCTCTATGTTCTTTATGTATCTATGTCTAAAAACACGTTCTCTATGTCTAATTCTTTTGGAATCGGGGACAAAGTAATATCAGCAGTTCGACGGCAAGGCCGTAGTACACCGCGTCGCCGGGCAGCGACAAGAACTTGGCCATCAACATCGCCGCCACGCCCGTCACCATGGCCACCAGGAGGAGGCGTGCCCCCACCCTATCGGGTCGCCACAGCGCGAAACTGAGCGGCAACAATATCGACACGGCGCGCAAACCCAGCGACAAGAATCCCAAGTCGTTGATAAAGCTGTTGCTGCACAACAACGCCACAGCAACGGCGGCCACCAGTACGCCCACTATCGACCATCGCATGAGCTTGAGTTGTGACCACGACGCGGCACGGCGCCACACGTTGCCATACACGTCGCGCACCAGGATGGTGGCCACGCCCAGCGACAGGCCGCTACCGCACCCCAGGATATTGATGAGCAAAGTGCCCAGCATGATGCCGCCCAGCCACGACGGCAGGTGGCGAAGAATAAACGACGGGAAGGCCTGCGCCGAGTCGGCTATCACACCCATGCCCGCCGGCAGTGTCTCGCCGGCTTGGCGCATAGCGGCAAACTCGTCGGCCGTAACATAGTGGCCGCGCATGTAGATGCCCACCAGGGTGCACGCCGCGCCGATGATGGGCAGGCAAATGGCGCATATCAGCGCGCCACGCCGCGCGTGCCTCGTTGTCGAGGCCGACCAGATGCACTGCGCGTAGGTCTGCGTCGACACCACCCCCAGCATGAGTGATAGGCAACCGCCCAGGTCCTTGAACGCGCCGCGGGCCACCAGACTGCCATAGCGCCGATGGATGCTCTCGGCATCGGCGAGGCCGTTCATGCCGCTCACCGCCGGTGAGGCGTACACCGCGTCGAGGCCATCGCGCAGTCCGCTGTAGCCGCCGGCCAAGTGCCACACTATCACGCCCGCGGCCAGCGAGATGAAATAGAGCAACACCAGCTTCACGATGCCGCTCACGCCGGCGCTGCGAATGCCACCAAAGAGGACAAACAGCATGATGAGCACGGCGCCGGCTACCGAGGCCCACAACATGGGCACGCCAAAGAAACTGCCTATCATGGCCCCCGACGAGAGCACCTGCGAGACGATGCTGATGAAAATCCCCAGCATGCACAGCAACGAGCCCACGGTCTCAACCTTGCGTCCGTATTTGCGGCCCACCACCTCGAGCAACGTGCCGCAACCGCTGCGGCGCAACGGACCGGCATACACCCAGCCCAGTAAGAGCGAACCGAAGGCGGCACCCAGCGTGAACCACCACGCCGACAGGCCGTAGCAAAACGCCAGCTGCGCCGTCCCTATCGTCGACTGGCCGCCGGCCATCGTGCCGAGCAGGGCACCCCCCACGAGCCACGTACCCGAGGAACCGCCGGTGATAAAACCGCGGGCGTCCTTCACCTTGCGTCCCGACCACCAGCTCACCGCCAGCAACAGGGCCACGGTGAGCAGTACGCCGGCTATATGTACTGCTGTAATTGCCGAATTCATGACAACCGATTTTTGTTTTGCGGCTGCAAAAGTACTACTTTTTCCCATAGCTTTCGACACGTTTTTAGAAACAATGTGACATTGAATGAGAAAAAATGCGTAACTTTGCGCCGCTGTTGCGACATGGAATGGGGTGAGAATCCCCAACAGGTCCGCTGCTGTGAGCCCACACGAGACAAGGGGCGGGAATGGTCACTGCCGGCACAAGGCGGGAAGGCTACTCCCCTCGCAAGCCCCAGGGCGAGTCAGAACACTTGTCGCGCAGCGTGTTATAACCGCTTGACGGCCCTCGCGAATTGGGGCCACGCAGGAAAATGAGACGAACGATATACATGCTGGTGGCCCTGTGGGTGGCCGCGACGGCTTGGGGACAAGATGTCCCCGAGGCGACGCTCGACACCGTTGTGGCCATCGATGAGGTGGTGGTGTGGGGCATCAAGCCCTTCAGCGAGGTGATTCCGGCGCAACGCCTCAGCGGTGTGCAGCTCGAGGCGCTCGGCAGCCACAACGTGGCCGACGCCATCCGCTATTTTGCCGGCATCCAGCTCAAGGACTACGGCGGCGTGGGCGGCATCAAGACCGTTGACATGCGCTCGATGGGCAGCAACCACATGGGCGTGTTCTATGACGGCATCCAGCTGGGCAACGCGCAAAACGGCCAAATCGACCTGGGCAAGTTCTCACTCGACAATATCGACGAGATAGCGCTCTACACCGGGCAGCGAAGCGACATCTTCCAGCCGGCGCGCGACTTTGGCAACGCCGGCACCATCTACCTGAAGACCAAGCGCCCGCGATTCAAAGACGGACGTCGCGACAACCTTGACGTGACCGTGCGCACCGGCTCTTTCGGGCTCTTCAACCCGTCGGCGCGGTGGGAGCACAAGCTGGGCGAGCGTCTCTCGTTCTCGCTCAACGGCGAGCTTACGCTCGCCAACGGAAAGTACCACTTTCGCTACCGCCGCCGCTTTAGCGACGGCACGCCCGCCTGGGACACCACCGCCGTGCGCCACAACGGCGACATCCAGGCGTTGCGCCTCGAGGGTGCCGTTTTCGGGTCTACTCAGGGCGGCAGCTGGAACGCCAAGGTCTACTACTACGACAGCGAGCGCGGCATTCCGGGCGCCATCGTCAACAACGTGTGGCTCAATAGCCAGCGGCAGTGGGACCGCAACTTCTTCGTGCAGGGCACGTGGCGGCAACGCGTGAGCGACCGCTACGAAACGATGTTCAACGCCAAGTATGCCCGCGACCGCATGCGCTACGTCAACCCCGACACCACGCTGCTGCTGCTCGACAACACCTTCCACCAGAACGAGTTGTACCTATCCACGGCCAACAAGGTGACCCTCATGCCCGACTGGGACCTTAACCTGGCCGTCGACTACAAGTGGAACTCGCTCGACGCCACGCTCGACAATTTCGCCACGCCCACGCGCCACACCACGCTCGCGGCCATCGCCACCGCGTGGGCCTGGCGCGGCCTCAAGGCGCAGGCCAGCGGTCTGCTCACACTCATCAACGACCGCCACGTTACTCGCCGCGCCGAAGACATCGTGGCCAGCCACAACAAGTGGTGGACCAAGTTCACGCCGGCCCTCTTTGTGAGCTACCAGCCCTTTGCGGCCCATGACCTGAACGTGCGCGCCTTCGCCAAGCGCATCTTCCGCATGCCCACGTTCAACGACCTCTACTACACCGACATCGGCAACGCCACGCTGCGCCCCGAATATGTCACGCAATATAACGTGGGCGTGCAGTACCAGCGCGCCTCGGCACGCGGCTTTCTGGCCGCCCTCAAGCTCACCGCCGACGCCTACTACAACCATGTTACCGACAAAATCATCGCCGTGCCCAGCGGACGAGGACAGTACCGCTGGATGATGATGAACATAGGCAAGGTGGAGATTAGAGGAATCGACCTCACCGCGCGCGCCGCGTTGCGGCCGGCACGAGAGGTGGAGCTCGACCTGAACGTCAACTACACCTACCAGACGGCGCGCGACATGACCGACCCCACCGACACCGGATACGGCGGCACCTACCGCGGACAAATCGCCTATGTGCCCTGGCACAGCGGCAGCGTCGTGGGCCAGCTCACCTGGCGCCGGCTGGGCGTCAACTACAGCTTCATCTACGTGGGCGAGCGATACCATGTGAGCGCTAATATTCCCGCCAACCACGAGCAACCGTGGTACACCCACGACCTGGGGGCGCACTACACCTTCGTGTGGGGGCGCCACGCCCTCAAGGTGGCCGCCGAGGTCAACAACGTGTTCAACCAGCAGTATGACGTCATTCTCAACTTTCCCATGCCCGGCCGCAACTACCGCCTCACGCTAAAATGGACCCTATGAACAAGACAAGAAGAATATATCATTTCGTGGCGGTGGCGTGCTTGGCGCTGCTGCTGGGCTCGTGCCGCAACGAGGATATCATCTATATCCCCGATGAAGTGGAAGTGAGCCGCCCCGAGTATACCGATGTCGAAGGCTTTTTCCTGCTCAACGAGGGCAACATGCAAGACAACAAGTGCTCGCTCGACTACTTCGACTACACGTCGGGCACTTATCTGCGCAACATCTTCGGGCTCATCAACCCGGGCGTCGTCATGGACATGGGCGACGTGGGCAACGACCTGCAGGCCTACGGCACAAAGATGTGGGCCGTTGTCAACTGCTCTAACAAGGTGACCGTGATGCAATACCCCACGGCCAAGTTTATCAAGGACATCAACATCCCCAACTGCCGCTACATCCGTTTCCACAAGGGATATGCCTACGTCACGAGTTACGCCGGACCCGTGGAAAAAGTGGAGCGCAAATACCAGCAGCAGGGCTTCGTGGCCAAGATTGACACCACCACCCTCCAAGTGGTGGCGCGCTGCCTGGTGGGCTACCAGCCCGACGAACTCGAGATTGTCGACGACAAAATCTATGTGGCCAACTCGGGCGGATATGACCTCAACAACCTCGAGACCACCATTTCGGTCATCGACATCGCCTCGTTCAGCGAGGTGGAACGCATCGAAATCGCCCCCAACCTGCACCGCGTGCGCTGCGACAAGCGCGGCATCTTGTGGATAACCTCACGCGGCGGGCTCCTCGAGACCATGCCGCCATGCCTCGTGGCCTACGACACGCGCAAGCGCCGCGTCGTGGCGCGTTTCGACAATTTCCCCGTGGGCGACATGTGGCTCGACGGCGACCGGCTCTACACCGTGGGCGAGGCGTGGAACGAGGAGGAGCAGGAATGGAGCGGGATGGCCTTCAGCATCATTGACACGTCCACGATGACTCTTGTCGATGATTGCTTTATCACCGACGGCAGCGACGCACTGTTCCAGCACCCCTACGGCGTGGCCGTAAACCCTGTCACGAAAGACATTCTCGTGACCGACGCCATGAGCTATATCACCCCCGGGTGGCTACGTTGTTACGGCCAAGACGGTGTGATGAAATGGCAAGTGCGCACCGGCGACATCCCGGCCCACTTCCTGTTTGTGGGCAAGGAAAAACAAGCGAATGAGAACAACGACTAAAAACATGATAATGAAACGATTGGTATTTACACTCATGGCTGTGGCCGCGCTGCTGGCCACTGCGCAAAACAAGCCCTATATCACCCGCGTACTGGAATATTGCCCGGCACCCGGACAGTTCATCAACGTGGCGCCGGCCTATACCGCGGGCGAACCCGTCGACTCGGTGCTGGCGCGCGTCATGCAGCTCATCGGGCCGGAATTCAAGCCTGAGCGCACCGTCACCTTCATGGGGCAAACCTACCACGAGCCGGCCGACACCATCGCCATCAGCGAGCGACTTATCTCACTCGGGGCCTACGGCGGCTACGTCACCTTCGGCTTTGACCACCCGGTGGTCAACGTGCCCGACGCCCTCGACCTGCAGATTGCCGGTAACGCCTTCTCGGGGAGCTGCGAGCCGGGCATCGTGCTGGTGAGCCGCGACCTCAACGGCAACGGCCTGCCCGATGACCCGTGGTACGAGCTGGCGGGCAGCGAGTATTACAAGGAAACGACGCAACACGACTACCAAATCACCTATTACCGCACGCCCGCCGACCACAAGCCCACCAAATTAGACAAGTGGATTGTCGACACCACCTACATCCGCTGGACGAGCAACGACATGTTCGGGGCCACCGCGGGCTATATCGACAAAAACAACTTCCACAAGCAAGACTACTGGCCGCTGTGGACCGACGCCGAGACGCTCTCGTTCGCCGGCACCAAGCTGCCCAACAATGTGAACAACCAGGGCGGCAGCGGCGACGACGCGCTTTTTTGGCAGGATTACTATGAGTGGGGCTACGTGGATAATCGCCCCGACTATCTCTACGACGAGCCCATGACCGACAGCATCGCCACCAACTGCAACCTGGGCTTTGACATCGAGTGGGCCGTCGACAGCGACGGCAAGCCTGTGCACCTGAGCCAAATAGACTTCGTCAAGGTACACACCGCCATGAACCAGAAGGGCGGATGGATAGGCGAGACATCGACCGAGGTGAGCGGCGCCATCGACCTCCACCCCGACGCCGAGCCTCTCGACGAGGAACTCACGGGCGACGTCAACGGCGACAGCGTGCTCAGCGGCGCCGACGTCACAGCGCTCTACGGCTTCCTGCTCGATGGTCTCAAGCCCGGCGGCAACCCCGACGTGAACCGCGACAACATCGTGAGCGGGGCCGACATCACCGCCCTCTATTCCATCTTGCTGGCACAGTAAGAGCTTTGAGCTTCCACGTCATTCGTGAGGCACCCGTTTGAGTTTGGCCTGTGCGCGACACATGGTCTACACACGGCCTAAACACGATGTGGTTCCATGATTCGCCATGATTCGCGGGACGATATTTTTGGTGGAAAGGAAAAAAATGCCGTAATTTGCGGCGCGAAAACCTAAAAACGCGAAAACTGATGAAAGCTTTGCACATTATAACCCCGGTGAAAAACTCTATCGACACCACGATGGAGACCATCGACGCGGTGCTCGCCTCGAAGATTACCGTGCCTTTCCGCTACACGATTTACAACGATTTCTCGACACCCGAAAACACGGCGCTACTCGAGAAAAAACGCGACGAGGCCGGCGGCGCGTTTGAGCTGGTCAACCTGAGCGACCTCACGTCGCATCCATCGCCCAACTACGACCTGGTGCTGCAAATGGCGCAACGCGACGCGTTGGCCGCCGAGGCCGGCATCCTCATCATCGAGAGCGACGTGACGATGGACGCCGATGCCATCCAGCGCCTCTTCGACGAGACGTTGCAACGCGGCGACTGCGGTCTGGCGGCCTCGGTGACTGTCGATGAGCAAGGCACAATCAACTATCCTTACGAGTACGCCCGCGAGTGGGGCGACAAGGTCATCGACTGCCCCAAGCATTTCAGCTTTTGTTTCACGTTGCTCACGCCGCTGCTGCTCAAGGCCATCGACTTCGCAACGCTCGACCCCAAGCGCGACTGGTACGACGTGACACTCTCCCACGCGTCGCTGCGCCTGGGCTACAAGAACTACCTGTTCAACAACATTCCGGTGCTCCACCGCCCCCACTCGAGCCGTCCGTGGAAGAAAATCAAGGAGCAGAACCTGCTCAAGTACTGGTGGCTTAAGTATACCGGCGCTTTCAAGAAATGGAAACAATGACGTCGCGCCGTAGTCGTGCCGAGCGATGAGCGTGTTGCGATTTATCAAGGAATGGACGTTGCCGGTGGCCATTGTCACCGGTGCCGTCATCTATGTGGTGTTTGCCTTCACCCCGGCGCTCGAAGGCGCCGCGCGGGTGTGTGGCCCGGTGATTGACACGATTTTCCCCACATTCCTATTTCTTGTGCTGTTCACCACGTTTTGCCAAGTCGATTTCCACGCCATGCGGCCGCGGCGGTGGCACGTCACCGTAGGCGTCGTGCAGCTGTTGCTGCTGGCAGCGACGGTGATTCCGCTGGTGTGGCTGGCGCCCCGCGGCAACTGGCTGGTGGTGGCCGAGTGTGCCCTGCTGTGCCTCATCGCGCCGTGCGCGAGCGCGGCGCCGGTGGTGACCGCCAAGCTGGGCGGCGACCTGACGGGGATGACAACCTATATGTTCATGAGCAACTTTGCCGTGTCGCTGTTGATACCGTCGATATTCCCGCTCGTCGACCCGCGCTTGGAGATGCCCTTCCTCAACGCCTTCCTGCTCATCTTGTCGCGCGTGTGCTCCATCCTGGTGCTGCCCATGGTGCTGGCCTTCATAGTCAAGCACTACATGAAGTGGTTGCACCGGCGTGTGGTGGCCATCCCCGACTTGTCGTTCTACCTGTGGTGTTGCTCGATAGTGATTATCAGCGGAACCACGGTGCGCAACATCGTCCACAGCGGCGCGCCCGCGTGGCTCATCGCCGTCATCGCCATCGTGAGCCTCACCCTGTGCCTCGCCCAGTTCGCGCTGGGACGGGCCATGGGGCGTCCCAAGGGACAAGTGATTGAGATGGGCCAGGGACTGGGACAAAAAAACACGGCCTTCGCCATCTGGGTGGCCAGCGCCTACCTCAACCCGCTCTCGAGTGTGGGGCCGGGTTGCTACATTCTGTGGCAAAACTTCATCAACGCGCTCGAAATCCACCACCACCAGCGCCACGACAAGTGACATCACCGGGAGAAGCAACGACCACTTCACCCTCTATCCGTCCTCCACATCTTTTGTTTGCGCGAGTGTCATCGTAACCCGGTGAGGTCAAACTTGTTTAATAGGCAATTACAAATTAATACTTTTCCTTCTTGAAAAAAGTGACGAAGTCAGGAAAAAGTGCCGAAGTCCTGTTTTCCGCAATGGGACACGCCAATTAGTTTTGGACTATTTTGACGAGTAA
>CAMVPC010000009.1 GCA_947169265.1 uncultured Prevotellaceae bacterium
ATAAAAAATTCAAAAACTCGGTTTTTGATTTTGTATTACGCTCGGTTTGCAGTAACGTTGCCGCTACGCGGCGAAATTACGCGGCACCTCGGCAATAAAAAATTCAAAAACTCGGTTTTTGATTTTGTATTACGCTCGGTTTGCAGTAATTTTGTCGGTTAAATGTAAAACAGCAATGGGCAAGGCGCTGAAAAAGACTTATAATGTGCTACGGAGCGTGGTCGTTACCGCGCTGGTACTCATCGTGGTGCTTTTCGTGGGCCTGTACCTGCTGCTGTCGACACCCGCCGTACAGAACAAGATCAAACAAGTAGGCGAGAAAGAGCTGAGCGAGTTCCTCGGCACCCGTGTGAGCATTGACGAAATATCGTTTGAGCCTTTCAACGAGCTCACGCTGGGCCATGTCAACATCCCCGACCAGCAGGGCGACTCGTTGCTGCACGTCGAGCGGCTGGGAGCCGGACTGAGCATCTATGACCTGCTTGTGAACCGCAAGATAGTCATCACCTACGGCGAAATTATCGGCCTTCACGGCCGCGTGACGCGCCCCGACAAGGACAGCCCCACCAACCTGCAATTCATCATCGACGCGTTGAAGCCCAAAGAAGGACAGCCGCCCAAGCCGTTCGACCTGAAAATCAACAACATCATCATCCGCAAGAGCGACCTCACCTACGACGTGCTCAACGAGCCGCGACGCGGCGACCGCTTCGACCCCAACCACATCGCCATCAACAACCTGCGCGCCGACCTGCAGTTGCCGCGCCTCAAGAACAACGACTTTGTGATTGACGTCAAGCGACTCTCGTTCGACGAGCAGGCCGGCCTCATGCTCAACAACCTGGCCACACGCGTGGCCATTAACGACACCGTCACCACCGTGAGCGACCTGCACATTGAGCTGCCGGGCTCGCTCATCCACCCCGACGATATCACGCTGCGCTACGCGTCGCTCAAAACCATGGGGCAAGACTTGAAGCGGGCTCAACACCAAGTGCGCGTTTCGGGCAGCTACATCACGCCCGCCGACTTGCGGTGCTTTGTGCCCCAGTTGGCCGCTTTCGACGAGAAAGTGGACCTCACGCTGGCCGCCGACGGCACGCTCGACCACCTCCACGTGCCTGTGCTCTCGCTCAGCAAGCAGGATGGCGGCCTCGAGCTCACGGTGAACGGCACCTTCGACAACCTCAACGACGCCGCCGCCATGGCCATCGACGTGCCTTATGTCAAAGTGAAAGCCTCGCACGACGTGACGGCGCGCGTCATGTCTTTGCTGCCCGCGCTCTCCCCGCAAGCGGCCGGCATCGTGACGCGCTGCGGCGACATCTCGCTCGACGGCTCGGTGGCCGGCACACCGTCGCGCCTCGACTTTGCCGGCGAGGTGAATACCGCGCTGGGCGAAGTGACCGTGAGCGGAGGACACTTCGCGCGCAATGCCGACACCCGACACTTCGCCGGACACGTCACCACGCCCGGACTACAGCTGGGCGCCCTGCTGGCCAAAGAAGACCTGCTCGGCTCGGTGGCGCTCGATGCCACCGTCGACGCCACAATAGCCGGCAACAAGGTCAACGGCACCTTCGACGGACACGTGGACCACGTCGACTTCAAGGGTTACCGCTACCACGACCTCACCGCCAACGTCACCGCCAACCAAAACCACTACGACGGACACGTCACCCTCAACGACCCAAACGGCAAAATCGACATCGCGGGCGAAGCGCTACTCGCCGGTGCCGCCACCATCATCGACGCCACCGTGCAGGCCGGCGGCGTGCATCTGGCAACCCTGCTGCGGCGCCCCACCCCCATCGAGGGCATCACCACGCTCAACGCCGAAGCCCACCTGCGCGGCAACAACCTGCACAACCTGCGCGGCGACGTCAACATCCACAACCTTACCATGCTCGACAAGCACAACGAGCCTATCGAGCTTAACGACATCGCGCTGAGCGCCACCGACCACAACGTGTCGCTGCAATCGGCCTTCCTGCACGGCGACATCGAGGGTGACTACGACTTCGCCACACTGCCCACGGCTGTCAACAACCTGCTCGCAGCCTCGTTCCCCGCGATGTTCACCCACAAGACAGGCGGCGGCACGAACGACTTCGACTTCAATTTCACCATCGAGCCGCGCGACGAATGGCAAGAACGCCTCAAGCTGCCCGTCAAGTTGGTTTATAGGGCCACGCTCGACGGCCATCTCAACGAACGCGACGGCAGCATGACGGCCCACCTCAACGTGCCTTACCTGCAACAAGGCAACAAAATCATAGACGCCACCACCATCACGCTCACCAAAGAGGGCAACAACCGGCCCATCGAGGCCGGCGTGGCTACCCACATTCCCATGAAAAGTGGCAAGCTCACGCTCGCCGTCGACGCTCAAGGACACGACAACAACATCGACGCCAATCTGGCATGGAAAGTGGCACGCGAAAGCGACTACCACGGCAACATCAACGTCACCGCGACACTGAGGCGCGCCCTCGACCGCAAGCTCACCGCCGATATCGACATCAATCCCGCCGAGCTCGTTTTCAACGACACCGCCTGGCATGTGAACGGCGGACACATCACCTACGACCATAACGCTATCGCCGTGAGCGGACTCAACGCGTCGTGCGACAAGCAATTCATCAACATACACGGCAACGTGTCGAGCGACCCCGACGACGAGCTCGAAGTGTCGCTCAACGACATAAGCCTCGACTACATCTTCAACACGCTGCAAATCAACCACGTCACCTTTGGCGGACGAGCCACCGGCACTTTCACCCTCGCCGGACTGTTCTCGAAACAACCGCGACTCATGACGCCCAACCTACACGTCAACGACATGTACTACAACGGCGCGCTCATGGGCGATGCCGACATCGAAAGCCACTGGGACAACGACAACAAGGCCGTGGTGCTCAACTGCGACCTGCTGCAGCGAAACGGCGAACACACCAACATAGGCGGTAGCATTTTCACCGCCGCAGACTCGCTTTACCTCACATTCGACGCGCGCCGGGCCAACGTCAAGTTCATGAAGCCCTTCATGGCCGCCTTCACCAGCGATGTCGACGGCGAGGTGAGCGGCCACGCCGTACTCTTCGGCAACTTCAAGACCATCGACCTGATGGGCGATATCTATGCCCACGACCTAAAGATGAAAATCGACTACACCAACTGCTACTATACTTGCAGCGACTCGATTCACATCGTGCCCGGATACATCGCCATCGACAACGTGACGCTGCACGACCGCGACGGCCACGAGGCACGGCTCAATGGCTTCCTGCGCCACAACGCCTTCCACGACCCGGTGTTCAACTTCACCGTTACCGAAGCACGCGACCTGCTGTGCTACGACATCAACGAGGGCATGAACCCCGACTGGTATGGCACCATCTACGGCAACGGCAGCGCCATCATCAGCGGCGAGCCGGGACTGGTGAAGATTTCGGTCAATATGCAAACCGCCCAGCGAAGCAAGTTCACCTTCGTGCTGAGCGACACCAAGGAGGCCGGCGAATATAACTTCGTCACCTTCCGCGACCGCGACAAGCTCAATGCGCCCGAGCCGCCATTGACGGCACAGGAAATCGACACCGTGCCCGACATTGTCAAGCTACTCACCCAACGCATTGAGCAGCAAACCCAATCGGCGCCGTCGGTTGTCGATGTCGACCTCCAAGTCGACATCACCCCCGAAGCGCAGCTCGTACTCGTCATGGACCCTGTGGGTGGCGACAAAATCCGCGCCAACGGCAACGGCAACCTGCGGCTCAACTACAACAGCACCAACGAGGAATTTGAGATGTTCGGACGCTATGTCCTCACCAAGGGCAACTATAACTTCACGCTGCAAGACATTATCATCAAGGACTTCACCATCCGCGAGGGAAGCGCCATCAGCTTCAACGGCGACCCATACAACGCGCTGCTCGACATCGAAGCCATCTACTCGCTCAACGCCAACATCCGCGACCTTGACGAATCGTTTGCCACCGACCGCGACATCAACCGCACCACGGTACCTGTCCACGCACTGCTGCGCATCAAGGGCGACCTCAGCGAGCCCGAGCTCTCCTTCGACCTTGAGTTCCCCACCCTCACCACCGAGGCTTACCGCAAAGTGAAGAGCGTCATCAGCACCGACGACATGATGAACCGCCAAATCATCTACCTGCTGGCACTTAATCGCTTCTACACACCCGATTACATGAACAGCAGCGCCTCGACCGGCAACGAATTCAGCTCGGTAGCCTCTTCCACCATCTCGTCGCAGCTATCGAGCATGCTGGGCCAGCTGAGCGACAACTGGACCATCGCGCCCAACTTCCGCTCCGACCGCGGCGACTTTAGCGACGTCGAAGTCGACGTGGCTCTGTCGAGCCAACTGCTCAACAACCGGCTCATCCTCAACGGCAACATCGGCTACCGCGACAACACCTACAACCCGCGCAACAGCAACTTCATCGGCGACTTTGACCTTGAGTACCTACTCAACCGGCAAGGCTCCATACGCCTTAAGGCTTACAACCATTTCAACGACCAGAGCTACTACTATGGTCGAAACGCCATGACCACCCAGGGCGTGGGCATCGTTTTCAAGCACGACTTCGACAACCTGCTGCAGTTCCGCAAGCGCAAAGAGAAGACCGACACCATCCCCGCCGCTCCCGCCGACAGCCTGCCGGCCACACCCCGCGACAGCATCGCCCTGCCCGGCGACCCCAACCGTCCCTGAGCCTGGTCTTCTCCACATCCACTATAGGCGGGAACACGACACTTTGAACAGGAAAATCCAAACAATCTTTCCCTAAGCCTCAATTATTTTCAAAATCGGAGATTTAATTAATTTTAAAAACAACCCTGACAACAAGGACAACCTCAGTCAGAACTCAACGCTCATTGCTCACTGCTCAAAGCTCAAAGCTCATTGGAGCAACAGGTTGTAGAGCGCGGTCACGTCGCTGCCGCTCACCACGCCGTCGCCGTTCACGTCGGGTTCACCGACTGGCATAGTTTTATCGAGCAACAAGCCGTAGAGGGCTGTCACGTCGCTGCCATTCACCATGCCATCGCCGTTCACGTCGCCCGGCTCTATTCGCCCCCACTGCGTGTCGAGCCAGTTGACTTTCTTTGTAATAATGTCCTTGACTACGATGTAGTGGTTGTGCAAGGGGGCGGTGATGCCGTATTCGGGCCAACGCTTGCGGTCTTGATTGAGGGCGTCGGTGATAAGCGACTCCTGCTCGTCAAAGACATTGAACAGGTCGGCCCATATTTCCGCCTTGAACTCGCGCCACACTTGGCGGACCCGCGACTGGAAGACCTCGAACTTGGCCAGGTCGCCTATCCATCGCTGGACCGAGTAAGACGGCGTGTTCTCGTAGATGAATGACTCATAATCAATACGCCAGTGGCACGCGCTGCTGCCGAAGTCCCACACCGGCCCGAACACGATTTTCGAGTCCGCCCCGCGGTCTTTGTGCCAGTAGCAACTGCCGCTGAAGCTCTCGCCGTTGTCCATGATTTCCTGAAGTACGTAGAAACGGACCAGCGCGTCAAGGTCGATTAACTCGGTGAAGGCGGTGCTCGTAGGCTCCTCGCCGTAGATGGCGTTGTCAACGGCCGTCAGCAGGCCCACCAGGTAGTCGTGCTGCTCGGCCGACAGCACCTCGGGCGAGTGGTACGTGATGCGCATGTTGCCGCCGTGGCCGTGGTCGGGAAACAGCAGTTGGGAGGCGTCCTCATAGTTGTCTATCTCGATGAGCCAGCCGCCGGTGACCGCCTCAGGGTCGGTCTCTCCGTCGGCCTGCTCAACGATGTTGACGCGGTCGGCGTCCACACGGATGTTCTCGCACAGGTAATAAAGACCGCGGTAGTCGCCGTTAATCACCAGCTCAATGGGTTTCATGGTGGGCGTCCACGCCATTCCCAGACGGCGGCTCAGCTCGAAACCCAGCAGGTCGAAACGGCACTGTACCTCCTGCGCGTTGGCCAGCAGCACAAAATGCTTGCTTTTCTTCATCCCCAGCAGCGACGCCTTCTTGTCAAGTTTCAGGCGGAATGGCTTCTTAATCTCTTTCCACGTGGCGTTGCCGCGGCCCCTGATTTGAAGCGCAAGCGGAGACTCGGCACTGCCTATGCTCTCGTAGCCTTCAAGCCCCATCGCGTCCAGGTAATAACTGCCCCGCAGATACTCCTCCTTCGAGGTGATGTCCACGCCGTTCTCGGTATTGACATACAATACCGGCAGCGTCCCCGAAATCCACTCCGACGCCGCATGCACCACGACGGTGTCGCTGTCGGAGGGTTCGCCCTGCGCCACCGGAACCGCCGCATTCAATTTCAGGGACCACATCGCCATCAACGGCAACATGAATAATGATAACGATACTATTTTCTTCATTCTGCTTTTATGTTTTATATATGATATCAATCTCAATTATTGTGCAAATATACAAAAAATTATTGAATTATTATTATGTGGAAGATTCTTGCAAATACTATTTTCAAATACAGCACAAAAAAAGCGACCAGCACCGCTCCATCACAATCACCCAGGCCATCATCCCATTTCAGACGATTAGCAAAGCCTGATGTAAAGAAATAGCCTCTGAAACGTCCTTTTCATGCTCCCCGACGTAAGCCAAATGTAAAGCAATGTAAACCGTTCGTTTTTCTGGCTCATTTTCTCCAAATCCATCTAACTCATTGTAAACAAACGTCTTTCGGCTCAGTGGTGCCGTTCTCTCATTCTACCACTTCGTTTTACGCCCCATATTGGTATTATCCGCCGAGCGGATCCCATCGCAGGGTCGCGAACTTAATATTGAAAGGAGAATTTCTTGTGGAAATTCTCCTTTCTAATGTTATTTTTCAGGATACGAAAGGGTTCCTTCCGCATAGATTAAGGTTAAGTTAAGCAATCCAAAAACACATATTAAAAAAACACTTTAAAATTATCAATTATGAATGAATTTATTGTCGGTATCAAATCATCATGAACAAGTTGGGCGATTCCTCCACAAGCGTGACAATCGATGTGTAGACACAGCTTGCGAGACCCACAAAGATAATGCCTGCCACGCAAATCACCATGGCCGCGCGCTCGGTCCAGTGACTCTTGAAGCGCTCAATGGCACATTCGTCCTGACGAATGAACATAGCCTTGACCACGAGCAGGTAGTAGTAGAGCGAGATGATGGTGTTGACCAACGCGATGAACACCAACACATAGATGGCCACACTGCCCGTGCTGGCGGCTCCCACAAAGATGAAGAACTTGCTGAAGAATCCCGCGAAAGGAGGAATACCGCCCAGCGAGAACATGGCGAGCATCATGGTGAAAGCGAGCCACGGATTAGTCTTGAACAGACCATTGTAGTCATCGATGGTAACTTTGCCACAATGGTTCTCGATAGCCATCACCACCCCGAAGGCGGCAAGGTTCGAGAAAATATAGACAAGGATATAATACATCATGCTGGCCATGCCCACCTGGTTGGCGGCAATGACACCCAGCATGACATAACCGGCCTGCGACACACTCGAGAAAGCGAGGAAACGCTTGAGATTGCGCTGGCGCATGGCAAACAGGTTACCCACGGTGATAGTGAGCACGATGAGCGCATAGAGCATCCACTGCCACACCTCTTGATAGAGCGTGCCGAACACCTGCACGAGAATCACCATAAAGGCAAATGCCGCCGAGCCCTTCGAGATAACGCTCAAATAGCCAGTGACGGCCGTGGGGGCGCCTTGATACACATCGGCGGTCCACAAGTGGAAAGGAACGAGCGAAATCTTGAAGCCCACGCCGGCCATAACAAAGGCCAAGGCCACAATGAGCATCCAGTTGATTCCGTTCACGGCACTGATGCCGAAGGCGAGATTGCTGAAATAGAGCGAACCACACGCGCCATAGAGCAGTGACAGGCCCATCAGCAGGATAGCCGACGAGAACACGGCTGTCATAACGTATTTGGCAGCGGCCTCGCGCGACTCGTAGTAACGCTTCTCGAAGGCGGCAAGCGCGGCCAGCGGCAGCGATGCCGTCTCAAGGCCGATGACAAACAAGAGGAAATGACGTGCCGAAATCATGAGGAACATGCCCAGCAGCGTGAGCAGGATGAGCTCATAGAACTCGCCGCGACGCACGCTCACGAAGTCGTTGTTAGTCCACTTGACGCTTTGCAACAGCACGATAAAGACACCAATGTTGAGAATGTTCTTCATGCCCCAGGTGGCATTGCTGGCCTCAAACATTTCGCCAAAGCATTTGCCGGCAGCGGGCGGTAAGAAAGCCCAAGCTATATACACGCCGAAGAACACTACCGTCACAAGCGGCAGGGCGCGCTGCGTGGTGCGAGGCATGAAGGTGTCGTAGAGAAACACAAGCAGGAAAACGGCCAGCAGACCTATTTCTTGCGGCATCATTAAAAACTGTGAATAATCCATATAATGCGGTGTATCTTAATTGTCAAAACAAAATGTTGTCACTATCGGGTTCCCTTTACATTTTCAATGCCTGCAGGGCATCGACAATGGGGTTGAAACTGTCGCGGATAATATCGATGAAGAAATTGGGGAAACAGCCTATGGCCACCACGGCGAGAATCAACGTTGCCGTCGAGAGGCGTTCCTCCCAAGTGGCGTCGGTGAGCGAGCGGTGGTGCTCGTCTTGAACCACGCCAAAGAGCAACTTAGCCACCACACGCAGGATGTAGACCGCAGTGATGACAATCGAGCAGGTGGCCGCCACGGTGAGCACGCGGTGGAACATGTCGGGGTGCTGGAACGAGCCGAAGAAGATAGTCATCTCGGCGGCGAAACCGCTCAAGCCCGGCAAGCCCAACGATGCGAGACCGGCAATCACATAGCCCACGCCCAGGTAAGGCATGATGTGCATCATGCCGCCCATCTCGCGGATGTCGCGGGTGTGGGTGCGGCCGTAAATCATACCGATAAGGGCGAAGAAGAGCGCTGTCATCAAGCCGTGCGAGAGCATTTGCAGCACGGCACCGGTCATGGCCGTGTGGTTGAACATCAAAATGGCGAACAGCACCATGCCGCAGTGGCTCACCGACGAATAGGCGTTGATATACTTAAGGTCGGTCTGCACGCACGCGCTGAAGGCGCCATACACGATGCTGATGCCTGTGAGCAACAGGAATATCCATCCTATCGACTGGGCGGCCGCAGGCATCAAGAAAATAGCGATGCGGAAGCAGCCGTAACCACCGAGCTTCATCAGCACGCCGGCGTGCAACATCGACACCGCTGTGGGCGCCGAGGCATGGCCGTCGGGCGACCAAGTGTGGAACGGGAACATGGCACCCAACACACCAAAGCCGATAAACGTGAGCGGGAAGAGCCACATTTGCCACGACGCGGGGATGGCGTTGTTCTTCGCGATTTCAAGAATGTTCATCGTGAGTTGGCCATCGGCGCTGCTGTGGAAATAAATACCGATGATGCCCAGCATGAGGAATGCCGAACCGCCCATGAGCATGAGCGTGAGTTTCATCGCGCTGTAGTTCTTGTTGCCGCTACCCCACACACCGATGAGCAGGTACATGGGAATAAGAGCCACCTCATAGAACATGAACATCGTGAACAGGTCAATCGAAATGAAGAAGCCGAACACACCGGTCGACAAGAGGAAGAACCACAGGAAGAACTGTTTGGGGAGCGGATTCATCTTCCACGAGGCAAACACGCCGGCGAAAACGATGAACGCGCTCAGCAGAATCATCACCACGCTCACACCGTCGACACCGAGGGCGAGCTTGACGTTAAGCGGCTCATACCACATCCACGAACCTGTCAATATCATGTCGGCCTGATTGCCGGCACCACGCTCGCGCAGGAAAATCATCACCAGCCAAATGGCCAGCACCATAAGCACCGAAGCACCGGCGACGGCGACAGCCCTGATGGCCTTGATGCCCTTGTTCGACGTCAGGGCAAGCCCCCCGATAGTGAGCAAGGGGACGATAACGAAATAAATGAGTATGTTAGAAAAGATTTCCATAATAGTCGGGTTACATTTAATTCATCGGTTGCTCAATGGGGTTAAATCATCACTATCACCACGCCCGTGATGGCGGCCAGCAACAAGGCTCCCAACAGGTAAACGAAGGCGTAGCTCTGCGTGTTGCCACCTTGCACACGGCGAATGGCGAACGAAGCGTTGCCCGTGAGGTCGGCCAACTTGTTGAAGAAGCCATCAATAAAGATGCGGTCAAACCAAGCGATGGGCTTGCAGATACCTTGGAAAATAATCTTGTGGGTGATGAACTGGTAAAGCTCGTCCATGTAGAAACGGCGATAGGCAGCCGTCCACAAGCCGCTCATCGCGTTCTTCATGCGCTCGGGCTTGGGATTTTCCTTAAAGTAGAGCCATGTGGCCAGGGCGATGCCCACCAGAGCGATACCCACGCTGGTACCGGCCACAGTCCAGTTGATGTGGGTTTCGAGCGGCGCGCCGTTATAAGTCACGAACTTGCCGAAGGGCACAAATCCGGCCACACACGAAATCGTCGCGAGGATAATGAGCGGGAGCGTCATCGTCCAGGGCTGGTCGGCGGGCTCGTGCTCGGTGTGCACCTCGTGTTTCTTCCAAAAGAAGATAAGGTAATAGATGCGGAACATGTAGAATGCCGTCATGCCGGCCACCATGCTCATCCACAAGCCCCAGCCCAGGCCACGCTCGTAGCAGGCCACAAGTATCTCGTCCTTGCTGAAGAAGCCGGCAAAGGGTGGGATGCCCGCGATGGCAAGGCAACCGATAAGGAACGCGATTGACGTGATGGGCATGTATTTGTGCAAGCCATGCATCTGGTCGTTCTCATTACTGTGAACCGCGTGAATAATAGCGCCGGCACACAGGAAGAGCAACGCCTTGAACATGGCGTGGGTGAACAGGTGGAACATCGAGGCCATGTAGCCCAGGCCGGCCTCATGGCCGCCCAGCAACTTACCGCCGTCGGCGCTCACGGCCAGTGACGTCATCATGAAGGCTATTTGAGAGATGGTCGAGAACGCCAGCGCGCGCTTGATATCGCTCTGCACACACGCCACGGCAGCCGCATAGAACGCGGTGAACGCGCCCACCACAGCCACCACATTCATGGCCATGGGCACCAGCACATAAAGCGGGAACATGCGGGCAATCAGGAACACACCGGCCACCACCATCGTGGCGGCGTGAATGAGGGCCGACACGGGCGTGGGGCCTTCCATTGCGTCGGGCAACCAAATGTGCAACGGGTACATGGCACTCTTACCGGCACCGCCGATAAAGATGAACACCAGCGCCCAGCCCACGGCGGGAATGCCCATGAAATTGAGACCGTCCATCGTGCCAACGGCTTTTTGCGAAGCATCCATGTTGCCCAGTCCCACCAGCGCGTCGAAGTCGAATGTGCCGGTCGAGAACGTGAGAATCATGATGCCCAGCAGGAAGAACAAGTCGGCCAGACGCGTCACAATGAACGCCTTCTTGTTGGCATGGTTAGCCGCCGGCAAGCTATAGTAGAAGCCGATGAGCAAATAGGACGAGAGTCCCACCATCTCAAAGAAGATGAACATTTGGAAAATATTGGTGGCCACCACCAGACCCAGCATCGAGAAGGTGAACAACGCCAGGAACGAATAGTAGCGCTGGAAACCCTTCTCGGCATGGCCGTGATGGTCACACATGTAGCCCAAGCTGTAGAGATGGACCATGAGCGAAACGGTGGAAATCACCACCAGCATCATGGCCGAAATGGGATCGATGAGCACGCCCATGCGGGCCACAAGCCTGGGCGTGAAGTTTAGCCAATCGACATTGGCGATGATTTGCTCGTGCTGTGGATGGTTTACGAAATAGTCGATAGCCACCCAGTAGGCCAGCACGGTGGTGACAAGCATGCCCGCCACGCCCAGCACGCCCGCCGTCTTGCGGGGCATTTTCACTCCTGCGAGTCCCAAGAAGAGGAACATGACGAAAGGCAGGACGAGCACTAATACTGTATTGGTAATCATAATGCTTAAGTTGGTAATGTCGTGATGAGTTACCGCACAGGGCGCGGATTAGAATTTGAGTTTATTGATTTGGTTGATATCCACGTTCTTGGCAATGCGGTACACATTGATGATGATGGCGATGGCCACAGCGGTTTCGGCCGCGGCGATGGCGATGGCAAAGAGCGAGAACAACATGCCCTCATGGTTACCGGAATAGAGAAAACGGTTGAATAGGGCAAAATTGATGTCCACAGCGTTAAGCATAAGCTCGAGCGAGATGAGCATCGCAATCATGTTTTTGCGTGTCAAGAAACCATAAATTCCGCAGCCAAACATGATTAAACTGGGAATGAGGTACATGAGTAAAGTGAGTTTCATAAGTCTTTCCTCCTTCTTGATTTTAACGGCGGCGGGCAATCACCACGCCGGCAATAATACATGCGAGCAACAACACACTCAATGCCTCGAAGGGCAACAGGTAGCCATCACTGCCGGTGCTGAGCAACGTGGTGCCAATCGTGTCCATGGGCACGTCGGCGCCGCCTTCCAGCGTCTTGAGGCAGAAGCGTCCGAAGCTCAGCAAGGCAAAGCCACACAAAGCCACACAAGCTACGGCCGCCAGCACTCCTTGCACTTTCTTGTGACTCGTGAGCGCCTCGGCGTCCTTTCCGGGCTTGTGGGTGAGCAAGATGGCAAAGACAAACAGCACTACTACGCCTCCGGCATAGACCGCGATTTGCGTGGCACCGAGGAACTGGTAGTCCATTTGGAAATACACACCTGCGGTGGCCAGCAGCGCAAAGAGCAGATAGGTGGCCGCACGCAATATTTTCTTGGTCGTCACCGCCATTATCGAAAAAATGACAATCGACAGGGCGATGATAACATACATAATTATATTACCGAGTGATTCCATATAATTTGCTTATTGGTCTTTTTCTTCGTTTTGGTCCTTGGGAGTTTCGACCGCGGCGGGCTTAGCTGCCTGCGCGGGAGCGGCCTCAGTCGCAGGCTTGGCGGCGGAATCCGCGGCGGGCTTGGGAGCCGGAGCCGGTTTCTCTTTTTCGGGCAGGTAGTTGAGCTGCTTGACAAGGGCGTCACGCTCAAAGACCGCCTGCTCAAAGTCGTTACTGAACTCGATGGCATGGAAAGGACACGAAGTGACACACAGGTCGCAGAACGTGCAACTTCCCAGGTCGTACATATACTTGTCGAGTTTCATCTTTTTCTTGCCGTTAGGCATGTCGACCGAGCGTGTGGTGATGGTGATGGTGCCATTGGGGCAATTGCGCTCGCAGGTGCGGCACGCGGTGCACTTGTGGTAACCCTCGTCATCGTAGACAAACTGTAGCGTGCCACGAAAGCGGTCGGCAATGTGCAACGTGGCGCGATTCTCGGGATACTGCTCGGTCACCTTTTTGGTGAAGAGCTCCTTACCGGTGACCTGCATACCCTTGAGCAGGCTGAGTGTCCCTTTGAAAATTGAAGAGAAATACTCCGTGATATTCATTATTAAGTTTTTTAGCTGTTAGTGCTGTGAATTATCTTGTCATGTCACTACTTGTGGCGGTTATCGCTCCACCTGTCCGCCCAGGATATCGAGCAGCTCGGTGGTGATGCCTTGCTGTCGCAACTTGTTGTACTCAAGGTTGAGTTGCTCGAGCAGGTCGGCGGCGTTGTCGCTCGCCGTTTGCATGGCCATCACGCGCGAGGCCTGCTCGCTGGCGGCGCTCTCGGTGAAAATATCCTGCATGGTGGCCCGCAGGTGCAACGGCAACACGCTGTTGAAGATGGTGTTGGCGTCGGGCTCGAAGAGGCAAGGCTCGCACGGGTTTTTCACCGTGGCGGCCGCTTGGCTCAACGCCTCGGGCGAAATGGGCAGCAGCTGTTCGACGGTGAGCGTCTGGCGACTGGTCGACACATAGTGCATGTAAACGACCTTTACCGCGTCGAGCTCATGGTCGACGAAGCGTTGCCGCAGCGTCTCGGTGAAGTCGTGAAGCTGCTCGGCGGTGCTGCGCGTGTCGATGGAAGTGTCCTCGACCGTCACGCCCTCACCGGCAAGCTTGGCCACGGCCTTGCGCATCTTCTTTCCCACGGGCAGCAACGAGATGTGGAGTTGCTTGCCATGGGCGGCACGCTCCTCATCGACAATGGCGATGAGCCGCTTGAAGATATTGATATTGAAGGCGCCGCACAGGCCATCATCACTACCCAGGACCACAATGGCCATCCGAGAAAGCTCGCGCACGTCGAGGAGCGGCGAGGCGAATTGCACATCGGTTTCCAACAGGTGGGCCAGCACGGTGTGCACCATGTTGCGGTAAGGCAATAGTCGCTGCAGCTGAGCGGTGGCCTTGTGCATCTTGGCCGAAGAAATCATCTTCATGGCGCTGGTGGTCTTTTGAGTAGAGGCCACCGAGCCAATGCGTCCCTTTAACTCGCGAAGTGTTGACATAAATTATCTGTACGTTTCGATGACGGGATTAAGCACTGTATTTACCGGCAATCTCGGCGGCCGCGCTCTTGAGCTTGGCCATTACCTCATCGTCAATTTTACCGGCCGCGAGCACATCGAGCACATCGGTCTGGTGCTTGGCATGGAGATATTGCAGGAAAAGTTTCTCAAACTCGGGCACACGGTCAATGGGCACCTTCTCGAGCAGTCCGTTCACGCCGCAATAGATGATGGCTACCTGGTCTTCGACGGCCACCGGCTCATACTGCGGTTGCACGAGCAGTCGCTCGTTCTTGCGACCGGTGTCGATGGTGCGGGCCGTCACCGGGTCGATATCGCCACCGAACTTGGTGAACGACTCGAGCTCGCGGAACTGTGCCTGCGCGATCTTGAGCGTACCGGCCACCTTCTTCATGCACTTGATTTGGGCGTTACCACCCACACGCGACACCGAGATACCCACGTTTACTGCCGGACGAATACCATTGTTGAACAAGGCTGTCTCAAGGTAAATCTGGCCATCGGTAATCGAAATCACGTTAGTGGGGATATAGGCGCTCACGTCGCCGGCCTGCGTCTCGATGATGGGAAGCGCGGTGAGCGAGCCACCACCCTTGACGCGGTCGCGCAACACAGCGGGCAGGTCGTTCATTGCCTCGGCCACCTGCTGGTTGTCGTTAATCTTGGCGGCACGCTCAAGCAAACGGCTGTGCAGGTAAAAGATGTCGCCCGGATAAGCCTCACGGCCACTGGGGCGCTTGAGGATGAGCGATATTTCGCGGTAAGCCACAGCCTGCTTCGAGAGGTCGTCGTAAACCACCAGGGCGTCACGACCCGTGTCGCGGAAATACTCGCCGATGGCGGCGCCGGCAAACGGGGCGTAGTAGCGCATCGAGGCCGAATCGGCGGCGGTAGCGGCGATGACCACGGTATAAGGCATGGCGCCATATTGGGTGAGTTTATTGACCAGGGCGGCCACAGTCGACGCTTTTTGTCCGATGGCCACATAGATGCAATACACCGGCTTGCCGGCCTCATAGCCCGCCTTCTGGTTAATGATGGTATCGACAGCGATGGCCGTCTTACCGATTTGGCGGTCGCCAATAATAAGCTCACGCTGGCCACGGCCGATGGGAATCATCGAGTCGATGGCTTTCAAGCCCGTTTGCAACGGCTGGTTCACAGGCTGGCGGAAGATAACGCCAGGAGCCTTTCGTTCCAGGGGCAGCCTCACCAGCTCGCCCTCGATGGGTCCACGTCCGTCCACGGGTTCTCCCAGAACGTTGATAACGCGTCCCAGCAGGCCTTCACCCACGGGAATTGAGGCAATTTCACCGGTGCGGCGCACCTTCATTCCCTCGGCCACACTGTCGACCTTATCCATGAGGATAACGCCCACATTGCTTTCCTCGAGGTTCATGGCCACGCCGGTAACGCCATTCTCAAACTCAACGAGTTCGTTGGCCTCCACGTTGTCGAGGCCATATACATGCGCCACGCCGTCGCCCACCTCCAGCACGGTGCCCACTTCTTCGAAGGCCACCGTCTGCCGGATATTGCTGAGCTGTTGTTTCAGTATGTCGGATATTTCACTTGGGTTAATCATCTCACTATATTAACTTAGGAGTTTTAATCGCAATTTATCAATTTGGGTTTTCACCGAGGCGTCAAGTTCCTTGTCGTCGATATTGACCACAAAGCCGCCAATGAGCGCGGGGTTGACCGCGGTGCTAAGCTCCAGTTTTTTGTCGCCAAGCTTGTGCGAGACCATGGCCACAATCTTGTCGACCTCGTCCCGGGACATGGCGGCAGCCGTGACCACCTCGACACGCGCGATGCCGTATTGCTCACGGTAGAGCTTGAGGAACGACCGTGCGATGGGGCGCAGGAAGTCCTCACGCTTTTTTTCCACCACCAGGCGCATGAACCGTGCCGTTGAGCCATTCTCGGGCGCTTGGGCGGCGCTACGCAAGAGCGACATCTTCTCGTCAAGCGGCAGGAAAGGGTTCCCCACAGCCTTTTTGAGCTGTGAGGCGGCCTGGAAACTTTGGTCCAAGGCTTTCATTTCGCCGTAGACTTGCTGTTCGTCGCCATTCTCGAGTGCGAGCTTAAAGAGTGCGCGCGCATACCGGTTAGGAATCAGTCCGTCATTCATCGGGTCAAAGGCTTATCAGTTATAATTCTCCACCTCGTTGAGCAACTTGTCGACGAGCTCGCGCTGAGCCTTGTCGTCGCTCATGCGCTCGCGCACCACCTGTTCGGCGATTTGCAGCGCGTAAGCTCCCACTTCGCGGCGCAGCTGGTGCTCGCTCTCCTTGCGGGATTGCTCAATGGAAACCTGCGCGGCCTCGGTAACCTTGCGGGCCTCGACGGCGGCTTGCTCCTTGGCCTCCTCGATGATTTGTGTCTTCATCTTGGCGGCGTCGCGCAATATGTCGGCCTGTTGTTTCTGGGCTTCGGCCACGAGCTTGTCGGCCTCGGCGCGCGCGTTGTCGAGTTTCGACTTCGCCTCCTGCGCATAGGCCACCCCCTTATCGATCAAGTCGGCACGGTCTTCCATGCTCTTGATGATAACGGGCCAGGCATACTTGGCGAGGATGAAATAGAGTAGCGCGAAAGCCACAAACATCCAAAACACCAGGCCAAATTCAGGCTGAAATAGTTCCATTTAATTACTCTCAGTTGATTGTGTGAATAATGTAAAAGGGCTGTGACGCTTTGATTACACAAACAAGGCAAGCAGGCATACGATGAGGGCGATAAGGGCGACACCCTCGATAAGGGCCGCAATCACAATCATATTGCTGCGGATATCGCCGGTCGACTCGGGCTGGCGGGCGATGGATTCCATTGCCGAGCCGCCAATGCGACCAATACCAATACCTGCAGCGATGGCTGCGATACCGGCGCCAATGCAGGCACCCAATTTTGCTGCGAGACCAGCGTTAGCGTTCACCAAGTCGGCCGCGTTTTGAGCAGCGTCGGCCAAAATTGCTAAAATCATTGATAACATAATCACTTACTTTTTTTAATGTTTATATTTTTTTGTTATTTATTTCTCTAAAATCAGGCTTGAGCGGCCTCCTCGTGCTTTTCGTCGTGCAGATGGGCCATGTTGATGAAGATGGTGCTCAGCAGGGTGAACACATAAGCCTGGATAAAACTGATTAACGTGTCGAGCACGAGCATGAAAAGGGCCAATGCCACACTCACCACCGAGGTGCCTATGCCCACACCCAGCGAGAACTTCTCGGTGAAGATGAACGTGAGCAGGATGAGCACAATCACCACCATGTGGCCGCCGAGCATGTTGGCAAAAAGACGAACCATCAGGGCCAGCGGCTTGGTGAAAATACCCAGGAATTCGATGATGGGCATCATGGGCACCGGGCACTTAAGCGCCACGGGCACATCGGGCCAAAAGATATCTTTCCAATAATGCTTGGTACCCGTGAGGTTCGTGATAAGGAACGTGCACAGAGCCAGCACCATGGTCACGGCGAGGTTGCCGGTGAGGTTGGCGCCACCGGGGAAGATGACGATAAGGCCCAGCAGGTTCATCGTGAGGATAAAGAAGAAAGCCGTCAATAGATAAGGAGCGTACTTCTTAGCCTCGCGTCCCATGATGGGGCGAATAGTGTCGGTGTACACAAAGTCGACAATCAGCTCGAGGAACGCCGTGCCCTTGCGGGGCGCTTTCATGCCGTGGCGGCGATACCAGTTTCTCACGCTGAACATCATCAGCACCACCAACAGGGCCGCAATCAGGATGCCGGCCACATTCTTGGTGATGGAGAAGTCCCACGGACGGTATCCGTCGGGCGTTCCGTCGTCTTGCACCACTTTGCCCTTGTGAGCGCCCTCAACGGCGATGCGGAAACCCTCATAGGTTTCCCCGCCGGTGACGCGGCTCGACAGGAAGGCGTGCCAAGCGCCATCGTTACCGCGCACGATGATGGGCAACGGAATGCGCCGACTGTGGTTGAAAGGCACCTCCCAGCCGTAGGCGTCGCCCAAGTGCTCAAAGATAATCTCTTTGGCGTTCACCTCGTGGCTTGCCTCGCCCTTGTGGTGCTTGGCATTCTCGATGAATCCCCAAGCCATGAGAGCGGCAATGAGCAGGACGACTATCGTTGTAACAACTTTTTTCATGCGTTGTAAAAAAGGGTTATCTCATTGGTTTCAATACAGGCACACGTTCACCACATTATTCTTCACGTCGGCCACGCCGCCGTCGATTTTACGCTCCACGAGCTCGTCACCCTGACGATAGCTCATCGTGCCTGGCACGAGAGCGGCCAGTAGCGCGGCATGGTTTTGGAGCACTTGGAACGACCCGAGAGCGCCGGGCAACGTCACTTGTTCCACGTCACCTTCAAACTCGATTTTTTCGGCCGAAATGATTTTGAGTGTCATGCGTTCTTGTTTATTGAATGAAAAGTGAACCGTTTATCACACTTGCTCAAGGAGTTTCTTGCCCTTGGCGATAGCATCGTCGATGGTACCCACGTTGAGGAAGGCCTGCTCGGGCAGGTAGTCGACCTCGCCGTCGAGAATCATCTTGAAGCCGCGGATAGTCTCGCTAAGCGGCACCATCACGCCGGGAACACCCGTGAACTGCTCGGCCACAAAGAACGGCTGCGAGAGGAAACGCTGGGCGCGGCGCGCGCGCGACACCACAAGCTTGTCCTCGTCGCTGAGCTCGTCCACACCGAGGATGGCGATAATATCCTGCAACTCGTTGTACTTTTGCAACAGGTGAATCACGCGCTGTGCCACCTCGTAGTGTTCCTCACCGATGATGTGCGGGTCCATGATGCGCGATGTCGAAGCCAGCGGGTCGACAGCCGGATAGATACCCAACTCGGTAATCTTGCGGCTGAGCACCGTGGTGGCGTCGAGGAAGTTGAACGTCGTAGCTGGAGCAGGGTCGGTAAGGTCGTCGGCAGGCACATACACAGCCTGGACCGACGTGATCGAACCGCTCTTGGTCGACGTGATGCGCTCCTGCAGTTTACCCATCTCGCTGGCCAGCGTAGGCTGGTAACCCACGGCGCTGGGCATGCGGCCCAGCAGTGCCGACACCTCGCTACCGGCTTGGGTAAAGCGGAAGATATTGTCCATGAATAGCAAGATGTCCTTGCCGCCGCCGTCCTGATCGCGGAACTGCTCGGCCACGGTAAGGCCCGAGAGAGCCACGCGCAGACGTGCGCCCGGCGGCTCATTCATCTGGCCGAACACGAGCGTCGCCTGGCTCTTTTGCACCTCGTCCATATCGACGTCGTCGAGGTTCCACTGGCCATTGGCCATGCTTTCCTTGAACTTGTCGCCATAACGGATAACGCCGCTCTCAATCATCTCGCGCAGCAGGTCGTTACCCTCGCGCGTACGCTCACCCACACCGGTAAACACCGAGAAGCCGCTATGGCCGTGGGCGATATTGTGGATAAGCTCCATGATGAGCACCGTTTTTCCCACACCGGCGCCACCGAAGAGGCCAATCTTACCGCCCTTCGAGAACGGCTCTATAAGGTCAATCACCTTGATACCCGTGAACAGAATCTCCTGCGAAATCGACAGGTCGCTGAAGTCGGGGGCCGGCTGGTGGATGGGACGACGCTCGCCACCGGGCAGGTCCTTAAGGTGGTCGATGGGCTCGCCGATGACATTAAGCAGGCGGCCCTTCACTTGCTCACCCGTAGGTACCGAAATCGACGTGCCCAGGTTCTTGACTTTCACGCCGCGTTGCAGGCCATCGGTCGAATCCATGGCCACGCACCTCACCGTGCGCTCGCCAATGTGCTGTTCCACCTCGAGCATGAGCTCGGTGCCGTCGTGCCGGGCCACCGAAAGGGCGGTGTAAATCTCGGGCACGGCGTTTCCTTCACCCTCAAAGGTGACATCGACAACCGGGCCGATGACTTGGGTTATTTTTCCAAACTTTTCGTTCATAAGAAACGTTGATTTTATTTTATCAAGAGGATATTTTTTGAATTCTTGTTTTACCGCATCAGTTGCCGAAGTAGAGGTTATAGCTCACCAGCACAGCCATCACCACCAGGTTCACGAGGCCTATGGGCATCAAATAGCGCCACTCGAGGGCCAACATCTGGTCAATGCGCACGCGCGGGAACGACCACTTGAACCAAATGATGATAAACGACACGAATATCGCCTTACCCAGGAACCATAGCGACGACGGAATATAGTCCATCGCGGCATTGAAGCCGTCCCAGCCTATCACGTGCAACGGCTGCCACCCGCCCAAGAACAGGAGCGCGGCGATACCGCTCACGATAAACAGGTTCAGGTACTCGGCAAGGTAGAAGAAACCGAAGTGGATACCCGAATATTCGGTGTGATATCCGGCCGTAAGCTCGTGCTCGGCCTCGGGAAGGTCGAAAGGACCGCGGTTAGTCTCGGCCGTGGCCGCGATGACATAGATGACAAAGGCGATGAAAGCCGGCACATGGCCCTTGAAGATGAACCACGTGTCGCTCTGGGCCTCGACAAGCCCCGTCACGCTCATGGTGCCGGCAAGGCACACGATGGTGAGCATGGCAAGCCCTATCGACAGCTCGTAGCTTATCATCTGCGCGCCACTGCGCATAGCGCCTATCAGCGTGTACTTGCTGTTACTCGACCAGCCGGCCAGCAGAATACCCACCACGCCCAGCGACGAGGCCGCCATCATGAAGAAGATGCCCACATTGAAGTCAATAGCCTGCAGGCCTTTGCCCCAAGGAAGGCACGCGAAGACCAGCATCGAGGCCACTACCACGAAATAGGGCGCGAGCTTGTGCAGGAACTTGTCGGTTCCCCACAAGGTGATGACCTCCTTGATGAGCATCTTGATGACGTCGGCAAATATCTGGAACAAGCCCCAGGGTCCCACACGCAGCGGGCCTCGGCGGCACTGGAACCATGCGCACACCCAACGCTCATACATGATATAGAACATGGCCAGCACGGTATACATCAGCAAAAGGCACACCGCCACGAGCACACACTCGATGGTTGTTGTCAACCAGGGCGCCATTCCGCACGTGCCGGTGAGGAAATTGTCAATCCACCCTGTAACCACTGAAAAGTCAAACATAATATATCTCGTCAATTAAATTATCGCTTTCGTTTTTGAGAATCTCAGCTTACCGGTCGATGTCGGGAATCACATAGTCAATCGAGGCCGTGATCGTAATCAGGTCGGCAATCAAGTTATCCTTGCACGTGAGGTCCACGATACCCACAAGGTTGAAGCACGGGCTCTGGAAGTGAAGGCGGTAAGGCTTTTGGAAAGGCTTGCCCTCGCCATCGCTCTCCAGGTACACCCCGAAGGCGCCACGGCTGGCCTCCACCTGCTGATACCAGTGACCGGCAGGCAATTTGATAATCTTGGGCACCTTGGGGGCGATGTATTCGTTGCCCTCCTCGGCCTCCAGCATGTCGCAGCACTGACGCAGGATTTTGATACTCTCTTCCATCTCGCGCATGCGCACCATGTAGCGCGACATGCTGTCACCACCTTGCTCGAGAATCTCGTCGAAGTCCACCTCATTATATAAGGAGTAGGGGTGAGTCTTGCGCACATCGCAATGCACGCCGCTGGCACGTCCGCTGGGGCCGGTGATGGCATAAGAGAGCGCGTCGTCCTGTTTGAGGATGCCCACGCCTGTCATGCGGTTCACGGCTATCACGTTGCCGGTGAACAGCTTGTGGTACTCTTTGAGCCCCTTCTCAATTTTGTCGCAGGCATGGCGCACGTCGGCCACAAAGTCGGGGTGCACATCGGCCACGACGCCACCGATGGTCATGTAGCTCATCGACATGCGGGCACCGCACGTCTTGTCGAAGATGTCGTAGATGAGCTCACGCTCGCGGAAACCGTAGAAGAACGCCGTAGTCGCGCCCTGGTCCATGGTGAGGCAGCCGTAGCTGAGCAGGTGGCTCGAAAGGCGCATCAGCTCGTCCATCATCATGCGGATTAGTTCGGCGCGGTGGGGCACCTCGAGGCCCAGCGCCTTCTCGATGCACAGGCACAGGCAGTGGCGATTGATGTGAGCCGACATATAGTCCATGCGCTCGGTGTAGAGCAACGTTTGGGGATAAGTCAAGTCCTCACACATCTTTTCGATGCCGCGGTGGATGTATCCCGACACGACGTCGACTTTCTTCACCAGCTCGCCCTCGATCGAGGCGCGGTAGCGCATCACGCCGTGGGTCGACGGGTGTTGCGGCCCCACATTGATGACATACTCGTCATCGTCGAACACTTTCTTGTCAACGCGCGTGACGTTGCCTTGCTCGTCCTCGACGAGCGTGTAGGTGTCGTCCTCGTTCACCTCATCATCGAGGCGCAGCGGGTTGAGCTCGGGCGAGGCGTCGTAGTCCTTGCGCAACGGGTGACCGACCCAGTCGTTGCGCAGGAAGAAGCGGCGCATGTCGGGGTGGTTGATGAACTCGATGCCAAAGAAATCGTAGACCTCGCGCTCCTGGTAATTGGCCACGGCCCAAATATCGCTCACCGTGTGAAGACGCGGTTGCTCGCGGTCGGCGGTAGCGACGCGCACGTGGATAATCTCCTGCGTGGTGCTGTTAGTGAGGTAGTACATGCATCCCAGCTCGTCCTTCCAGTCGACACCCACGAGGGCGGTGAGGTAGTCAAAGCCGAGTTCGCCCTTGAGGGCCACGGCCAGCGCGTGCCATTGCGCGTCGGGGACCTTCACCAGCAGAAACTCGCCATCGGTGTCGAATTGCGCCGCGGGACACAGGTTGCTTATTTGTTCTTGTATTGTTGCCATAAAGTGGATTGTTAATTATCAAGACGAAGGTTACTGCTCGTTTTTGTCGGCCTCGACGGCTTGGGTAGCCTCGGCCGGCTGCGCGGTGAGCTCCTTGAAAAACTCGTTGCGTTTCTCCTTGCGGTTGACGCCGCCAAAGAACTTCTGCACCTTGATTTTGCGTTGCAGCTGCATCAGGCCGTAGAACATGGCTTCGGGGCGCGGCGGACATCCGGGCACATACACGTCGACCGGGATAATCTCGTCGATACCCTTCACCACACAGTAGCTGTTCTTGAACGGGCCGCCGCTCACGGTGCAACCGCCACAAGCAATCACATACTTGGGTTCGGCCATTTGCTCATACAGGCGCTTGAGCACCGGCGCCATGCGATAGGTGATGGTGCCCTGGCACATGATATAGTCGGCCTGGCGGGGGCTGTTGCGGGCCACCTCAAAGCCGAAGCGGGCCATATCGTATCGGGCCGCGCCCAGGCACATAAACTCGATGGCGCAGCAGCTCGTGCCGAAGCAGAACGGCCACAGCGAGTTGCTTATACCCCAGTTGATGAGCTGGTCGAGCTTGCCCACTACCACGTTGGTGCCACCGGCACGCAACTGTTCCACGAGGTTGTCGATATATTCGTTGTTCTTGAAGTCCTCGTGCTTCATGCTTTTGATTTTCACTTCCATCGCAGCGCTCCTTTCTTCCATGCGTAGGCAAGGCCTAAAACGAGAATGAACAAGAACGTGCCGGCCGCGGGCAGTGCGGCGAGTCCCAGGGCGCGGGTCACCTTGGCCCAGGGGAAGAGAAACACCGTTTCCACATCAAACATGAGGAAAAGGATAGCAAACAGATAGTACCCCACATGGAACTGCGCCATGCTGTCGCCGCGCGTGGGAATACCGCACTCGTAGGTCTCACCCTTCTTTTGGGTGAAGCTGCGGGGAGCAAGCAAGCCCGCTATGATGAGCGCCGCCGCCACCAGCACCACGCCGGTGAGCGCCGCCGTCACGGCAAGCGTTGAGCTTCCAATAGCCAATAATACCATAATTTCGTCTCTTTATCGATGAGTTAGTTGTTTAAATTTCTTCAATTAAAGAATGAGTCATAACAGCCGATGCAATAGCATCCATGCGACTATGACTCATTCCGGTCTATAGATAATTGTGTGACGCAAAATAATGAGGCCTGACGATGACAAAGCACGCCGGCCCGCGACTCGAGGGGCTTATTCCAGATAATATGTGCCATTGTCATCACTTGATATGCCTATTTGTTATAAATCTCACTTCCACCACATTATATCCTCCGAAAGGGGAACAACACGGTGAAAGGCGCCTTAAAGCGGTGCAAATTTACTAATTTTTTTTGACGCAACAAAATTTAACAACTAATATTTTTGGGCACTATCCTCGCCCATTGCTGCGGTAAAGGCAAAAACGCCCGGCAAGGGTAAAAAAGATGAAAAACCTAACTGGCGTCATAATCACCTATCAAGCTACGCCAGCTACAGAACCCCACCGCAAATAACAATTCACCACCCTTTGTGGTAGTTTTATTTAAAAATCTTAAATATTTATTGTAAAAAATATTTGGTTTGTTTAAATTTGCATCAAATTTACAAATCAATAAACACCAACTCAAACAATGATGAAAAAATTACTCTTACTGAACATGGTTCTGTGTGCGTTATTCATGTGCACACAAGCACGAGCAGCGTCTTTCAACGGCCTTCAAGTGACGGTGACGATGGACGATGGCACACAAGTGCAAGACATTCCCTCGAGCGGAATGCCCGTGATTGACCTCACCGACGGTGGCACCGAGACCGACGCCACCTTCATCATCAACGGATATGTGGCGCAAACAACCGGCAACGTGCAGGACGTGAGCCTCGTGGGCACAGTCTATAAAGCCTCTCGCACGCCCGATGGATGGCGTAGCATCGGCGGCACGATGATCCGCACCAACGAGTGGGGTGTGGAAGGCCTCGACGTCGACATTCTTGAAGACCTCAATGTGGGCGACACTTACATCTTCGAGTTCTATGTCGAAGGCACCGACACGAGCGGCAACAAGTTCTATTACAGCAACGGCGGCAGCAACTACAAGCTCAAATTCACCAAGGGCGACAGCAACGCGCCCAAGGACGTGGAGTTCATCTCAGGCTCGATGACCATCGTGCGCGACGGCAACGACTGGCTTGAATACGGCTTTACCCCCAACGGCTTCTACGGCGGCACCAACCAGCTGGGCGAGCTCAGCACGCTCACGCTCGACAACTTCGACGTCGTCATCACCTGTGCCGACGGCATCAGCGTCAACGACATGTCAATCCAGTATAAGGTCTATCCCGTGGGCGGCAACGACGGCTGGGGCCGCATCAACGCCACTCGCTGGTTTGAGGACGAGGGCGAGTGGATTTACATGGGCGAGAAGCTTGACTTCGACCTGCTCCAGAACTACTCCTACGGTGGCGACTACGTACTGCAATTCATGATCCAAGCCATCGACAACAACGGCAAGTACCACTTCTTTGGCAAGGACGACAACAATGATCTGAAGTTCTACTTCTCCATGGGCGGCAGTAGCGCGCCGCAAATTGTGAGCCTTATCATCAACTCCACCTTCAACGGCGAGACCGATGACCGCTATATAGACCACAACGAGCTTAACGGCGACAACGTGGGCGAGGTGAGCGAGTTCAAAATCAACAAGATTTCGGCCTGGGCCATCGACGATGAAAGCCTCTTGGAATCGATGTGGATCGACTACCACATCTACGAGCTCGGCAAGGATCCACAAGGATGGAGCCAGATTTACCTCACCGACCAGCACACCGAGGACGGCGAGTGGTCGGCCAACACCAACATGAACCTGCTCCAAGGCCTCACCCCGGGCAAGACCTACGCCTTTGAGTTCAACCTCGTGGGCTGGGACGGCAACAATCACATCTTCTATCGCAACGATAACCAAGTCTTTACCATCTATTTTACCGTCAAGGGTTCCAGCTTTGAGCAAGGCGACGTCAACGGCGACGGTGTGGTGAGCGGTGCCGACGTGACCGCACTCTACAACACACTGCTCGACGGCATCACGCCCAACGGCGATGGCGACGTCAACGGCGACGGCGTGATAAGTGGTGCCGACGTGACTGCCCTCTATAACATCTTGCTCGATGACAAGCCCGTCGATAAGCTCTATATCATGGGCGACCCCGCCGGCGGATGGGCCACTAACCAGGGCCTCCAAATGACGTACGACAGCTCGCGGAAAGTCTATACCGCCACCATCAATCATGAGGGTGACACCTACTTCGGCTTCACCACTAAGCTTCTCGATAGTGCCGACGATTGGGAAGGGATTTTGCCTTATCGCATCGGTGCCGTCGCCGATGGCGACTTCATGGTCACCAATGAGAATAAGGGATATATTAGCCTCGCCAAGTATGAGGACGGCGGAAACACTATCTTCATCCCGAGCGGTGGCGAGTTCACCCTCACCCTCGACAAGGCCAACATGACATTGAGCATCGCAGGCGATGTGACCGAGGTCAATGCCGTTAATGACTACTACATCATTGGCACTGTGAACGACTGGAGTTCCACAAACATCGACTATCCTTTTATCCAGGATTCCAGTGACCCATACGTCCACTCCATCACCTTCACGCCCAAGGCCGACGAATGGTTTGCCATCGCTCCCAGGGCGGCCTATGGCTCCAGCAACTTCTGGGACCAAGTGATGCGTCCCGAAGTGAACGGCAGCAATAGCGACTATGGCAATTATATCATCGGTGGCAAAAACGCCTGGAACTTCAAGAACTGCAATTCCATCACCGTCATTATCAACACGATGAAACAAACATATCAAATCTTTGCCCAATAATCTTCCCATACGATGATAAATACCTGAGACGAGGGTGTGTCAATGTGAATTTTGGCACACCCTTTATCAAACACACCAAGCCACACCCTAAAAAAACAAAAAATGGGCATAACTATATTTTTTATAACAATTCAAGAATTTATTCCATTTTTTTATATAATTTTGCGATATCAAAATAATTTCACGCAAAAGCATGTTCTTAAAAAAGGGTTTATTATGAGAAGAATCATTACATCTATCCTATTACTTGCGATAGCCGCACCATTTTTCGCAAGCGAGAGAACCATCACCATCTCGCGTGATGAGGGCGAGTATTCCGAAGCCAGCACCGTTTACTACGGAGTGAAAGACGGCATCATCCTGACGATGACCGGCGGCATGAACAATGTGGAATACCTGCTCGCTAACCCCAACACCAACTTCACCGTGCTGTCGTACAACTACGTCATCAAGAAGATTGTGTTCCACTGCCTCGACAACGCCGTGGAGGGTGACCTCGACGCCAAGCACTGGGGACCGTCGACCATCACCCTGTTTGCCAATCACACCCACCCCGACAATCCCGGTTCCTATACCGCCAACGACTTCACGGGGACCTGGCAAGGTGAGTCGATGAGCCTTAACTTCGCCGTGAAAGGCCGCGGCGTGCGCTTCGCGTCGATCGACATCACCTACGAGAAAAACGAAGGCGACATCTACGAACTGGTGACCCAGCGGAGCCAAATCGTAGACGGAAAGAGTTATGTGATTGTGAGCCAGTATAACGACAAGGCAATGCGCTATAAAGAAGCTGCAGACATCACGCCTCCGGCCACACCCATCGTTGAATGGTTAAACGACAGCAAAACCCGCGTCAAGGTTGACGGCAACGCCATGGTGATTCGCATGGCCGGCGTGAAGGACTCGGTCATCGGCAGCAACACCCGCACCGTGGCATGGCTCAAGCCCGCCAACGGCTATCTGCGCGGACAGGGCGACAACGTCACAGTGACGTCGACCCCCAACGACTACGGCCGCGCCATCATGTATATCAGCGCTACCGAGTACAACTACTTGTGTTGGTTCAAGAATGTGGGCAGTTCCTCCAAGACGATTCGCTACGACTACGACAACGAGCAGTTCATGTTCAAGAGCATCAGCAACGACCCCAATGGTCGCGTGTGGCTCTACAAGCAGGCCGAAAGTTATCTTGTCAACACCTTGTGTCAGCCCGAGGGTAGCGGCAGCATCGATTTGCTCAGCGGCATCGTCGACAACAAGTCGCAAGAGGGCGAAACCGTGACACTGGTTGCCGAGCCTGCCGAGGGATTTGAGATTGAAAGCGTGCTGCTCACCAACGTGAGCACCGGCGAGGAGACCACGTTGTTCAAGACCCGCGGCGGCGAGCTCAGCTTCACAATGCCCGCCAGCGACGTGCTTGTCACCGCCAACTTCCGCTCACAGTCGACCGATATCGGTCGCGCCGAGTGTGCCGCCGAAGTCACCGGTGTTGAATACATCAACCTCATGGGCGTGACCGCCGACAAGCCATTCAACGGCGTGAATATCGTCCGCACCACCCACAGCGACGGCACGGTGGTAATTTCCAAAGTAATAAAGTAGGCCATAGATACCGCAAGATCAATAGGGGCGCGCCAAAATCATGGCGCGCCTCTACAATTATCTCACAGCACCTTGAAGCCCGAAAATTCATTGGGGAAACTTCCTATCACCGCGCCGTTCTTATACATTGTCGAAGCCGATTCTCTACTTCGCTCATCGAAACAAGTCACAAGATAATACACATCGCCGTTCACCACCTTGAGGCCCCGGGGCGACACAACCGGCATGCCCGCCAATATTCCACGTGTATTCCCGTCCTTCCACAGCAGCGACTTAATCCAGCCCGGCTGCTGGTTATACCCTTCGATTATCACCTCGCCATCGCTCACCTGGCCATAGCACGGATTAGTGAGTCCGGTCGTTTTATACTTCCGGCCACCCACCGCATAGTACCCGCCCTCGGTATAGTAGTCACCCTTGAGCGTAAAGAAGGTGTACACGTTCCCGTTTTCCACTTCCATATCCCACATCCGGTAGAGCGATGTTCCCTCTTGCAAGTTAACGCGCTCATCGATTGGAGTGCCGTTCTTCAAAATAACGATATTGCCGACCTCCAAGAAGTTGGGGGTATTTAAAGTCCACATCGTGTAGATATCGCCGTGGTCCTCCCTCAGGAAGAGTATGCGGTCGAAAGGCTGCAGTTCGCCCAAACTTTTAATTTTTCCGTCGGCATACTCCACACCGCGGTACTTATCTTCACTTTCAAAATAGAAGATATAAGCGTGAAGCTTGTTGTCTTTCACATAGGTAAAGGCGTCTTTCACGCTGTAGCAATCGGTCAAGATGGTTTCTTTCTTTTGTCCGTCAACGATAAGGTTCACATCCGATCCTCCCGCATAATTGGCATTAAATTCCAGCGCATACCAGTGGCCGTCAATCATCTCGAAGCAATGGTCAAAAATCTCATACTTGGGCTCGCACCGGTAATCACCCCGGCTCTTGTCGCTGAATGTGACGCCACCGCCAAAGTAGACGATATCGTCGACCGGTGCCGGCGGCACCGGCGGCTCTTCCTTCGCGTTGTCGCAAGCCCACGCTACAAGTGCCCACAAAATCAACATCATTCGCGCGGCGCGCAAGCTAAAACGGGGGTGTCGGTCATCTTGGGGTGTTTCGTTTTTCGTGTTCATGATTAAATCTATTTTGTTGTTTCGATGCGCAAAGTTAAGTATTTTTCGGGTCTCCCGCAATCAGTTTACTGAAATTCGGTTGCCGCGGCGCGCATTTGCGTGGTTGGGGATTTTTGCTTATATTTGCGGCTTGAAACATAATTTTAACGCATTAAATAGTCAATTTTCTTTATGGAACAACAAAAGAACAACAGTGGCCGGGCTGTCACCCACGAGCAAGCGGCTCAACGGCCACTCGAAGCCGTGGAGAGCGAAGCCCCCGCTCAGGGTCTTCCCGACAACGCCTTCACCGAGCTCAAGGAGGGTGAAGAATATGTGCCAGTAATGCGGCCCAACCGCGAATACCGCGAGGTGACGCCCTACTCGGTGTCGTTGGGTCTTGTCATGGCTATCATTTTCAGTGCCGCCGCGGCCTATCTGGGCCTGAAGGTGGGCCAGGTGTTTGAGGCGGCCATTCCCATCGCCATCATCGCGGCGGGCATCGCGAGCGTCACCGGTCGCAAGAACTCGCTGGGCGAGAACGTGCTCATCCAGTCGATAGGCGCCTCGAGCGGCATCGTGGTGGCCGGCGCCATCTTCACGCTTCCCGCGCTCTATATCCTTCAAGCGAAATATCCCGAGATTACCGTCAACTTCCTGGAGGTGTTCCTCAGCTCGCTGCTGGGCGGCCTGCTGGGCATCTTGTTCTTCATCCCCTTCCGCAAATACTTCGTGAAGGACATGCACGGCAAGTTCCCGTTCCCCGAGGCCACCGCGACAACCCAGGTGCTGGTGAGCGGCGAAAAGGGCGGCTCGCAGGCCCTGCCGCTGCTCGTAGCCGGTATTGTGGGCGGTTTGTATGACTTCATTCTGTCGACCTTCGGGTGGTGGAAAGAGGTGCTCAGCACCACGGCCATTCCCGCCATGCAGCAGTTGGCCACAAGCACCAAGATGCTGTTCAAGGTCAACACCGGCGCGGCCGTGCTGGGCTTGGGCTACATCGTGGGTCTTCGCTACAGTTTCATCATCTTTGCCGGTAGCGCCTTCATCTGGTGGATTGTCGTTCCCCTGATGGGCACCAATCCCGAGCTGTCAGGCGCGATGCCCGAAGAAATCTTCAAGGGCGGCGCGCGCTTTATCGGCATTGGCGGTATCGCCATGAGCGGTATCATCGGCATCATCAAGTCGTGGGGCGTGATCAAGAGCGCCGTGGGCCTCGCCGGCAAGTCGTTCAAGAAAAGCGACGAGCAGGAAGAGAAGCCGGTGCGCACGCAGCGCGACATCTCAATGAAAGCGCTCGTTTTCGCACTGGGCGCCGCCTTGCTGGTGACTTTCGTCTTCTTCTACCTGGGCGTCATCCACAACCTCATGCAGACCATCGTGGCCTTCTTTGTCGTGGTGATTATCGCCTTCCTGTTCACCACCGTGGCGGCTAACGCCATTGCCATCGTGGGCAGCAACCCCGTGAGCGGCATGACGCTCATGACGCTCATCATCGCCAGCGGCATCTTTGTGGCTGTGGGCCTCAACGGTCCCAGCGGCATCGTGGCCTCGATGGTGATAGGCGGCGTGGTGTGCACCGCGCTGTCGATGGCCGGCGGCATGGTCACCGACATGAAAATCGGCTACTGGCTGGGGTCAACGCCCGCCAAGCAGCAGACTTGGAAAGCCGTGGGCACCCTGGTGAGCGCGGCCACCGTGGGCGGCGTGATGATTATCCTCAACAAGGTGTACGGTTTCACGGGCGACAACGCCCTGGTGGCACCGCAGGCCAATGCCATGGCGGCCGTCATCGACCCGCTCATGAACGGCGGCGAGACACCGTGGTTACTCTACATCATGGGCGCCATCCTGGCCTGCCTGCTCAACTGGCTCGGCGTGCCTGCCCTCGCCTTCTCGCTGGGTATGTTCATCCCCATCGAGCTGAACGCCCCGTTGCTCATTGGCGGCGCCATCAGCTGGTTTGTGAGCAGCCGCAGCAAAGACGCCGCGCTGAACAAAGCCCGCGCCGACCGCGGCACGCTCATCGCCAGCGGCTTCATCGCCGGTGGTGCCCTGATGGGTGTGGTGAGCGCCGGAATGCGCTTTGGCGGTTTCAGCTATCAGAGTCCGCTCAGCGACAGTGCCTCGAACGTGCTCGCCGTAGTGGTCTATCTGGCACTGATCACCTATTTCGCCGTGTCGTGCCTGCGCGCCAAGAAGGAAAAATAAGGTCATGGCGAAACTCCTTTGGCGACCGGGAACGATGCTCAATCCGTTGCCGGCGGTGCTCGTGAGCTGTGGCGACGAGCCGCAAGAATACAACCTGTTCACGGCAGCCTGGACGGGCACCGTGTGCAGCGACCCGCCCATGTGCTACGTTTCCATCCGCCCCGAGCGCCACAGCCACGCCATCGTGTCGCGGCACATGGCTTTCACGCTTAACCTCACCACGCGCGAGATGGCGCGGGCTACCGACTGGTGCGGCGTGCGTTCGGGCCGCGACTACGACAAGTGGCGCGAAACGGGCCTCACGCCCGTCAAGGGCATCAAGGTGGCGGCCCCTTACATCGAACAGGCTCCCATGAGCATCGAGTGCCGTGTGCGCGACATCATGCGGCTGGGTACCCACGACATGTTTCTGGCGCAGGTGGTGAACGTCATCGCCGACGACCGTTACCTCGACCCGGCCACGGGCGCTTTCGATTTCAAGCGCGCCGGCCTCATCGCCTACTGCCACGGCGAGTACTTCGAGCTGGGCGAGGCGATAGGGCGATTCGGGTGGAGCGTCAAAAAAAAGAAATGACAAGGCAATTCATTAACAATCAGATATCAACAAGCCAATTCAGTTGAATTTGCAATGAAGATAGGAAACATCGACTTGGGCGAACGCCCCGTGCTGTTGGCGCCCATGGAAGACGTGACCGACGTCTCGTTCCGCACCATCTGCCGCGAGCAGGGGGCCGACATGGTCTACACCGAATTTGTGAGCGCCGACGCTGTCATCCGCAACATCGAGAGCACCCTGCGCAAGATGACCATCAACCCGAGCGAGCGGCCTGCCGCCATTCAAATCTACGGCAAGGAGCTCGGCCCCATGGTCGAGGCCGCGCGCATCGCCGCCGAGGCTCACCCCGATGTAATTGACCTTAACTTCGGGTGCCCCGTCAAGAAAATAGCCTCGAAAGGGGCAGGCTCGGGACTGCTGCGCAACATTCCGCTCATGCTCGAGATTACCCGCGAAGTCGTCAAGGCCGTTGACATTCCCGTCACGGCCAAGACGCGCTTGGGCTGGGACCACAACAGCAAAATCATCGTCGAGCTGGCCGAGCAGCTGCAGGACTGCGGCATCAAGGCCCTCACCATCCACGGGCGCACGCGCTCGCAGCTCTACACCGGCGAGGCCGACTGGACGCTCATCGGTGCAGTGAAAAACAATCCGCGCATGACAATTCCCATCATTGGCAACGGCGACATCACCACGCCGCAGCAGGCCGTGGAGCGCTTCAACCGCTATGGTGTCGACGCCGTGATGGTAGGGCGCGCCTCGATAGGCCGTCCCTGGGTATTCAGCGAAATCAAGCATTTCATGGCCACCGGCGAGGAGGCCGTTATCACTAATGCCGAAAAGATGGCGCTACTCAGGCGCCAAATCACCGAGAGCGTCGACCGCATCGACGAGTACCGCGGTATTCTCCACATCCGCCGCCATCTCGCCGCCACACCATTGTTCAAGGGCATCCGCGACTTCCGCCCCACACGCATCGCCATGCTTCGCGCCGACACCCTCGCCCAGCTCAACGCCATCCTCGATGAGGTGGAGCAAAAATACCTGTCTTGACGCTATGGCCACAATTGAAATCACCGACCTCAACGACCCGCGTGTGGCCATGTTCGCCACACTCACCGAGGCTCAGCTGCGCAATCGTCTGGAACCCGGCAACGGCATTTTCATCGCCGAGAGTCCCAAGGTGATAGCCGTGGCGCTCGACGCGGGAATGGAGCCGCTGGCGCTCTTGTGCGAGCGGCGGCACATCGAGGGCGACGCGGCCTCCATCATCGCCCGTTGCGGCGACATTCCGGTTTACACCGGCGAGCGACCGTTGCTGGCCTCGCTCACGGGCTACACGCTCACGCGTGGCGTGCTGTGCGCCATGCGACGCCCTGTGTTGCCCACCGTGGAACAGGTGTGCCGCGATGCCCACCGCGTGGTGGTCATCGATGATGTGAGCGACACGACCAACATCGGCGCCATCTTCCGCTCGGCGGCCGCCATGGGCATCGATGCCGTGCTACTCACGCCCACGGCATGCGACCCGCTCAACCGGCGCGCCGTGAGGGTTTCGATGGGCTCGGTGTTCCTTGTGCCCTGGACACGACTCGAGGGAGGACTTGACACGTTGCACCGCCTGGGATTTGAGACAGCGGCCATGGCGCTCACCCGCGACAGCATTCCCCTCGACGACCCGCGGCTTGCCGCCGTCGACCGCCTCGCCATCGTCATGGGCACCGAAGGTGACGGTCTCCCCCACTCGACCATCGCCGCGGCCACCCATGTGGTGCGCATACCTATGCACCACGGCGTCGATTCGCTCAACGTCGCGGCAGCGGCCGCCGTCGCTTTTTGGCAACTGCGCCGTTAATCTCACGTAAAAAGGGCTTACACCCGTCAGCGCTGGTAGTGCGGAATTTCGTCGGGAAGGACAATCGATACTTCCACCATGCCCCGCACACGCCCCTCGTCGTTTTTCCAAGGCGACTGGAAAATCATCTTCTTTACCCCGTTCTTGCTGATGGTGTAGCAGTTGGTGGTGTCGGATTGCATCATGTGGCGAATCATGTCCTGCGAGCGTTGCTGGTGGCAAGGGAACAGATTCTTGCCCACCATGCTCTCCCCGTTCTTGTTGAATGTCTCGCGCGAGCGCTCGTTCATATATATCACCGTGCCCTCGTTGTCACACACCGTAATGGCGCAATGCATGTGTTCAGCCCAATCGTTCATAATCGTCAAATAATAGTTTTTTCAACCCGAAATCGGTCATCAGGTTTTACAATGACGCAAAGTTAGTACAAAAAGGCGGAATAAGCAAGAGGCCCGAGTGGGCCTTGACCGAAACGTGCCCAAACGTGCGCATTTTTTTGCAAAAACACCCGAGCGAACATGCGACCTTTCGATAAAAATCGTTATCTTTGCACTTTCGGGCGCAAGGATTATCCGCGTCGCAAACCCTAATTAACTACCGCACATGAGAAGATTCATCACCCTCCTGCTGGCTACTGTGGCCCTGGCCACCACCGCACAGCGTAACGAGCAGTTATTGAGCCACAACTGGCAATTCAGCCGCGACGGCGTCGAGTGGCAAACCGTAAGCGTGCCCCACGACTGGGCCATCGCCGGACCTTTTGATAAAAAATGGGACCTGCAGACCGTCGCTATCAAAGAAAACGGCGAGGACGTCGCCACCGAGCACAGCGGGCGTAGCGGCTCGCTGCCCTGGATAGGGACCGGCACTTATAAAACCACATTCACCGTGCCGGCCGGACAAAAGGCCGAACTGCTCTTCGACGGCGCCATGAGCGAGCCCGTGGTGTTTATCAACGGACGCGAGGCCGGACGCTGGGCCTACGGCTACAACGCCTTCCGTGTCGACGCCACGCCGTTCATCCACGCCGACGGCACGCCCAACGAGCTCGAAGTGCGCCTCACCAACCTCGAGGAGAGCAGCCGCTGGTATCCGGGCGCGGGACTCTACCGCCCGGTGACGCTTATCACCACGGGCAACGTGGCCTTCGACACTTGGGGCACTTGCCTGCGCACCCTCGATGTGACGAACGGCACTGCCAAGGTAAGCATCGACACCAAAGTGAACGGTGTGAAAGCCGGCGACAAATACAACGTGACCTTTTCCATCCCCGTGAGCGCCAACAACGGCAGCGACATGCGGCGGCAAAACCTGCTTGGCAAAGCGGTGGTGGCGCCCGACGGCACTTGCCACTTCGAGGTGGAAATTCCGCAGGCCAAGCTATGGTCGCCCGAACATCCCAACCTCTACACCGTGACGCTATCGCTCATCGACAAGAAAAAGAACACAGTTGACACAAAAAGCTACAAACTGGGCGTGCGCACGATTTCGTTCACGCCCGAGCATGGATTCCAGCTCAACGGAGTCACACGCAAAATCAAGGGCGTGTGCCTGCACCACGACCTGGGTCCTTTGGGAGCCGCCATCAACAAGTCGGCACTGGCACGCCAGCTTAAAATCATGAAGGACATGGGTGCCGATGCCATCCGCACGTCGCACAACATGCCTTCGACATGGCAAATGGAGCTGTGCGACAGCCTCGGCTTGATGGTGATGGCCGAAAGCTTCGACGGATGGAAAGACCCTAAGGTGAAAAACGGATATAACCGCTTTTGGGACGAGTGGTGGAAAAAAGACATCCACAACCTCATCATGAACCACCGCAACCACCCCAGCATCATCTTGTGGAGCGTGGGCAACGAAATCCCCGAGCAATGGAAAGAGGAGGGCGCGCAGCGCTATCACGAACTCGTGGAATGGTGCCACCAGCTTGACCCCACGAGGATGGTCACCTGCGGAATGGACAATCCCGACGCCGACATCAAGAGCGGTTTCGCCTTCCAGGCCGACGTGCCGGGATATAACTACCGCACACACCGCTATGAGGAGACATTCCCGCAGCTGCCGCAAGGTTTCCTGCTGGGCTCGGAGACCGCCTCGACGGTGAGCTCGCGCGGCGAATACATGTTCCCCGACACGGTGGCCATTGGAAAGGCCTACGACAACGGCCAGTGCTCGGGCTATGACCTGGAGCACTGCTGGTGGAGCAACCTGCCCGACGATGACTGGCGCCTCCAGGACGACTTCACGTGGACCGTGGGGGAATTTGTGTGGACAGGATTCGACTACCTGGGCGAGCCCACCCCCTACGACGCTTACTGGCCCTCGCGCAGCAGCTATTATGGCATCGTCGACCTGGCGGGCATCCCCAAGGACCGCTATTACCTGTACCGCAGCCACTGGAACAAGAAGGACCACACGCTGCACCTGTTGCCTCACTGGACGTGGCCCGGACGAGAGGGACAAGTGACGCCCGTGTATTGCTATACCGACTATCCCAGCGCCGAACTCTTTGTCAACGGCAAGAGCCAGGGACGGCTCACCAAGCAGCCCGGCACGCGGCTCGACCGCTACCGCCTGCGCTGGCGCAACGTGGTCTATGAGCCGGGCGAAATCAAGGTCGTGGCCTACGACGAGCTGGGCAACGCAGCCCAGGAGGAAATCATCAAAACCGCCGGCGAACCCCACAGCCTCAAATGCGAGCTTTTTGACACCGACTTCCACAGCAACGACGACATCGCCTTCATTACCGTGAGCCTCGTTGACAAGGACGGCAACCTCGTGCCCAACGGCGACCAGACAATAGAGGTTGCCAGCACGCTTGGATGCAGTCTCGTGGGAATGTGCAACGGTGACGCCACCTCGCTCGAATCGTTCAAAGGCGCCCAAATGAAACTCTTCCACGGACAACTCGTTATCGCCGTGCAGATTAACGTGCCGCAGCACGAGCGCAGCACCGAGGGAGGCGCCCGCTGGCTCAAGGAGCGTTGCCGCGTCAATCTGCTGAGCCGCGAGTTAGGCATGATTTGTCCCTTCGAATTCTACGCCTTCTAACTAAAAAGTATTAACTTGTCAACTCGAAAACATCAATAATAATGGCTTATTTCTCGGTCATAGTTCCCGTTTACAATCGCCCCAAGGAGGTGAAAGACCTACTTGAGAGCCTCGCCAAGCAGACCGACCAGGACTTTGAGGTACTCATTGTCGAGGACGGCTCCACCGAGCGCTGCTACGATGTGGTCATGGACTACAAAGACAAGGTGAAGGTGAGCTACTTCCACAAGGCTAACGAGGGACGCAGCATTGCGCGCAACTTCGGCATCGAGCGCGCTAATGGCGCCTACTTCATCTTCTTCGACAGCGACTGCGTCATTCCGCCCGACTACTTCGCCACCCTCAAGAAAGCGCTTAAAAAGAAATATGTCGATTGCTTCGGCGGACCCGACGCGGCTGCCCCCAACTTCAACGTCACGCAAAAGGCCATCAGCTATGCCATGACCTCGTTCTTGACCACGGGCGGGATTCGCGGCGGCAAGGTACAACTTGAGAAGTTCACGCCGCGCTCGTTCAACATGGGATATTCACGCGAGGTGTGGCACCGGGTGGGCGGCTTCCGCGAAATGTTTAGCGAGGATATTGACATGAGCACGCGCATCCGCGAGGCCGGCTTCTCCATCACCCTCATCCGTGAGGCCTTCGTTTACCACAAGCGGCGCGTGAACCTGGCGAAATTCGCCCGGCAGACCTACGTCTTCGGGATGTCGCGCATTACGCTCAAGCTGCTATACCCCAAGTCGCTCAAACTCGTGCATTGCCTGCCTGCGGTGTTCCTGCTGGGAACGCTCACGCTCATCGTGCTGGCACTGTGCTGGCAATGGTGTGCCATCGTGCCGCTCGCCGCTTACCTGCTGGCGCTTTTTGTCGACGCGCTCGCACGCACCCGCCACGTGGGCGTCGCCCTGCTCGCCGTGCCGGCAAGCCTGGTGATGCTGTGCTCCTACGGTTGGGGCTTCCTCAAGGCGTGGACGTGGAAAATTCTCTTGAGGCACGGCCGCGACGAGCAAGAAGAAATCGCCATGCGTAAAGGAAAATGATGGAACACGAACAAAACACAACGCCGGTAGCGAGCATGAACCTCAAGGACAACCTGGCCCTTGACGACCGGCCTCGCGAGAAAGCGCTCAAGTTGGGATTCGACAAACTCACGCCCGCCGAACTGCTGGCCGCCATCATCGGCAGCGGCTCGCGCGGCGAGAATGTGGTGACCCTGTGCCAGCGCATTCTCAATGACCACGACGGCAAAATCTACAACATCGCGCGGCGTAGCGTGACCGACCTGATGAACCGATACCGCGGCGTGGGCGAGGTGAAAGCCATCGAAATCCTCGCCGCCATCGAGCTGGCGCGACGCTACCAAAGCGAGCCGTTCGAGGAAATGCCCTCCATCACCACAAGCCGCGACGCCTATAATGTGCTGCGACGTTACCTGTGCGACCTCGACCACGAGGAGCTGTGGATTCTCACCGTGAACCGCGCCATGCGCGTCACCGACCGCATCCGCGTGAGTAGCGGCGGCACCGGCTCCACGCTGGGCGACGTGAAAATCATCTTGCGGCGTGCCCTCGAGCGGCTCGCCGAGGGTATTTTCCTGGCCCATAACCACCCCAGCGACCGCGCCATGCCCAGTGCCGACGACGATGCCCTCACGCGCCGCGTGCTCGAGGGGTGCCGCGCCGTGGGCATTAACCTCGTGGACCACATCATCGTGTGCCGCGGTGGCAAGTACTACAGCTACGCCGACCTCGGCCGCCTCGACTCTCACGCGCTCACCCACGCTACGGCCGCCGACCGTAATTCCCAACCATTCTAACCGCAATATTCTTTTCCTGTACCCTAAAACAAATATTCTTATGACCCGTATCAAGGCTTGTTGCATCTTTATCGCGTTGGCAGTGGCGCAACTCGGTGCCCAGGCAGGAGATGTGGAAGACGCCCTCTCGCAGTTCAACGCCAAACCGACGGTTACCACCGCCACCGCCTTCTTCGACCTTCTCAAGAGTGAGGAATTCCTCGACACACCGCCCGCAATGAAAGCCGACACACCCGTCGACACTTTGCGCGAGCAAGTGTGGTACTGGGCCGCCGAATGGTTCTACGACACGCAACAATATAAGCTCACCGAGGAATACGGACTCAAATCGCTCAAACTGCTCCAGGCCGGCAACAACCGCAATGGCGAGGCCGACTGCCTGAACCTGCTCGCCATCACCTATATTCGCGTGGCCGACTTCCCCAATGCCGCAAAATATGCCCACCAGTGCCACCGTCTCGACCGCGCCAGCGGTGACCATGACCGCATCAGCAGCAGCCTGAACACGCTGGCCGCCATCTACATGGGTGCCCGTCAACCCGAGCAAGCCGAGAAGTTTGTGCTCAAAGGCATCGAGGAAAGCAAAAAAGTGGACAACCCGGCACGACTGGCCACCCTCATGGGCATGGCGTGCGAAGTGTACCACTCGATGGGAAAGGAAGAAAAAGCGCTCGACTACGCGCGTGAGGCTTACCGCATGGAGGTGGCTCTGGGACGCACCGACAAGGCCGCCATGCGGCAGTCGCAAATGGCCGCGCCGCTACACTGGCTCAAGCGATATGACGAGGCTGAGCAGGCCTTGCGCGAGTCGCTGCCGGTGCTCAAGGAATGTGGCGACTACCAGTCGCTGGCCATCGGCTACAACCAGCTGGGCTACGTACTGCTCGACAAAACGCCCGCCGACCCCGCGCAAGCCGCCTCCTACTTCGACAAAGCGCTCAAAATCCTCACCCAACTGCACGACATCTACAACGAGAGCCACGCGCGATATGGCCTCTACCGCGCCCTCAAAGACAGCGACCCCGAGGCCGCCCTGCGCGAGATGGAACGTTACAAGGAGCTCAAAGATTCCATCTACAACCAAGACGCGGCCATGAGCTTGAGCATGCACAACGCCCTGCTCGGCAACGAAGTGCTGCAGGCGCAAAACCAGGCCGAGAAAGCGTCGAAACGCAATGCCATCATCATCGGCGTGGGCGTGGCACTGCTACTCATCCTCATCGCCGCCTTCATTTGGTGGAAAATGAGACAGCGCAACCGCCGGCAAAGACAAGAAAACATGCGGCTCAACGAGCACCTCGAGGAACTGAGAAAAGAATACCGCCAGCTTCACCTCGAGCTCGACAACGCGCTCGCCAAGAAAGACATGCCGCAAGAAGACAGCGACCTGCTCAAGCAGGCGACCGCCGCCGTCGGCAAGCTCATTGATGAAAAGAGACTCGACGCGCAAGCGCTGGCCGCCGAAATGAATTTAAGCACGTTTCAGTTACGTCAACGGTTACAGGCCATCACCGGCGAAAAGACGCAGGAATTCATCCTGCGTGTGCGCATAGGGCGTGCGCGCCACCTGCTCGAGAACCACCCCGAGCTTAGCGTCAACGAAGTGGCCGAGCTGTGTGGCTACAACGACACCCCCAACTTCACCCGCGCCTTCAAGAAAATGCTTCACGTCACCCCGTCGCAGTACCAGCGCGACCACCAGGACTCTCAGGCCTGACACCGACATCACTCAACCGCCTCGAGCCATTTCGGCCGACAAGAAGATTCAAGTAGCGTGCTACGCCACTCCTGAGCATTTTTTATCCCAATATTATCATTTCGCGCATTTTTGCGCGAAAAAATGCTTTTTTCGGCAAATTTGTTGATTATTTAAAACAAATAGCATATCTTTGCTTGCGAAAAGAAATGAAGAAACTCACATAACAACAAAACTAATAGTACTCTTTTTTATTAACTCTTAATTAATTTATTATTTTTTATGAAAAAGTTTTTCTTACTGATGGTGGCCGCCATGGCCATGACTTTTGTTTCGTGTGACAACAACGCCAAGGGTAGCGGCGACAACGACAGCACCGCAAGCGAGGAAGGCGCGGCGCTCACCGAGTTCACTGTGCTCGGCGGCTTCAACAGCACCACCGGCAGCAACTACAAGGCATTCGACTATGGTAAGACCACCGGCTTCAAGTTTGAACTTGCCGGCGAAGGCGAGGAACTTGACGTGACCGCCACTTGCAAGCTCATCCGCAGCGAAGAGCCCGCCAACTCTATTGACGGCAACACCGAGGTTTGGATGTCTTACTACGCCGAGAACGCCGAGGGCAAGAACGAGAAAGTAGCCGAGATTCAATTCGTGAGCACTCCCGAATCGCAGGAGAAGATTGCCGAGTGCATCGAGAAAGGCAAGCCCGGCGACGAGGTGGAATTCGTAGGCAAGGCCAAGGTTAAGAAAGCCGACCTGATGAAGATGAACGGCCAAAAGACCAACAACGCGCTCATCTGCCGTTAAACGGTTCCTTTACACAACGATTATTCAACAACCGCCCGCGGCCACACGGCCCGCGGGCGGTTTCCGTTATCCCAACCAGTATTGGGGAAAGTCAAAGATGCCTGCCTCGGCAATTCGAGACAGGCATCTTCTTCCATGAAAAAACTATTAATTCAGTGGATGGGAGAGTCGTTTTTAGCGGACGTATTGCTTGACGGTCGACGTAGTGCCGTCGGCATAGGTCGTCACCACAATATTGACACCGTCGAAGGGCTTCTCAGCCTCCATACCCTGGAGGTTGTAGTAACGCGTGGCCACCACTTCCTTGTCGATTGCGAGGCGGTCCATATCAATACCGGTGGCCACATCGGCATCAAACGTCACGGTGACTTTCTTCTCGGTCACATAGTAGTCGTGGTCGGCGCCTTCCTCGGGCCAGATACCGCCTTCGCCGGCCGCCGTGCGCGGCGTTTGCGACGGGTCTTGCGCGGGAATCGGTTCGGTGGTTGAATACATGCGTGCGATGTAATTAATCTCTTTTTTGCCACCATGCTTCACAAGCACCGTTTCGCCGGTATTGACGTCGTACACCTCCTCGGTCTCGGCCGCGGGAACGGGGTCGGCGATAAAGGCGTCAATAACTTCCACCATATTGGTATTTCCGCTCACGCCGCCGGGCCACTTGTCCTTGAGTTTGCTGAAGGTGGCGCCATATTCGCCGTCGCTTTCTATGCTGTTGAGCAGTGTCTCGCTGCCGTCGTCGTTCACACGCCAAATGCGGTAATAGTACACCGACTTGTCTTCGGTCACCATCTTCGTGAGGTCGGGGGTGAGCTTGAGGCCCACTTTGTATCCCATCTTTTGGCTCGTTTTGCCGGCGAACGATTTAGATTTGAGCAACGCCTCGCCAGTGAAGGTGAGCTGAGGCACACCCACTTTGGCCACGTTGGTACCGTAAGTGTTCTGGACGTGCTCGCCGTCGTAGCTGCGCGTACCCACAAAAATTTCGGTCACATACTCTGGATTGTCGTCGGGGCAGTAGTCGCTGTCGTCCCACACCCTGAGCGAACAGCCGTTGAAATAGCTCTCAAGGGGATAAGCGCCCAGTTCCACGGTCACCTTGCCGGTAGCGTGGTCGATACCCAGCAGGTAGAGGTTGTCGCCGTTGGTGCGCTCGGCCTTACCCACGTGGGTGTGGTAGTCGCTGCCGTGCACGCGGTGCACATTATACTTTTCGAGGTTACGCTCGCGGTCCATAATCACGTCGAAGTCGATTTTGAGCTGTCGTCCCTCGCGCAGTTCACGCGTGAGGTCTTCATCGACCTGCTCAGGCAGGAAGCCCGCAAAACGAACCTCGGTAGAGCTCTTCATGATGGGCACGTCGTAAGTGTTGCTGGCGGCGTAGTTGCCAATCTTGAGCTGGTAGGAATAGTTGTCGGGGTGCGAGTTGGTCTCGGTCGAGGCCGTGAAGCGGTCAATCATGGGAATCGTGCCGCCCACGTTCACCGTACCGGTATAAGTAAGGTCGGTCGAGGTGTCGTCGGAATAGAGCACATCGCCATCGGCGGCCGCACCGGTGCCCAGCTTCTGGGTCTCGGGCACATAATTCACGGTGTAAGTGTAGATGTCGCCCGTCGAGGTCACGCCGGCATCGTCGGCGTTGTAGTAGAGTTGCAGCTGGTTAGTCGCGGGGTCGAAGACAAAGGTGACATCGACTTCGGCGCCTTCGGGCAAATCGAGTTGATCAATCTTGATGGAGTGGTCGTTGATAGCCGTAAGCTGGATAGGTGTATGGTTGACAATGACATCCTGCACAGCCCAGTAGCGATTGCCGTCATTCTCCTGGTCCTGCCAACCCAGGTGGGTGCCGTCGGGGTTGATCAGGTGGAACCAATATCCGTTGCGCACGGTTTTGGTCGAAATCAGTTTGCCGTCCTCGGTCCACTGCATGAACTCATCGAATACCATCGCATTATTATAGTAGGCCCTGATGCCATAAGCGGTGAAACGGATGTCGGCAATCTTCTCGTCTTGGGTGTCGCTGTTCTCGTCCACATGCGTGCGGAAGAAGTCGTAAGTGACATTGCTGTGGGTGTTCACGTCGTCGCTCGTGAGGGTGAGCAACGGACGGTTGCGGTACACGTTGAATTCCACGTTCTCCTCGTCGAGGGCGAAGCGGCTGCGGTGGTCCGAAGCGTCGTTGATAAACAGTTCCTGCGTGCCGGGGATAATCACCGTGGCGGTGTTAGTGTTCACCATGATGTCCGACGGAACGATGTTTCCATTCTCATCGGTCTCAAACGGGCTTGCCGACACATAGTAAGTGAACTTTTGGGCATGTTCGCGTTGCGGCCAGGGGTAAGTCCAATTTTTAAGGAGTGTGGTCTCGCCGATAGCGGCCTCGGGCACGGTGGTGAGGTTGACGAACTCGCCGGTAGTCTCATTGAGGATATACACATAGAACTGCTGGCCCACCGAGGTCTGCAACTTTTCGGCGTCAAAGTAGGTGCGCCAGTTGAGGTTGATATCGTAGTAGTTCACCGTGGCGCTCGGCGTGGCGGTAGCCGTGAGGAATGCCTTGTAGAGGAGCATGCCGGGGCGATACTTCTCGGCATTGGGTTGGTAGAGGTACTGTCCGCCGGGCAACCAGTCATCAAAGGTCTGGCTCACTGTGTTGGTGGCGGGGTCATATTTCACGCCGGCAAAGCGCTTGTCGGGCATGAAGAGCGACAGGTTTGAGATCACCGTGGCTTCCTCGCCGCCGTCGACAACGACATAGTGGGCATTGGACGAGCCACGCTGGAACACGCTGTAGCAGTCGTGCTCCACGCGCTCCACGTTACCGCCGCGCAAGCGCTCGGAGTCGATGGCGGTGAAACGCGGCGAGATGATCTCGAAGGCGGTGTAGGTGGGCGACGAGAAGAAGTCAGCGGCACGCGCACGTCCCTTCGAGAGGAAATAGAAGCGGTTGGCGCTGATTTCCCTAATCACGAACAAATAACCCGGGTTGTTTTTATCGTTAGCCGCGTCGTCAATGCGAAGCGACTCGGTAATAACCTGCATCGACTTGATGCTCTTGCTCACAAACTCGCGCGGGTCGACGGCGCGGTCCTGGCTTTGCACATACTGGCTTTGGTCCCACGACTCCTTGATTTCGACAAGAATCAGCGTCATGCCTTCCACCGGGTTCTGGATGCTGCCATACAGCTCGCGCGGTATCCAGGGCGCATAGATGCGGTCGGCCGCGCTCCAGCCATATTTGCTGGCCGTCTTATAGGTCGATCTCCAGTTAGGCGCGTCGGCAACGCCACCTTGACGCGTGAAGAACATGTCGGGTCGCGAATAAATGCTGGGATTCATATTCGCGGGATTATTGCTTTGACCCCAGTAAATCAAGTTGCGATGAGCGTGCTCCTCGTAGTTGATATAACGCGGCGTAATCTGATATTCGCAGGCGGTACCATCGCTCAGGTACTCATCGTGGTAGTTTTGGCCCGGCACCTCGGGGTCGGTATACACGGCGGCGAGCAGGGCGAACATTTGGTCCACGTCCTCGGCCTTCTCTGTAATTTTCGAGGTGTGGGTCGTTCCTTGGGCATCGGTCCAGGTGTAAGTCTTCTCTTCACCATTCTTGTCAATCCACCAGCCGTGCTGGTTCTCGGGTTTAGGTCTGTCCTGGGCAATGCCGGGCAACGTTGTCGTCATCGACAAGAATAACATTAACACTAAGCATGCGCACATTGATGCACAGCTTTTCGGGTTAGGTCTCAATTTCTTCATTTTTAATATATTAGCTTAGTAATCATCGTTCGAAGCGCAATTCGAGTCGCAAAGTTACTAAAAAAAGTAGGCCCACCGCAATCGATTAACATTTATTAGTATTTTTTTGGAAATTCCTCCCGACGAACGTCACTCACTACCGCGATAAGGCTCGCTAATGCTTGAAACCACGAAGCGCACACAAGCCGCAGGATGACCGATTCGGAATAAAAACCTATAACCGATTGGGATTAAGGAAACCGCCCGCGGGCCGTGTGGCCGCGGGCGGTTGTTGAATAATCGTTGTGTAAAGAAACCGTTTTAACGGCAAACGAGCGTGTTGTTGGTCTTTTGGCCGTTCATCTTCATCAGGTCGGCTTTCTTAACTTTGGCTTTAGCCACGAGTTCCACCTCGTCGCCGGGCTTGCCGTTCTTAATACATTCGGCAATCTTCTCCTGCGATTCGGGAGTGGTCACGAGCTCCATCTTGGCGGCTTCTTTATTGTCCTCGTAGAACTTAATCCAGATTTCGGTGTTGCCGTTCACGTCGTTGGCGGGCTCTTCGCTGCGCACGAGCTTGCAAGTGGCGGTCACGTCAAGTTCTTCACCTTCGCCGGCAAGTTCAAACTTAAAACCGGTAGTCTTACCGCGGTCGAACGCCTTGTAATTGTTGCCTGTCGAGCCGTTGAAACCGCCAAGCACAGTGAACTCGGTGAGCGCCGCGCCTTCTTCACTTGCGGCACTTGCGGTGCTGTCGTTGTCGCCGCCGCCGTTAGTTGTTCCACCACACGAAACCAAAGTCATTGCCATAGCGGCAACCATCATCATAAATACTTTTTTCATAAAATAAAATGTTTTAAATAAAGAAATAATATAATACTGCATTACGCATTATGTTAGTTTTATTGTAGTAACAGGTTGTAGAGGGCGGTCACGTCGGCGCCACTCACGACACCCTCTCCACTCACGTCGGGGTCGCCGGCCACCGTTTTGCCATCGAGCAGGTAGCCGTAGAGGGCCGTCACGTCGGCACCGCTCACAACGCCGTCGCCGTTCACGTCTCCGCGCAACACGACCACGTCAGGCGCAATCACGAGCGTGCCCTTGAATAGCCTGTTACTGCTGTCAATCATTCCACCATGGCTTGCGCTCCAGGTGGCGCCTTCGGTTACCACCTTGCAGCCGGTGAGCCGCAGATCGTTGAAGAACGCCAGGCAAGCGTAAGTACCCGTCATCTCCACGCGGGAGTTGTCGATCACCAGATTGGGGATGTAGGCAAGACTGCCGCTTTCATTATAACCCATCGCTCCGTTGATGCCTATTCCTGTATCTCGGGTGTTGGTGGCCGTGAGTTGTGCCATGTCCTTGACGGTGAGCGTGCCTTTGACCACGTTAATCGCGCCATTGCCACCCAGCTCGGCCGCGCACGACGCGCTGTTGCCGGTGAATGTGGCCGAGGCCTCGAGACGCACAGCGGCTTTGCCCACCGCGAGGAGGAAGTTCTCGCCCGTGAAGACCACCTTCAGTCCTTCAACGGCGCTGAAGAGCGCATAGGTTTCGCCGCCATCTATTGTGGTGTTAGCAATGGTGAGCGTGTTGGCCTCGGGGTCGTAAACCACCTTGCCGTCGCCCAGAATGTCGCCGCAGTTGGCGCCGGTGACCTTGTTGCCCGCCACAACCAAGTCGTATTCGGGGACTCCCACCGTGAACGTGTTCACCGGCTTGTTGTCACTATCCAGCACGCTGTAGAAGAGGTAGTAGCCGCCTGACTCGTTGGCGTGTACTGCAGGGCCGAAGGTGGCACCGGTGGCCGGATCGATGAAATTCACGCCTGAGGCCAGCGTCATGCTCGCCGTCTGCGAGTCGTTGGAGTACTGGTTGACGCAAGCATAACCATCAGCTCCGCCGGTGGCGGTAAGCCGTCCGGCATTAATCTCATAGTCGAAACGCTCCAGCCCCGATGAGCTGATCGCGGCACCATCAGTCGATTGCGAAGTGAGCATCGTCACCGACGGACCGTTGAGAAGCAGTTTCACCGAGTTGCAGTTGTAAGCCGAGAGACCATGCCCGCCACCGGCCAGTGTGAGCGTGCCGCTGCCGGTGAAACGCAGGGTGGCATTAAGCGCCGAGTTACCTTTGGCGCCGCCAACCACAAGGCCTGCCCCCGCGACCGACATATCCTCCACGATACATGTTCCCTGCACGTCGATGGTGAGGTCGTCGAGTACCTGGCCGTCGCCATCAAGCAGAATCGCGCCTACGCCGCTGCTTTGATAGGTTTTCAAAGCGGCATCGGTGAGCGTGAGCGTCGAGCCGTCGAAGGTGATTGAGCCGCTCGTGAGGCTGCCGCGGTCGGTGAGCACTTGCGTGAGGTTGTCCTTATTCTCCTGGGTCACTTTCACACCGGCGATGGTGAGAGGATACTCATCAATTCCGGGCACGATTTCAAGCTCGCCCTCCCAGGTCTTGCCATCGCTGCCCACAATTTCATACACTTCCACCCTGCCGCCTGCCGGCTTGGCGATGTGGCAGTTTTTGAGCGTGAGCGAGGGGGCTGTCTGGATATATCCGTTATTGATATAAATGCGGGAATTATCAATGATGAGAGGCACATCGTTGTTATCGTTTTGGATCAGGCCTCTCTCGGGAATCGTGATGTCGCAGTTGCGAATCGTAAGACCGGGCTCGGCGATGTGCTGGTGGGTAAACAGCCCGATGCCGGAGAGGTGCTGCGACGATTCGAGCGAGAGCGTGCTGCCCTCTTCGCCCTCGAGCACCACGCCCTGGCTTTCCTTGAAATCAATGGTATAAGTGCTGGCCACCGTACCAATGAGATTGGTGCCTTTCACCTTTATCTTGAGACCCTCCACGTCGGCGATGATGCCCTGCTTCTCGCTATAGATGGTGGCATTGTCGAGCGTGAGCACATTGGACTCGGGGTCGTAGCTCACCGTGCCGTCGCCCAGAATATCGTCGCGATTGAAATTATCCACTTGGCGGCCGGCAATCCACAAGGGATAAGTTTGCCCTATCTTGAGCGTTTTGGCCGGTTGTCCGTTGCTGTCGAGCCATGTATAGTGTTTGTCCTCATAGAAGCCAAACTCACCACCCGCCGGCTCAATAAGTGTCATATTCTCTCTATTGTTATAGAGCCTATATTCAGTGTGTTGACTTGCGTGCTTAACAGCCTCGGTGGCACCCGTGGCAAGTAGCGAGCCTTTATAAAAATTGTAAATAGCCGCGCTGCCCAACTCAGGGGAGCTTTTCGAATATATACCATAGTCGCTTTGCGCTGAGCCGGCTATAACATCGGGTCCATTAAAGTAAAATTGCACACCATCACGCTCTGTGTTTAGTATCCCTTGCTCAAGATTGAGTCGGCCGTCGTCTTGAAAATAAATCTCTAACCCGTTGCTAGAGCCGGAACCCACCGTCAAGGATTTGCAGGTAAACGCCGAAGGACCGCTCATGGTATTGTGAACCCCACATTCACCGGTAACATTAATTTTCAGATTCTTAATGTCGATGTCATAGTCCTCATACTCTCCGCCAACAGCAATCATGCCACGGTCGGACACGCCATTTTTGAGTACCGCATTGTCTAGATAAAGTACGTAGGCGTCGTCTTCATTCACAATTTTGGCAAATTCGATGGTGCCGCTCTGGAGCGTGCCTCGCTCCTGGCCAAGGATTTCCGTGAGTTTGTACTGGTTGTCGGTGGTAACTTGGAGTCCGTCAATCCACAAATTATAACGGGCCGCGGCGGCGCTGAGCGCCACCAGCGCGGCAATTAAGAATAATAACGTTTTTCGCATATTATCTATACTTATAATGAATAATTTAATTTTGAAGCAACAGGTTGTAGAGGGCCGTCACGTCGGCGCCGCTCACCACACCGTCGCCGCTCACGTCGGGGTCGCCGGCCACCGCCTTACCGTCGAGCAGGTAGCCGTAGAGGGCCGTCACGTCGGCACCGTTCACAAAGCCGTCGCCGTTCACATCGCCGGGTAGCACAACGGCGTCAGGCTCGATAATCACACTTTTTTGCTCTTTACGGCCCACTTTGATGGTACCGTATTGTTCATCATAGACGGCACCCTCGGGGTCGGTGATAGAACAGTTTATCATTTCCAGGCCGTCGAGCAGCCACATGGCATACATGCTCGTGCTGTAAGCGCTCAATCGGGAGTTATCCACAGTGACGGTTTCCTTGAGCTGACCCGACGTGTCGTTCCAGCCCTGGATAGCAAAGGCTGTAGCCACCACTTCCACATTAGTGCCGTCGGTGACAGCGAGCTTGCCGCCACGAATGAGGTTCACACCATTGTAGCCCATGAGTGAGAGCTTGCCGCCTCCCCTAATGGTGGTGGTGCAGTTGGAGCTTGTGGCAAATGCCGTGCTGGGCCAGCCGTCCACCATATCGCTGAGCAAAATGGCATTGTCGCCGGCGACAGTGATGGTGAGGTTGGTCACGCCATAGTTCTCAATACCGCCCGTTCCCTCGGTGATGTAGATGCCGTTGAGCACGAGGTGCTGGTCGCTCCAGTCGTAATTTGCCTTGCCGTCGCCCAGGATGTCGAAGACGTTGGCATGGGTGACACGCACGCCGCCCACCCACAGCTCGGGAATCTCAACGCTGCTCAGCACCAGTTTCGTGCCCTTGAGCACATTGCCCTCGCTGTCGTAGGCGCGGCCATCGGCGATATAGGCGCCCGAGGGAGCCTCCACGTCATAGTTGGGGATGTCGGACATGCTGATTGCGTTAAAGCCCACGAGGCAGGCCTGGTTGCCGGTAGCACTGATATATTCATTGCCGGTGGTGATTTTCAGCTCACACTTGTGGGTGGTTTCATTACCCACGCCGTAGATACCGTAGTCGTCGGCTTCGACATCGAGCGCACCCATGCTCACCTCGAGCAGGTCGCGCACTTGCACGCCATTCTTGGCATTCTTGATGTGGAGCACACCGGTGCCGGTGAAAGAGGTGGGGCAATCGTCGCCCAGCAAAATACCGCCAACGCCGTTAGCGTCTATCACATTGTGGGAAATGGCGTTTATTTTCAAGTCGGGAATTTGACTGTTAATCACAAAGCCGCTGGTGACAGTGGCTTTCAGCTCCATGCCCTCCATGGTGAGCGTGTTGGTCACGGGGTCGTAACGCAGGGTGCCGTCGCCCAGGATATCGTCACGGTTATTACCGGTCACCTGGGTGCCGTTGATGGTGAGGTCATAGACGGCACGGCCTATCTCAACTTCTTTGGCCACGTTGTTATCGACATCAACTATCACACAACTGGGAGTCACAAACATGCCGCCGGCAGGCTTGACGATTTCGATGCCGTCGCCCATTGTGAGGGCTCGCACACCACTGAAGGCGCCCACTCCCGTGTCGAGGCACTTAGCCCACAAGTGGGCATCGTCGAGCACCGAAACCGAGCTCCCCACATCGGTGGTAGTGTTTGTGAGTCCGTTGAAGCCATACAAAGCACCATCGGCATACATCTTCACGCCCTCGGTAAGCGCCAGGGACGCGGCGCGCTGCTGCACCGCTCTACCTTGGTAGCACACCACTTGCAGCTCGCCGTCGCCGGCAAGCGTGGTGGCCGCTTCGCTGAAACGCATGGCAATGCCCGAGGCGTGGTCGTTCTCAATGCGGTTGGTACCCACCAGATTGATTTTCAAGCCATCGACCTCGCTGTCGAAGCTCAAGCCGTCGAACTCTTCGGCCGAGTTGTCACTGATGTGGGCATTGTGGAGCGTGAGCACATTGCTTTTAGGATTATAGAACACCGTGCCATCGCCCAGAATATCGTCGCGATTGAAATTATCCACTTGGCGGCCGGCAATCCACAAGGGATATTTTTTCCCTATCTTGAGCGTTTTGGCCGGTTGTCCGTTGCTGTCGAACCATGTATTATAGTAGTTCTCCTCATAGAAGCCAAACTTGCCACCTGCCGGCTCAATAAGTTCCATGTCCTCCCAATCGTCAGATATGTCATATCTGGTACGCTCACTTTCATGCCTAACAGCCTCGGTGGCTCCTGTGGCAAGTAGCGAGCCTTTTTGTATATAGTAACAAGCTGTGTTGTTCGTCGAAGGGGAGCTCTTCGTATAGATACCATAGTCGCTTTGCGCTGAACCGGCTATGACATCGGGTCCTCTAAATATAAAATACACGTCATCACGCTCTGTGTTTAGTATCCCTTGTTCAAGATTGAGTCGGCCGTCGCCGAAAAAATAAATCTCTAAGGTGTTGTAAGAGCCGGAACCCACCGTCAAGGATTTGCAGGTAAACGCCGAAGGACCGCTCATGGTATTGTGAACCCCACATTCACCGGTAACATTAATTTTCAGATTCTTAATGTCGATGTCATAGTCCTCATACTCTCCGCCAACAGCAATCATGCCACGGTCGGACACGCCATTTTTGAGTACCGCATTGTCTAGATAAAGTACGTAGGCGTCGTCTTCATTCACAATTTTGGCAAATTCGATGGTGCCGCTCTGGAGCGTGCCTCGCTCCTGGCCAAGGATTTCCGTGAGTTTGTACTGGTTGTCGGTGGTAACTTGGAGTCCGTCAATCCACAAATTATAACGGGCCGCGGCGGCGCTGAGCGCCACCAGCGCGGCAATTAAGAATAATAACGTTTTTCGCATATTATCTATACTTATAATGAATAATTTAATTTTGAAGCAACAGGTTGTAGAGGGCCGTCACGTCGGCGCCGCTCACCACACCGTCGCCGCTCACGTCGGGGTCGCCGGCCACCGCCTTACCGTCGAGCAGGTAGCCGTAGAGGGCCGTCACGTCGGCACCGTTCACAAAGCCGTCGCCGTTCACGTCGCCACGCAGGGACGTGCCGGGCAAAATCTCAAGCTCGCCCTCGCAGGTCTTGCCATCGCTGCCCACAATTTCATACACTTCCACCCTGCCGCCTGCCGGCTTGGCGATGTGGCAGTTTTTGAGCGTGAGCGAGGGGGCTGTCTGGATATATCCGTTATTGATATAAATGCGGGAATTATCAATGATGAGAGGCACATCGTTGTTATCGTTTTGGATCAGGCCTCTCTCGGGAATCGTGATGTCGCAGTTGCGAATCGTAAGACCGGGCTCGGCGATGTGCTGGTGGGTAAACAGCCCGATGCCGGAGAGGTGCTGCGACGATTCGAGCGAGAGCGTGCTGCCCTCTTCGCCCTCGAGCACCACGCCCTGGCTTTCCTTGAAATCAATGGTATAAGTGCTGGCCACCGTACCAATGAGATTGGTGCCTTTCACCTTTATCTTGAGACCCTCCACGTCGGCGATGATGCCCTGCTTCTCGCTATAGATGGTGGCATTGTCGAGCGTGAGCACGTTTTCCTCAGGTTGGTAGTTGACAGCACCGTCCCAGAGGACATCTTCACTGTTAAGGCTATGCACAAACATCTTACTCACTTTGATGGGGTACGCTGTCATACCTTCGAAACGCACTCGAAGGTTAAGCCATTTGTGATAGTAGAGGGGAATCCACCCTTTGGCCTCCATGGTCGCTGCTTGCTCGGGCGTAAACACATTATAGTCAACACGTCCACCGGCAGACCCTTGACTATAAACCCACATTTCAGCTTTTTTGACTGTGGGCAGGTTATCAACCAAGTTTTCCGCTCCCTCACCGTTGATATTATTGTAGCATATTTCAAGATAAGTAAGCCTGGTATTCTTGCTGAGATCAACAGTGGTGAGGGCATTTCCGGAACAGTAAAGCGTGTTGATGCGCGGCAAGTATTCAATACCATTGAGGTTGTTGATAGCTTTGCCCATCACATTAAGCGAGGTAATACCAAGAATCTCCTCCCCACTGAGGTAGCTGTCGCTGCCGGCCGTAGTCGACAACAGGTAGTTGCGGAAATTGATATCGGGGAAGGTGGTGTTGTTGATATAGACCGGAGCAACGGGTGTTAAGTACACTTCCCCTTTTACCGGGCTATTGAATGAGTCTACAATCGTTTTCTGCGACGAGTCGAATTTAGCCCCGGCCGGAACGGTGTAGTTCATGTTACTGGTGAGCACGAGATTTTCCAAGTTATTCACAACCCGGTTCGAGGTCTTGGTACAAGACAAGAACAGATAGGACGCACCGGCCATCACATAATAAAAATCTTTTACCGCCGCCGTGGAGCCTGTGGCGTTGACATCGGAATTAGAGAAGCGCACAATCTCCTTGCCGCCATCGCCCTTGAATGCCGAGCTGCTTGTCGCGGTCACCGTCATGTCGGCGTCCTTGACAAACAGCTCCGCGTCTTTCGTCACAAAAACCGCATCTTGGTCGCCGCCATTCACGATGACACGACCTCCCGCCTCACAAGTGATGGTGGTGTTAATTTCAAAACGCAGGGGGGCCGCGTCTTCGGCGCTCAGCTTGTTGGTTCCCACAAACTTCACCGTAAGGCCATTGCATCCCTCATTGAGCAACGCACGGTTGTAACTGCCGGTGCGTTCAATTGTCACATCGGTGAACACCAGCGTGTTCTCACTCACGAGATACTTCACCGTGCCGCTCTTGATGTTGCTGCCGGTGATATTGTCGCAGTTCTCGTTGGTCACTTTAATGCCCGCAACCTGAAATTTGTAGTAGTAGGGTTCAAAAGCTTGGGCGACAATCGCCGAAAGCGCCAAAGCCATCATTACTAAGATCTTTTTCATAAGGCCACTATTTTTATAATTTAGTATTATCGCGTTTACTCGTCTACTTGTTTACTTGTTTATTGAAGAAGAACATTGTAAAGGGCCGTCACGTCGGCACCGCTCACAACGCCGTCGCCATTCACATCACCCCGCATTCCGGGCAGTGTCCAGTCAAGATAGAACACAGCTGTTTTCTTGGTGCCTCCATAAGTGAGTGCCGCACCCACGTTGTATTCATAAGTGACATGACGGCTGTCGGTATTGTTTTCACGTTCTGAATCTCGGCCGAACTGAGCGCTCCGTCATGGTCGGTATCGGCATAAGAATTCAAATACAGACGGAACACGGCGTCGGGGAAGTTGCTCTGCGAGATTACAACATTTTGCGCCTGCCCCGCAGACGACATCAGTGCCGCCATCACACAAAACACAGGCAGCAACAGTCTTAAGTGCAACATCTTATTCATAATAGTGGTTATTTAATTATACTTTATAATTATACTTTATAAATATCGAATGAATCAATGTCGAGATTGGGATATTTTCAAAAATCACCTTCTCGAAACACAATCTTTATTATTCTAAAGTGCCGCTATTTTTTTGCTGCTTGATGAATGCCGATGGCGTAATGCCGAAATTACGCTTGAAGGCACGCGTGAAATTGGGCGCGTCACCATACCCGCATTTGTTAGCTATCGCCTTGATGCGCAGGTGATTGTGAGTGGTGAGCAGCCAGCGGGCCAGCTTCATGCGGCGCTGCTCGATGAACACCTTGGGGGTGAGGCCCGTAATCTCCAGCAAGTGGTTGCGAAACTGAAACAAGCTCAATCCCATACTCTTGGCGATGGTTTCGGCCTCAAAAACTCCCTGGTTGATATTCGCGTCGACCACGTCAACACAAAGGCGCAAAAATTCGCTCCGACTCATACCGGCCGGCTGTATCGAATGGGGAATATTTACACTGGACATATTCACGTTTTTGCGACTACCAAAATGTGTTGCAAAGTTACGGCCTAATCGTGCGTCAAGACTTATCATTTTGTAAAGTTTTCTTATCATTTCGTGCAATCGGGCGCTCATTATCAACTTTTTTAGTGTTTATGATAATCATCGGCATAAATATTCCCCATCGGCAAACAATAAAAGAAAGTCGCGCGACGTTATAAAAAAGTAAGTACTACTTTACTTAAGTTTTTATAGAGACTCTATACTATTAACATGAAGATAACTTTCCTTGTTCCTCCCGTCCTCGACGGGAGCAAGCAACCGGCTGAGCGCACCGCCGGATGCACCCGTGTGGTGTATTTGGCGCCCAATATATATGAACTCACCGTGGCCGCCGTGGTCGAACAAAGCGGGACACACCGCGTCGACTACCGCGACTTCATCTACGACAAGAAGGGCAAGAGCGAGTTTGTGAGTTTCCTGCAAAACGACGACAGCGACATCTATTTCATCTGGACAGTGAACCTGTCGATCGACAGCGACACCGAGGCTATGAGGCTCATCCATGCCCACAACAGCGCAGCGCGCGTGATTCTTCTCGGGCCCGGGGCCACCTATTTCACCAAAAAATGCCTCGACAACGCGCGCGACATCGTGGTGCGCGGCGAGCCCGAGGAAACCGTGGCCGAGCTGCTCGCCTGCCTCGAGCGCGACGACGACAGCTACAAGACCATCAAGGGCATTTCTTATCGCGAGGGCGACGAAATCAAGCACAACCTGTCGCGGCCGCTCATCAAGGACCTTGACACGCTACCGCTGCCGGCGCGACATTTTATCGCTCACCGCGACTACCGCAACCCCAAGCTCAAGACGGTGCCTTACACCACCCTGGTGACTTCGCGCAACTGCCCCTTCCACTGCATCTATTGCGTACCCAGCTCGCTCACCTTCGCCCGCGAAATCGAGCACCGTCGCGAGCACGACAACCACAAGCCACCCATCTCTTACCGCAGCACGGCAAGCGTGGCCCACGAGCTTGAGGTGCTCCACGAGCAGGGATATAAGGCTGTGGGATTCATGGACGACAATTTCATTTGGAACGAGCAGCGCACCCGCGAACTGTGCGACGCCCTCAAGCGCTACGGCTTCGTGTGGGGCTGCCAGGCGCGCGTCGACGCCATTACCGAGCCCATCGCGAAGATGCTGGGCGAGAGCGGTTGCCTCTATGTGGACCTGGGCGTGGAATCGTTCGACGACGAAATCCTCAAGTACGTCAAGAAGGGCATCACCGTTGACGACATCTACCGCGCCATCGCGCTACTCAAGAAATACAACGTGCCCGTGAAGCTCAACATCCTCATCGGGTGTAGCCCGCTCGAGACGCGAGAAACGGTGAGACACACCCTGCGCGAGGCCAAGAAGCTCAAAGTGGACCAGGTGATGTTCAACATCGTGTCGCCCTTCCCGGGCACCGAGTACCACCAGCTGGCGCTCGACAACCACTGGATAGACCACTATGTGCCCACCGACGTGCAGCGCCAGTCGATTCTTAACTTGCCGCACTTGAGCGCACGTGAGATGGAAAAAATGCTTTTCTGGAACAATGTGCATTATTTCCTCTCGTGGCATTTCATCTCAACCCAACTGAGACGCTTCACGAGCTGGAAAGACTTCACCCACGCGCTAAGGGCACTGAAAGTGAAACTGTTTGGATGAAATCACTTTCAATCATCATATTAACTTACAACCAACAGCAGTTCACGCTCGACTGCCTCGCCTCGCTTGGCGACTTGCTCGACGATGAAAGCATTGAGGTGATACTCGTCGACAACGGGTCGAGCGACGGCACCGTCGAGGCCGTGAAACGGAGATTCCCGCAGGTGACGCTCATCGAGAATCCGGTGAACAGCGGTGTGAGCGGCGGACGCCAGCTGGGTCTGTCGCACGCCGGCGGCGACGTGCTCATGTTTCTCGACAACGACACGGTAGCCTCGCCACAAGCCGTGAGAACGCTCCACAAGTACATCACCGACCATCGCGACGCCGGCCTGTGCGGCTGCCGCCTTGTGGGCGCCGACGGCACCGTGCAGGAGAGCTACAAGGCTTATCCGGGCTTGGGCGTAAAAATCGCCAACGTGCTGGGGTTGAAGCGAAAAAAAGACTCTTTTCCCGTCGACGAAGAGGGCAACCTGTTGCCCACCTATGTGATAGGGGCGTGCCAGCTCTTTCGCCGCGAGGTGATGGAAGCGGTGGGACCGCTCGACACCCACATCTTCTATGGGCCCGAGGATGCCGACTATTGCCTGCGCATCGCCGCCCATGGCTGGAAAATCGTGTATATTCCCACAGTGACCATCACCCACTATTTCCAGCGCGCCACCACGCGCAGCATTTTCTCGAAACTGGGACGCGCCCACATCAAGGGGCTGATCCATTTCTACCGCAAGCACAAGCGGCTGTGGTGACACGCGATTGACATGAGGCTCACCGCTCGCTACGACCGCGAAATCGCCGCCATCACATTGCCCGCCATCGCCGCCAATGTGGCCGAGCCCCTGCTGGGGCTGGCCGACACCGCCATCGCCGGACACCTGGGCAGCGAGGTCTTTATCGGCGCCGCCACCGTGGGCGCCATGCTGTTGAGCGTCATTTACTGGCACTTCGGGTTCCTGAGAATGGGCACGAGCGGCATTACGGCACAGGCCTTCGGGGCCGGCGACCACGCCACTCTCGCCGCGATACTGAAACGCACGGTGCGGCTGGCGCTGGCGCTCGCACTGCTGGTGGTCGCCCTGCAGTCGCCGCTACGGCGGCTCGCCTTGTGGGTCGTGGGGCCCGGCGAGGCCGTGGGCCGGCTGGCCGGCACTTACTTCGATATCGTCGTATGGGGGGCGCCGGCCGTCCTCATGACAATGGTTGTCAAGGGCTGGCTGCTGGGCATGCAGGACGCCCGCGCCGCCATGACCATCTCGATAGGGGTGAATGTGCTTAACGTGCTTGTGAGCCTCGTGGCCGTCTATGCATTCAACATGGGGTTCACCGGCATCGCCGTGGGCACACTCGCTGCCGTGTGGACCGGCCTCGCCTACTCATGCGCCCTGCTGTGGCGCAAATATCGCCACGTGTTACGGGCAAGCGAACGCGGCGGTGCCGCGCCGCGCCTGTCGATGGGCGTTTACATCAAGACTAACGGCGACATTTTCGTGCGTAGCTTTTTCATGATGGCCGTGACTTTGTTTTTCACGAGCGCGGGAGCACGCGCGAGCGACACCATCCTTGCTGTCAACTCACTCATGACGCAACTCTTTCTCCTCTACAGTTACTTGATGGACGGCATCGCCTTTGCGGGTGAGGCTGTGGTGGGGAAATACCAGGGACGCCGCGACACGCGCGCCGTGAGCGACACGATAAAGCGTCTCTTCTTTTGGGCCACGCTGGGCACGATTCCTGTGGTGGCCGCCTATGCCTTGCTTCCCCACCCCATCTACTCGCTGCTCACCGACGTCGACACCGTTGTCGAGGCGGCGATGGACTACCGGTGGTGGTGCGCCGTGGTGCCCGTGGTGGGCATGGCGGCATTCGTGTGGGACGGTGTCTTCGTGGGACTCACCCGCACGCGCGGCATGCTCCTGGCTGTAGTGCTCGCGGCAGCAACCTTTTTCGCGCTGTTTTTCACCCTGCCCGCCTCGTGGGGCAATCACCGCCTGTGGACAGCTTTCATCGCTTTCCTTTCCATGCGCAGTCTCGTCCAGACGGTTCTGTACGTAGGCCTGCGCCGATAAGCGCCACGCTCCCTCACGAAAGAGCAATCCCGCTGCAAGACCATCGTGTGGATTGCGGCGGGACTGCTTGTCGAAAAATATGATAAGAAAGTTAGCTTGCGTTATTTCTTTTTCTTGTTTTGGATCATGTTGCGCGAGAATTCTATCTCGGCCTGCTTGAGGTGGAAGAGTTGCTTTTTGGTGAGAATCTTGGCGTACTTCTCATAGTAGCTCTTCTCGATTTGGCCCTCCTGGTACTTCGCGTTGGCAAGCGCGTCGGCAGCACGCTGGTAGTCGGCGTCGCTGGGACTTGTCATGGCTTCGACCTTCTTGGCCTGGTCGCGGGCCGACTTGTGCACGTTGTATATCTCGCTTTCCATGCTCTCGTAAAGGGGCATGAATTCTTTCTTTTGCTCGGCGGTGATGTTAATCTTCTCCAGAATGAAGTCGTGGCGGGTCTCGCGCATCTTCGCGGCCCATTCGCCACGGCGTCCCGCGGCCGTCATCGCCGTGGCTGCCACGGCGGCGAGCAATATAAAGAGGACAAACTTTTTCATGTTCATTCGCTTGTTTAAAATGACATTTTATTCCATGGCGACCGAGTCGTCGTAGATTAAATAGTCGATATCCGAGATGACTCCCGACATGATTGCCTCGTCGGCGTTCTCCTCGACGGTCACCTCCTGCTGCAACTCGGCTTGACGCCGATCGATATCATTACTACCGTTACTGCGGTCGAAAATGCTCATCATGCACCACACGCCGGCAAACATGGCGGCCATGTAGACGAAAGGCCTCCACTTGATCCATGCCGACGGTTTCTCGTCCACATCGGTAATGGTAATCTCAGGAAGCTTATCTTCGAGCTGGTGAGCAAATTGTTCAAAGTATCCGTCGGGCACCTTGAACCCCGGCTCCTTGCCTAATTTGTCTAATATTTCGCTTTTTTCTGTTTTCATTTGCCTTTTTGACTTCATGGGTGGTGAAAGGTTTAATCGTGCTCGTCAAAAAATGCCTCAATTTTTTTCAACGCATGGTGGTAACTGGCTTTCAAGGCTCCCACCGACGTGCCGAGAATCTCGCTCATCTGCTCATATTTCATCTCCTCGTAGTAGCGCATGTTGAACACGAGGCGCTGCTTGTCGGGCAGCGACGCGATGGCGCGTTGCAATTTCACCTGGGCCGCGTCGCCGTCGAACCACGGGTCGGCCTCGAGGCTCGACGCCATGAAAGTGGCGTCATCGTCAAGCGAAAGATTTTGCTGCTGTTTCTTTTTGTTGATGAACGTGATTGACTCGTTAATCGCTATCTTGTAGAGCCACGTCGACAACTTGGCGTCGCCACGAAAGTTGTCGATGTTGCTCCACGCCTTGATGAACGTGTTTTGAAGAATGTCGTTGGCATCGTCGTGGTCAAACACCATGCGCCTCACGTGCCAGTAGAGCGGCTGCGAGTAGTGTTCTATCACTTGGGAGAAGGCCGAGCGCACCGTTTCTTGATGATGGAGCTGCTCCACAATCTTCTCCTCGTCATATATCTTGCCTGATGCCATTTTATCTTTTGCGTCGCAAAAATAGTAATTTTTACCCGATTTTCCTCATTTTGACTCCCGCAACCTCGGCAATTTGCATTTTTTAACAAACGTTTCCCGCTCCGTACCGCCATTCACGCGAACTACAACACAAAAGCTCAGGTAGCTAATAAGGTGAGAACCCACCGACATACGCCGGTGGGTTCTTGGTGGAAAGTGGGCGCTGACGGATTCGAACCGCCGACCCCCTGCTTGTAAGGCAGGTGCTCTAAACCAGCTGAGCTAAGCGCCCGATTGCCGAAAAGCGGTGCAAAATTAGTACGTTTGTCCCAAACGACCAAATTTCGGCGGCATTTTTTTCGTTTTTCAGCCCCAAAATGGTGCAAATCATCGCCATCGTACATTTTTTTTGATAAAAAACGCGCATGATAACGTTTTTTACACATTTATTTTGTAATTTTGCAAACTGAAACCAGACGAAGTCAATTGACAACCCCTTCACGGCCGAGAGGCCTATAGGGCACCCAAATATATAACTCATTTAATTTCAAAACTGTTTTAGTTATTTTTTTAGACATTTTATTACACTATGGAAGAGAGCTTTGACAAGAAACCGCGCCGCCCGCGCATCGGCGAAAGGCCGGCAGGTGAAGAAAGCGTCGAGGAAATCGCCGGACGCTACGAGAAAGTGGACTATACCCCACAAGACGAGAACCAGGAAGGAACGACCCAAGACGAACAAGGCAACGGGTATAACGGGTATCGACGCAACTACAACCAGCAACGAGGCGGATACCAGCAGCGTGGTGGCTACCAGCAACGCGGCGGATACCAGCAGCGAGGCGGGTACCAGCAACGCGGCGGATACCAGCAACGGAACTATCAGCAAGGTGGTTACCAGCAACGCGGCTATCAGCAGCGAAACTATCAGCAAGGGTATCAACAAGACGACGAGAACCAAGGCAATTACCAGCAGCACGGATACCAGCAACGCGGATACCAGCAGCGAAACTACCAGCAGCAAGGCGGGTACCAGCAACGCAGCTACGGCCAGCAACGCCCCTACGGCCAGCAACGCGGCTATCAGCAACGCGGCAACTACCAGCAACAGGGCGGATATCAGCAGGGCGGATACCAGCAGCGCCAGCAAGGCAGCTACGGCCCCAAAAAGATGCACGGCCCCAAGCCCAAGATGCGCTTCACGCCGCGCCCCGTGCAGCCCACCTACGAGGAACAGCCCGTGCAACCCGACACCACGATGCGCCTCAATAAATATATGGCCACCGCGGGCATTTGCTCGCGCCGCGAGGCCGACGCGCTCATCCAGCGCGGCGTCATTAAGGTGAACGGCGTGCCCGTGACCGAACTCGGTTTCAAGGTCACTCCCCAAGACGTGGTGGAATATAACGACAGCGTGGTGAGCGCCGAGAAGAAGTGCTACGTGCTGCTCAACAAGCCCAAGGACTGCGTCACCACCAGCGACGACCCCAATGGCCGCAAGACCGTGATGGACTACGTGAAGGACGCCTGCCCCGAGCGCATCTATCCCGTAGGACGGCTCGACCGCAACACCACCGGCGTGCTCCTGCTCACTAACGACGGCGACCTGGCCAGCAAGCTCACCCATCCGCAATATGTGAAAAAGAAAATCTACCAGGTGTGGACCGATAAGCCCATCACCGAGGAGGACATGCAACGCATCGCCGATGGCGTCGAGCTCGACGACGGGCCCATCCACGCCGACGCCGTGCAATATGTCAACATCAACGACCGCAAGCAGGCCGGCATCGAAATCCACAGCGGACGCAACCGCATCGTGCGTCGCATCTTCGAGCACCTGGGCTATCACGTGGTAAAACTCGACCGCGTTTACTTCGCCGGACTCACTAAGAAGAAGCTGGCCCGCGGCAAGTGGCGCTACCTCACACAGGACGAAGTCAACTTCCTGCGCCAAAACTCGTTTGAATAATCCTCACGGGCGACAAGCATTGCAATCAATATTTATTATTAATTCTCAATAATGGCACTTAATCGCACAAAAATAATCGACATCTTTGCCAACGGCGAGCTCATCGGCACGAAGGTGAGCGTCAAGGGATGGGTGCGTTCCCGCCGCGGCAACAAGTTCATCCAGTTTATCGCACTCAACGATGGCTCTACCATCCACAACCTGCAAATCGTCGTTAACCTCGAGCAGTTCGACGACGAAACGCTCAGGCCCATCACCACCGGCGCGAGCCTCCACGTCGAGGGAACACTCGTGGCCTCGCAAGGGAAAGGACAATCGGTCGAGGTTCAGGCCGAGAGCATCGAGGTTTACGGCACCGCCGACCCCGAGACCTATCCCCTGCAAAAGAAAGGGCACACCCTCGAGTTCCTGCGCGAGAAGGCGCACCTGCGTATGCGCACCAACACCTTCGGCGCTGTGTTCCGCATCCGCCACCACCTGGCGTTCGCCGTCCACAAGTTCTTTAACGATCGCGGCTTCTTCTATCTTAACACACCGCTCATCACCAGCAGCGACGCCGAGGGAGCCGGCGAAATGTTCCAGGTGACCACCCTCAACGTGAAAATGCCGCCTCGCGACGAACGCGGCAGCATCGACTACTCGAAAGACTTTTTCGGGAAACGCACCAGCCTCACCGTGAGCGGACAGCTCGAAGGCGAACTGGGCGCCACCTCGCTGGGCCTGATCTACACGTTCGGCCCCACGTTCCGCGCCGAGAAGAGCAACACGCCGCGCCACCTTGCCGAGTTCTGGATGATTGAGCCCGAAATGGCGTTCTACGAGATTGAGGACAACATGGACCTCGCCGAGGAATTCATCAAGTACTGCGTGAGTTACGCACTGGAGCACTGCCGCGACGACATCGAGTTCCTCAACAAGATGTACGACAACACGCTCATCGAACGCCTCGAGCACGTCGTCAAGGAGCAATTCGTGCGACTCACTTACACCGAGGGCATCGACATCCTTGTCAACAGCGGCAAGAAGTTTGAATTTCCCGTCAAGTGGGGCGTCGACCTCCAGAGCGAGCACGAGCGCTACCTCGTGGAGCAGCACTTCAAGCGTCCCGTCATTCTCACCGACTATCCCAAGGAGATCAAGGCGTTCTACATGAAGCAGAACGACGACGGCAAGACCGTGCGCGCCATGGACGTCCTCTTCCCGCAAATCGGCGAAATCATCGGCGGCTCGCAGCGCGAGGAAAGCTACAACAAACTCATGGCACGCATCGAGGAACTGCACATTCCCATGAAGGACATGTGGTGGTACCTTGAGACGCGCAAGTTTGGCACCGTGCCCCACAGCGGCTTCGGCCTGGGCTTCGAGCGACTCGTGCTCTTCGTCACCGGCATGGCAAACATTCGCGACGTCATCGCATTCCCCCGCACACCGGGCAATGCCGAATACTAAGACATCGCGTTCCCTTCACAATACCGGGGCGGGCAAGCGGCACCACAGCCGCCAGCCCGCCTTGTTTCATCCCGTCAAAACAGCATAGAGAACACATTGAAAACCGCCTAAACTTGCCTCATCGTTTCACCCTCCTTTCCCCACCCCACCCATAAGGAAATTATAGTTATTTTGCCCGTTTTTCGTCAATAATCACCCCTAAAAATCAGCCATGTTCAAACCGAGGAGTTTTTCTCAAAAAAAGCCATTTATAATCAAGCAATTAGAACCTGACCTCTGCCTCGACTGCTGCGATTTTCCTCCGGGCGTAATCATGCTGCTGATGGGTTATACCAACTCCCACTCGGTCGAAAACCGCCGATATGTGATAGCACAACGCCTCGGCTACAAAATCAAAGACCTCGTGATGAACAAGTTGACAAGCGGGAATCAAGGGCCGGGCGAAACGCGCCTGTAACCCCATAAGCGCTTGTACACGAAACCGGTTGCGATGCCAACGCAAGCTATTGTCTCTCTTGGGTAAGGGTGGCGCGTAGCGCTACGAGGTCGGCAGGCGTGTGGACTACAATACCGGTGTGGCCCGTTGCTTGGGCATTGACCGCGATTCCGTGGCGCAGCAGCAGTGCCGTGGCGGCGTAGCGCAGCGTGTCGTCGGGGCAGTCGAGGGTGACGGTGCGTGAGGTTTCCACGCGTGCCTCGTAGTCGCCAATGGCGGCGTTGAAACTGAGGTTATCGTCATTGAAGACGCTGTTCATGGTGCCGTTGGTCACGAGGTCCTCGGTGGGGCCGGCAATAAGCGTATTGTCGCGTGTGATGACCCACAAGGTATCGGCCAACATAAGGGCTTGAGCAATGTCGTGGGTCGAGAGAATGATGGCTTTTCCTTCGTCGTGGGCCAACTTGTGGAGCAGTTTCATGACCTCCATGCGGCTCTCCACGTCGAGGAAAGCGGTAGGCTCGTCGAGGACGATGAGCGGTGTGCGCTGGGCCAACGCCTTGGCGATCATCACCTTTTGGCGCTCACCGTCGCTCAGTCCGGCAAGCATCTCGTGGCGCTTGTGGGCGATGCCCACTTGCTCGAGCGCCTCGTCGACCACCTCGTGGTCATGCCGTCCCAAGCGTCCCAATACGCCCGTGTAAGGCTGTCGTCCCATTTCCACCATTTCCTGCACGGTGAGGGCGCCGGCGAGCATACGCTCGGTGGTGACAAGTCCCACGAAGCGAGAGCGCTCGGCGTAGGTCATGTCGTGAAGCGCGACGCCACTCCCGGCAAGTTCCACGCGCCCCTTGAGGGGCCGGGTGAAACAGGTGAGCGCGCGCAACAGGGTCGACTTGCCGGCACCGTTGCGTCCCAGCAAAGCGGTCATTTGTCCACGCCTCACGTCCACATTGATACCACTAAGGAGCGTAGTGACGCGACGTCCGTTGCGGTAACCCACATCCAAGTCGCGGGTGACGAGAAATATGTCGTGTTGAGATTCCATCAGTTAAAATAGTTAATGCGACGGCGATTGAGAATAATATACACGATAATGGGAACGCCGATGATGGGCGTTATGGCATTGATGGGAATGATGCCGTAAGGCGACACCACGCTGGCCAACGCGCACGCCAAGGCCACACACGCGCCGGCAAGCAGAGTGGCCGGAAACAAGCGCGCGTGGTTACTCGTGCCCAGCGATAATCGCGCGATGTGGGGCACAACGAGCCCGATGAAGGCGATTGGGCCGCAATAGGCCGTCACCACGGCGGTGAGCAATCCCGTGAGCAGCAGCAGCACATTGCGTGTCGTGCGGGTGTTCACTCCCAAGTTCTCGGCGTAGCGTTGCCCCAGGAGTAGCGCGTTGAGCGGCTTAATCATGAACACCGCGAGGCACAACGGCACGAGCAGGGCCACCGAGAACAAGGGCAGTTGCCCGGTCGACACGCCGCTAAAGGTGCCGAACCCCCATGTGACATAGCTGTGCACGCCCTCCTCGCTGGCGATGGAGTTGAGCAACGACACAATGCTCGACGTGAGGTAACTCACCAGAATACCCACAATGAGCAACATGGTGGAGCTGTGTACCACTTGAGCCATGAGCATGAGAATGAGCAATACCACACCCGCGCCCACCAGCGCGCCTATCAACGTGGCCAAATAGCTACCCGTGGAATGAAGGACCACGGTCGAGCCTACCGTGCCGCCCAGGGCGAGCATCACCACAGCCACGCCGAGTCCGGCGCCCGTCGAGACGCCAAGAATCGACGGGCCTGCAAGCGGGTTGTTGAAGGTGGTTTGCAGCAATAGTCCCGATACCGAGAGGGCTGCACCGGCGAGTGTCGCGGTAAGCACCATGGGAAGGCGGGTTTGCAACACGATGATGTCCCAGGCACGGTTGCCGCTTGAATGTCCGGTGAGGATATTCCACACCACACCGGCCTCAATGTGGACCGAGCCAAACAACATGCACGCCGCCGCCAGCAAGAGCAGCATAGCGGCAAGCGCGACAAGGGTGATGGTGAAACGACTTCGGCTCATGGTCTATCGCACATTATTGAAGTTTCTTAAAGAAGACAAGGTCGCCGCTTTGCCGCGACGGGTGGAAAATTTGGTAATATTCCCACAACAGCACATCGGGATGGAACGGGAAACGCTCGAAGAAATGAGTGGCGTTGGTGTCGCAACCATAGACCGCCTTGCGCTTGAAGGCCTCAAACTCGCTGTTGAGCCCGTAGCTGCCACGCAGGTCGTCGAGCGAGCGCACCGAGAACGACTTGATGAGCCACACGTCGGCACCCTGGGCGCGGGCCAGCACCTGGTTGAAATCGAGCGAGAGCGAACCGGTGTGCTTGTCGTCGGCCCATGGATAATCGCCACCGGCATCAATAATGAGGCGGGCCATGTAACTTTGTCCGCCGGGCACGTTCCACACGCCGTTAATCACATTCTCGGTGAGCACCACGGGCTTCTTGTCGTCTGAGAGCGCCACCCGCTCCTTGATACTGTTATAGCGTGACGACACGGCGTCGAAGATACTGTCGGCCCGGTCACGGTGACCTAACAGCTCACCATAGAACTTTATCCACTCGGCACGGCCCAACGGCGTGTATTCCATGTAGTCGGCACACTCGATGATGGGGATGCCCAACTCGGTAATATGGCCATAACTCGCGTCTTGGTAGGGCGACAGCAAGATGGCGTCGGGCTGCATGGCTATCACCTTTTCGACAGTGGGTTGCATCGACGAACCGCAGTCGGTGATAGTGCCGTTTGAAAGGCCGGCCGTCACGTCGTCATCGTTAAAGAACTGGGAATCGGCGACACCGGCCACAGCTTCCCAGCACCCAAGCTCCTTGAACAGGCCGGTGTGCACCGCACTGTAAACGAGGGCGCGACGAATGGGTGTGCGCACCACCACCCCGTCGGGTAGCGACGAGGGCAATACCGAGTCGGCCGGCACCAGCACATAACGCTGAAGTTCGCGCCCGCTGTTCCACGGGTCTGTGATAGTGACCAGCGTGTAACCCTCACAACGTTCCATTGAGAGCAGTTTGGCCTGCGTGATAACCGTGTCGTTAACGCCTCCGGCGGCAGTGCCATCGCCACGGCACGCCGCAAAGACTACCGTCACAAGCAACGCGACAGTAATCGTCATTATTCTCCTTGTTTTATTCATCAGCCACAATTTGTTTGAACTCCTTCCAGTGATTAGCGGCTTTGTAGGCATCCTCACTTCCGGCAGGCACAACAAGTTTCACTTTATTGTTGCTCACCTTGCCCAGCGTGGGCGGCTCGGCACGGCGAACAATAATTGTTTGCAGATTTTTGCATTTCTCGGCAATTTTATTACCCACATCAGTCACCGATGCCGGCAGGTCGAGTGTAGTGATAGCCGTCTCGCGGAAAGCATTGTCGCCAATCGTTGTCAACTGCGACGGCAGGTTTATCGCCGCAAGCGATTTACAGCCTCGAAACGCCTCTTTCTCGATAATTGACGCAGCGGTAATACTCAGTTGGCGCAGACCGTCGCAATCGCGGAAGGCCCCTTTCCCTATCAGCCGCATGTTGTCGCCAAGTTCCACCGCGGCAAGTGCCTTGCAACCGCGAAAGGCATCCTCTTCAATCAGGGTCACCGTCGACGGCAGAGATACGGCCTGTAGCCCACTACTCTTGAAAGCCTCACGGGCAATTGTGGCAACCGAGGCCGGCAAGTCAACCGAAGCGAGCGAGGCGCAATCCTTGAACGTCTTAGCAGGCACATCGGTCAACGAGGCGGGGTAACGGCAATAAGCCAACGCCTTACAGCCCTCAAACACACCGCTTCCCAGCCGCTTGAGCGATAACGGGAACGTCACCTGCCGCAGCGACGCGCACGAAGCGAACGCGTTGTCGCCCACCTCGACTACCGACGCCGGCATCGTCACCGAGGCGAGATTGGAACACGAGCGGAAGGCCGACGCCTCAAGGCGCGTCACACCCTCGGGGACCGTATAGTTACCACCTCGCTTGGGCGGATAGAGCAACAACACCTCGCCGGTGACGTCGAAAAGCACACCGTCCTCGTAGGTATAGTAGCGGCTACCACTTTCCACCGTATACGCGGTGAGATTGGGCATAAAACCGGGGCTGTTTTTTTCAATCCGTGTGGTCGCCGGCAGGCGCATCACGGTGAGTGGCACATTGTCGAGGGCTTTCTCGCCCAATGACATCAACCCGCGCGGCAATTGCAGGTCGCGCAACGAAGTGCACCCGTCGAAGCATCCGTCGCCCAGCGTTTCCACGCCATCGGGCAAAACGATGCGATTGAGATTGTAACAGCCGGCGAAAGCGTGGTCACCGACACTGCGCACATCGCGCGGCATTTTCACCTCGGTGAGCGCCGAGCAATAACGAAAGGCGTCGTTGCCGATGCTTCGCGTACGCTCGGGCAAGACAACGGAACGCAGGTGCGAGCAACTCACGAACATCGAGTTGCCAATCACATCGTGCTCGGTGCGGTAATAACTGTAATAAGAAGGGCCACCGCCCACGATGCGGGCGTAGCGCAGGTCTAGGTCCACATAGTTGCTGATCGACCGGCCGTTCTGGTCCTCGGCGCCACCGCGCTTGAGTATCCTTTGGAGAAACTTAATGTCGGCGCCATTGATAGGGCCCTCAATGTTCAGGGCGCGCACGCGCTTCTCGGATTCGGGCGTGAACACCTTCTCGAGCTGACCCACCTCGTGCGTGGTGATTTCGGCCACATCGCCGTGGAAACTATAGTCGGCACGCACATCGCGCTGCTGCGCCTTCGCCACAATGACAGCAACAGTCACCATAATAGCCATTACCAAAAATCTCGTCTTTGTCATCTTTATTCTTTGATTCTTTGTTTTATGATAATAATCTTGTCATGCAATGCAAAATTAGACAAAATTAGCGAGATTTAACCCCAACCGACCAAAAAATGTCATGCACAAATCAATTTTTCAAGTAAACAAGTTAACGAACGGATTGTAGGGACGCGGCTGAGCGCAAGCACCGCCACGTCCGTCCGCAGCCAAGACAAAAGCTCAGAAGTCTTCATAAGAACCAATAGTTATTCATTGTTTTTATTGTATGCCCCCCCCCACAAATATTATCAGACAACAAAAACAACAAAAACAATGAAGAGCTACGGAGAAAGGAGTTTAGGAGTTTCATCTAAGATGGCCCAACTCACTGCTCGTAGCGATATTTTTCAATGCTAATTTCACGAATTGAGCTAATTAATGCGAATTTTTATCATCCAATTTCAAAACATTAAATTCGTGAAATTTGGAAAATTCGGAAAATTCACATTAAAATGCTCAAAACTCCTCAACTCCTCAAACTCCGTAGAAACAAAAAAAACTCAAATTATTCAGTTAAATCCGTAGTTTATTTTGGTTTTTGGAGAACTTTCACTAACTTTGTGGCAATTTCGAGAACGGACCGCACCTGGAAAGACATGAATGCCACAACTCGGAGATTATCTGAATCCGATATTTGCTTATGAAACATTCAATTTTATTAAAATCAATCCTGCTTATGGTGGTTTTGCCAGCCACCTTGCCCGCCAGTGCATACGACTTTATGGTCAATGGCCTGTGCTACAACATTACCAGCGACAGTACTGTCGAGGTGACGTATGAAAAAAAACTTGCCAACTGGTTTGATGGTGAGTGCATCATTCCAGAATCGGTGACTAACAATAGCACGGTTTTCCACGTCAACAAAATTGGCGACTGGGCATTTGGCTTTTGCACGGGGTTGACAAGCGTCACCATCCCTAACTCCGTCACTTTCATCGACAACTCCGCATTTGCAAACTGTACAGGGTTGACAAGCGTCACCATCCCCAACTCCGTCACCACCATCGGCTACTCTGCATTCCGCTATTGCACGGGTTTGACGAGTCTCACCATCCCAAACTCTGTCACCACCATCGGCAGCCTTGCTTTCCGCAGCTGCACTGGGTTAGAAACAATCGTGATAGAATCGGGCAACCCAGTATATGATTCACGAGATAATTGTAATGCTATTATTGAAACAACAAGTAATATGTTAATAGCAGGTTGTAAAAGCACCACCATTCCTAACACTATCACTTCAATTGGATTCGGTGCGTTCCACGGTTGCACGGGGTTGACGAACATCACCATCCCAAACTCCGTCACTTTAATCGGACAAGGTGCCTTCCACGGTTGCACGGGGTTGACGAGCATCACCGTCCCCAATTCCGTCATTTTAATCGAAAGTGGAGCGTTTTACAATTGCACGGGGATGACAAGTTTCATCATCCCCAATACCATCACCACAATCTGCGACGGCGTGTTCTGGGAATGCAGCGGCTTGACAAATGTCACCATTCCAAACTCCGTTGCCTCAATTGGTAACTATGCGTTCTACCGTTGCACGGGGTTGACAAGTGTCACCATCCCCAATTCCGTTACCAGCATCGGCGAAGACGCGTTCTTTAACAGTGGCCTGACGAATGTGACCATCCCCAACTCAGTCACCACCGTCGGCAACCATGCATTCAGTCGGTGCGACCGCATGAGTGGCATTCACAGCCATATTGAGAATCCCAACAATGTAACATTAGGAAGTAATGTGTTTGAAGGAATCGATATGTCGTCTTGCCAGTTGTATGTGCCGAGTGGCCCGATTGGATTATATCGAGAAGCCGACCAGTGGAAAGATTTCGACAATATAGTGCCCTTTGGCAAGCCGGGTGACGTGAACGGCGACGAGGTGGTGAGCGGCGCCGATGTGACGGAGCTCTACAACGTGCTGCTCGATGGGGCCGAGGCCGGCGGCGATGCCGACGTGAACGGCGACGGCGTGTTCAGCGGCGCTGACGTGACCGCCCTATACGACTTACTGCTGGGGCAGTAAGTTGTTGGTAACGATTAGCGGGTAACGATTAACTAATTGACACAGCGGAGTTTCGCATAAGGATTATGCTCGGGTAGTTCGACCGCTATTGCGGTATGGCTTCCCGAGCTCGTTTTTTCTGTGATTGTGCGAAAACTGCCAATTAATTTGCTATTCCGCTGGTTTTGCACTATCTTTGCCATTCGAATAACGAGCAAATCAAAAAAGGATGGCAACTTACACAATCACATTAAATGAGCGTTCGGCACGAGGGAAAGCTCTCGTGTCATACCTGAAAGCATTAGGCGTGCTCATACAGAAAGTACCCACCAGGGCAAAAAGCAGTTATCTGCGCTCCCAAGAGGACAAACAGGCAGGCCGTATTGAAACTTTTGCCTCGTCAGAAGAAATGTTCAAGTCTTTAGGGATTTAACCATGTACACGGTACGAATTACCAAAACGTTCCGCAAGGATACGGAACGTTGCCGCAAACATGGTTATGATATGGAACTTCTCAAAACCGCAATCCGCTTGCTTGAAATTAATGGCATGTTGCCCATGTCTTATCGTCCGCACAAGTTATCGGGTAATTTCGGCTGTTGTTGGGAATGCCATTTGAAGCCTGACTGGTTACTAATATGGGAACAAAATGACGCAGAACTGACGTTACTTTTCACTGGAACTGGAACACATTCCGATCTGTTTTAATCCGAATTCGCAAATAGGCACACCAAAGATTTTGGTGGGCTTTTTTTGTGTAAAAAGTGGCGGTTGTGGCAGTTTTTTTTGCCATGTGGGGCAAAATTCTTAACTTTGCACGTTTTAGACTTAAAAGAGAAAGAGTAAATCATAAAATAAAGAAGAATTAGCAATGAGTTTAAACATCGTTGTGCTGGCCAAGCAAGTGCCAGACACCCGTAACGTGGGGAAAGACGCGATGAAGGCCGACGGCACCATCAACCGTGCCGCGTTGCCCGCCATCTTCAACCCCGAAGACCTCAATGCCCTCGAACAGGCATTGCAGCTGAAAGAGGCCCATCCGGGCTCGAAAATCACCCTTGTCACGATGGGGCTGCCGCGCAGCGCCGAGATGGTGCGCGAAAGCCTGTACCGCGGCGGCGACGACGGCGTGGTGCTCACCGACCGTCCGCTGGGCGGCGCCGACACGCTGGCCACAAGCTACTCGCTGGCGCAAACCATCAAGCACCTGGGCAAGGTGGACATCATCGTGGGCGGCCGTCAGGCTATCGACGGCGACACCGCGCAAGTGGGTCCGCAAATCGCCGAAAAGTTGGGCTTGCCGCAAGTGACCTACGCCGAACAGTTGCGCGTAGATAATGGCATCGCCACCGTGAAGCGCCGCATCGAGCGCGGTTTTGAGACCGTGGAGTGCCCGCTGCCCTGCGTGGTGACCGTCAACGGCAGCGCCGACGCCTGCCGCCCGCGCAACGCCAAGCTGGTGCAGAAATACAAATATGCCGTCACCCCCAGCGAGTGCGCCGGCCTAAGCGAGTCGCGCAAGGCCCTCGTTGAGCAACGTCCTTACCTGCAAATCCGCGAGTGGGGCGTGGCCGACATTGAGGCCGACCCCGAGCAGATAGGCATGAAGGGCTCGCCCACCAAGGTGAAGACCGTGGTCAACGTCGTGTTCCAAGCCAAAGAGAGCAAGAAAATCGAGGCCGCCGACGAAGCCGGCATCGAAGGTCTGGTGCAAGAATTGATTGCCGACCACATTATTGGATAATACGCTAAAAACATCAAGATAATGGAAGATAAACACAACCTGATAGTATATTGCGAGTATGACGAAGGACGCATCGCCGACGTGAGCCTCGAACTGCTCACCAAAGGACGCACCCTGGCCACAGCTCGCGGCATTCGCCTCGAAGCCCTCGTACTGGGCGACAACCTCAAGGGCATTGAGCAACAGTTGTTCCCCTATGGCGTAGATGTGGTCTACAAAATGGAAGACGCGCGGCTGTACCCTTACACCTCGCTACCCCACTCGAGCGCCGTCATCAACCTGTTCCGCCAGATAGAGCCCGAGATTTGTCTCATGGGCGCCACCTCGATAGGGCGCGACCTGGGACCCCGCGTATCGTCGTGCCTGCACAGCGGCCTCACCGCCGACTGCACGGCACTCGAGATTGGCGACCACACCGACCCGGTGACCAAAAAAGAATACAAGAACCTGCTTTATCAAATTCGCCCGGCCTTTGGTGGCAACATTGTGGCCACCATTGTCAACCCCGAGCACCGTCCCCAAATGGCGACCGTGCGCGAGGGCGTGATGAAGAAAGAGATTTTCGATGAGAACTACCGCGGCACCGTTGTCGAGCTCAAAGCCGACGACTATGTGGACCCCACAAGCTATGTGGTGAAAATCATCGACCGCGAGATTGAGAAAAGCAAGGTCAACATCAAGAACTCGCCCATCATCGTGGCCGGCGGCTACGGCGTGGGGAGCAAAGAGAACTTCGACCTCATCTTCCAACTTGCCGATGTGCTCGGCGGCGAAGTGGGCGCCAGCCGCGCCGCTGTCGACGCCGGCTTTGTGGAGCATGACCGCCAGATAGGACAAACCGGCGTTACCGTGCGCCCCAAGCTCTATATCGCCTGCGGCATCTCGGGCCAAATCCAGCACGTGGCCGGCATGAACGAGAGCTCGATCATCATCAGCATCAACAACGACCCGCAAGCTCCCATCAACGCCATCGCCGACTATGTCATCACCGGCGACCTCGAGGAGGTCATTCCCAAGCTCATCAAGTATTACAAGAAAAATTCAAAATAAATGGCAAACTTTTATACCGACAATAAGGCGCTCAACTACCACCTCCATCACCCGCTCATGGAGAAAATCGTGGCCATGAAGGAGCGCGACTACACCCAGTGTGAGCAATTCGACTACGCGCCGCTCGACTTTGAGGACGCCATGGATTCCTACGAGCGCATCCTCGAAATCACCGGCGAGATTGCCGCCGAGATTATCGCCCCCAACGCCGAGAGCGTCGACAAGGAAGGCCCGCACCACGCCAACGGGCGCGTGGCCTACGCCAGCAAAACTGTCGAGAACCTCGAGGCCACACGCAAGGCTGGCCTCCACGGCATCTCGATGCCCCGCAAGTACGGCGGCCTGAACATTCCCAACGTCACGTTCTCGATGCTCAGCGAGATGATAGCGCAAGCCGACGCCGGTTTCCAAAACGTGTGGAGCCTGCAAAGCTGTATCGACACGTTATTTGAAGCTGGCGACGAAGCGCAGTTCGAGCGCTACATCCCGCGCGCGTGCAACGGCGAGACCATGTCGATGGACCTTACCGAGCCCGATGCCGGCAGCGACCTGCAAAGCGTCATGCTCAAGGCCACGCAAGCCGACGACGGCACGTGGCGCCTGAACGGCGTGAAACGCTTTATCACCAACGGCGACAGCGACCTGCACCTGGTGCTGGCGCGCAGCGAGGAAGGCACAAAGGACGGCCGCGGCCTGTCGATGTTCATCTACGACAAGCGCAACGGCGGCGTGACCGTGCGCCGCATCGAGGACAAGATGGGTATCCACGGCAGCCCCACGTGCGAGCTGGTGTTCAAGAACGCCAAGGCCGAGCTGTGCGGTAGCCGCCGCCTGGGCCTCATCAAGTATGTGATGTCGCTCATGAACGGCGCCCGCCTGGGCATCACGGCCCAGAGCGTGGGCATCAGCCAAGCGGCTTACAACGAGGCCGTCGACTACGCCCGCAGCCGCCAGCAGTTCGGTAAACCCATTATCCAATTCCCCGCCGTGAGCGAGATGATTGCCAACATCAAGGCCAAGCTCGACGCCTCGCGCACCATCCTCTACGAGACGGCACGATTTGTCGACGTGTACAAGATTTGGGAACAAATCGCCCGCGAACGCGCGCTCACTCCCGAAGAACGCGCCGAGATGAAACGCTACAACCGCCTCGCCGACGCCTTCACGCCGCTGGCCAAGGCGTTCACCACAGAGTACGCGAACCAAAATGCGTACGACTGCGTGCAAATTCACGGTGGCAGCGGCTTCATGCGCGACTACACCTGCGAGCGCCTCTATCGCGATGCCCGCATCACCAACATCTACGAGGGTACCACCCAGTTGCAGGTGGTGGCCGCCATTCGCCACATCACCACCGGCACTTACCTTAATCAAATCAAGGAATATGCCGCCGGCGAGTATAGCGAAGCCGTGGCTCCCCTCAAGGCACGCCTTGAGAGCATGACGGCCCACTTCGAGCACGCGCTCGAGACCGTCAAGGCCGCCGACGATGCCGACTACGTCACCTTCCACGCACGCCGTCTCGTGGAGATGGCCGGCCACGTCATCATGGGCTACCTGCTCATTGGCGACGCTTCGCGCGAGCCCGACTTGTTCCTCAAGTCGGCCAAGGTTTATGTCAACTATGGTGAGGCCGAGGTGACGCGTCACTGCACGTTTATCGAGCACTTCAACCGCGACGACGTCGCCCAGGCTTACCTGCAGGCATAAACCTGCAAGTCGTCAAGACTCAATACACATTATTTATAATCTAGTGGCGCACCACCACATCGGCCCCTCGACCGGGACGCGAGGGTGCGCCACTTTCTTTTAAATCGCCACAATTCATTATGATTCAACGCATTCAATCGGTATATCTATTCTTTGCCGCGGCGGCAATGATTGTGTACATGTTCATGCCGGTCATGGGCCTTGCCGCCCCCGACGGCAACCACGTCATGGGTGCCCTCGCGGGCCTCAACGGCATCGACACGCCCAACTATATTTTCCTCGTGCTCGAAGCGCTCGTCGCCCTCATGGCTCTTGTCACCATCTTCAAGTTCAAGAACCTCAAGCGGCAATCGAGTCTGTGCAAAATCACGTTGACACTCACCATCGCGCTCATCATCACCATCGTTGCCACCTGGCTCATGCAAAAGGGGCAAGCCATCGCCACGCTCACGCCGTGGTTCGTCTTGCCGTTCGTGACATTATTTTTCCTCATGATGGCCGGCGGCGGTATTAACAAGGACCGCAAACTCCTTGCCGAGGCCGACCGTCTGCGATAAGCGAAACCTCACTCACGCCCCATGCCCGGCGCAAACCACAACGCATCCACACAGTCGCAGCGCGAGCCGTGGCTCGATGTGGCGCGCTGCCTGGGTTGCTTGAGTGTGCTTGTAATCCATTGTCCCGACAGCGCGTGCAATGGCGGGCTGGCGCGTGCCGCTATCGAATACTGCGCCGTGGCGTGCGCCAGCGTACTTTTCTTCATGATTTCGGGCGCGCTTGTGCTCTACCGCCCTGTGGAGCACGCGCGACCCTGGCTCAAGCACCGCCTGGGCCGCGTGGTGATTCCCATGGTTATTTGGACGCTCGTCACGTTGCTTGTCAACCTGGCGGCGGGACGGCTACTGCCTGACGACTTCGCGCACCGCCTACTCATGATACCGTTCCGGGCACAGGAAGGCGCGTTTTGGTTCATCTATGTAGTGGTGGGCATTTACCTACTCGCGCCTGTGCTGGCCGCGTGGCTGGCACGTTGCAAGAAACGTGACCTGCAACTGTACCTGGGTATTTGGTTCGCGAGCCTTTTCGCGCCCACGCTGGCCTATTTTGTGCCCGAAGTGGCTCGCGTTACCGACGCCCACTATGGCTACCTCTACCACTTCTATGGTTATGCGGGACTCGCCGTCGCCGGCTACTATGTGAGGCGATACGGCATGTTCAACAAGTCGCCCTGGCTATTGGTAATCTTGGCGGTAGCCTTGCTCGCCTTGCCCGTTGTGCTGCGGGCCACGCCGTTGCCGTCGCGTCTGTGGTCGCCACGCCTGTCGCCGGGCGTGGTGGCGCTCACCATCGTGGTTTTTGCCTCTATCAAGCACATTCCGCCATGCCGCTTCACCTCGTGGACCACGCGATTGGCGGCTTTCACCTTTGGTATCTACCTTACCCACAAACTCGTCATCCTGTGGCTGCTACGCCCGCTCGTAGCCCCGTGGCACCTACCCTATCTCATCGAAATGCCGCTCACCGTCGCGCTCACCGCGCTCATTGCCGGCGGCATCGTCGCGCTGCTCAAGCGCCTGCCCCATCACCGCCTGGTGTGCTGACCGTCCCTTACAGCTTAAGTTGCTCCTCGATAATAGGCATCGAGGGGTAGTGAGTTTGGTCGGCAAAAATGGGCGTAACACTTACCCAACCGCGGTCGAGCCAATAGGTGTCGTTGAGCGTGTCATTGGGGTCGTCGTTCTCGTAGTAGCCCGTAATCCAATAATAATCGCGGCCGTGAGGGTCAACACGATGCTCAAACTCCTTGACCCACTTTCCGGCGGCACTGCGTGTGATTTTCATGCCCGGATATTCGTCGCCCTCGCCGAGCGGCGGGAAATTCACATTCAGGCACACGCCGGGCGGCAGTCCGCGTTCCAGGGTGCGCTCGATGATGTGACGAATGAGCGGTTCACACTCGGGCATCGCGGCTTGCGGGTCAAACGAGCCGTAGGAGAACGCCAGCGCAGGCACGTCGTGGAACACGCCCTCGAGCGCCACACCCACCGTGCCGCTATATATCGAACTGTTTCCCGAATTGTAGCCATGATTAATTCCGCTGAGCAACAAGCGAGGCCGTTCGGCAAGTAGTTGGTCGAGAGCGAGCTTGGCGCAATCGGTGGGAGTGCCGCTTACGGCATAGCGCGTGAGGCGGTCGCTCTTCTCGAGCAGGTGGGCCATGATGGGCCGGTCAAAGGTGATTGAACTTGATTTCCCGCTCTGGTGGGTAGTGGGCGCCGCCACCATCACGTTGTCATAGTCGAGCGCGATGCGCGTGAGCAGGGCAAGGCCCTTGGCGTTTATGCCGTCGTCGTTACTGATGAGAAACATATATAAGTGTTAAGTTTATAGACATTTAGAATCCAACTTCACATTGCTGAAACCACAAAAAAGAGAATGAGCGACTGGTGCTATCAAAGCTCCATAATCGCTCATCTCCTCTCTCCACTTGCGGTGCGTACAGGACTCGAACCAGCGACCTCCTGCGTGACAGGCAGGCATTCTAACCAACTGAACTAACGCACCGTGTTTAAGTGTTGCGACTCGCTCTTGTCGAATTGCGAGTGCAAAGTTACGACATTTTTTTAATGTGGCAAATTTTTTTCGACTTTTTTTTCAAAAAAAATGTTTTTTCGACTTTTTGGGGCATATTTTTCCCCTTTTTGTGCCGCAAATAGAAATCATTTCGCTAAATTTGCACATTATATTATATCGCGCGACACTCACGACGCGCGGCACACGGGACCCCGAGTCCCGCCACATTGACAACAACATTTAATATATAGGCACTATGGAGCAATATTGGATAAACCGGAACGGGCAACAGAGCGGCCCCTTCGACCTCGAGCAACTGCGACAACTTCAACTCGACGGCGACACCTATGTGTGGTACAATGGCCTTGAAGACTGGGAAAAGTTGGAAAGCCTGCCCCAACTGGTAGCGCAACTGCAACAACCCGGCGAGCCGCCCACCGTGCCGCCCGCCCAAGCCGACGACAACGTTGACGTGACACCCGAGAGCCACGACGTCGCGATGAACGAAGAGAACGAAGAGCCCGAAGTTTCGGTCCCCGATGTGCCCACAGCGCCACCGGCCGAGGTGCCCGCACCGCCCGCCATCCCGGCGACACCGCAGCAAGCCGTTCCCGTGGGGATTCCCGTGGGAATACCTACCGGCATGCCGGTGGCGGCCCCTCAAGCTGCCGCGCAACCGGCGCCGGCGCAAGCGGCACCCGCCGAGGACAAGTGTCCGCCCACCAACCTCGTGTGGGCTATTATCACAGCTGTGCTGTGCTGCCTACCACTGAGTCTCGTGGCCGTATTCATGAGCATAAAGGTAAAAACTTGTTGGGAAAAGGGCGAGGCCGAGCAAGCTCAAAAGTGGAGCGACCGCGGCGCGTGGTTCATCATCGCCTCGATTATCGCCGGCATTGTGGTGCAACCGATAGTCACGTTCATCCCGCTGCTGTTCTCCTAAGCCGACATGAAGCTTAGCCGCCGCGCCATCGGTTGGACTGTCATCATCACTATCCTGGTGGTGGTGTTTATCCTTGTCTATTTCACTTTCGACCCATCGAAGAGCGGCTTTTTCCCCAAGTGCATCACACTCCAGCTCACCGGATACCGCTGCCCGGGCTGCGGCAGTCAGCGAGCCATTCACTCGCTGCTGCACGGCGACTTCGCCGCCGCGTGGCGCTACAACGCCATGCTGGTGGTGGCCTTGCCCGTGATGCTCACCTACGGCGTGGGCGACATGATGCGTGCCCGGTGGCGCCGCTTCCACTACTGGCTCACGCGTCCGTGGCTCATGGGTACCATTTTCATGCTCATCGTCGCGTGGTGGGTGTTGCGTAACGTTTACGGTTGGTACGTCCCATGAAAGTGTGTGTCACCGAGAAACCCAGCGTGGCGCGCGACATCGCCGCCATCCTGGGCGCCAACGTCCGCCGCGACGGTTATTTCGAGGGAAACGGCTACCAAGTGACGTGGACTTTCGGTCACTTGTGCACCCTCAAGGAGCCCGACGAATACACCCCGCTGTGGAAACGCTGGTACATGGCGCAGTTGCCCATGATACCGCCCCGCTTCGGCATCAAGCTCATCGAGGACGACGGCATCAAGCGGCAATTCCATGTGATTGAGACGCTCATCGCCGGTGCCGACGAAGTCATCAACTGCGGCGATGCCGGGCAAGAGGGAGAGCTCATCCAGCGCTTCGTCTATCAGAAGGCAGGATGCCGAAAACCCGTGAAGCGACTGTGGATATCGTCGCTCACCGATGAGAGCATTCGCGAAGGCTTCCAAAATTTGCTGCCCGCCGGTCAGTTCGACAACCTCTACTACGCGGGGCTCTCGCGCGCCATCGGCGACTGGCTGCTGGGCATGAACGCCACACGCGCTTATTCCATAAAATATTCACGACCCGGAGCCGTGCTCTCAATAGGGCGCGTGCAGACGCCCACCCTGGCGCTCATCGTGGCGCGCGACCGCGAAATCGCCCATTTTGTCCCCGAAGACTACTGGGAAATCTCCACCCGCTACCGCGACACCACGTTCCACAGCACGCGCGGCAAGTTTAAGACACAGGGCGAGGCCTCCACCCTTGTCGAGCAAATCAAGTCGCACCCGCTCGTCATTGGCGACATCGTGAAGAAAAAAGGGCGCGAGGCACCACCCCGCCTCTTCGACTTGACGAGTCTGCAGGTGGAATGTAACAAAAAATTCTCGTTCAGCGCCGACCTCACGTTGCGGCTCATCCAATCGCTCTACGAGAAAAAAGTCACCACTTATCCACGAGTCGACACCACTTACCTGAGCGATGACATCTACCCCAAGATTGGCGACATCATGCGCGCCATGGAACCTTACGCGACGCTCACCGCGCCTGTCCTCGCCGCAAAAATTCCCAAGAGCAAGAAGGTGTTCGACAACAGCAAGGTCACCGACCACCACGCCATCATTCCCACCAACGTGGACCCGCGCCGCACCGGCCTCACGCTCGAAGAGAAACGCGTCTATGACCTTGTGGCGCGACGCTTCATCGCCGCCTTCTACCCCGACTGCGAGTTCGCCACCACCACCGTAACGGCCACCGCCGGTGACCACCCGTTCAAAGCTACCGGCAAGGTAATCCTGAAAGAAGGATGGCGGGTGGTTCTCGCACGCGACAAGGGCACCGACGAGAAACGCGACAGCGAAGAGAACGACGTGATGCCCGATTTCACCGCCGGCGAGAGCGGACCTCACGAGCCCAAACTTATAAAAAAGACCACGCAACCGCCCAAGCGATACACCGAGGGCACGTTGCTCAGAGCCATGGAAACGGCAGGACGCACCGTCGATGACGATGAGCTGCGCGATGCCATGAAGGAAAACGGCATCGGGCGGCCATCAACGCGAGCCGCCATCATCGAAACGCTTTTCAAGCGCCATTACATACGCAAGGAGCGCAAAAGCATCGTCGCCACCGAGACCGGTTGCCAGCTCATCGACACAATCAAGGACGACCTTGTCAAGAGTGCAAAACTCACCGGGCTTTGGGAGAAAAAGTTGCGTATGATTGAGCGCGGCGAATACACCGCCGGACAGTTTCTCGAAGAGCTCAAGGCCATGGTGAAAGAAATCGTGCTCAACGTTATGCGCGACAATGGTCCCACCACCATCGCCGTGCCACAGGATGCTCCCAAGTCGCCCAAGAAACCGGCCGCACGCAAGCAAGCTAAAGACGAGCCTGAGAAGCAATGACCACCACCGTACAACACATCCTTGTCGTCATCGTCGTCATCGCGGCAATGGCATTCGCAGCTCGCGCCATCTATCGCGCCCTGCGCTGCCGCAAGCACGCTCCCGTGGGCTGCGCCGGCTGCCCACTGGCCGACACATGCCGCAAAGATGGGGAAAGGGGAAGGAGTAAATGATAAATGGGGGCCAACCATCTATAATCTAATATCTATAATCTAATATCTATAATCTAATATCCAATATCTAAAAAATGGTCAAAAAATGTAACAAGGGTTAAATAGGCGCCAACTTGCGGCACGGCACGGCAAAAACTCCTAACTTTGCGGCATAATAGTTACGAGAAAAACTGTTAACCCTAAATACATTCTATGAATCAAGGACTTAGAAAACTTTCCAACAAGGAAATCCAGCGTCTTCAAGCCAACGGATGCCAAGCCCAGGACTGGTCGGGCATCTTGGTTGACGCTAAAACGTTCGACACGCAACGGTTCAACCGCGTTAACTTTTTCGGGAATATCACCATTGGCGCCGTCGACGGCTTCATCGAGGTGAGTGATGGCTTTGTCAAGCCCTGCGGCATCAACAATGCCACGTTGCGCAACGTGACGGTGGGCGACAACAGCCTCATTGAGAACATTGGCAATTTCATCAACAATGTCACGATTGGCGACGGTTGTTACATCTCTAACGTCTCGACCATCGAGACCACCCAAAACGCCTTTTACGGGCAAGGACACACCATCTCGGTGCTTAACGAGGTGGGCAAGGGAAACCTTATCCTGTTCAGCGGTCTCAGCAGCCAACTTGCCGCATTCATGATCAAGTTTTTCGACAACAAGCCCCTGCGCGACGCCATGGAGAAACTGGTGCAGGCCGAAGTGGAAAGCACACGGCCCGAGCGCACCACGATTGGCAACGGCGTGAGAATAGTCAATGCATCCCACATCGTCAACACCTTCTTGGGCGACGGAAGCCGTATCACCGGCACCTCGCGCCTGAGTGAGTGTACCATAAGCAGTGCCCTCGAAGACCCCATCACGATTGGCACCGGCGTCATCTGCGAGAACTCCATCATCAGCGGCGGCTCAACCATTGTCAACAGTGTCAAGATCACCGACTGCTTCGTGGGCGAGGCCTGCGAGATGACAAACGGCTTCACCGCGGCATCGAGCGTTTTCTTCGCCAACAGTTTTATGGCTAACGGCGAAGCCTGCGCAGCCTTTTGCGGGCCGTTCACGGTGAGCCACCACAAGAGCTCGCTGCTCATTGGCGGCATGTTCTCGTTCTACAACGCCGGCTCGGGGACAAACTTCAGTAACCATGCCTACAAGATGGGACCCATGCACTACGGCACCCTCGAGCGCGGCACGAAAACGGCGAGCGGCGCTTACCTGCTCATGCCGGCTAACATAGGCACATTCTCGGTGTGTTTCGGCAAACTCATGTATCACCCCGACACGCGCGACCTGCCTTTCTCTTACCTCATCGCTTACAACGACACGATGTACCTCGTGCCGGGACGCAACTTCACCACAGTGGGCCTCTACCGCGACATACGCAAGTGGCCCAAGCGCGACAAGCGGCAACGCGAAGAGCGAAAGAGTATCGTCAACTTCGACTGGCTTAGCCCCTACTCCATTGGCGAGGTGCTGCGGGGAAAGCACATCCTCGAGCAGCTGCGAGCCGCAAGCGGCGACAAGGTGAGCACTTACAACTACCACGAGTATGTCATCAAGGCTCCCCTGCTGCGCAAGGGTATTCGCTGCTACGACATCGCGCTGCGCATCTACATGGGTGCCGTGCTCAAGCGTCACGCCCTCACGCCGCCCATCTCAACGATAGGCAAAGGCAACTGGACCGACCTGTCGGGACTCTTGCTGCCCGAGAGCGAGGAGACACGCGTCGTCGACGACACCATCACCGGCAAAATCGCATCGATTGCCGACATGACGCTGTGCTTCAAACAAATCCACGCCAATTACAACGAATATCGCTGGGCGTGGAGCTACCAGCTCATTCTCGACTATTACGGCGTTGACACCATCACGCCGGCACTCGAGAAACAAGTGATGGACGACTATGTGCAGGCACGCCGCGAATGGATTGAGGAAATCAAGCACGATGCCGAGAAGGAGTTCTCGCTGGGCGATGTCGAGCGAGAGGTCTTCGACGACTTCGTCTCGCAACTCGACCGCGAGGTGGACTTCGAGAACACCAAGCTCTATATGTGACCGCGAGCGAGACTGCGTCTCGCTGTACATCGACATGAACCACAAGCCCCGGAACACGTTCGTCCCGGGGCTTGCTCTGCTTATTCGGTAAGGGATTTTATCGGTTCAAAGGGGCATTCGATGACCAATAGGAGGTATTAAGCGAAGCTTCGACCGCATTCTCCACATCATCGGGAAGGTTACAGAAGAAGTCGATGCCCGTGCGAGTCTCCAGTTCGTCGATAGTAATATATTCAGCGCTCACCTTGTTGATTACAGGCCAACTATGAGTGGCATTATCCACACCATTCGTACCGCTGTTGTAATGCTTGGTCCAAATACCTATTGCCTGATAAGTGTTGGTGCTCTTGTTGTAAGCCAGCAACGCCATGTAGAAATACTTGGGCACCGGCAACACGCCATTGCATTTAAGGTCGCTATAGGTTGTACCATTATAGGTGGTACTGAAGAGACCGCTCTCGGTGGTTCCATTGAGTGTGACATTGTCAATAGTGGCGGCTTTGACCACATAGAGTGTATCGCAGTTATTGGCCCATGTGCGTACATCGCCCTCAAGATCGCTCCACTGTCCGCCGTTGTGAGCTTGCCATTGCGGTTGCATGTTACCCATATAATAGGTTTGGTTATTTTGCTCGGCCGATTTCTTGCGGTCGGCGCTGGGACACAGGTGACCTTTAGAATAACCGCTATTCTTATAATTACTTTCGCTGGAGCGTGTGGACGAAGGAAGTTCACTATCTTCGTGGAAGTTGCCACTTCCTGTCGTTGAGCCATTCCTGTTGCCGGCGTGGAACTGGTAGCACGACCAGCGATTGGCTTTCTTGCTGTTATCCCACTCTACGGCATAGGTAACACCATAAGACGAGGTGGACTTTTGCAACCAGGATGGTTTGGGGGAAGTGGTCACATCGCTGATGCGGGGCACTTCGAGGCGCCAGAAGCCGGCCGTCTTGGGCGTATAACTCATCGAGCCGTTATTGGTATTCCAGTTCACGCTCTTCGAGTTGGCATTCGCGTTGCCGTCGGTCGAGGTGTAGGTGAAGGTGGCGGTGGCCACGTCGCTGGCATCGCTGTCCTTTATAGCGATGGCCTTGACGGTGGTGGTGGTGCTCACGGTGAAGGCGCCGGTGTAACGTGTCGACGAGGACGATGGCGTGGCGCCATTGGTGGTATAGTAGATGGTGGCGCCGCTCGTGGCACACGCGATGGTCACCGCTGTGGAGCCGGTGATAGTGCCGCCATTAGGCGAAATCACGGGCGTGGCCACCTCACCGGCCTCAATCACGAAGCTCGACATCTGTGAGAATAGGTAATCGAAGCTCTCGGTGCTGCCATTGGGATATATTTTGACACCGATGGCGCCCGGTTGATTATACTCGGCGCCCACATATACGACATTATACTCGCTTGTGCTATAACGCAAGACTTGGCCGTTTTTCAACGTGATAACGATGCTACCGGCAGTTGTGGTGAGCGTAGCGGTGAGAATGATAAGCCCGAGGAGGGCGATGCGCTTGATTTGATTCTTTATAGTTTTCATCGTTGTTTCCTCCTTTCTGCTTATTGTTTAACCATTTTTTTGCCGTTCACGATATAGATGCCCGGTGGCAACGATTCCCAGTCGCCGGGTAGCTTCATGCCCAGCAAGTTGTAGATACCCATGCGGGCCGGGGTCTCTGTGGCCTCGATGGTGTCGATGCCGGTGATAATGACGCCATCGCCCATGTTGAGCTTGATGGCCTGGTTCTTGGGAGTGTTGAGGTAAGCCGACGAACCCTCGACGGTGTTGCCGTTGCCGTTACCGGCCCACACCACGTCGCCGCCCACAATCAGTTTGTTCGAGTTGTCTTCCTCGACAGTCATGGGACTGTATGTGCCCACCATGCTATAGGTGTCGTCCACGGCAATGGCGCGCGCCGGAGCGCCACTGCCACCGCTCACGGCGCCACGCGTGGTGTAGCTGAGTGTCGCGGGCGCGGTGGTGGTGATGGTGACATTATCGAAGCTCATCGAGTTATATCCGTCACGAGGCTTGACGAGATAAGGAACGCCGGGCTCGATACTCGTCACCTCGCTGAAGTTCATCTGGCCCGTGGCATAAGAGCCGCCGGCCGTCGTGGTGGTGCCGCCGTCGCTCAGCGACGTGTAGCGCATCACAGTGCCGTCAAATTCATCAATGGCGAAGGGCACCGTCACCGGTGTCCACTGGCCGGCGACAAACCGGCGTTGCCAGCGCAACGGCACATTAGCCACCGTCGTAGCGGGCGACGTGAATTCCTGTGTAGCGTCGAGCACGTAAGTCACCAGCGGATAGCCGGCGTCCTCGGTCATGGGATAAATCTTGCCGTTGGTCACAATGCCGGTGACATCGACGAGAGCGCCTTGATAAGGTGCCGTATAGCCGCTGGCGCCAAACGCGTCGGTAATTTCGGGGACGCCGTTGCCGCCCATGCGCACGTTTCTCACCGTTGCCCAGTCGGCGAGCTTTTCGTCCATATCACTCATTTCAATCTCGACGGGTAGCGTGACAGCCTCGGTCACCGGCTCGGCGATAACGAGCTCGTCGGTATTGGTGTCGGCTACCGGAATGAGTTGCGGCAGCCCCGTGGTGGCTTCCACCTCGTGCTGTCCCACAATCCATCCGGCAAGGTGCTGGTTGTAAGCCATCGTGCGGTTGGGGGTAATACCTTTCAGCACGAGAGCTCCTGAATCATCACGCACGTAAGCGTCGACAGCGCCACCCGTGCCGTTCTCCACATGAAGCACGCGCGCGTTGCTCTCATCGGTAAGCTTCAGCTTCACCGTGGTACCGGCCTCCACCTGCTTGAACGCCGCAATCCCTACCACCTCGGGATACTCAACATCAGGCGTGGTTTTGCTATAAGTCACCGTAATCGTGTTGATTTTCGTTGTGGCCGTAGCGTTAAAGGTGACACTTGAGGCTTCGCCTGTCCAGGTTCCGTTAGTATAACCACCCGAGCAACCGTCGGCAAGTGCAAGATTCAAATCACTACCCGCAAACACAATGCCTGTAATACTACAATTTGAAGGCACAGTCAATGTTAACGATCCGCCATTTTTGTAAATACGCAAATCATAGACATTATTACCAACATTCCACACTCGAGTTGCCGTACTACCGTCGGTTGAAGTAAGCGTCACATCTTCAGCTACATATGAGTTGTCTCCCAATTGAAATTCCTGACCCGTCGGCGTTATTCCCAATGCTTGCAGTCCTGCCGTGGTATTAAAGATAAAAGTAGCGGTGCACGTACTTGAGGACGCGCTTTCGATTGTGTAAGTCGCAGTGGCCACTTCACTGTCAGTCATGCCGGTTTTCACCGCCATCGCCTTAATAGTGGTTGTCGCGCTCACCGCAATGGGAGCCGAGTAAACACTCGACGAGGTAGTGGGGTCGCTGCCATTGGTTGTATAATAAATCGTGGCGCCATCGGTTGCACAAGTGATAGTCACGTTTTGAGCCTCATTATAGGTTCCTGCAGCCGGCGAGAACGTGGGCGTTGCCACTTGCTCAGTTCCACTCGTCACTTTCTTGAAGATATAAGCGTTAGACTGTGTTGAAGTAGATGCATAACACGAATAAATCTGTGTCCCATTATTATATCTCAATTCGTTATGTTCATTCTCACCTTGGAAAATAATTGTGGCTTTACTATCGCTAATTGTGATGGTAGCTTTGGCGTTATCGTCTTGGGTCGCCTGTGTCCTTAAATAATTATTGGTACTGCTTGCCGCATAGAGATAACCATCGCTTGTGTTAAGATACCATCCGGCTGATGAGCCCTCAAGGGTGAGCACCTGTGTATTCACGGTAGATGACACCTTATTGTTTGTGATGGTCAGTTCATCTGTAGCGCCTCGGTTATTGGGGTTTTGTGTGGTACTCATAGCACGTCCCTCACCACTTGCGGCACTCATAAAGATAATTTCATCACCGGCCGACAATGTACCGGCATCGGTCACCAGCTCAAAATCTTCTCCCTCAAAAAGATTGATGGTGAAAGTAATAGATGTAACCTCACTCGACACGCCATTCTTAATGGCAATGGCTTTTACCGTATAAGTCCCATTGCTATCGTAAGAAAGCGTGGTAGTGTATGGCGTTGAGCTACTTGACGGTATCGAGCCGTCTGTAGTATAGTATATTGTTGCCCCGGTGGTGGCACACGACATCGTGAGCGTCTTAGCTTCGCGATAAGTGGTGCCGTCAGTAAGGCTGAATGTGGGTTCATTGACCACACTACTCCCATCCTCATAGGAATAATTGATATCATAGCACTTCACGCCCTTCGATATGCCGGTTACCGTAACGGTAAGTACGGTGCCGGTTGCAGTCGCTGATGAATTGACATACACATCGGTCGATTGGTTCAATGAACCCGTACCCACAGTGGTATTGCCCACTTTTAAAGTAACTGTACCGGCTGTTCCCGAGAAGCCACCAAATTTAGCGCTCAACGAAGTAATAGTAACACTACTCGGCAACGTGGTTGTAAACGTAATGCTTGTGGCCGGTTTATTACTTGAACCAACCTGTGCATAAGCGGCGTTGGGCGTAAAGGACGTGGTTCCCGCTGTAGTAATAGTCCACGAATTACCCAAATTGTCATCGCCGGTAACTGATGCGGAGTTAATATTAACTCGACCTGACGCCGAACCAAATTCAATGGTTCCGGTTACAATTGCGGCCCTGGTGGCTGTGGTGGCCAGCAGGGTGAGGATAAAGAATGTCAATAGTTTTCTCATATTCTATTTGGTTTTTGTTAATGTTCTGTGGCAAATAACAGGCAAATTTACGGTAAAAATCTCAATATTAGAATGTTTACCGTGCTTTTTTATCCAAATTTCTCAACAAAACGCACATTTTCACCAGTATAAGACCCTATCCATCACCATTTTTCGTGTTTAGACATAGAGACATTATTTGACATAGAGACATAGAGAACATAAAAGTGCTTCGGTTTTAAAGACAAAGAGAGTACATAGAGTTTCATGAAAGATCATCTCTTTCCTTAAAAATATGTGCTCTATGTCTCTATGTCTAAAATAATATGTGCTCTATGTCTAAAAGCGTATGGGGTTATGTCAATGGGGGTATAGCAGGGAGGCGATTTGGTAGAAAGCGGTGCTCACGAGCCAGGCCACAGCGGTGGTGAAGGCGGCGGCGAAGAGCGCCCATTTCCACGAACCGCTCTCGTTCTTAATGGCGGCGATGGTGGCCAAGCACGGGAAATAGAGCAGGACAAAGAGCAGGAAGCTGAAAGCGGCTATTGGCGTGATGCCGTCGCGCTCCATCTGCTGTCGCAGGTCACTGTATTTTGCGCGTTTCTGCGCCTCGTCGAGGCTGTCGAGGCTATCCTCGTCGTACCCCTCGTCGTCGCTATAGATAACACCGAGCGTCGAAGCCACAATCTCCTTGGCGCCCACGCCCGAGATAAGCCCCACATCGAGTTTCCAGTCGAATCCGCAAGGTTTGAACACGGGTTCCACGGCCTTTCCCATGCGTCCCAGGTAGCTGTGTTCCTGTTGTTGCTGGCGGTCGGCATAAGCGTCGTGGTTAGGATAATATTGCAGGAACCACACGATAATCGAGGCCACAAGGATGATACCTCCCATCTTCTTGAGGTATTGCTTGCCCTTATTCCATGTGTGACGCCAGATGGCCTTGCCCGTGGGGAAGCGATAAGGCGGCAACTCCATCACAAAGGGCGTGTCGTCGTCCTTGATGAGGAAACGCTTGAGCAGGCGGCTGGCAAGCACCGCCACGAGTATGCCCGTGGCATAGAGCACCAGCATGAGCACACTCTGGTAAGCGGCAAAGAAAGTGCCGATAATGAGCACATAGATGGGCAACCGCGCCGAGCAGCTCATGAAGGGCAATACAAGCATCGTGATCAAGCGGCTCGTGCGGCTCTCGATGGTGCGCGTAGCCATAATGGCCGGCACATTACACCCAAAGCCCATAATCATGGGAATGAACGACTTGCCGTGCAGCCCCATCTTGTGCATGAGGCGGTCCATGATAAAGGCGGCACGCGCCATGTAGCCCGAGTCCTCCATAATCGAGATAAAGAAATAGAGGATAAGGATTTGCGGCAGGAACACTATCACAGCGCCCACACCACCGATGATGCCGTCGACCACCATATCCTTGAGCGGCCCGGCGGGCAGCGCGCCCTGGGCTACGCTTTTAAGCCATTCCACGCCGGCATCAATCCAGTCCATGGGATATTGCCCCACGGTGAAAGTAACCCAGAACATAAGCCACAAGAAGGCGAAAAAGATGGGGAAACCGAGGTATTTGTGGGTCACTATCTTGTCGAGCAGCTTGGTGACCTGGTGATTGTCGGCGTTCTCGGCTGGCGTGTAGCTCTCCTGCAGGGCGCCGTTGATAAAACCATACTTGGCGTTCATGAGCGCCGTTTCGCTGTCGACCTGCAAATTGTCGAGCACTTGTCGGGCGGCCGCGTCGCGTGTAGCGAGCACCTCGTCGCCGTTAGGTAGCTTGCGTGCCACCTCCTCGGCACCGCGGTCGTTCTCGAGCAGCTTGATAGAGAGGTAACGCAACGAGTAGCGGTGGCGAATGTCGGCATTCTTCTCGAGTTGGTGCTTCACGTCTTCGATAGCCTGCTCGATATAGATGCCGTGATTGATGTGAATGTGGCGGAACACCTGCGTGTTGAGTGTGCCCTCGTACATATCGACTACGGCCTGCAACAGTTCCTCCACGCCGCGCCCCGTCTTGAACACGGTGGGCACCATGGGCGTGCCCAGCAGTTCGCCCAGCTTATCGACATCGAGCTTGGCACCGCTGCGCTCCACATCGTCCCACATATTGAGGGCGCACACCATGCGCAAGTCCATGTCGATGAGCTGCGCCGTGAGATAGAGGTTGCGCTCCAGGTTGTTCGAGTCGATTACATTGAGCACCACGTCGGGCGTGTGATCGATGATTTGGCGGCGCACATACAGTTCCTCGGGGCTATAGGCCGTGAGCGAATAAGTGCCCGGCAAGTCCACCAGATTAATGCGGTACCCCTTGAACTCGCAGTGACCTTCCTTAGCATCGACGGTGACACCGCTGTAGTTTCCCACATGCTCGGTAGCGCCGCTGGCATAGTTGAACAACGACGTCTTGCCGCAATTGGGGTTGCCCACAAGGGCCACGTTGATGATGTGGCGCTTGCGTTGGGCGGCCTCGAGCAACACGTCGTCGCTCAAGCGGTTCTCCACCGGATCACTGCCGGTGCCGTATTCGTCGGCCACAATCGATGCTGCCTCGTCTTCGCCCACCACCTCAATCATGGCGGCCTCCTCGCGGCGCAACGACAGCTCATAGCCCATAATGCGGTATTTCACAGGGTCTTGCAACGGAGCGTTAAGTATCACCTCCACAGTTTTCCCTTTGATAAACCCCATCTCAACAATGCGCTTGCGGAAACCGCCGCGGCCCATCACTTTGACCACGACGCCCTTTTGGCCTGTACTTAATTGCGACAATAACATAATACACTACTCGTTTTGAGACTGCAAAGGTAACAATTTCCACCGTCATGTGCAATCACCACAACAAGGGATTTTAACGCCTGCCCCACCCCGCCATCTCCCCACAAATGGCGATTGGCCACCAACGACGACCGGAAATAGCTATCAACGACGAGAGCCAGCCTCAAGTGGGCTGGCTCTCGTGGAGGTCGCTAGCGGACTCGAACCGCTGTGCCCGGTTTTGCAGACCGGTGACTAAACCACTCATCCAAGCGACCGTTTTTCGTTAGCGACTGCAAAAGTACTACTTTTTTTTATTCCCCGCAACTTTTTACGCATTTTTTTGGAAAAGCATCACGGCAATTTCATTTAAAAAAGTTTTTGAAGGCGAAAGATGGGTCATTTTTTAT
>CAMVPC010000010.1 GCA_947169265.1 uncultured Prevotellaceae bacterium
AGGCGGTTGATTTGCAAAGAGGGTGAGCCATAACTGAATTATGACACACCCACTTATATCGGTATCTTAATTTGCCCCACCGTGAAGCCTAATGCACCGGCGCCCAATGATGAGACAAGAATTATTATGAGTAAATTGTAAAATCGTTTCATCATTGTTCTTATTTATAATTACTTAAAATAAATATCGACATAATCGGCACACTCATCACACGGGTTCGTAATGGGATGCATGCGCCAATACTTACGGTTATCACTGGCGATAAACTCGTAAGTTCCCTGCCGCAGACATTCCTCCCCGTTATTGATGTGATAGACTCGCATGGCGATGTCGCCCGTGAACGTGAGGTGTTTCTCGTCAACGATAACGATAGTACCGTCGAGACGCAAGTAGTCGTCGTTTTCGCGCGAGAGCTGTTCGCCCTTGCAGGTGAGGGTACCGTCGGCCTGTTTCTTTATTTCAACCGAGCCAAAGTAGTCCCAAGAAATCCATTGTAGACTCAACATGTGACGGCCCACCACTTTGCGCTCGAGTGGCGTGAGGCTCGCCATTTGTTCGGTTCTTGCTTTGGAGCGACCACGGCGTTTCGTCCTTGCGTCGCTCATTGTCGTACTTGCCGCTACCACAACCAGCAACAGCATGAGAGTAATCATCTTCTTCATAGCTACAAATATTTTGGTTAGTAAAAATGATTCTTTGCTATTCCACCTTATCATTCTACCGCTTTCCATTCCTTGATGGTGCGAGCCTCGGGGTCGACGACGACGCCCACCTTGACTTTGCGGCGCGGGTCGCTCCAGTAGGGGATGAGGTAGTTCTTTTCGTCGATTTGGGCCAGGGCGTCGTCGACGGTGGCCGCGCCGTCGATTTTGAGTTCGAGCACGTAGATGGTGGTGCGGTTGCGCATCACCACGTCGCAGCGGCCGCGCGCGTTGCGCACCTCGACGTCGGCCCTGATGCCCAAGCAGTCGAAGAGCACCTTGAGGATGGCCTCGAAGTCGAGTTCGGTCTTCACGCCCAGATCGTAGGGCAGCGCCGAGAGGTAGCTTTGCACGGCGGTGAGTGCCGCGTCGATGTCGTCGTCGCGCATGGCGCGCTGCACGGCCATGAGCAACGAGGTGTTATCGTCGTCCGAGTCGTTCAGGTAAACCGGCATCAACGTGTTGTAGAGACCTGAGTACACCTCGCCGTTGGGGATGCCCACGGTGTAGAGGTCGAGGTCAAAATCATAGTCCTTGATGGTCAGGTAGCCGCTCTGATACAAAATGGGTATGGCGCTGGCCATGTTGTCGAACGGTTGGTCGAACGATGAGGCATAGACGTTTTTGCGCTCGATATCGGTGATTTTGAAGTTGTATTTGTTCAGTATCTTGATGAGTGCCGAGGGTGTCGCGCTCGAGAACCAGTAGTCGTCGAGTTTTATCCGCGAGAACGTGTTGACGATGCTGAACGGGTTGTACACATCGACCATCCCGGGGCCGAAGTGATAACCGTCGTAACGCTCACGCAGACGCGCGAGCATTTCGTCGGGCGTGAGTTTATATTTCACCGCCAGCGTGGCGATATCGTCCTTGAAATCGCGCTCCAATTCGGTGGCGGTGATGCCGCACAGGCCTTCCCACGTCTCGTCCATCGAGATGTTCGAGAGGTTGTTGATGGTCGAGAAAATCGACATTTGCGAGAACTTGGTGATGCCCGTGAGGAACACGAAACGCAGGTGCTCGGCCATACTCTTGACCGGGCCGTAAAACGAGTTGTAGATGGAGCGGATGGCCTTCAGTTTCTCAGGCTCATCGATGACGTTGAGCACCGGCGAGTCGTACTCGTCGAAAATCAGCACCGCGCGATGCCCCGTGCGCTCATGCGCCGTGAGGATGAGCATTTTCAGGCGGTCGCCAAAACTGAGGTCTTCGCCCAATAATCCATATTGCTTCTCGAAGTTCTTGAGTATTAGGTCTAATGAGACGGCTACCGCATCGGGGTCATCGTTCTTGCATTGCGACATGTCGAAATGGAACACGGGATATCGCGTCCAGTCTTTCTCGAGGCGGTCGATGGCCAGGCCCTCAAAGAGGTCCTTGCGTCCCAGAAAATAGTATTTCAGTGTGGAGCACAGCAGCGACTTGCCGAAGCGTCGCGGGCGGCTCAGGAACATCGCGTCGCCATAGTTGTTGGCAAGGTCAAAGATATACCCGGTCTTGTCGACATAGACAAAGCCATCTGTTCTTATTTTCTCAAAGTCCTGCACACCTACAGGGAAACGACGTCGTGCCATAGCTGAAAATTGTTAAAGCATTCTTTCTCGGTTACAAAGGTAATAAATTCTGTACAAATATCAAATCACAAACGCGAATAAGTTTTTTGAGCCACTTTATTATTATAAAAGCGATTGATTTGCTTGGGATGCAAACCAACCGCTTTGTAGGGTCTATTTACCCGCCTTGATAAGTTACTTTAGGGTTTCGAGATAGGCACGATTTGCCTCTTCCTGGGCTTTCTTGACGCTGGTTGGGTCGTTGGCGTCAATACCATATTTTTCGGCGGGCGGGATAACGAGGATGGTACCGGTAGGCACGCGTTGATAATCGTCGAGTTTATCTTTGTTCTCCTGATAAATATATACCCAAAAGACTTCGTGGCCATAATGGCGCTTGGCAATATTGACGGGCCAGTCCTCCTTCTTGTCGGTCACGGTGTCGGTTACTACAGCCACCTGTTGTTGAGCGACTTTTCCGGCTTCAGTAATCGTATCGGTATCATTCGCGGTAGAATCGGCAGGCACCACCATGGTTTGCTCGTCGGTTTTGCTATCGCAACGCGATACCACGCCTACTATCGAGGCAAGCAGGAGCATACACAAGGCACCCACCGCAAAGCCCCACCACCAACTTCTTCGCGATACTCTCCCGTCAACAGCGGGAACTTCGTCACCGGTCTCCTCAATCTCGGGTGCAGGTTCAGGAGTAAGTTCGGGAATAGATTCGGGAACGGGTTCGGGAACGGGTTCGGGAACGGGTTCGGGAATAGGTTGTGGCACAGCAGGCGGCGTGACAGGCATCACAGTAGCAGGCTTAGCAGGCTGTTTCTCGGTCACAGGTATTGCGGGAGGCACGGTTGCCACTTGCTCCGCCGGCAGCTCTTCTTCGTGCTGCTTCTTAAAGGCGGGCGGCGTCATCACAAAAGCCGGAGGAGTCACCGGTTCTTCGGCAACCTGAGGTTCTTCGGGCTGTTGTTCCTCCACGATGGGCGCGACGTCACCGCTCACGTCATCGGTTTCGGGCACAGCCGATTTCACCTCATTATCAATCTCTTCAAGCTGAGCGTCGGTAACCTCATCCTCGAGGGTCACCGTGGTAAAGTGCTCAAAGGGCATATTGATGGTGCGCGCCATGGCCGCGTCGGGCGTGAACGTGATTTTCTTGTGAACGGGAATAGTAATGACTCCTCCATCATTCACACTGCGCGTGGAGCGTTCCTTGACGTCAGTCACCTTGAATGTGCCCAATCCCTTGATTTTCACGCTTTCACCCTCGATCATAGCCGTGGAGATGGTGGCAAAGAATTCCTTAAGGAACACTTCGCTCATTCGCTTGCTCGTGTTGGCCTTTTGCGCGACAAGGTCGACGAGTTCGGGAAATGTTATCTTGTTATTCATCGTCCTTATTATTACTTCATTCGATTTTTCAACACATTGCTCACCTTGAAATTGAGCGTGATTTTGGGTGGAATGAGCATGCGCTTGTGGGTGGAGGGATTCGTCATGATACGCTCATTTTTCTTGCGCCCCTCGAGGGTGCCGAAACCGGGCACCGCAATGGTGTCGAGCTCGCCACAGCGGCTTGATACCACAGCGTTGAGAGCTTCGATGAGGTTTTTGATATCCTTGCGGTCGCGCTTGAGATTTCGCGCAAGCGCCTCGATAAATTGTTTATTATCCATAATGTTAACTGATTTTGGTTGCAAAATTAAAAAAGAAATGCGACATGACGAAATTTTTGAGTCAATAGGGCGTACAATTTCTTGCGCAATTCATTGCGCAATACCTCGCTACCCCACCCCCGCCAAAGCACGTTTAACGCTCAAAATTCACGGTTCCGCGTGGTAGCTGCATGGTGACGCAATGAAGCGAGCCATGTTGCTTGATGAGTGGACGGCAATCAATACCCTCAACATTGCGGTCGAAGCACGACGCAATCAACGCGAGCGCGTCATCGTCGGCCTCCTGGCCGTAAACGGGTACAAGCACCTTCTCGTTGGTAACAAGGAAGTTGGCATAGGTGGCAGGCAGTCGCTGCCCGTCCTCGTCAACGATCGGTGTCGGCGTGGGTAATTTAACGAGACTATAGTGACGGCCTTCGCTGTCGGTAGCCGAGGTGAGTTCCCGCTCGAGAGCGAGCAGCGATTGAGCCTGCGCGTCGACCGGGGCGTCGGCACCACAATAGAGGATAGTGGCATGGGGCGCGAAGCGCGCCAGGGTGTCGATATGGGCATCGGTGTCGTCGCCTTCAAGGAAACCGTTTTCTATCCATATCATCTTCTCCATCCCCAAGTCGTGGAGAAGTTGCCGCTCAATTTGCGCCCTGTCATAGTCGGCATTGCGATTGGGCGAGAGCAAGCATCGCGATGTAGTCATGAGGGTGCCGTTCCCGTCACTTTCGATAGAGCCTCCCTCAAGGACAAAACTTTGCCGACCGACCATCGGTGCCGCCAAAGCGCCATTGTCGCGCAGCCGACGGTTCACGAGGTTGTCGAGACAAGCGGCGAATTTCATGCCCCAAGCGTCGAACTTATAGTCAAGCAACACGGGAGTGCCCCGGTCATCAATCACCGTAATAGGCCCAAAGTCGCGAGCCCAGGTGTCGTTAGTATCAATCGGTGAATATAAAATGCGACCATTGTCAATGTCGGCAAGCTCGCGGCGAGTTGCAGGCACATCGGGCGTAACAAGCAACACCGGCTCATGGTCGACAATCGCCGCAATGAGATGCCGATAACACATCTTCACCTCGTCGAGCATAGGGCACCAATCGGTGGCCACATGCGGCCATGCCAGCAAGATGGCGTCTTGCGGGTGCCACTCAGCCGGCATGTGCCGGCGGCAAGGCGAGGGCCCAATCATTCGTTAAGGTTCTCCCATATCGAATCACGCGACTCGATGAGTTCGTCAAGATAGGACTGATACCCTTTTCGCGTGCTCACGCCGCGTGCATGGCACCATTCTTTATACTCACTCTTGAGGGTGTTGTCTTCCTCGAGCATACGAGCGAATGCCTCTTCGGCCTCGTCGGTACTGGTGTACTGGTCAAGAAGCGACCTTAAAATATCAGCAATATCGTACATTTCGGTCCTTGTTCGGTTAAACAAACTTCGTTTTTGAAGTCCAAATTTACAACTTTTTTTTTGTTCGGCAATACAATTTCAATGAAAATATACAATTCCCGACAAAAACAATCAAAAACAATAGATACGCATTGAGTGCCCTGTCTTGAAGGTTATTTTTCTCATTGCCCTAATTTTATAGGGGAAAAAAAGACTGCGGAACAAGAAAAAACACTACTTTTGCAACATAAAACCAGCAGTTAGATGAAAACGACAATAAAAATATTGTGGACCTGTGCCGTGATGGTCGCCTTGTGTGCGTGTGACAACACCGAAAGCAGGCTCGAAAAGCTCGTGCCGGCCGACGCTTGCGGGGTGGTAAGGATTGACGTGCCCTCGATAGTCGACAAAGCCGGTCTGGCGAACGAGGGCGATATCATTCTCGACGATGAGTTGCTCGACATCACCACAAGCAACTACGACAACCTTGTGTCGCGCCTTGTGCGGCTGTGGGCCTCGGGCGGAATTGATGTGGACGTTCCCACCTATCTATATTTCGACAACCGCAACAAGCCGGTCGCGTTGCTTGTCGTCGACGACAGCGAGCAATTAATAACGATGGTCGAGGAGGAGACAGGAAAATCATTTGTGAGTGATAACAAGAACGAAGTGAAGCACTTGCGCGACAAAAATTACAGCTATTCTTTACAAGAAAACGTGTTGCTGTTGCGCTTCGTGTTGGCCGATGTCCCATACGAAGCCGACCAGCCGGCCAACTACTACAACTCGCTCAAGACCTCACAAGGCCTGCTCGAGAAGAACGAGGAAATCGCCGATTTTCTACATGAAGAAAACGACGTAAACGCTTATCTTACGGCAAAATGTATCGACGAAGTCCTTCCCGTTGAAATGGGCCCCTTGGGCCTGGCGGCACTGCCTCTGTTCAAAGGTCACGACTTTAACGCGATGCGCCTTACGCTCAACTTCGACAGCGACAACTCCCTCGCCACGCTCGTCACCACCATCGAAGCCGGCGACAACAGCGCTTACACCAAATTCCTCTCGCAGGTTCTTGTCAAGCCGTCGGCCTCGTTTCTCGAAGTGGTGCCGGCCTCAATGGAACATGTGGTGGGGGTCAACGTCAACGGCGCCGTGCTTGCGGCCTCACCGCAATTCGACGCCCTCGTCGGAGCATTCCCGCTCTCCCACCGCGGCGCGCTCAACGTGAAGGCGCTCATGGCGAGCGTCGATGGTCCCCTCGTGATGGCAAGCAGCCCCGACCCTTACACGGGCGAGACCAACTTCATCTTCACGGCACGCAGCAAATCGCCACTTGCGATTATCGATAGTGTGTCGGTTTACGCCGAACTTCAAGGCCAAGAGCCGATGCACAGTGCCGGCGGCGACCTCATCTACGACTACGGCATGCGCCAAATGACGGTGGGCGCGCGTGATTCCATTTTCTTTGTCAAGGCGTTGACCTACGACGACAGCGCCGAGGACAAGCTCACGCACCTACCCGATGTTACCGACCTCTTTTCACATTCGCTGGCGGGTATCTACGGTCAAGCGCGGCTCAACGGCAAGCCGGTGGGCATCTACACCTACGGACTTAAGGAAATCACGCGCGGCGAGGGACTTTTCTACACGGTGAACGACCAAGACAACGTAACCGTGGCGGCGCTGAAACTCTTGTGCTCCATCTCGCCGGCACCTGTGCCCGCCGCTCCGGCACCTGCCGAAGGCAAGCTCCCGGTCGACGGTTAACCCCACGGCCTCCCGGTCAGGCCTTTATTCGCTTGGCTATCGCCACATAGATTATCAATACCACGTTCATCATCAAGGCATAGATGATGGCGGGAATGGCGATGCGGTCGTCGTTGAAGACCAGCGGACTACTGGCGATAGCGATAGCCTGTGCCGCATTTTGCATTCCTATCTCGATGACTATCGTGCGGCGCTCGCGCCCCGTGAGACGCATGGCCCACGATGTGCCCACACCGCCCGCCATGGCCAGCAGCAACAGCACGGTCACGCTGGCGCCCAGCGTAGTGAAATTAGCGATAATATCCTCCTTATTAGTGATAAAAAACACCGTTGCCAGCAGGATAATGGCGGGAAAAGCGATGCGCCGCAACACCTTGTCGATGGCCGTTGCCACACGCTCAAAATAGTGCTTGACAAGCAGGCCCAGCACGATAGGCACAAACATGAGCACCAGGTTTTGCATCACCAGTTTGCCCACCGGCAACTCAATGTGGACGCTACTGCCCACTTGTGCCGTCACCGCCGCCATGATAAGGGGCACCGTGAACAACGTGATGATGCTGCTGAGTGCAGTGAGCGACACCGACAGGGCCACATCGCCACGGGCAAGCATCGAGAACACATTCGACGAACTGCCGCCCGGGCAACAAGCGATAAGCATCACACCGATAAAAAACAACGCCGGCAAGTGAAACAGCGTCGCCACGCCATAAGCGATGGCCGGCAACAGGACAATCTGCCCCAACAGGCCCGCAAGCACAGGCCGTGGACGTTTCACGAAGAGCGCGAAATCGGCCAGCCGCAACGTGAGGCCCAGCTCAAACATGAGCAGGGTGAGAATGGGAAGTACAATCCAAATCGTGTTCATCGGCAATAGTATTTAGAAAGACACCTGCACCTGCGTGATCCACTCATGCATATCGGGACCGGTGCGGCGGTCACGAAACACATATTGCGAGGCCACACGACAACGCTTATAAACCCAATATTGCAGCCCCACGAGGTAGCTGCACGTTGAAGTGGGGCGCGGCAGCATCTCCTGCTCGGCACGCGACAGCGTGGTGTTAGTGTTGAGGTGGTCGAAATCGAGCACCAGGTCGAGCTTGGGCAACGTGCGCAACGCCAGCTCCACATATCCGCCCCGACTGTTGACCTTACCGTCTTTTCCCCAAGCCCACTCGCCGCGCAGGTTCACCCTGCCGCGCTTGTACTCAAGTCCGGCGCTCCAGCGGTTGCGCGTATATTCTTCGCCCTCCTCCACGGTGTTAAACGGACTGTCGTTGCGGGCTCTTCCCTTGCCCACGATGCAGGAGGTGGACACGGTGAGGCCCTCAACAGGGCGCACGTTGAGCATAGCGATAAAGTCCTTGTGGCGGTTGTTGTCGCGCACATTGAGGCCGGCGCCGTTAAAGACACCCGCGCTATAGTTGAGCCAGTAGTGTCCATCGGGAGCACGGAACAAGTCGCCTGAGGCCATCAGTCCCAAGTCTCGACCGGCCATGTTGCCGTAAAGCGGGTCACCTGCGATACCGGCCAGGTAGCGGGTACTCTCGTTCATGCTGAGCGTGCCCAGCAATCGCGGCGAGATAATATTCTCGAGCATGAACGGCTGCTTGAATTGCCCGATGCGTAGCTTGAACTGCGGCACAAAGGCATATTGGATATAGAATTCCTGCAAATGCTTGGCGTAAGTCGAATTGGCCGCATCAACCATAACAAAGGCCGTGAGCTTGGGCGTGAACTGGGCCTCGGCCATGAGGATGACACGACGGATGTTGAAATCGTTGGACGTGATGCCATGCTCATTGATGTAATCGTAATCGACTTGGGCGTAGCCCGAAAACCGCAAGTTCACGGCATCGCCTATCGAAATTTTGAGCGGTTCGACCGGTTGCTCTCCATCGAGCGCCGTGACGGCGTTCACCGCGCTGTCGCTCATCATTTGAAAGGACACTTTCACGGGAATATCGGCGGCAGATGCAGTCGTAACGGCCATCGCGACCCACGACAAAGCAAGCGCCAAAAAAAGTTTTTTCATCTTAGTAAGGGTTAGTTAGTAAGGGTTAGAACAAATATTAAGAAGGTTTTGTGATTTTCACTTCATGTTGCGCACGCGCACCTCTATTCCTTTCTCGTCCTTGAGCAGGTCGACGACTTGTTCGATTGGCGTGTCGTTATAGTGATAGGGATAAAGGAAACGAGGCTTGAACAACCGCGCCGCGTGAGCCAACTGCTTGGGTGTCATCGTGTAAGGCTGGTTACATGGCAAGAAAGCCACGTCGATGTTGAGCAGCTGCGACATCTCGGGAATATCCTCGGTGTCGCCCGCGATATAGATGCGGAAACCGTCGAGTGTGAGCACATAGCCATTGTCGCGGCCACGCGGGTGAAACTGCTGGTGGGACGGCGTCGTGTTGTAAGCCGGCACGGCTTCCACGGTGATGTCGTCGCTCACACTGAGGCGACCGCCGTTCGACAGCGCGGTTCCACGCTTGAGCTTAGCGCGCACGGCGGCGTTGGTCACCAGGAGCGTATTGCTGTCGGTGAGCGCGTTGATGGCCGCGGTGTCGAAATGGTCAAAGTGTTCGTGGGTGACAAGGATAATGTCGGCCTTGCGCATCGTGGCATAGTTCGTCTCGGGCGGCAGCGACACCACGGGGTCGACTTGAATCGAAATAGAGTCGTACCGAATCTCGAGGGACGCGTGCTTAAACAAATTGAAAATCACAGTTTTTCCACCGGGTGTGGTAAACGTGTCGTCGCCGACGAAAGCGGTGGTTTTGCCGTTGCCACAAGCGCCGAGCACACTCATTGAGGCCATTGTCATAGCCATAATCGATTTTTTAAAGAAACGTTTCATTATATTATTAACGCATTTTAATAAAAAAAATTATAGGTTAAAGGCTGTGTTTATTGAATTTTTTTGTAAATTTGTGGCGTGCTTATTCGTTTTCGTTGAATTTTTATTAAATACCCCCAATAACCATGCCACGCTCCCCTGTGAGCGGGGCGCAAATTAATTAGCGATATGAGAAAACTACTGACAATTTCCCTGGCATTGGCGGTGTGTATCTTGGCAATGGCGGCGACAGTGAGCGCGACGCCCGTCAAGATATACGTCAAAGCCAATGCGGCGCCCAAGCTCTACGTTTGGGATAGCCAAGGCGCCAAACTCAACGGCGAGTGGCCGGGCGGTGAGATGACCGAGACGGTTACCATCGGCACCGAGTCGTGGTGGGTAAGTTCAACGGCCTACGAGGACGTGAACATTATCCTGAACAACGGCTCGGATCAAACCGACGACATCGTTGTGACAAAAGACAACAACATGTTTGTCTACAATGGCTTCACCAACTACTATCCGGTGAACTACCGTGACGACGGCGTGTTTGCTTACGCCGTCGACAACAACAACTGGAGCCAAATGTATGCCTACGCCTGGAAAGGCGAGCAAAAAAACGCCGAATGGCCCGGCCAACAGATGACACTCGTGGGATTCAAGGACGGACACGGCGTTTACCTGTGGACGACAAATGACCTGCCGTTCGTGCCCGAAAATGTGATTTTCACAAATAACAGCGGCCAGCAGACTAACGACATTCCGTTCTTAAACGGCAGTTTCTACGAGACCTCGGCAATCGTAAATGACAAGTGCGACGCCACGGCCGACGCCACCTACCCGCTGTTGGCCATCGACGAGGCGCATTTTCCCGACGTCAACTTCCGCGCGTTGCTGGGTGAGGATTTTTACACCCACAGCCAAGTTTCGGCCTATCGGCAAAAGGGCTACCACCCCGACAAGCGCAACACCGTCGTGCCCCAATGGAGTGACCAAGAGCAGCAAAACCTTGCCGGCTCGATTAAAAACCTCGATGGCATCCAGTATCTCAAGAACCTGGAACGCTTCGTCATTCGCGGCGGTGAGCTGGAAGGCACCATCGACATCAGCAAGAACAAAAGCCTCGTGGAATTTGAGTGCACCGACAACTTTGTCGAGAACCTGATTCTTGGCGACCTGCCCACGCTGGATAGGCTCTCGTGCCATTACAACAGAATTTCGAACATCAACTTGAGCGGTGTGCCCAATCTGACAAACTTAAACCTGTTTGTGAACGAGCTTACGAGCTTAGACATTTCCAGCCTTTACAAGCTGAAGTATCTTCAAGTTTCGAGGAACAACATCAGCTCTATCACATTCGGCAACGAGCCTTATACCGAGATGAGAGACGTCATGGTGTCGTTCAACAATCTCACCTCGTTCGACGCCTCGCGATTCCCCAATCTGGAGGCTCTGGCCATCAACAACAATCCGGGCATCAGCGAATTCACGTTTCCGGCGTCAAACAATATAAACATGCTATTGTGCAACGATTGCAACATCAGTTCGCTCCCGCTTGATAACGCCTCAGGGTTGTACTATCTTTTAGCGCACAACAATCCGTTGACATCCATCGACTTGAGCGCGGTCCCCAACCTTGCGGCAATCGACATCTATGGCACAAATATTTCAAGCCTCGACTTATCGAGCACACCCGGATTGGGCTACTTCAAGATGCGCAACCCGCATGTGGTTAGCACAACTAAGGACTTCAACGAGAACTCGGTATTTATGGGCACTCCCGGATGGCAGGACGATGATATCGAGATAGGAGTCATCAGCCCTAACGGTCGCGCCATCGCCAGTCCGCAGGCAATGATGAACGACGGCAACACTATCTATTACTACGACCTCACGGGCGACAACAGCCTTACCAACGTGGTGGGTGACGGCTTTGACGTGTCGAAAGTGACCTCATTCGTCGACGCCACCGTAGTACAAGCCGGCCAAAAGTTGCCCGACAATGTGCCTTCTTACGTTCAAAACATTGACCCCAACAGCCTCAGCGGCGACATCCTTGTGGTCGACCCCGAAAAGAAAAGGTTCGCCTGCATGATGAGCACCGGTTTTGTGAGCAACATGGGCGGCGCATCCCCCGCACCTCGCCTTAAGAGTCCCCGCCTCAAGGAGAGCTCTGATGAGGAAGATATCGAAATTACCGATGCCGCAACACTCAATGAGATGTTTGGCACCGCCGAGATTAATTTTGAATGGGCTATTCCCGCACCTCCGGCCGAACCGGTCGCCATCGCGTTCACGCCGGCGAGCGGCAGCACGTTGCGCTATGGCCGCGAGGTCACCATCGCGGCACCCGAACTGGGCACGTGGGGCGTCGACTACGAGATATTCTACACGCTCGACGGCACTGATCCCTCCAATGAAGTGAACTACGACAACGGCGGTTCCACCTATAAATATAAAGGCGGCATCAGCATTAACAACGACGACGGCACAGTGGCCACCGCAATCCGCGCCAAGGCTTACCAAAGCACTGGCAATGGCGTGAGCGTCGTGGGCGAGGCCACTTACAACGTGATGCGTCAACAGCCCATGGAGTTTGAGCGCATCACCAGTGTCGCCGACCTTGAGCCCGGCAAGCACTACCTCTTTGTGGGCGACGACGAAGAACTCGACGAGAACGACAAGCCCACCGGCGATGTCACGACATACGCCGCCGGCTTCGAGAAATTTGAGACACGCTACCAGTATCACGCGCTCAACAGCTGCACCGACTTCACGAAAGCCAACGACATCATCAGTCTCACGCCCAACTACTTCGTCGAACCTTTCACCATGAGCGACGACGGTAATGGCAAGTACCTGTTTACCAGCGACGAAGGCCTGCAGGTCACGGTTATCGACGACCAGGTGAGCGAGATGTACGGCTTGACCCTTTCATCGACAGGTACCCCGGCCGCCATCACCTTTGATAACGACGGCTATGCCGTAGTGAACTTCAACAACTATGCCGGCCTGATGGCCATGAACTACGGTAAGCGTGTCGACTTCCTCGTCTACACCGGGCACAAGGACGACGACACACGCAAGCTGCAACTGTGGAAAGAGAAACCGCGCCAGTTGCAGGACATCACCTTCGACGTGGCCGACGGCTCAACCGTGCGTTACGGCCACAAGGTTCTCTTGAGTAATCCCGATGTGGACCTCGAAGATTGCTATTTGCACTATACAATCGACGGCAGCGACCCCGTGCCCGGCAACGGCGTGACGCGCACATGTTCACGCACCGACCTACTCGAAGTCACCAACGACGCCACTTACAAGCTGCTGTATTATAATAACGTCACCCACCAACCCGCGTGCAACGTAACTCCCATTACGCTTCACCTGGCCACACAACCCGGCCTGCGTGCCCAGCTCGTAACCAGCGTCGACGACCTTGTCGCCGGCCAACAATATCTCATCGTCAACAAGGAGGTCGACAAAGACGGTAGCTTCTACACGGCTATGGGCGCTTATAATAACACCGGTTACAAGAATGGTCCCGCACTGGGTATCGAAGACTATGGCTTGAAAGAGAAAGCATGGGCCGACCTCAACTTGGAGGACAATAAGGGCAACGAAATACACCTCGTGCCCGACGCCGACGGTGTAATCACCCTTGACCCGAACTACTTCCCCGAACCCTATATTTTGGAAGGTGGCGAAGGCGCTTGGACATTCAAGAACGTGACTTTCGGCACCTACGTGCACAACACCGGCATTGCCAGCGAGCGTGCCAACCTCACGATATTCGACCTCGCGGCCGAACCTTCGACGGCAGCCATCGCCATCGCGGCCGACGGCGCGGCCACTATCTCCTTCGATAACGGCAACCTGGTGCTTATCGACCACGATAAAGACCGCTTCAACGGCGCCACGCCCGCCGGCGTGCCCGACGACCAGTGGATACAACTCTACCGCGTCATACCCGACGAGCCGGCAGCCATAGTATTCTCACCGGCGAGCGGCAACACGATTCGCTATGGCCGCACGGTCACCATCGAGGCGCCCGAACTGGGCACTTGGGGCACCGACTATGAGGTATATTACACCCTCGACGGCACCGACCCCGCCAGTGAGGAGAACTACTACAACGGCGGTTCCACCTATCGTCTCACCAAGGACGGAATCATCATTGGCGACGACGAAGGCACCAATGGCACATCCATCCGTGCCCGCGCTTACCAAACCGGCGGCAATGGCATGAGCGTTGTGGGCGAGGCCACCTACACGGCCCTGGCGCAACAACCGCTCACATTCACGCAAATCACCAGCGAGGATGACCTTGAGGCGGGAGCACATTACCTTATCGTGGCCAGCGTGGTCGACGGCGGCCAAAAATTCAACATCTGCGCGGCCTCGTTCGAAGAATACGACTCACGCGAGATGACCACCTGCCTGCGCTCGGCATTTGACGAGGCCGAAGCCGAAAATGGCGTTATCAGCCTCACGCCCTACTACCTTGCCGAGCCTTTCGTGCTGAACGGCAACGCCACCGACGGATGGACCTTCACAAGCACCGAGGGCCTGCAAATTACACCGCAAGCACGCTCGGCCGAGGCGCTCGCCAACAACGAGTACGTCGACCCGGCAGGCGAGATGGACCTCACGCTGGCACAACAGGGCAGCACGGCACGCATCACCTTTGACCAGGACGGCTACGCCGATATCGCCTTCGACGGCTACGAGGGACGCATCGCTTTCATGAACCACGACGACGACGGCTTCTTCTACCGTCCCGCCGCCAGCGATGACTACCAGGATGGAGTCGTCCACATCGAACTGTGGAAGGCTTCGCTGCCCGAGCTCACGTTCAGCGTGCCCAGCGGCAGTGTCGTGCGTTACGCGCGCCCGATGAAAGCCATCTGCGACGCTCTGGGTACCTACGGCACCGACTTCTATGTGTACTACACCATCGACGGTAGCGACCCCGTGCCCGAGGAGACCGGGAATTGCTTCGAATTCCACGAGAACGCTTGGGAGCGCGACCCGTTCGTCAACGAGCGCACCAGCGGCAAGACCATTCGCGCCCGCGCTTTCCATTACGACCGCAACACGTGGCAGTACGACGGGCAGATGAGCCAAATCGCCGAGGTCACCTACACCCTGCTACCGCAAGAGGAACTCACCGTCGAGAAAATCACCAGCGTCGACCAGCTCAAGGACGGTGGACAATATGTCATCATGATGCACGGCATCGTCGAGGACCATGGCGAGACCGAGGAATACTACATCCCCGCCGCGTTTGAAGACGTGCAGGAGCGCGAGGCGACCACCTTGCTGCACAGCGACTGGGAACTGCCTCAACCCGAGAATGGCGCGCTCACGCTCACACCGTATTATCGCACCGAGATTTACACCCTCGGCGGCAATGCCACCGAAGGATGGAAATTCACGAGTACCGAAGGACTGCAAATCATCCCGCAGATACCCGTCGGAGAACCGCGACCCGCGCCTCACGGCAACCGGGAGCCGGATGCCAGCATAGGGCGTCCCGAGGGCGAACTTGACTTGACGCTTGCCGCCGAGGGCGGTACTGCCGACATCACGTTCGACGAGAACGGCTATGCCACCATCGTCTTTGAGGGCTTCACCGGCCGTGTGGCCTTCCAGAACGACGATGACGACGGCTTCGTCTACCGCCCGGCAAGCAGCGACGACTTCCGCGAAGGCATGCGTTACATCGAACTGTGGATGGTGCAACAGCCTGTAACCACAGTCGAAACCACACCCACTGTGGCCGACGGCACGGCCGTACACTACGGTCAACCCGTCGAAATCGCCTACGAGGGCCGCGCCGCGGGCGACCGCTTCTACTACACGACCGACGGCACCGAGCCCACCGTGGGCGGCGCCACGACGCGCAACGGCTGGTCAAACAACTGGTTCCTGATTACCGTCGAAGGCACTTACAAATTCTTGTTCACCGACGAGCAAGGCACTCCCAAGGCCACCGGCGAAGCCGCTTACACGCTGCTCGACGACCAGCAACACCTCTACGGCCGTCTCGTCACGAGCGAGGACCAGCTGGTGGCCGGCGAGCAATACTTCATCGTCAGCGGTGAGTACTTCAATGGCGAAATCAACGGCACCACTTACGAGAACCTCTTCGTGCCCAACGAGGGCATGACGCCGTTCACCGAGCCGCGCACCGGCTACTGTTCGGTGGGCCGCAAGGGCTTGTTTGAGTACAAAGAGAGCGACAGCAGCTACTTCGACTTCCACGGCGACGACAGCAAGGGCGACAACGACGCGAGCCTTGAGGTGATGAGCATCGAGCACCTCGACATGATTGACGTGCACGAGCGCTTCGAGAACTACATCAACCACTACTTCATCGAGCCTTACACCCTGGGCGGACAAGCCGGTGCGTGGACGATGACCAACACCCTGGGCACCTCGCTCGGCACCGACGGCCTGCAGTTCAATCCCGGCGACGGTGACAACAACCACAAGTACCACCTCACGCTGGGAGTCACTCCCGCACCCATGACAATAGCCATCGGGGCCGACGGCGAGGCCACCCTGCAAATCGACGGCAAGACGCTTGTCAACGACGACTTCGTGGCTTACAGCCTCACGAGCCGCAATGTGGCCGACTACCGCGAGAGCTACCCGCCCTTGCGCCTCTACCGCGTGTACCGGGGTGTTCCGGTGACGCTCGCCGAATTCATCGAGACCGAGCCCGACGGCGAAACCCAGTATGTCATCGACGAGGACCTCACGGTGATGCTCGTCAGGGAAGATGTGGAATGGCACGAAACAACCGACAATGGCGGTTATGAAGGCGAAGGATGGGGACTGCTTGTGCTGCGCGACGACGCGCAATCACTTGCCCCGTTCTACAGCCAACCGGGCGCCAACCAAAAGGAATACACCATCGAGGGCGCCAAAGCCAGTGGCGGCAACCAAGCCGACTACCGTCAAAACAACTGGTTGCACTATTCGTTGCACGACTACACGGGCGAGAACAACACCCACAAGCACATCGACATGAGCAATTACCGCACCGGCGACGTCATCAAGGCCGGCACGCTCACGGGTATCCACTGGAGCGAAGGACCGTTGATGGCGACACTCACCACCGGCGACGGTTACACTTGGCCCCAAAAGAAGATGGACGGCGAAGTTCCCGTCAAGGGCGACACCACGCTCAACTTCTACTGCCCGGCCAACTTCCTGCTTGAGAACCTCAACTGGAACAACGTGGCCGGCGCATGCAAGTACTTCTTCATGACCCCGAAGCAATTTGAGGTGGCCACAATGACCTGGGCCGTTTACGACGAAATGGAACTTGGCGGCGAAACCGCGGGCGCGTTCTTCGTGCCGCAAAAGGCCGACGCCAACCAAGACGACGAGACTCCGGCACACAATGGCGCCGACCTCAACGGCGGTGTGTCGCTGGCATGGATGAACTCGATGTGTCAAGGCACTTACACCGACGAGAGCAACAACGAGGTGGGCATCGCCAAAGATACCCGACCCGGCGTTATCTTCAAGCCCGGCAAGGCCTACGAAATGAAGGTGTGGATAGCACATTCGGGCGAATCGGCACCCGACACCGAGCTCGGCGGCCAAGCAACGCCCGCGCCACGGCGCGCCCCCAGCCGCGTGGAGCCCAAGTCCAACAAGCTCAGCGGCAATTTCATGGTATTTCCGGTTGAGGTGCACGCCATGGAGAGTGTCATCACCGGCGTTGACCAAATCACCCGCGACAGTAGCATGAAACAGGTGAAAGCGGTGCGCTTCTACAACGTGGCAGGCGTCGAGACGCGTGAGGCACAACCCGGTGTCAACATCGTCGTCACCGAATATACCGACGGCACCACATCCACCGCTAAGATACTGAAATAAAACATCCTACCCCATCCTCAATAAGGGTGCCGACAAAAGTTGGCACCCTTATTATTTTGATACATTCGCAAAAAATCACTACTTTGCTTTCCCCATCAATTTCACCACCAATTTCACCATCACCGCCGGCAAACCACCGTGATGCCGCCACTCTCGGCGGCGCCCTATCTGGCTTCCAAAGCCCTCCTCCCGACCGAAAAGATTCATGATTTTTGGGCCTACTTTCAAAAGATTTTATATCTTTGCGCTATGGAAAAGAAAAATATTGTGGTCGCCATCGGGCGGCAATTTGGGTGCGGAGCCCGCGAAATAGGCCAAATCGTGGCCCGTGAACTCGGTTTTGGCTACTATGACAAGGAGTTGCTCACCGAGGCCGCCAAGCAGAGCGGCATCTCGGCCGAATTTCTCGAATCGACCGACGAGCGAGCGCCGCAGGTGCTCACCCAGCTGTGGTCCACAATCACCGGATATAACGCAGGCTCCTATTTTATGGGCGAGGGACAAGAGCAGATTTTCGCGGCCCAAGCCCAAGTGATGCGCCACATCGCCGAGCGGCACTCGTGTGTGATTGTGGGACGATGCGCCGACTTCCTGCTGCGCAACCATGCCCGCGTGGTGAGCGTGTTCCTGCACGCCACGCTCGACGACCGCGTGGCGCGCATCATTGAGCGTGGCGATGCCCCCGACGAGAAAAGCGCGCGTGCCCTGGCCTTGAAGGAAAACAAGTTGCGCGCCGCCTATTACAACTTCTACACCGACCAGCGATGGGGCGATGCCGCCACCTACGACCTGTGTGTCAACGCCTCACGGCTGGGCACCGAGGCCACCGCGGCCATGCTGGTGAGCTACATCCGCCAGGTGTATGGCGAAATGTGAGCCGACGCTCAAAAAGGCGCGTCCACGGGCATTGTTTTTTTCCATCACAAACGGCCATTTTATGGGCAAATCAAGGGCCGCATGAAGGTAAAAGTCCAAAAAAATGCAAATTTCATGGCCCCGAAACGGCAAATACCATTTTTTTTCATACCTTTGTAAATTAAAACCGAAATAACGCAAAAACGATTAAGATATGCTTAAGAAATTTTTCCTCGTGGTATGTGGCTCGTTTGTTGGAGCCATTTTGGCGTTCACCTTCCTGATGATATCGTCAATAATTATGAGTTTTGCCATCTTCGGCTCCATGTCGAAAGTACAAACCCAAAGCGTGGATAAAAACTCTATCCTGCACATCCAGCTCACGGGCGAGCTGGTTGAGCGCACGGTCGAACAGGACCCGTTCGCGATGTACGCCCCCGGCAGCATGCTCATGGGCAGCTCCGAGCAGATAAGCCTGCAAGAACTGGTGGCGGCCATCGACAACGCCAAGACCAACGACAAAATCAAGGGCATCTACATCGAGTGTGAGGGCGTGGGTGCCGCGCCGGCCTCGCTGATGGCGTTGCGCAAGGCGCTGGTCGACTTCAAGAACTCTAAGAAGTTTATCTATGCCTATGGCAACGAGGGTATTTCGCAGGGCGACTACTATGTGGCCAGCGTGGCCGACAGCATTTTCCTCCATCCCGAGGGTGCCGTTGACCTCCACGGCTTGTCGTCGCAGACTCCCTATTTCAAGACACTCCTCGAGAACGTGGGCGTGCAGATGCAGGTGATTCGCGTGGGCCGTTTCAAGAGTGCCGTGGAGCCTTATATGCTCGACAGCATTAGCCCCGAGAACCGCGAGCAGCAGGAACTCTACTTGGGCAAGATTTGGGAAGAGATGTCGACAGCCATCGCCACCGACCGCCACATCGCCGTGGAGAAGGTGAATCAGCTGGCCGACAGCATTTGCGCCATGATGAGCGCGCAAGAGCTCATGAACGAGAAACTCGTCGACAAACTGTGCTACAAGGAAGAATTTGAAGATAAATTGCGCGTCATCAGCGAGCTTGACCCCGAGGACGACCTCAAGCTGGTGCAACCCGCCGCCATCGCCGGCGACCTCAACGAGAAAGGTAGCGGCAGCGACAAGATTGTGGTGCTCTATGCCGTGGGCGAAATCGACGGCTCGGCTTCGATCGTAGGAGGAGCAACCGATGGCATCTACAGCGAAGACCTCGTTGCTACACTGCGCGAGCTGCGCCTCGACGAGGACGTCAAGGGACTCGTGCTTCGCGTCAACTCGCCGGGCGGCAGCGCCTTTGGCTCCGAGGTGATTTGGAAGGCGCTCGACGACTTCAAGAAAAGCGGCCGCACGGTGGCCGTGTCGATGGGCGACTATGCGGCCTCGGGCGGTTACTACATCTCGTGTAACGCCGACCGCATCTTTGCCGAGCCCACCACCATCACCGGCTCGATAGGCATCTTCGGTGTCATTCCGTGCTACCGTCAGCTGGCCGAGGACAAGTTGGGTGTCCACTTCAGCACTGTATCGACCAATGCCAACGGCACCTTCGGGTCGACAATGGAACCGCTCACGCCCTACCAGCGCGACGCGTTGCAACGCATGGTCAACCGTGGATATGACACGTTCACGCGCCGCTGCGCCGATGGTCGCCACGTGTCGCAAGACAGCATCAAGGCTATTGCCGAGGGACGTGTGTGGGACGCCAAGACAGCCAAAGAGATAGGACTCGTCGACGAATTTGGCGGCATCAACGACGCCGTGAAGTGGGTGGCCAAGAAAGCCGGCCTCAACGAGGACAAATATACCGTGGTGGTGGCACCCAACTACGAAATGTCGTTCTGGAGCATGATGGCCAACGCGCAAGCCCGCACGACGCGCGACCAGATGCGCAACCAGATGGGAATGTTCTACGACAGCTACGAAATGCTCGAGCGCATCATGAACCGCGACCGGGTGCTGTGCATCATGGAACCCATCGAGATTCGTTAAAGACTCGTCGTTGCCGCAACGATTTTAATGATTGACCTGTCCAATATATTGAACAAGAACCAGCGCAAGGCTATCGTCAACGGTATCCTCACCCCCTTCTCATGGCTCTACGGGGCCGGTGTGTGGGTGCGCAACACCGCGTTCAATATTGGGCTTCTCAAGCAGGAAAGTTTCGATGTCCCCGTCGTGAGCGTGGGTAACATCACGGTGGGCGGCACCGGCAAGACGCCCCACGTGGAGTATATCGTAGAACACTTGTGCCGCAAGTACAACATCGCCGTGCTGAGCCGCGGATACAAGCGCGCCACGCATGGCTTTATCCTGGCCAGTGACAACATCAGCGTCACCGACCTGGGCGACGAGCCTTACCAGATTTTCCACAAGTTCAATGGCTTGATTACGCTCGCCGTGTGCGAGAGCCGCCGCAAGGGCATCAAGGAATTGTTGCGCATCAACCCCGACATCAACCTCATTCTGCTCGACGACGCGTTCCAGCACCGCTATGTGAAGCCCAAGGTGAACATTGTGCTTGTCGATTTCGGCCGTCCGCCGTTCAACGACAAGCTCATGCCGCTGGGCAACCTGCGCGAGCCCGCCGACCACATCTTGCGTGCCGACGTGGTAGTGGTGACCAAGTGCCCCAACGACATTAAGCCGGTGCAAATTCGCATGATGAAGGAAAACCTGGAGTTGTTCCCGGCTACCCAGTTGTTTTTCTCCAACATCAAGTACGCCCAGCCCGTGCCGGTGTTCCCCATCCGCGACCCCGAGCTTACCACCCTTAACTGGCTCGAGCAGGACGACCTCATCCTGGGGCTCACGGGCATTGCCAACCACAGGCCTTTCCACCGCTACCTCAAGCAGTTCGGCACGCGACTCAAGCTCATCCACTACGATGACCACCACAACTACACGCGCGACGATTTCCGCTATATATTTAAGGTGTTCGATAGCCTGGAGGGCCGCCGCAAGTTCATCGTCACAACCGAGAAAGACGCGGTGCGCATCCTCAACAACCCCTACTTCCCGCCCGAGATGCGCAAGTACATCTACTACGTGCCCATCCGCGTGGGTTTCCTCAACTACGAGGACCGCGAGTTCATTCCCGAGCTCGAGAAGAAAATCATGGAGTAAAATCCTTAAAATCAACAATAACTTAAAAATTAAGACATCATGTGTGAAGAAATTAACTGGTTAGAGCTTATTAAAGAAACCGCTGAGTTTCTGCGCAAGCGAGTGGGCCACGAGATGCCCAAGACAGCGATTATTTTAGGCTCGGGGCTGGGCGACCTCGCCAAGCAAATCGAGATTGACGTGGCTATCCCCTACGGCGAAATCCCCAACTTCCCCGTCTCGACCGTCGAGGGCCACCAGGGACGCCTTATCTTTGGCACGCTGGGCAAGAAATATATCATGGCCATGCAAGGCCGTTTCCACTACTACGAGGGCTACTCGATGAAGAAGAGCACCTTCCCGGTGCGCGTGATGAAGGAGCTGGGCGTCAAAACGCTCTTCGTGAGCAACGCCGCCGGCGGCATGAACCCCAACTTCAAGGTGGGTGACCTGATGATTATCACCGACCACATCAACCTCTTCCCCGAGCATCCGCTTCGCGGCAAGAACTACAGCGAACTGGGCCCGCGTTTCCCAGCCATGAACGAGGCTTATAGCCATCGTCTCATCGAGAAGGCGCGCGAAATCGCCAAGGCCAACAATATCCACCTCGTGGAGGGCGTGTATGTGGGCACGCAAGGTCCCACTTTCGAGACCCCGAGCGAATACCGTATGTTCTACCGCATTGGCGGTGACGCCGTGGGTATGAGCACCGTCCCCGAGGTCATCGTGGCGCGCCACGGCGACATGGAAGTGTTCGGCATGAGCGTCATCACCGACCTGGGCGGCGAGGGCATCTTTGTGGAAGTCTCGCACGAGGAGGTGCAGGAGGCCGCGGCCAAGGCGGAGCCCATCATGTCGTTTGTGATGAAAGAAATCATCAACCAAAGCGAAGAATTGTAAGTTCCCGCCCACCCTTGTGGGCCACATGACTTATGGACAGGAATTCTTTCTCGATCGGGTACGTGGATTCACTCGACGCCATGTGGAACGATGAGCAAGAATTCCTGTTCACAATGTTATCGAAAGCCGCGCGGCAAGCGATAGCGTGCGGCAACTGGGAGAAAGATTTTCCAAGCGGCCATACCGGCCCGCACGCGATGGCACGCATGGCCTATAGCGACACCCACCTGTACGTGTGCTGGCACATGCGCAGCAACGGATTGCGCGCGCTACACGCCACCGACCTCTTGCCGGTGGCACAAGAGCACTGCGTGGAATTTTTCGTGCAGTTGCCCGGCGAAAAAACGTATTGGAACTTCGAGGTCAACGCGCTGGGAACGCTCAACGCCAGCCACCGCGTGGAACGCCCCTGCCCCACCCGCCTCACGGGCGAGCAGTTGCGTGCGGTGCGGCGACACGGCTCTCACGTAGGTCTTCGGCCTTTCGAGATAAAAGAGGAACCCACCGCATGGTGGGTGGCCATCGCCATCCCGTGGTCACTGATAGGCGTGACGGCCGGCGAGTTGCCACGTTACTTGCGCGGCAACTTGTATGCGTGCGCCGGCGGCATTGACCATCCTTACTACCTGTCGCGGTTTCCCATCACGACACCGCGCCCCGATTTTCATCGTCCCGACTTTTTTGGCACAATATATTTATTACCCTCATGAAACCTAACGAAACCGAAATTTCGACTCTTGGCGAATTTGGCCTGATAGAGAAAATCACTCAAAACTTCAATTCCCGCAACGACTCCACCATACGTGGCATTGGCGACGACTGCGCCGTCATCGGGCAAGGAGAGCTAAAAACGCTCATCACCACCGACCTTTTGCTCGAGGGGATTCACTTCGACCTGCGGTATGTGCCGCTCAAGCACCTCGGCTACAAGGCCGTGGTGGTGAACCTGAGCGACGTCTATGCCATGAACGGCACGCCACGGCAGGTAACCGTGTCGCTGGGCATCAGCAAGCGCTTCACCGTGGAGCACATCGCCGAGCTGTATGAGGGAGTGCACATCGCCTGTGAGCACTACGGCGTCGACCTCGTGGGGGGCGACACCAGCGCGTCGGTGACCGGACTGCTCATCAGCGTGACCGCCATCGGCGAGGCTCGTGAGGACAAGATTGTGTACCGCTCGGGCGCCAAGGATACCGACCTGATTTGTGTGAGCGGAGACCTGGGTGCCGCCTATATGGGACTACAGCTTCTCGAGCGCGAGCGCCAGGTGAGCGCCGAGCAGCAAGACGCCGACTTCGAGCCCGACTTCGCGGGGAAAGAATACCTCATCGAGCGCCAGCTCAAGCCCGAAGCGCGCCGCGACGTCATTGAGGAAATCGCGCGCCTGGGCATCACGCCCACCGCGATGATGGACGTGAGCGACGGCCTGTCGAGCGAGCTGCTGCACATCGCCAAGCAGAGCAAGGTAGGTTGCCGCGTGTACGAGGACCGCATCCCCATCGACTACCAAACGGCCCTCATGGCCGAGGAACTGAACATGAACCTCGTCACGGCGGCCATGAACGGCGGCGAGGACTACGAGCTGCTCTTCACCGTGCCGCTGGCGCAACACGAGCTCGTGTCGCAAATGAAGACCGCGCGGCTCATAGGGCGCGTCACCAAGCCCGAACTGGGCACCTGCCTCGTCACGCGCGACGACAACGAGATTCCCATCCGGGCCCAGGGCTGGAACGCCTTCGAGTGAATCGCGGCCTATATTGGACTTTGGGGCGGTAGGTTAGTTACTGAATCTTGAAGGTTACGGGCGCTGTGTACCACACATTCACCGGTTGACCATACAAGCGTCCCGGAATGAAATCGGGTAACATGCGGCACACGCGCAGGGCCTCTTGGTCAAGCGCCTTGTCAACCGAGCGCGCGATTTGGACCTTGTCGACCTTGCCGGTGCTTGTCACGACGAACTTGACATAGACCTTTCCTTGAATATTGTTTTCGGCCGCCGCGGCCGGATACCGGAGGTTACTGCTGATGAAATTGATAAAAGCAGCTTGTCCGCCGGGAAATTCGGGCATCTGGTCTACCGCCGTATAAATTTTGTTGTCTGTTATCGGTTTAGTCGGCGTTTCGGGTTCCGGCGTTTCGACCACGGGTCGAGCCTGGGACTGGCTGGGGGTCCCTTGAGATTTATGCCGTCCGGTTGACGCACCGGACTTATGCCCGCTGTTTCGGGTGGGCGCGGGTGTTTGTTTGGGCGTCGTCACTTTTACGGCTTTCGACTTGCCTTTACCTTTATCGGGTGTAACCGCCTCGCCTGCAACCGCAAGGGAAAGTACCATCGCGAGCACAAGAAAAAGGATTTTTTTCATCATCGCTTTTGTTTTAACGTTTATCTTCGGCAAAAATAGCGAATTTTATCCATTTTGGGAAGTCGCGCGACATTTTTTTGGAAAAATAAAAAAAATGATTGTATCTTTGTAATTTAGATATATATGGTGACTATGAAAAGAATATTGTTTTTAACGGCGTTATGCTTGGCCATGGTGAGCACCGCGCTCGCCCAAGAGGAGAAGGTCGCGGTGAAACTCGCCGATGTGCCCCACTTGCAAGAGCTCGTCGACACGGCCTATGTGAACGGCGACTGGGAAACGGCCGTGAATCTGCAGCAAAAAATTGTGGCGGTCCTTGAAAAAGAGCCGCTTGAAAAAGAGGGCAAACGATACTCGAAGGCATTGTGCGACCTCGCTTACTACGAGTTCGTCAAAAATGACTTCACGCCCGATGCCATCGCCCCGTCGTTGCGCGCCAAGGAACTTATTGAGCAATACCACGGCAAGGACAGCGAACAATATGTGGCCGTGCTCAACAACCTCATCGCGATGTATTCGATCAACCAGCTCGACAGTGTGAGTGAGCCTCTGCGATGGGAAGTGGTGGAATGCACCCGCGCCGTTTACGGGCCCGAGAGCGAGGAGTATTTTAATGCCATGCAAGGCAAAGCCTCCTATTGCGCTTACGCCAAATACTACGACCGGGCCATCGCGGCGCAAACCGAAGCCGTGTCGCTTTCCCGCGCGTTATTTGGTGACAACGACCAGTCAACTATCGACGCCATTGAATTTCTTGCCGACTTCTATGCCCGCAACGGTGACGCCGAGCATGCCGTCGAAACACTCAAACCCACCATCGACGGCGCCGACGCCTCGCACCGGGCCACTGCCATCAACGCGTTGGCTCAAGCCCTCGTCGACGGTGGTCAAAGCGCGAAAGCCATCGAATTGATTAATAAAGAGGTCGCCGCCATCGAAGAGGGGCAAATGAATTTGGACGAGGAAATTCCCGCACCCCCCGAGACCATCGACTTGCTTCACACGCTTGCCATCACCTACCATCAGCAGGGCGACACCATCCACCGCGACGAGGCCCTTAACCACGCGCTCACCCAGAGTGCCAACATCGACGGACTCAACTCGCCGGGGTTCGCGCAGCGACTGATGGACCAAACCAAGGTGTGCTACGACATCGAAATGTATGACCGCGCCTTGTCTTTGAGCTCTTCGGCCTACAAACTGATGTTGTCGTTCAGCGAAAATGACCGGCAACGAGAGTTTGACACCCACGTCACCTTCCTGCTCCCCCTGGCCATGCTTTGCCACAAGAGTGGCGACGACAACCGGGCGTGGCAATACCTGCAAGAGATGGCCGACATGTTCAAGTCTTATCAAGACATTCTCGAGAAAGATGAGGTAAACTACGACGAGGCGATGAACATCATCGTCAGCGCGGCAAACGAAATCGGTTTCCCCATCACCACCGAGGAGTTCAAAGCCCGCATCAAGTAAACAAGAAAACAACAATCACCCTTATAATCATATCGTTATGAAAAAAATTATTTTCGTTTTCGCATTGGTCGCTTTAGTTTGCAACGCCACCATGGCGCAAAAAAACCGCACCAAAACCATCATCAACGACCCCAAAACCGTGCTGGCCGACAGCCTGAACGTGGCCGCTATGGACGCCTTCAACATGGGCGACTATGAGGACGCTATCGCCATCGGCACCAAGGCTGTAGCAGCTGCCAAGGCGGCCTACGGCGAACACGGCGACGACTATGCCGTGGCTCTTAATAACCTGTCGCTATATTATAGCGAGGTGGGCGACTATACCAACGCCGTGAACTATGGCAACCAAGCCCTCGCCATCAAAAAGGAGACCGTGACGATGGAAGACCCCAACATCGCGCCTTTCCTGAGTAACCTCGCCACGTGCTACTACGGCCTGGGAGACTACCAAAAGGCTATTGACTACGAAACACTCGCCGCCACCGTGCTCGAGCAGCAAAAGGGAGGAAAAGATGTTGAATTCCAAACCTCGGTGACTAAACTGGCGCAAATGTACGGCAAGGCCGGCAACACCGAGAAAGCCATCTATTACGGCAAAATCGCCGCCGAGCGCCGCAAGAAATCTCAGGGTAAGCATCACCCCGACTACGCCAAGGCTCTCAACGCGCTGGCCAACTACTACAACCAGGCCGGCGATTATGAGAACGCGCTCAAGAGTGGCGAGGAAGCCGCCAAAATCTTCAAAAAGGCCGAAGGCGAAATCAGCTACAACCACATCATGGTGTTGAGCAACATGGCCGTCTTCTATCACAACGCCGGCATGAAAGACAAGGCCCAGGAGCTCTACAACACTGTGAAAGAGCTACGCGCCAAGGCCGAGGCCGAAATCACCACGCCCTAATCCTCCATTTCAAGAACCTACAAAAATCCCCCAAACAACCATTTGGGGGATTTTATCATTGTCACACCAAACCTCGGTGACAACGTTTTCCGGACAATGAAGACAATCTTTCTTTATCACAACTCTTTCTGTATTGTCTTTATTGTTTGACCTTTTCTCGACGACGATGCTTTGTCGGTTATTGATTGGCCTTGTGGGTATTGAGGGTGGCGATGAAGTCACGCAGGTGTCGCTCGCCGTCGAAAGCCTCGAGGGGGACGGCGAGGAAACGCAAGCGACGGTTGTCGAGCATGAGTAACATGCAACCGCGCGACACGCGACGCCCCACGATGTGGGAGCGGGCGATGACGCATGGCTTGAGGTCGTCTTGCGCGAAGTGGAGGGTGAGGCCGTCGTCGTCGGCCACCAGGCGGTGGGGCAACACCGACCATCGCCCCTCGGGTGCCAACGCATAATAATAGTAAATGAGCGGAAGCGCCGCGGGGATAACGGCCATGGCCACGATAAGCGCCACGAGCAAAAAGCGGCTATCGGCAAAGACCGCGGCGAGCACAACGAACACCACTACCGGCAACGCCGGGCACCACCAGTAGCGTTTGAAGAAGAGGCGGGTCACGATAGCGAGGTATCGCGACGCCTCCACATGATGTTCCCGCAATTCGACCACCGCTATTTCGTCAGCTTTTGGGCACGCGCGTCACGCGCGGCGTAGCCACGCCGGTAGGCCTCCTCATTGGCGGCGCGCAACGTCTGGCACCACCCCGTTCCCGCTTTGTTGTAGAGTTTCGACAAGTCGATGTAATGCTTTCCATTACCGCGCTTGATACTAAATACCTGCGCCTTGCGCGCGTTCACCACATCGGCCTGCGGAGCGTGGTTGTCTTCTCCGGTGCCTTGCAGACGCTGCGGCACGCCGCCATCGCCGGTGGTCACCAGGTCAATTTCGGCACAGGGCGGATAACCGAGGGCCACCCACATCATAGTGAGCGAGGGGTCCTCACCGGGTGCGATGCCTTCGATGACTATCGAGGCCGTGGAGATGCGTCGCGGAATAAAGTCCTGATCCACGACCCAGCGCTGCGTGCCACCGGTGTAGTCTCGTCCCTGCAGACTGTGATAGAAAGTGCGTGAGAGTTCCTCGGTGAAGACGGCCGGCGTGATGTCACGCGCCGCGATGTGTGGGGCGAGCAAAGCCTTGGCGTTTTCCATTCGCACATAACCGAAGCCCTCGTCGGGCCGTCCGCTCTCCGAGTAGTTGGTGCGCAACAAGATACCTTCGGGCGCGTCGTTGAGGTCAAAACGCTTGTATCCAAAGTTACCCGTCTCGAAGTAAGCGCCACCGCCCAGCGCGTCAATCACGCCGAAGTTGGCCTCAACACCCAGTGGCTTGGGCAACGTGTCGAGCAGTCGCGCGAAATCGTCCACGGTGCGGCACACCTCGAGCGCGCGCTTCATCACCACACCCTCGCGGTCCATGTCCTTGTCGGGCACATTGTCGGCATTGAGGTTATAAGACGCGGTATTCATGACGGCAAAGCCCGCCGTATTCATTCCCGTCCAGGCGGCGGTGTCACGCCTGTCGCGCGCGTCGAAAAGCGCCACAAACTCCATTGCCCCGTCGTGGGCCTTGACACGCTCCACGCGGTTGTTCTGATCGTTGGTGTCGCGATGCTTCCACATCATCGGTCGCCCTGTGGCGGTCAACTTGCCGCTCACGATGGCCGATGTGCAAGGCCATGCCAACGTTGTGGCTGTGGCGACATATATCACAAAAGCAAGTATCTTTTTCATTTTTTCTTGAATTAGAGCCTCAAAGATAGCACATTTTTTTGTAAATAGCGACGAAATTAGTAATTTTGACCATAATTTCACAACATGATGACTATCGACAAAGAAAAATATGTGTTCTCGCACGAAATCAAGGTGCGTGATTACGAACTTGACTGCGAGGGAATTGTCAACAATGCGAACTATATCCATTATCTTGAGCTCACGCGCCACGAGTTCTGCGAAATGGCCGGCGTGAGCTTCAAGCAAATGCTTGAGCAAGGGCTCGTGCCTGTGGCCAACCGCATCGAAATCGACTACCGCCGCAGCGAGCGCAGCGGCGACACGCTCGTGAGCTGCCTGTGGGTAGAGCGCAAAGGTGTGAGATTCCTTTTTCACCAAGACCTGTACGACAAAGCCACCGGCCAACTGGCCGTGACAGCCCTGGTGAGCATCGTCACGCTCGCCAACGGCACGCTCACGCGTGGCGACGAGCTGGCCAAAGCCTTCAGCAAATATTTAGCGTCATGAACGAAGAAACGCTGCTCTACCGCATCGCCTTCGCATCGGTTCGAGGCATGGGCGTAGACCTGGCCACCAAGTTGCTCGACGTGGTGGGCAGTGAGCAAGCGTTTTTCGCCCTTCCCGAGCGCGAGCTGCAGTCGCTCACGGGTAGCCGTCACAAGATGTGTGAGCGCGGCTACCGCGACGAGCGGCTCGCTACGGCGCGTCGCGAGCTCGAATGGGTGGAGCGCAACCACATCAAAGTGTTCTACTACACCGACGACGCCTACCCCACCCGGCTGCTTCACGACGCCAGCGACGCCCCCATCCTGCTCTACGGCGCCGGCGACTGCGACCTCAACGCGCGCCACGTGGTGAGTATCGTGGGCACAAGGCGTTCCACGGCCTACGGCGCGCGATTCGTCGAACGCTTTGTCGAAGACCTCGCCGAGCAGCTCGACAGCCTCATCATCGTGAGCGGACTGGCCTACGGCACCGACATCAACGCGCACCGCGCCGCGCTCAAGCATGGCGTGCCCACCGTGGGCGTGCTCGCCTGCGGCCTGAACAAGATTTATCCCGCCGTGCATCGCCGCGAGGCCCGCGAGATGGCTCACCACGGCGGCATGGTGGTGAGCGACTACCAGTCGCAAGACCAGCTGCACCGCGGCAACTTCTTGGCACGCAACCGCATCATCGCCGCCCTGGCCGACTGCGCTGTCATCATCGAGAGCGCCGACACCGGCGGCTCGCTCGTCACCGCCAGCCTCGCCGCCAGCTACAGCCGCGATGTGTTTGCCGTGCCCGGCCGCGTGGGCGACCAGTATTCGATGGGCTGCAACAAGCTCATCAAGAGCAACCGCGCCGCGGCCATCACGGGTGCCGACGACCTCATCAAGGAAATGCGCTGGGAGCCCAAGGCGCGTGTTGTCACCGCCCCCACACAACGTGAACTTTTCCCGCAACTCACTGCCGAAGAGCAACGCGTCATCGACTTGTTGCGCGAGCAAGGCGAGCTTCACGTCAACGACATCGCCGCCGCCATGTCGCTGCCCATCTACCGCACGCTGGCGGTGCTGGTAACCCTCGATACACGCGGCCTGCTCCACACCCTGCCCGGCTCGCGATATTCGCTATAGGTACCACGTTCGGGCGAAAAAACCGTGTTTTTTTCGCAATTTGCCCACTTTTATTTGGGATTTGCTCACAATATTTTTATATTTGCAAAAAATGTCGAAATAAAATATATTATTATGAAAAAAATCGGTTCTCTCTTAATGATTGGCTTGATGGCGATGCTCGCTTTCGGCGCGAAGGCTGACGGCGTCAGTGATTTTGTGATTGACGAAGGCTCCATCAAGGGCGATGTGAATGGCGACGGCATCGTGAGTGGCGCCGACGTCACGGCACTCTACGACTACTTGCTTGAGAGCAAGGCTACAGGGGGCGACGGCGACGTGAACAGCGACGGCGTCATCAGCGGAGCCGATGTCACGGCGCTCTACGGCATCCTGCTCGAAGGCACCACCACGAGCACAGGCGGCTCGGTGATAATCATGTCCGACTTCACCCCTAATTCAGGCACCACATCGGGCACTACGCCCCAGCACCAATGGGCCGAGGGCGACGTGATTTTCATCTCTGTCGACCCCGATTATAGCAGTGGAGAGGCGTGCCAGAATGTGTATGCCATGGTGCGCACCGGCGGCAAGTGGGTGCTCAAAGACGTGAATGGCAGCAACCGGCAGGGCTTCAAGACTACGGGCGGCACGCTGTGCGCGGCTTACGTGCAACATGCCGATTTGGAGAATTCCTACTATGACTACATCCCGCTCAAGGGCGATGTGGCGTGTGTGAACCGCGCCGCCAACTACAGGGTCACCCCAAAGAATGGAAAATTCTATATCAAAATCAACGACATTATTCTTTATCATTTCGTGTCGAGAATCGATATCTACGCAGCCTACGAGGGTGATTACTTCTATGGTAACGTCACACACCTCGACGCGCTCACCAAAATCACATGGCAACCGCTCTATGCTTACGGCTCGTTTGAGAAAAGTTCGCGGGCACCCGTTATCGACATCGATAGCCAGCATCGCGGCCATGCCTACGGATTGTGGGAGAAAGGCACTCGCCTTGACAATTGGCTCACATTGTATTATAACACCGCAAACAACAATGGGTATTCCTATTTTTGGAACTACACCCAAGACGAGCTCAAGCAAGGTTGTTACCTGACCAGCATTTACTCGCCACGGCAAAACGCCTGGAACCGCGACCTGTATATGCAATACTATAACTACGACGAGCGGCAGAGCTACCGGCTCAATGCCAGCAGCATCAGTGCCCAGACGGTCAACATCAACGTGGGCACCAACATCATCTTCCGCCCCTGGAATGGCGACCAAAGCGACGACAAGGGCACCATGACCAGCGTCACCACGTCGAATAGCGGTATCATCGACACCTACTACGACAACACGCAGGTGAGCGTCGTGGCCCACAAGGCGGGCACCACCACACTCACCATCAAGTTCAAGACCAAGGACGGCCTCAACACGGTTTACACTTACAACGTCAACGTCGCCCCCACCGTGTGGGCCGCCGGTAAGACCGCCGGCAACAAGCCCATCGTGTGGCGCAACTGGCAGGACAAGAGCGGCTGGCTCTCAGGGAAAGACGCTTATACCAGCGCCAATGAAGTCATCGTGCGCGGCAGCACGGCATACGTGCTGATGCGCAAAGATATATCGAATAGTTATACCGATTATTACTCGGGCACAGCCGCTATTCTCAAAGCCACAGGAGCTCACGGCGGCGGATATTTCAATGTGTATAAAGACGGCCTCAACGGCGCCTCAAAAGTTTATTGCAAATACCCCAGAGCTAATTCCACCCGTTATATAGCGGGTATTCCCCACATGTGGGTCACAAAAGACAATGATGTTTACTACACCACGGCCTACCGCGAGAATTACACCGATGATTACAACTGCATCGTGAGCACCGACATCTACAAGAACAGGTCGCTCTTGAGGAAAAACTCCGCACAGTTTATTAACGATCTCGCTACCGACGACAGTGGCAACCTATATTTTGTGGGAATTAATTCAAACTTCGGGAACTATGATGTAGTGCTTGGTGACGCTTATATATTTCTGGGCGATGCCACCGGTTATTTTACCAAACTCACCACCGGCACAACACCCACGACTTACTCGTGGTACCGCTATCTTTTTAACCGGGTCTTTGTCAAAGACGGCTCAGTCTATGTGGATGCCTTTGGATTTTATGAAAAGGACAGTGAGTATGAGACTTACTACTGGTCGTTCGGGAAAAATGTATTCTTGCGCTATACAGCATCTACCGGATTGCAACTCTACACGGGCCAAGTGAGCGAGAACGGCTTGTCAATGCTGGGTACCAACTTAAATTCAGCCGGAACGCTGATAAACCCCGGTACATTCCTGCTCGAGGGGAACAAGTTCTACTATAGTGGCGGCATCCGCACTTATCAGTTAGGCGCCAGCGAGTCGACAGCCTACACCTCCTATCCAAGCGATTACTCGCCGTTAAGGTTCGACGTGAAAAACGGCTACATCGGCATGGTGCTCAAAACCGGCAACAACTCGGCCCACAAGGTGATGACCAGCACGCTTAACACTTACAATGAAGGTACTATCATGGAGAACTCGGCCGGCACCACCATCTACGACGTGTGGATTCAGACGAGCCTCGACGACTAACCTTCGCGCTGAAATCATAGCTTTTATCTGATATAAAGGCCACGAAGCAATCACGCTCCGTGGCCTTCCCGTTATTAACCAGTAAAAGTGTGTGTTTTTTGGGGTTTAACCGCAGCGCGAGGCGCCACAGTTGGTGCAGATGAGGCACCCTTCCTGATAGACGAGGGTTTCCTCGCCGCAGTTGGGGCACTTTTGTCCGTTGGCCTTGGTGCCGTCGGGCAAGTATTTCTTGAGGGCGCGCTCTACGCCCATTTTCCACGTGTTGATGCTCTGGCTGTCGAGTTCAAGGCTGGCGACGAGTTTGAGCACCTGTTCGATGGGCATGCCGTAGCGCAACACGCCCGAGATGAGCTTGGCGTAGTTCCAGAACTCGGGGTTGAACTTCTCGCTCAGTCCCTCAATGGTGGTCTTGAAGCCGCGTTTGTTGATGAACTGGAAGTCGTAGCGCTTCACGCCATCCTCTCCCACGGCCTTGATGATTTTTCCCTTGGTGACCGACTTGGGGCAGAAGATGCCCTCATCGTCGTCGGCGATACCGGTGAAAATCTCGTAGGGGCGACCATCAACAAGGCCCACAAAGGCAATCCACTTCTCCTTGTTGTTCTGGAAGCGCACCACGTCGGCCTCGAGCTCGATGGGGCGCTTGAGGATGTGGGCATCGCGGGCGATATAAGTAGCCGCTTCCTCGCCTTTGTCCTTATCCTTATCCTTCTTCTCGCCGGCCATCGAGATGAGCACACCCGAGCGGGAGCCGTCGCGATAGACGGTGCAGCCCTTGCAACCGCATCGCCAAGCCTCCTGGTAGAGTTTCGCCACCATGTCCTCGCTGATGTCGTTGGGCAGGTTGATGGTGACGCTAATCGAGTGGTCGACCCACTTTTGCACGCGTCCTTGCATGCGCACCTTGTTAAGCCAGTCCACGTCGTTGCTGGTTGCCTTGAAATAAGGTGACTGTTTCACCAGCTCGTCGATTTGCTCTTGGGTATAGTCGTTGCGCACCTCGATGCCGTTGACTTGCATCCAAGTCATGAACTTGGGGTGATAGACGACATATTCCTCAAACGAGTCGCCGCTCTCGTCCACATAGTCAACGCGCACGTCCTTATCGTTGGGGTTCACCTTGCGGCGGCGCTTGTACACCGGCAGGAACACCGGCTCGATGCCGCTCGTAGTGCGCGTGAGGATGCTCGTGGTGCCGGTGGGGGCGATGGTAAGGCACGCGATGTTGCGGCGGCCGAACATCACCATGTCGTTGTAGAGTTGCGGGTCGGCCTCGCGCAGGCGGTTGATGTAGGGGTTGTTGCGTTCGCGCTCGGGGTCGTAGATCTCAAAGGCTCCGCGTTCCTGCGCCATGGTGACGCTCGAGCGATAAGCGGCCAGGGCCAGAGTGCGGTGCACGTTTTCGCTGAACTCGGTAGCCTCTTCGGTGCCGTAGCGCAGTCCCATCGCGGCCACCATGTCGCCCTCGGCGGTGGTACCCACGCCGGTGCGCCGTCCCTTGAGCGTCTTGTTGCGAATTTTGGTCCACAGGTTGAGCTCGGTTTGCTTGACTTCGCTGGTCTCGGGGTCGCTCTCGATTTTAGCCAGGATTTTCTCGATTTTCTCCATCTCGAGGTCGATGATGTCGTCCATCATGCGTTGGGCATAGCCGATGTGCTCCTTGAAAAGCTCGTAGTTGAAGCGTGCCATGGCGGTGAACGGGTTCTCGACATAGCTGTAGAGGTTCACGGCGATAAGGCGGCAACTGTCGTAGGGGCACAGGGGAATCTCGCCACACGGGTTGGTGGAGATGGTGCGGAAGCCCAGGTCGGCATAGCAGTCGGGCACACTCTCGCGGATGATGGTGTCCCAGAAGAGCACGCCGGGCTCGGCGCTCTTCCACGCGTTGTGGATGATTTTGTTCCACAATGCCGCGGCGTCGATTTCCTTAGTCACGAGCGGGTTATCGCTGTTGACGGGATATTGCTGGACGTAGGGCTTGCCTTCCATGGCTGCGTTCATGAAGTCGTCGTCGATGCGCACGCTCACATTGGCGCCCGTCACCTTGCCCTCGGTCATCTTGGCGTCGATGAACGATTCGCTGTCGGGGTGCTTGATGCTCACGGTGAGCATGAGCGCGCCGCGACGGCCGTCCTGCGCCACTTCGCGCGTCGAGTTGGAGAAGCGCTCCATGAAAGGCACGAGACCCGTCGAGGTGAGCGCGCTATTCTTCACGGGCGAACCCTTAGGACGGATGTGTGACAAGTCGTGCCCCACACCGCCGCGACGTTTCATGAGCTGCACCTGCTCCTCATCAATCTTGATAATGCCGCCGTAGCTATCGGGGTCGCCGTCGAGGCCCACCACGAAACAGTTGCTCAGCGAGCCCACCTGAAAGTTGTTGCCAATGCCGGCCATGGGGCTACCCTGCGGCACAATGTAGCGGAAGTGGTCCATCAGCTCGAAAATCTTTTCCTCGCTCATGGGGTTGGGATACTTGCGCTCAATGCGCGCGATTTCGCGGGCGATTCGCCGGTGCATGTCGGCCGGCGTTTTCTCGTAGAGGTGCCCGAAACTGTCCTTGAGGGCATATTTGCTTGACCACACGCGCGCGGCCAGCTCATCGCCATTAAAATAGTCTAACGAAGCCTGATAAGCCTCTTCGTAAGTATAAGTTTTTTCGCTCATTTTTATATAATATAACAATGTTCATTGCAAAAATTCGTAAAGCGACTGCAAAGATATATAAAACTTTTGGGATTGAAAAGGATTTAGCGACGAAATGAAAGTTTCCCGAAAATTTTACAATAATCACTAATTATCAATAATTTAGAACTTGAACAAACTGCGCAAAATTTTCCAAAAAAAAATTATCCACAACCTTAGGACGCATCATTATTGCCCATTGATGAAAAATTGAAATTTAAATTCAGTCTAAATAATTCAGGTATTCAAAAACCGTACCTGATAGACGGATACACTTTTCAGGTAAGCGCCTCGCGACGGCCGTAAGCGGGAGGGACACGGTAACACGCAGCGTGCGATTACCCATGCTACGGCAAAAAGGACGGCAAAAAGGACGTCAAAAGCGGCGAAAGCGACTACTAAAAATCGTCGAAGTGGCGATTTTTTTTGCTGAGTTCAAAGAAAAGCAGTACCTTTACACCTTAAAACAAAAAATAACCTTACAATGAAACATAAACTTATCGCCATCCTTGTGATAGCCGCGGCCACGGCTACCGCAGGCCTCTTCGCCTCAATTAACACGGGGTGCACGACAAAACACGACCACAGCGACACCGTGACCATGACCACCGACACACTGTCGCTCACGAGCGCCTTCACCAAGAGCAACGGCAAGGTGTGCCACCAGCGTGTCACCCTCAAGGTGGCTTATCCCAAACATTACAAGGACGATAAGACCACGACCCACCTGCAAGAGCTTTGCGCCAAGGTGGTGCTCGACGCGCCCGACAGTGTTGATATCGTGCAGGCCATCGCGCTCTACGGCCGTTCTATCATCATTCAAGACTCGCCCCAGGTAGCCATGACGGCCCCTGTCGACAGCACGCTACTCGACGAGGGCGAGTTTACCGATGTGGACAGCATTTCGACCACTATCAACGTGAGCACGCAGTATAACTCGCACGGCATCCTCACGCTGTGCCGCGAGGAAATCGTCACCAAGAACAACCTCGAAACGTCACGCATCCACCGCTACTTCAACATCGACCTGGAGGCCATGGCACTCATCGAGGTGAACCGCATGTTCAAAGACGTGCACATCGACAACATCACTACCCTGCTCACGCGTCAGCTGATGGCGCAAAACGAGGTGAGCACCGAAGACCAGCTGAGCGATATGGGTTACTTCAACCTACCCATCGTGGAGGTGAGCAACAATTTCTATTTCACGGCCGACGGCATCACATGGTGCTACGAGCCTAACACGCTGGCCGTGGCCACGATAGGCGAGCCCAAGATACACCTCACCTTCGACGAGCTCAGCGATTTCTATCTCGAAAATAGTGTATTGAACCGTTTTTGACGCCCAGGGCCCATGCAACACATCTCCCGATATTTTCCTGAGCTCACCGCGCGCCAGCGCGAGCAATTCGCCACCCTGCTGGCGGCTTACCCCGAGTGGAACGAGAAAATCAACGTGATTTCGCGCAAAGACATCGACAACCTCGAGGTCAACCATGTGCTCCACTCGCTGGGCATCGCGAAGTTCATCCGGTTCACGCCCGGCAGCCGCATCCTCGACTTGGGGACCGGCGGCGGCTTCCCCGGCGTGCCGCTCGCCGTCTATTTCCCCGAAGTGAGCTTCCACCTTGTTGACCGCGTGGGCAAGAAGCTGCGTGTGGCGCTCGACGTGGCGGGCCGCGCCGGCCTCGACAACGTCACGGTGCAGCACGGCGACGTGAAAGAGGTCAAAGGAGAATTCGATTTTGTGGTGAGCCGCGCCGTCATGCCGTTTGCCGACACTGTGCCGCTCGCTCGAAGGCTCATCGCACGCGCTCAGCGCAATGCCATGCCCAATGGCTTGCTCTGCCTCAAGGGCGGCGACTTGAGCGAAGAGCTCCGTCCGTTCAAGAAACAAGTGCTGGTCGACGAGTTGAGCCACTACTTTGACGAAGCATATTTTGAAACCAAAAAAATAGTTTATCTCCCCCTATGAAAGTGTCACGCTTCACCGTCAACGCCTTTGGCGAAAACACTTACATCCTGTGGCAAGCGCCCGGCAGCGACGCCATTATCGTCGACCCGGGAATGATGAAGCCGCAAGAACACGAGGCCGTTGATGCCTTTATTGACAACAACAAGCTGCACGTCACCCATGTGCTCCTCACCCACGCACACCTCGACCACGCCGTGGCGGCACGGCACGAGGCGCTGCGTTATGGCGTGAAGGTGCACGCCAGCGAGCGCGACGAACCGCTCGCCATGACTCTGCCCGACCAGGCGCTGCGATTTGGCTACGGCGGCCGCATGGAAGTGGAACCGCTCGCCATCGACTGCTACCTGCGGCAAGACGACACCCTGCTGCTGGGCGACGAGCCCATCAAGGTGCTCGAAACGCCCGGCCACTCGCCCGGCGGCCTCTCGTTCTACGCGCCTCAAAGCGGCCTGGTGCTCACGGGCGACACCATCTTCCACGGCTCGATAGGGCGCACCGACCTCTTTGGCGGCGACTTTGACCAGCTCATCGCGTCAATCCAAACGCAAATCTTCACCCTGCCGCCCGACACGCTCATCGCCCCGGGCCACGACGAAACGACTACCGTGGAGCTCGAAGCCGCCACCAACCCCTACGTCCGATTGTCGTTCACCTGACCCACCACCCCCACAACGATACAAGGGAGCGCGTTACCGATGCCGGTCGCGCTCCCTTCGTGTTAAGTCGAGTAGAAAGTGAATTGCTATTGCCGGTATTTAATCCGGAAGTAATCGAGCAGAGCCTTGAAATTGTCCTGGGCTGTGAAGCATGTATCAAGCAGGAAGCCTTTGATACGGGGCCATTCACGGAGACCTCGATAGTAGAACATCTTCAGGTCGTCGGTGATGATGAAGGGCACGATTCCAGCCGATAAACATTCTTTGAACATGATCAACCGGCCAACACGTCCATTACCATCCTGGAATGGGTGGATTGCCTCGAAACGTTGATGGAAATCGATAATGTCCTCCAGAGTGTGTTTCTTGATCGCGTTATATTCTTGCAGCAGGTCTTTTATCTGTCGGTGAACGTCGGATGGTACTGCTGTTTCCATGCCTCCCACTTCGTTAGGCAGTCGTTTATAGTCTCCCACAGCGAACCAGGGCTTTCGGGAGTCAGAGGTGCCTGACTTGAGTACCAGGTGCAGTTGTTTGATGAACGATTCAGTCAATTTCGCTCCTGCCTGTTCAATGATACAGTCAATACAGCGGAAGTGGTTAGCCGTCTCAATAATATCATCCACCTTAACAGCGCCCTCAGTAATGCCGATGGTGTTAGTCTCGAAGATATACCTCGTCTGGTCATGGGTCAGGCGGCTACCCTCAATGTGGTTGGAGTTATAGGTGAGTTCAATCTGGACATGGTGATAGATACCCCCCCTAATACTTCCGTCCTTTTGCTCTTGCAACGAGCTCAGTAACGGTGATGTCTTTGAAGTCTTTTTCCGACCGGGCAGGACGGCATCGGCCGGAATATTCCACGACTTCCCCACGAGATAGGCACCGTCAATTTTCCCGCCAGCACAGTAGTTACGGGCAGTACGTTCCGAGATATTGAACTTCTCGGCAAATTGCTTTACTGATATATACTCCATCGTTCTATCGGCAAGAAAAAGCCATAAATCAGCTGCAAATATACCAATTTTTGCCGACATCGGCAAGAAAACAAGCAAATTTCATTGATAGCGCCGGTACCTCATCCTCTGAAATTTTGAATAATTCCTGCCCGTAAGGGTGCCTCACCCCCGCGGCAAAACAGGTGGATGTCCCCCCCGTTAAAACTTTTATTCCACACCGCCAAATTATTGATTCAGCAGAATTTCGTAGAGGGCGGTCACGTCGGCGCCGCTGATAACGGTATCGCCGTTCACATCACCATCGCCCGCAATGGCCGAGCCGTCGAGCAGGCCACCGTAAAGGGCCTTAATCAATTTGTTTCACGCCCCACTCCACCACCACAGTCTTGAGATAATACTCTTGATAGAACGCGGTGGCGTCAATACCCTCCACATTATAGGTCACGCCGTTATAAGTGACCCAACCGGGAATCGTGATGGTGGTCACGCTCGAGTTGCCCGAGGCACTGCTCGTGAGTCCCAAGCAATAGACCGACTTGCCGCTGCGAAACTCGCTGTACTTGAGGTTTCCCACCGAGAAATCAACGGCTTTAGCTCCTATCCCTACAAGAGCCAGCATCATCACAAGAAACGAAAATCTCCTCATACTATAAATGATTTAAATGGTTATTTTTTCATTCAAAAAAAAATTCACTTATTCAGTTCGCAATCATAACATTTTTTTGGCATTTTTCCAAAAAATCCTACAATTTTTCGCGCACTCAACCCCACCGAGGCTCGCCAAGCCGAAGGCCAACTAAAAAAAAAGCAAAAAGATAGGGGTTGTTACGCTAAAAATGCTTACCTTTGTTCACTGAATCGAGACTCATCACATAACCTTTATAAAACAACATAACCTAATGAAAGGAATTCATGTTACGAGCGAGATAAAACCGCTCAAAAAAGTGCTGTTGCACAGGCCCGGAAGGGAACTGCTCAACCTCACGCCCAACACGCTTGAGGAACTGCTCTTCGACGACATTCCTTACCTCAAGGTGGCCCAAGAGGAACACGACGCCTTCTCGCAGGTGTTGCGCGACAACGGCGTGGAAGTCGTCTACCTCGAGGACTACATGGCCCAGGTGCTCGAGAGCAACCCGCAAGTCAAGGATGCCTTCCTCAAGCAGTTTATCGCCGAGGCCGGCGTGCGCGCCACTAAATACCACGACGTGATTTACGACTTCTTGAGCGACATCAAGTCGAGCAAGGAGCTGGTGCTCAAAACCATGGAAGGAATTTACCTCCACGAGCTTCCCCACGACAAGTACCACCTGGGCGACACGCTCGCCGACATGGTGAACGGCGAAACGCGCATCGTGGTCAACCCTATGCCTAACCTCTACTTCACGCGCGACCCCTTTGAGAGCATAGGCACCGGCGTGAGCATCAACCGCATGTTCTCGACCACGCGTTGCCGCGAGACCATCTATGCCGACTACATCTTCCGCTATCACCCCGACTTCAAGGACGTGGAGCACTACTACGACCGCACGCAACCCTTCCACATCGAGGGCGGCGACGTGCTCAACCTCACCGAGCACACGCTGGCCGTGGGCATCTCGCAGCGCACCGAACCCGACGCCATCGAGCGCTTGGCCAAGAACATCTTCGCCAACGAGCGCGCCACCATCGACACCGTGCTGGCGGTGCGCATCCCCGAGAGCCGCGCTTTCATGCACCTCGACACCGTGTTCACCCAAATCGACCACGACAAGTTCATGATTCACCCGGGTATCCTGGGCCCGCTCGAAGTGTTCAAGCTCAAGCCAGGCAACGGCAAAGGCCGCCTGGAAATCACGCGCAAGCGTGAAACCCTCAACGAGATACTCGCCGAGGCCCTGGGTGTGGCCCATGTCACGCTCATCGAGTGTGGCGGCGGCGACCGCATCACCGCCGAGCGCGAGCAGTGGAACGACGGGTCGAACACGCTGTGTGTCGCGCCCGGCACCATCGTGGTGTATGAGCGCAACAATGTCACTAACGACATCCTGCGCGAGCGGGGCCTCAACGTGCTGGAGATTCCCAGTAGCGAGCTCTCGCGAGGTCGCGGGGGGCCACGCTGCATGAGCATGCCGCTGTGGCGTGAGAGCTAAGTCACAAGTCAACTAACCCTTTTTTAATCACATAATCAAAAAAACTAACAATTATGCCAAGAAGTTTATCAGGAAGAAGTTTCCTTAAATTACTCGATTTCACGACCGAAGAAATTCAATATTTGCTTGAGCTCGCCAAGGATTTCAAGCGCATGAAACGTTCGGGCACGGTCCACAAGTGGCTCACCGGCAAGAACATCGTGCTGTTGTTCGAAAAGACCTCGACGAGAACCCGCTGCTCGTTTGAGGTGGCAGGCAACGACCTGGGCCTCGGCGTGACCTACCTCGACCCGGGTTCGTCGCAAATGGGCAAGAAAGAATCGCTCGAAGACACCGCCAAGGTGCTCGGCCGCATGTATGACGGTATCGAATACCGCGGCTTCGACCAGCAAATCGTCGAAGACCTCGCCCGCTATGCCGGCGTGCCCGTGTGGAACGGCCTCACCACCGAATTCCACCCCACCCAGATGCTCGCCGACGTGCTCACTATCGAAGAGAACTTTGGCTATTACAAGGGCCTGAAGATGGTCTTCATGGGCGACGCGCGCAACAATGTGGCCAACTCGCTCATGGTCGTTTCGGCCAAGCTCGGCATCAACTTTGTGGCCTGTGGCCCCAAGGAGAACATGCCCGACGAGAAACTCGTGGCCACCTGCCGCGAAATCGCCAAGGAGAACGGTTGCACCATCACCCTGACCGACGATGTGGACGAGGGCGCACGCAACGCCGACGTTATCTACACCGACATCTGGGTGTCGATGGGCGAAGCCGCCGAGCTGTGGGAAAAGCGCATCAAGCTGCTCAGCCCCTACCAGGTGAACGAAGAAATGATGGCCAAGGCCAACCCCAACGCCATCTTCCTGCACTGCCTGCCCTCGTTCCACGACTTGGAGACCACCATCGGCCGCGAAATCTATGAGAAATTCGGCCTGAAGGAAATGGAGGTTGCCGACAATGTGTTCCGCGGCAAGCAGTCGCGCGTCTTCGACGAAGCCGAGAACCGCATGCACACCATCAAGGCCGTCATCTACGCTACCCTCAAATAACGCAGCTTAACCTGTTATGGCAAAACGACTCGTTATCGCCCTGGGCGGAAATGCCCTGGGCAAGACCCCCGAGGAGCAACTGAAGCTGGTGAGCGGCACGGCCGCCACCATCGTCGACCTGGTCGAAGAAGGATATGACGTGGTCATAGGCCACGGCAACGGCCCGCAAGTGGGCATGGTGAACCTCGCATTCGAGTTCGCGGCCGGCAACGGCGGCGGCACGCCAGCCATGCCGTTCCCCGAGTGTGGCGCGATGACGCAAGGCTACATCGGCTATCACCTGCAGCAAGCCGTGCAGCGCGAGCTGGCTCGCCGCAAGCTCGACAAGGCCTGCGCCACCGTGGTGACACAAGTGGTGGTCGATGGCAAGGACGAGGCTTTCCAGCATCCCACCAAGCCGGTGGGCATGTTCTACAACAAGGAGGAAGCTGACCGCATCGTGGCCGAAACCGGCTACACCTTTGTCGAGGATGCCGGTCGCGGTTACCGCCGCGTGGTGCCCTCGCCGCTCCCCGTCAAGATTGTGGAGTTGCCCGTCGTCGAGAAGCTCGTCGAGGCCGGCACGGTGGTCATCACCGTGGGCGGCGGCGGCATCCCCGTCGTGGAGAACGGCGCAGGCGACTACAGCGGCGTGGCCGCCGTCATCGACAAGGACCGCGCCAGCGCGCGCCTGGCCCTCGACCTGGGTGCCGACATGCTCGTCATCCTCACGGCCGTCGAGAAGGTGTCGATTAACTACCGCAAGCCCGACCAGCGCGACCTCGACCGCCTCACGGCCGCCGAGGCTCACGAATACATCAAGCAAGGACACTTCGCGCCCGGCAGCATGCTGCCCAAGGTGGAATCGTGCCTGCAGTTTGTCGAGGCCGGCGGCACCGCCCTCATCACCTCGCTCGAGAAAGCCCGCGAGGCTCTCCAGGGCCGCACCGGCACGCTCATCACCAACGCATGATTCATAATGCGCACCGCACAAAACGGTCCCGGTTCTCAAAAGCCGGGACCGTTTTGTGTGCAAGAGAGCAAACGCGATAACTCAAGTCGGTCATTAGGTTTCGCGAAAGATTTCGGGTTAAAAGTTTTCGAGCCACTTGCGCAGCGACACATCGAGGCCCATGCGACGGGCGAGTCGCGCGCGACGCGTATCGACCGAGCGGACGTTGTCGTAGCCTAACAAGAACTTGACAAACTCGCGTGAGAAGTCGCAACGCTCCAGGGCGAGGAAGCGTACATCTTCCTCACGAAGCTGCGGGAAAGCCTCACGCAAGCGCGTCACAAAGCCGTCGTGTTCACTATCGGCGATGGTGAGGATGCTTTGCCACAGGGTGTCGCTGAACTGCGGCGAGCGCATCCGCTCTTCCATCTTGTGGTGGTAGGTCTTGGGAACCTTCCCCACCGTGTAATAGTCGAGCAACATTTCCTGGTCGGCGGCAAGCTCACACAACAATGCCTCGCGCAACTCGGCGTTGAGACCCTCGTGGCGGGCCACATCGCGCGAGAGCGACTGCAGTTCGGTCTGTAGCGTGGCGATTTGCATGCGGTTGCGACGGTTGCGCGTGAGCAGGCGATGGGCGATGAGGGCCAGCATCGCCAGAAGCAGCACCGCCAGTAGCGTCACCACCAAGAACTTGTTGCGCCACGACACGGCGGCGAGCTCAGCCTGCGACTTGTCGTAGCGAGCCTCCACCTCCCTCAGCTGGGTCTGTAATGTGTTCAGTAGAATGGAGTCAGCAATCTCGCTCTTGCGCTCGGCATTTCTGTCGTACTCGTCAAAGTTGCCTTCCTTTTCGGCCAGGTATTTCAAGGTCATGCAGCGGAACATCTCGTCCTGCGCCGCATCGGCGCGCGGCTTGTGCTCGATATAGTATAGGGCCGAATCGCGGTTGCCCAGCTGCGCGTAGGCGAACGATGCATTCACCCAGGTGTGGCTCAGCGGATTGGGTGACATATAGTGTGCACCCTCGCGCAGCGTCTTCACCGCCACGTCCTTCGCCTTGGCGTAGTCGCCGCGCATATAATAATAACCGGACATGAAACCGCGAATATTATAAATGCGCGTGCTGTCGCCAAGTTCAAGCGCAATCTTTTGCGCCGCACTCAGATATTGCCACGCACTGTCGAGGTCTTTCATGCGGTAAAGCGTGCCCACTTCGGTCAGGCAAGCACATTCATACTCGTAATGGCCCGTGGCGCGGAACAGCGGAGCAGCCTCCTTATATTTAAGCAACGGCACGCTGTCTTGCGTAAACTGCGCCTGCAGGATTTTCGCCATACGCAGCTTCGAGAACGCCAAATCGAAAGTGTAGCCGCCATCTCCGGCCAACTGCTCGGCACGCTTGAGCCACGCCACGGCGCCCGCCTTGTCGCCGGCCTCGTCGAGCGAAATGCCCTTGTAGAGCACCGCTCGCGCATAGAGTTCGCCGCCTTGAGGTTCGTAGTAACCCACCAAGCGGTTAATCACCGTGGTATCGAAAGGCAAATACTGCTTGTAAAGAAGTTGCTGGTGCAGCAGGGCGTAGAGCATGCGGTCGCCCTCGCTCGTGAGCGTCGCGCTATCCACGGCTTGCAGCTGCCGCCATGCCGCCACGCTGTCGCGGTCGACGATGCTGTCTACCGCCAACAGACGCGTGTCGCCCGCCACGCCGCCCTCGCGACACCCCGTGAGCAAACACACCGCCACTATCAAGCAGAGAGCCAAGTGAGCTATGAGCCGTGAGCCGTGAGACATGAGCTTTGAGCAGATAGCGCCGTGAGGCGCGACAGGGTTTAGGCAGGGGTGGAGCGCGCAGCGCGGAACCCCTGCAACGCGCGACCCACACACCACATTAGCCCCGTAGGGGCGACAGAAGGAGCTAGGAGATACTGATGTCATTGTCTCGGTTGTCAATCGCTTTTCGGCATCATGCCGGTTCAATGACAAGGCGGTAATATAGATGGTCGGCTGAGTCCAATCCTTCAAAGAAATTACCGCTTTTCCATGCTTTGATTTTGAAGTGGATTTCGGTCACCTCTTGATTGGAGTAGGCCTGATTTGGCAAGTCGCCGCGGCGGAACTGCACAAGGTCCCGCTCGTCAGGTCCCTCGTAACCACTCCGGTCCTTTAAAAAAGGCGATGACGACAAAAACTCGACATGCGATATGCGTGCAAAGACATTGTCTCCACTTATTTCACTAAACCTTACAGTCGCCGTGAACACGCAGTCGTCAATAGCGTCGTTAAATGTAACAAGGTCTGCAAATGGATCCTCTTTCGTCGCCACTGGCTTGTCGTTGCCGCACGAGGCGAGCGGCAAGGCCAACAGCATGAGCATCAAGGTTATAAATATGTTCTTTTTCATTGTCATTCATTAAATTAATTCTATAATTCCTTCCCAACACGTTTTCATATACTTGAAACTATCTAGGCCCATATATTCCTTAAAACTCAGTAATTTGAAATGAATTTCATCACCGATTACCATTTCTCGGCCTTGCAGGCAGCGTTGGTTAATGAGCAGAAGATGATCTTGTCTCGGATATTGAGCTATCTTATTATTTAACACTGAGGTTGGACAAGAAACAATTGACACCCATACATATTCCTCACCGGTTTCGCTGACTCGTGTCATTGGGGTAATTGTAGCCGTATATTCACCCTCGGGACCATCCATCATTTTAGGTTCATCGTCGTTGCCGCACGAGGCGAGCGGCAAGGCCAGCAGCACGAGCATCAAGGTTATAAATAAGTTCTTTTTCATTGTCTTCATTGTTTGTGGTTTATCTTGTTTATCCTTTGGAATAAATCATGTAATCTCGTATTCTTTTATCAAAGCTCGATCTCTCCTCAAACTCCCCAAACTCCGTAGACCAAAACAGCTACGGAGTTCAGGGGGTTAAAGAGTGCTCATTGCTCAAAGCTACTTCACTTGGATTTTCTCCACGAGAGGCTCCTCGTCGTCGCCGGTGACGGCACGCACGACGTAGGTGCCGGCACGCCATGCACTCGTGTCGAGCTTGTAGCTGTCACCCTTCACGTGGGCACGGTGCATGAGCGCGCCCCGCAACGTGTCGTAAACCTCCACGTCCCATTCCATGTCACCTCTCTCGCCGGTCCATTGCTCTGATTCTTGACGGATGAGGGTCAGCTCGTAGCCGGTGCCGGACGCCTGCACCTGCAGCGACGACGTGAGGTTGCCGTTGCCGCTCACCGGGAAGAACAGGAAGTGATAATCATTGCTCGTGGCATCTCCATTAACATAAATGTGGAATGGCATTCCTGTCGAACCGTATGGCAACGCAAAACGAACTTGCTGACTACTTGCAGGAGAATGGTAGAACTCCTCAGGTGTGATTCCTGAATGTGTGATAGTGGCACCCGAAAATGCAGGCGAATAAGCGTAAACCGTGCAACCCATGTGTACATAATTAGGGTAGTTTGGAATTAAAGATTTACTGCTGATTGCCGGATGGTTCACACCGTAATAAGTACATGCCGATTGATAATATGTGCCTGTGTATTGTGTCGAAATAGGCATGTAAAGTCTTGTGATGTAAATGCTTCCGAAATAAATGTCGGCATACAAAGTGGCGTTGGTAGAAGAGTTGCTATTGACGATAAGCGTACATTGGTTTGTTGAAGGGCTGTTCTGGACTACTGTTACGTTTCCTGTAGCCGACCACACGACATTGAGGTGACTTGAAAGATTTGAAACGTAATATGTTTCACCAGTCTGCGTTAAAGCTTTTCCCACTATAGTCCTATCATTTCTAACAATGTTAACCGCCTCAAATGCATCAACCAACCCATAGCCATAAATCGTATCTTGGCCTACCGGGCCTAAATCACGAGCCGTGGTTGTGAGCACATCTCTCACAAACTGCTCTGTTGCGGTAGGCATGAGAGAGAGCACCAAAGCCGCAACTCCTGCCACTTGGGGACATGCCGCCGAAGTACCACCGAAATTCGTTGCATAATTTCCGGTAGAATTGAAGCCAATATTTCCCATCCTGTCAGTTGTGTAAATATCACTATAGCCGCCTATTGCAACTAAGTCTAGACCAGTTCCTGTCTGGCTATAAGCACAAACGACACCTTCCTTGTCGATTGCGCCAACGGATATCACGCCACTATGACTAGCGGGATAAGCTATACCTTGATAATATTGGGGATAGTTTCCTGATGAGAAAACAACCACACACCCTTTACCATTACGCCCCAAAGTCCGCGCATTATCTATTTCGTCATTTATATCATCCGACTCCGTTAAATACATCCATGAGCAACTTAATACATCAGCTCTACCGGCTGCCCATGAGATAGCTTCCGCTAATTGAGAGTCGGAAACAGAATATGACTGAAAATAATCACTTAATGCTTCAGTAAAAACATTTACAGGCAATATTTTCACGCCGCTTGCGATGCCCCGAACACCAATATTATTGTTGTTTGCAGCAATTATCCCGGCACATGCTGTGCCATGCGCTTGCCAATCATTATATTGGTTCGCATTAATCGGGGCACCAAGTGAATTGTTTTCACCTATTGTGTACCCGGACAACAACCTGCCTTGCAAATCCTCATGGTCAAAATCCACGCCTGAATCAATGACTGCTACTACTATTGACGAGCTACCATTTGTGATTGCCCATGCTGGCTCAGCATTTATGTCTATTCCCGGTGTTCCATAATTTTGCCCTGTATTTTTGAGGTAGTATTGATTTTGGTAATATGTGTTTTGAAAATCAATTCGCGAATAAACTTCCGGTTTTGACCATTTTACATTAGGCAAACCATGAATAACATTAGCCATATACATCACATCCTCAGGAGAAGACACATGGCAGCGGAACTTTAATCTCAAGCCATCTTCTTTTTCCAATGAAATAAGGTCACCAAACATTTCAAGGATATCAGCGCAATCCCTTTTTTCTATTGTCTTTACCACAATTGATGGCGCAATCAAAATTGTATCGCCTTTTGGGGACGTGTACATTCCCGACACATAAACAGAAGTATCGTTATCAACATTAGCCCTTTCAATCAAACACCTGTCAGATGAAAGCGAAAGCCCATTGTTTTCTTTCTTCACTCGATTGAATGCATTGGCATCACCGGTTCTCTTAGTCGAAACAAGACTACAACGAGAACTAATCTTGTTATAGGGCACATAAGTTCCTCGAATATAGAACCCACTTTGAGCAAAACAAGAGATGACGAACAGGGACATCAAAATACTTTGTATTAATCGTTTCATAATTACTGATTTAAGAATTCAACAACACAATAATATTGAACTTCCTCAGGAATATTCAAACCGGGTAGATAAAATGGGAAATATTTCTTAATACGCACCGTATAGGTGCCATATTCTTTAAGAGCGCGGCCCGACACCCTGAAAAATATCACATCACCCGGTCCCGGGTGTTCATATCCCCCCATTTTCTCAGTGGTTATGTATGCACACGAGTATGTCGTGTTTTCGTTGACAATGCCAAACACTTTTGCAGAATACACTTTGTCGGTTCCTTGTTCATAGGTCTTCACATTTTCGATAAGATTGTCAATGTGATTTCCTAAAAGGTTATCCACATCAAGCAACTCGCCCACATCCACATCGTCGGGAGGGGTGACAACTGGTTCATCGTCGTTGCCGCACGAGGCGAGGGGCAAAGCCAGCAGCATGAGCATCAAGGTTATAAATAAGTTCTCTTTCATTGCTTTATATTATATTTAAATTTTAGTGTTTTATTGTTTGTTTCTTGTTGGCTTGATTTGGGTGTGTGGCGGGGTGGCGGATGTGCGGGTGCTTTACCCCTCGTGAGGGCAAAGATAGCGAGAATCGCCGGATAAAACAAATAAGAATTCATCATTTCAATTGAATTGAATTACATTAGTATTTCAGAGATGTTGTAGAAACATGGGGCGTCACTCGACGAGGAGGGTGCCCTCGTAGGCGGTGCCGTCGGCGAGGGTCACGGTGACGGTGTAGGAGCCGGCGTCGAGGGCGGGGACGGGCACGACGTTCTCGCCGGCGGCGAGCGGCGCGGCGGCCTCGGTGGCGCCGGTGGCGTCGTCGGTCACCTCGACGTAGCCGGCGGGCGCCGTCAAGTCAACCTCGACGGTGAGCGTCTCCTCCCCTCCGTCGTAAATCACCTCGGGAGGCGTGCCTTCGTTGTGGTCACCACTGCCCGTCTGGTTCATGTTAATCACTTGCCCGTCGTCGGCGAAACAGAAAGCCGGGTACAGAAATGTAGCCAGCATAAAAATTAAAAATTTCTTCATAGTTATTCATTTAACAGTTAGAAAAACAGGTCGGTTTTGAGGGTTAGGCCTCGCTACAAAAATACAACACGAGGAAGAGTTTTCCAAAAAAAAATTGTTATCACCGACCCTATAACACACTGATTATCAAATAGCATTTTGAAAAAATTGTTATCACTTGCCCGAGGGTCAATTTAGGGTGCGTTTTTCAAGGAGATATTCGGCGTTTTTGAGTGTTTCCGGCCCGACAAACCATTATACAAAACGATTGCATTTTCATAAATTGTGGATGCAATCAAAAAAACAGGCTGAGCGGTTTTGCTCAACCTGTTTTGTGCTGGGTTATGTGAGTGGTGGTCTTGACTTTTAGTCGGCCAAGAGACGTTCGATGACCGTGGCAACCAACTCGTTGACGGCTGTCTTGTAGTTTGGGTTGGCCGTGGTGGCCACACGATTTGCGATAATCGAGCACACCGTCATGGCGCGGTGTCCCAGCAACTTGGCCAGTCCCTGAAGCGCGGAACTCTCCATCTCATAGTTAGTGATGCGTCCGCCGTTGTACTCGAACTGCTCGATGCGCTTGTTCAATTCAGGCTCGGCGAGTTCCAGACGCACCTCGCGTCCCTGCGGACCATAGAAACCGACAGCCGAGATGGTATAGCCGCGCACCATATCGTCGCGACCGATTTTCTCGACCAGCATGGGGTCGGCATCGACCACATAAGGTTTGGCGAAGAGGGGATTCCACTTGACGAACTCGCAGAACCGCTTCTCAAACTCGAGGTCACAGTTGGCCATGCGGCCGGCATAGAAGTTGAGCACGCCGTCGAAGCCAATGGCCTTCGAAGCGATAACCGGAGTACCCACCGGCACATAAGGCTGGAGGCCGCCACTGGTGCCGATGCGCACAATGTTGAGCGTGCGGTGCTCGGGCTTGACCTGACGCGTCTCGAAATCCACGTTGGCCAGTGCATCGAGCTCGGTCATCACAATGTCGATATTGTCGGGACCAATGCCGTGGGAAAGGGCCATGATGGGCTTACCCTTATAGGTGCCGCCAATGGTGTGGAACTCACGGCTCGACACCTCGAAGTCTTGAGTGTCGAAATAGGAGGCGATCATGTTCACGCGGCCCGGGTCGCCGCACACGATGATGTTGTCGGTCAGCTGTTCGGGCTTCACATGAATGTGGAACACACTGCCGTCACTGTTGATAATCAACTCGGAATCGGGTATAATCTTCGACATAGCTGTAGGGGTATTTTAAGAGATGGTGGTTGAAAATTTGAAATAAAAAGCAAAGATAGCGATTATTTAGCACTTTTCAAAATCAAAGCTCCCATTTTTTTTCACACATCACCTATATTGCCCATTTATTGTCCATTTATGCGTCCATTTTGCGTCAATAAGGGTATAATATGCAAGGTAACGGCTTAGGTATTCGCCGCAAGTAATGGAGTGTCAATCTTGCGTCGGGGACAACTCGGGGGCGGTGTCGTCGTCGACAAACAGGGTGTTGTCCATGTCGTCGAGCGACTGCTTCTTCTTGTTTTCGCGCGCGCCAGCCTTGAGCAGTTTTTTAGCGGCGGTGATGATGCTTTGTCCACTATTCGCCGTGGTGATTTTGAGTTTGCCCATCTTCTTGAGGGTGTCGTTCATGCTTTCCTCGACATCGTTGAATCGCGCGCCGAAGTCTTGGACGCGCTCCACAACGAGGTTGGCCGCGTCGATCATGGCCTGCTGGTTCTTGAGCTGCCGCACCTGGGTCCACATCATCTCGAGGACCCGCAAGTTCATGTACATCGTTTGCGGTCCGAGAATCATCACGCCCTGGTCGTAAGCCTCTTTCCACAGGGCGCGGTCGTTGAGCAAGGCGAGGTTGAGCGCGGCTTCGATGGGCACATACATGATGGCGAAGTTGAGGCGATTGTAGCCGCCGGGCAGATACTTGGTGTAGTCTTTTTTGGCCAGCCGTTTCACTTGGTTCCTCACACTCTCGATGTGGGCGCGCAGGTGAGCGCTTTTTTCGGGCGCCGCGTCGTCGGTGTTCATGTAACGTTCGTAGGCCGTGAGCGACATTTTGGAGTCGACCACCACATGGCGGTTATTGGGGAAATGAAGGATAAAATCGGGTATCAAGCCCTTACCGTCGTCGCCTTTCGCGGCCTTGCCGTTTCGGGCTTTCAGCGTCTCCTGAGTGTCGTATTGTTCACCTTCCTTGAGCTCGAGGTCCTCGAGCAACTGCCTGAGCTTCAACTCACCGAAGTTACCCTGCACCTTCACTTCGCCGGTGAGTGCCCGCGTGAGGCGGTCGGCGGTTTCGCCAATGGCGGCGCTTTTCTTCATGTTAATTTTGATAGTCTCATCGAGTCGCGCGAGTGCCTCATGTTGTTGTTCCTTGGTCTTATCGAGGGCGTCCCGCATGTCTTTGAGGCTCTTTTGGAGGGGGTCGATGATTTTCGACACCTGCTCCTTGTTTTGTGTCTCGAGTTCGTTCTGCCGCGTTTTGAGTACTTTCTCAGAGGTTGTTTGCATTTGTTCCCTGATGAGCGCGAGCTGGCTTTTCACTTGCTCCTCGTTCATTTGCTTGAGCGTAGCGATTTGTGCCCGGTGGGCTTCTTTGAATTGCTCTATCTGCTTGTCGAACGACGCCTTGAGTTCCTCGATTTGTTTCTCGAAACCCTTTTTTTGTTCGGCCAGACGCTTCTCGTGGTAGTCGCGCAACTCATCAAGTCGCCGCGCGGCGTGTAGCGCTTTCGTCTTTTCCACATCGCGGTCGGCCGTCAAGAAAGTGACGGCATCGATTTTCTCGTTAATCACCGCTTCCTGCCCGGCGACTTTAGCGTCGAGCGCCGCGATGTGCTTATTCATGCGTTCGATGGTGGCGACATAGCCCTTTTTCCCGCTGTTTCCCCACAGGAAACCCAGTGCCGCCATGAGCACAAATCCAATGATGGCAATGATAAGATTAATTTCCATGTTGCAGAGTGTTTTTGTTTTGTGTCAGTTATTCATGTAATTCCAAACCGGTCATCAGGCTTACGCGTCGGCCCGATGACCGATTTGGGATTATGCACAAAATTACGCAATATTCTTGAGAAAGACCGCAAAAAAAGACCCTCGATTGAAAATTTGAGGGTTATTTTCCATTTTCGGAAGTCGCTCGGGACTAACGCGAGAGAGATGGGTTAACGGGCCTCGGTAACGTAGGCCTGACGGTGGGCTGCCGGAAGACGCTTCATGGCGTTCACCAGCGCGGTGTAGTCGTCGCTCTGCGCCACGTAGACATAGGTCATCTTGCCGTGGGGCATGGTGGCTGTTTTCACGCGTGCCATGGCCTGGAAGTCGGCCACCTGTTTAGCGCTGTTGAGGGTGGCAATCACGAGGATATAACGTCCGTCGGCATCGTCGGGCATTCCTTCGTCGAAACGTGGTGCGGCAGGCTCCTTTTCAACCTCGGTCGCGGTCGCGGTCGTGGCCGGCGCGGTGATAGCGGGCAAAGCGAGCGAGGCTTTCTCCACATCGTCGCCCATGGGCACGTGCGTGGTGAGCACGAGACCCAGACACACCAGCAACGCAATGGAAGCGGCCCAGCGCAAGGACTTGCGCACAAGCGACACACGCCGTTGTCCGCGTTCGCGTTGCCGCTCGCCGGCGGCAAAAGCGTCGATGGCCGCCTGCTCTCGCTCGAGTTGCGACAACGTCTTGAACACAATGGCACGCAGGCCGTAGCTGTCGCTCAAAGCGAGCTGCGAGGCAAACGGGGTGAACACCACGCGTCCACCCGCAGCACGGCCGAAGAAGCCGAGGCGCCCCAGCGGCACGACACTGTTCTCATCGAGCTGCCGGCGCATAGCGGTCACCTGCGTGGAGATTTCGCGCATGGCCTGGTCGTAGGTGAGGCCGTGGCGGCGCACGATGGAATTGGCGATAAGGCCATCGTTGTGGTCAACTTGCGCGTTAAAGGTGAAGTATCTTTGCGCGGGCGTCACGCGGCCCCGGTCAAAACGCGGCTCTTGCTGTTGCGCGATGATGGCTCCCCACTGAGGGATAACCACGCAGTCATTGCGCATGAGAAGGTACTCGATATGTTCGACGATAGAAATCACGTTTCAAAATTAGACATAATTTTTGAAACGGCCAAAAGAAAGTTAAAGTAAAAATTTCACTTTACTTCAAGTAATTGTTTAACGGTAGCGCGGTCGATGCCATGTTTTTCAGCGAGTTCGATATCGCGATTCATATCGTCAAAATTATATCGCAATTTGTTGAGTTTCGCGCGCAACACATACAGGAATGGGTCGTCGGCGTCGAGTTGCAAGGCGCTGGCGATGTCCTCGCTCGCCTCGCTCAAGTGGCGCGACGCCAGGTGGCAGTCGGCACGGTTGGCCAGCAGTTGGGCTGTGGCTCCCTCCTTGATAGCGTCGTTATAATGAGAGATGGCTTTCTCGTAGTTTCCCTTGAGCTTGTGCAGGGTGGCGAGGCCCTGGTGGCCCAGGCCTGATGAGGGGTCGATGCGCAAAATTTTCTCAAAGTCGTCGTTAGCGCCGGCCGTATCGCCGCCATCGAGCTTGATGAGGCCGCGGTTGTAAAGGGCCTCGGTGTCGAGTGGCTCGAGCAGGAGAATGCGGTCGTAGTCGGCCCGCGCCTCCTCGGTGCGCCCCACCGCCACGAGCAACACGGCGCGGTTGCGTAGCAGGGTCACGGCGTTAGGTGTCATGTCGAGCGCCATGGTATAGTTCTTGATGGCCTCGTCGTTTTTACCTTGATAACGCTGCACGGTGGCCAGGTTAGAGAGCAGCAGCGAGTTGTTAGGATTGGCCGGGTCGCTCTCGAGGGCCTTCATGATAAAAGCCTCGGCGCCTGCCCAGTCGCGCGCGTCGAGTCTCACCTGCGCCGAGTCGATGAGCGTGAAATACAGCGTGGTTGTATCGATGGGCACGGTAAGTTCCGTCTTACGTTTTTTTTTCTTGCCTTGCTTTTCTTGTTGCTCTTGACGGATGGCCTTGTCAAAGCCACGGCGCATAATCTCGTCGTTAATCGAGTTAATCACCTGGGCTTGAGCCACAGCCACAAGAGCCACGGCGAGCATTGTGGTAAGGAAACGTCTCATAGCGATTGGTCGGGATTAATGTGTACATCCATTTGCGGGAACGGGAAGTGGAGTCCGTGTTGCGGGAATTGCTTGTAGATAGCCTCGTTGACGGCATAGAGCAAGGGCCAGTAGTGGGGCGTGGCGCACCAGGCGCGCACGAGGATAACCACGGCGCTGTCGGCCATTTCCTCGATTTGAACGCTGGGCGTGCAGTCGATGGGGGCCGCGACAACGGTTGCCGAGGGGACATCCACGGCATTTGCCCGTTGCTTTTTTCCCTTGCCGAACCAGCGCAAGTACCACGGGCGCCGACGACTGTCTTCGCCGGCTACTGTGTCGGTAACGTCGTCGTGCTCATCGCCATGAGCATCGTCGACCATACCGCTGAGCACACGCTCGTCGTCGTGAAGGATGGCCAAGGCCACTTCACGGGCGCGGTCCACGTCGTCGCCGTAAGCTATCGACACACGCCACTCCAGGCGGCGGTATTTCTCGCGCGAGTAGTTATTGACCACGCCTGTCGAAAGACCGCCGTTGGGCACTACGATGATTTCGTTGTTGATGGTGGCGATGATAGTGTGGAATATTTGAATCTCGCGCACATAGCCCTTATAATTCTCAAACTCAATGAAGTCGCCCACCTTGTAAGGCTTGAGCAGCAGCAAGAGCACACCGCCGGCAAAGTTTTGCAGCGTGCCGCTCAAAGCCATGCCCACCGCCACGCCCGCCGAAGCGAAAATGGCGATAAACGAGCTCGTTTCGATGCCCAGCAACCCGATGACGGTCACCACAAGGATAAACATAAAGGTGAAACGGAAGGCGCTCAGCAGGAACGTCATGAGCGAGCGGTCCACCCGGCGACGCTCCATGACGCCGCGCATGAGATTGTGCAGCTTGCTTATAACAAAGCGCCCCACAGTGAACACCACGATGGCGGCAAGCAAGCGGAACGCCAACGACACCACGCCTTGCGAGACGCTTTGGATGACACCGCTCCAGTCAAACTCTTTAATCTCGGTGGCAACCTGCTGCGGTGTGATTACCGGCACGCTGTCGCGCACCAGCGAGGGCACGCTGTCGGCCAGGCCGGGAAGTATATCGAGTAAAATCATATTTAATATCAACCTGAAAAACGTGTTGCGTTAATTAGCCGCAAAGTTACAACTTTTTGCACGATTTTCGGGACTTTTGTAGTAACTTTGCGCCACAATGAAAGAAAAAGTGTTTCGGTTCAAGCGATTCAGCGTGGCCAACGACCGCGCGCCCATGAAAGTGGGCACCGATGGTGTGCTGCTGGGCGCGTGGTGCACGTGCCGGGGAGCGCGGCGCGTGCTCGACGTGGGCACCGGCACCGGACTCATCGCCCTCATGGTGGCGCAACGGAATGTCACGGCCCTCATCACGGGCCTCGATATCGACACCGAGGCCACGGCCGAGGCCGCAGCTAATTTCGCGTCGTCGCCGTGGGCGAGCCGCTTAACCGCCCGGCACGGCGACTTCCTCGACTTCACGCCCGGCAACGGCGACCCCTACGACCTCATTGTGAGCAACCCGCCGTTTTTCACGCAGGACGTGCGTTCGCCCGACAGCCGTCGCGACCTGGCACGCAACGCCTCGTCGCTGCCTTTTGGGCCGATGCTGGGCCGTGCCGCCACGCTACTCGCTCCCACCGGACGCTTAGCCCTCATCACGCCTGTCGCGGCCCGCGACGCCATTCAGGAGGCCGCGGCGCTGTCGTCGCTCCATGTAGTGCGCCTCACGCGCGTGTCATCCGTTGAGGGCCGTTCCGCCAAGCGCCTGTTGTGGGAACTATCGCCGCAGCGCGCCGAGATGGAGCGCGCCGACCTGATATTACACAACGCCGACGGCTCCCCCACTCCGCCCTATGCCTCTCTCGTGGCCCCCTTCTACCTGCATCTATAGTGTTTCTCTCGCGAAAGTTTTATAAATTTGCGCCATAATAAATTCAGTAACTCCAGATTCCTCAGCTATGATTGACCGGATTATCGCTTTCAATAAAGAGTTTGTGGCCTCGAAAGGCTACGAGAAATTTATCGCCGACAAGTATCCCGACAAAAAGCTCGCCGTGCTCTCCTGCATGGACACGCGCCTCACCGAACTCTTGCCGGCCGCGTTGGGCCTCAAGAACGGCGACGCCAAAATCATCAAGAACGCCGGCGGACTGGTAATCTCGCCCTATGACTCGGCCATGCGTAGCCTCGTGGTGGCCGTTTACGAACTGGGCGTGGACCACATCATGGTGGTGGCACACTCGCAATGCGGCGCCTGCCACATGAGCTTCGACCACCTCCACGAGGCCATGAACGCCCGCGGCATCGACGAGGCTACGCTCGACGGCGTGAAAAAGAGCGGTGTAGACCTTGAGGCCTGGCTCGAAGGCTTTCGCGACACCGAGGCCTCGGTGCGCGGCACGGTGGCAACCATCAAGCGACATCCACTCATGCCGCGCGACATCGAGGTGCGCGGTTTCATTATCGACTCGGTTACCGGCAAACTTGACGAAATCGTGTGAAGTGCCAAGCATTAAGTGTTAATTTTCAAACATCTAACATCTAAAAACAAAAAAAATAATGGCCGACCAATTTGAAATCAAACTCTATAACGAGTTGCGCGAGTTCTTACTCGCGCGCAAGAAAATCGACGAGCGCTTCCCCGAGTGCCCCGACGTGGAGGGAAAATGGCAAGAAATCGCCATCGCCTATCTGCCCGACGCCTTGCGCGAGTATAACGAGTATCCCACGGCGGCACTCGGCTGGATGATGTATATAGGCATGGCCGTCGCCAAGTTTTGGGACAGCGACTGGGAAATATACTCCAAAATCCCCGACCTCTACGGCCTGCTCAAGAACAAGCGCGGCTATGACCTGATGGACGAATATGTGCGCGAAGACGTGTTGCTGCTGCGCGGCAACGACTACGACGCTTGTGAGGCGCTCGTGGGCGACTGCGCCGCCCGCACCTATAGTTTCCTGAGCCACCAGGGCATCGAGTCGGGCACACGCGAGGCCTTCGACGCCTTCGTCTCGTGCCTGCGCCAGCTCTATCTCATGGGCATGGCGGTGCAACTCAAGACGATGGGCTACCACGTCACGAAATTAGAATAAGGTGTAAAAACTTACCGTTTTTTGATGATTTTCCCAAAAAATGAGTTAAATTTGCACAATCCTTTTGAACTCCATAATTTATTCCTATCAATAACCTATAAAACAAATCACATGGCAACTACCAAGAAAGCTGAAAAGACTACCGGCAAGCGCAATGCCGGCAAAAAGACTACCGCTAACCAACTCGGCGCCGCCAGCAAACGCTGCATGGCGATGGAAGACCGCTATGGCGCCCACAACTATCATCCGCTGCCCGTGGTGCTCCACAAGGGCGAAGGCATCTATGTGTGGGACGTCGAGGGCAAAAAGTATTTCGACTTCCTGTCGTCTTACTCGGCAGTGAACCAAGGGCACTGCCACCCGCGCATCGTCAAGGCGCTCAAAGACCAGGCCGACACGCTGTGCCTCACCTCGCGCGCGTTTTACAACGACGTGCTGTGCGAGTACGAGAAATTCATGCATCAGTACTTTGGCTACGACAAAGTGTTGCCCATGAACACCGGCGCCGAGGGTGTCGAGACCGCGCTCAAGCTGGCCCGTCGCTGGGGTGTGGTGAAAAAAGGTATTCCCAACGACAAAGTGAAGATTATTTGCTGCGAAGGCAACTTCCATGGCCGCACGGTGACCATCATCACGATGAGCGACGACCCCAGCTCGTTCGCGCAATATGGCCCGCTCACCCCGGGTTTCATCCGCATTCCTTACAACGACCCCAAGGCGCTCGAAGAGGCCCTTAACAAGTATGGCGACGAGGTGTGCGCCTTCATCGCCGAGCCCATTCAGGGCGAGGCCGGCGTGTTTGTCCCCGACGATGGTTACCTCAAGAAATGCTTCGACCTGTGCCACGCCCACAACGTGCTGTTCATCGCCGACGAGGTGCAAACCGGTATCGCCCGCACCGGCAAGATGCTGTGCTCGATGCACGACGGCATCCGTCCCGACATCGTCATCCTGGGCAAGGCCCTGGGCGGTGGCGTGCTTCCCGTGTCGGCCTGCCTTGCCGACGACGACATCATGCTCAACGTGAAGCCTGGCGAGCACGGCTCCACCTTCGGCGGATTCCCGCTGGCAGCCCGCGTGGCCATTGAGGCCCTCAAAGTCGTGAAAGAAGAGAAACTCACGCAAAATGCCGAGAAGATGGGCAAAATCTTCCGCGAAGGAATCAACAAAATCCACTCGCCGTTTATCGTGCAAGTGCGCGGACGCGGCCTGCTCAACGCCATCGTCACCACGCCCATCAAGGGAAAGACGGCCTGGGACATCTGCCTCAAGCTGCGCGACAACGGTCTGCTGGCCAAGCCCACCCACGACCACATCATCCGCTTCGCGCCCCCCTTGTGCATCAACAAGAAGGAAATCCTCGAGGCCGTGGCCATCATCAAGAAAACGTTCGAGGAAATGAGCGAGTAAAGAACCTACCAATTTCATAACATTTGCATTACTAAAAAAACATGAACAATTCAATTATCAGCTTCCCCCTGCCCGCCAACGAGCCCGTGAAAGCCTACCTGGCCGGGTCGCCCGAGCGCGTCGCGCTCGAAAAAGAACTTGAACGCCAAAGCAAGATGGTGGTGGAAATACCTATCATCATCGGCGGTAAAGAGATTCGCACCGGCGACATGGGCGAGGTCACTTGCCCGCACGACCACAAGCACGTGATTGCCCGCTACCACAAGGTGGGAAAGAAAGAGGTGGAAATGGCCGTCGACGCAGCCATGAAGGCCTGGAAAGAATGGAGCCGCACTCCCTGGACCACCCGCGCCGCCATCGTCATGAAGATGGCCGAGTTGCTGGCCACCAAGTACCGCCCCATCATGAACGCGGCCACCATGCTTGGCCAGAGCAAGAACTTCTATCAGGCCGAAATCGACTCGGCATGCGAGACCATCGACTTCTTCCGCTATAACGTGCACTATGCCTCGAAGATTTACGCCATGCAGCCCAAGGATGGCGCCGGACAACTCAACCACACCGAGTACCGTCCCCTCGAGGGATTCGTACTCGCCGTGACACCGTTCAACTTCACGTCAATCGCCTCGAACCTGTGCATGACGCCCGTGCTCATGGGCAACGTGGCTTTGTGGAAACCCTCGACAACCGCACTGCTGAGCAACTACTACCTCATGCAACTCTACAAGGAAGCCGGACTACCCGACGGCGTGGTGAACTTCCTGCCCGGTAGCGGCGCCCTCATTGGCGAGGTGGCCACCGCTTCGCGCCACTTCGCCGGTATCCATTTCACCGGCAGCACCGCCACGTTCAACTCGCTGTGGAACCAAGCCGCCAAGGGTCTGGGAAAATATGTGTCTTACCCCCGCATCGTGGGCGAGACCGGAGGCAAAGACTTCATCTTCGTGCACCCCAGCGCCGACCCCAAGGCCGTGGCCACGGCAGCCTTCTGCGGTGCCTATGAGTTCCAGGGCCAAAAGTGCTCGGCCGCCTCACGCATGTACATCCCCAAGAGCTTGTGGGCCGGTGTCCTTGAGGACATGAAAGCCATGGCCGCCGAGGTGAAGATGGGCGACGTGACGGACCCCTCCAACTTCATCAACGCCGTTATCGACGAGGCCTCGTTCAACAAGTGCAAGAGCTACATCGAGTATGCACGCGAGGCTAAGGACGCCGACGTGGTGATGGGCGGCACGTGCAATAACAGCAAGGGCTGGTTTGTCGAGCCCACGGTCATCGAGACCGCCAACCCCCACTTCAAGTCGATGGAAGAAGAAATCTTCGGCCCGGTGCTCACCGTTTACCCCTACGATGACGAGCAATGGGAAGAAACCGCCAACCTGTGTAACGAGACATCGCCTTACGGCCTCACCGGCGCCGTCTTTGGCCGCGACCGCATGGCCGTCGAGAAAATCACCGAGATTCTCAGCTACGCGGCTGGCAACTTCTACATCAACGACAAGCCCACGGGAGCCGTGGTGGGTATGCAACCCTTTGGCGGCGCGCGCGCCAGCGGCACCAACGACAAGGCCGGCGGCGAGTTCAACCTCATTCGCTGGATTATCCCGCGCGTGATAAAGGAAACGCTCGTTTCGCCCACCGACTACCGCTACACCTATATGAAATAACGTGTAAATAGCACTATGGCTCACGCCAACGATATCATCAACCGATTGGAGAGCCTGCGCGATGAGGCGCAGGCTCTCCATCTTATGCGGTTCTTCAAAACGGGACCGGGACAGTATGGCGAGGGCGACCGCTTCCTCGGCATTAAGGTGCCGGTGACACGCGCCGTCGTCAAGGCCGAGCGCGACTTCCCGCTCGACGAAGTGCCCGCATTGCTGGCTTGCCAATGGCACGAGGTGCGTCTCGCCGGCTTCTTGCTGCTCGTGGCCGCTCATGGCCGCCTGAGCAAGCCTCGCCTGCTCTGCGACCTCGAAGCCACAAGGGCGCGCGACCGCATCGTGCGTTTATACCTCGACCATGCCCACCGCGCCAACAACTGGGACCTCGTCGACCTTTCGGCGCCGGGCATCACGGGGACTTGGATACTGCAACCCACCTTCCTGGGCGGCGACACGGCCGCGCCGCAACCGCACACCGCGTACAAACTGCAAGTGCTCGACCGTCTTGCCACCACCGATTGCCTGTGGCTACAACGCATCGCCATGGTGAGCGCCATCACGCCCACGCGCCACGGCACCCCCGACTACTGCCTGCGATATGCCGAGGCTTTGCTACACCATCGCCACGACCTCATGCACAAGGCCGTGGGGTGGATGTTGCGCGAAATGGGCAAGCACGTAGGCATGGACACCCTGCGCGCTTTCCTCGACCGCCACGCCGCCACGATGCCACGCACCACACTGCGCTACGCCATCGAGCACATGGACGCCGACGAGCGCCGCCACTACATGAACCTGCGACCGTAAGCCTACTTGCTCCCCTTGCGGCGGTTGCAGTCGCGGCACAGCATCTGGCAGTTCTCGCGCACGGTGCGGCCTCCCTCGCGCCAAGGCGTGATGTGGTCACCTTCCATGAACTCGAAGTCAAACTCCTTGCCACACAGCTTGCAGCAGTGCCCCTGCTCTTCCCACACGGCGAGCTTAATGTCGTCGGGGAACGCGCGCAGGCCCAAGTGATGCTCGTCGCCGTCGAGCACATAAGGAATGATGCCCGTTTTGCGCTCCACCTCACTGTCGCGCACGAGCGCTGAGATTTTCTGTGCGAGCGCCACCGTGTCGAGCGTTTCGGCGCCATATTTGTCATATAAGGCTGCCCAGTCGAGGCCTTTCATGATGCGCTTGAAGCGTTTCAGGTCAAAATTGGTGATGGCCCAGTTAAGCACCGTCTGGAAGTAACTCCACAGGTTGTTGGCATTGGGGTCGTGCTGGTGCTGCGCCATGTAGCCCACCACGCTCTGCGCATGTCCTTCACGTGTCTCATGCGCGGCCATCCACGTGAGGGCGCACTTGAGGAAGTCCTGGCGGATGGGCGTACCGTTCACCAGGTCCTTGCCCAGGCGGTAAGCGCCGCAGTTACTTTTCGAGAAATGGCGCTTGGCGTCGCTCACGAAAGGCCCGGCATAAATGGCGTTGCTTATTTCCTGCTCGTTGAGCGGCTTGCCGGCGATGTTGATGGTCTTGAACCATTCCAGCTTTTCACTCGCGTCGCCCTCGCACACATAGACGGTGAGCCGGTAGTCGAGGATACGCTGCTGGATGTCGGCGGGTTGGTTAAAGAAATTCTTGAACTCAAAGGCGAACTTGCCCGCCACATATTCGCACAGCGAGAGCGTGCGCTGCTGGCCGTCCATCACCTCGTAAGGGCACTCGGCATCATCGCCGCGCCTCACCCAGTACATCACGTTGAGCGGGTAGCCGTGCAGCACGGTGTTAATCACCGCCTCTTGCTCACGGTCGTCGTAAATAAACTCACGTTGGTACGGCGGACGAATATCGAGCAGGCCATTGTAGCCACGCACTCCCTGCTCGTCGTTGTTCACATAACCACGGGTAACCTCGCCCACAGTCACCTCAATCTGCTTAATCGTCATCATAATTTCTTCGGGTGTTTGTTACGAATTAAAATTCTACTATATTGTCTTTTTCCGTTGACCACGCCACAGCCCCCACGATCTTCAGGATGAATAGTATAACCAACTTCTTTTAATACTTCACTTGGTGCAGATGCTCTTGTATTACCACTTGCTTGCCATATTATTTCAAATTGGTCGGGATTATACTTATCAAGAAAAGTAATAGGGACGCCCATAATACCCTCATAATCACATGGAATATCTTGAGTACGACCTACATTGATTGCATTGTAATTATCAAATTTGGGATATTCATTTGGTGAATACTTACAAACCAAATCAATATCCTCATGACGTTTCTTTATTTCTAGATTTGTAAACCAATGAACACCAGAAACTCTTATCATTCCCTCTCTATGGTCGGTTGCTGTTGCGATATCATCGTAGGGTGATGTAAAGTGAGCAGCTCCTCCTTTGAAACCATAACCTAACCAAATCTCATTATTAATTACAAAAGGAAAGATTTCTTTATATATAATTGCGCCTTGATTCCCTATTATCAGGAACTTTTTGTGGTATTGCATGAGTTGGGCGACGTATTCGCGGAAAAGCGAGAAGGGCGGGTTGGTAACGACGATGTCGGCCTGCTGGAGAAGCTCGATGCACTCGGGGTCGCGAAAGTCACCCGTTTTGAGGGTGGAAATCACGTTTTTGTCGTTTTGCAACAGGTATTGCACGTCACTCAAATCGACAGCCCCGTCGCCGTTGAGGTCGCGCACCTCGGTAATCTCGACCTTGAAAGCGATTTTCTTCGGTTCCTCGGTGAAGTCGCCAAAGTTAATCATCAATTCGTTGCCCTGCACGGGCGAACCGTTATAGCAGGTGCAAATGAGCTTTTTGAGCCCCAACTGATTAAATCGCAGTGCGAAATACTTGAAAAAATTGCTCTCGTAAGGGTCATCGCAGTTACACAGCACCACCTTGTCGCGGAAGTGCGGCCAGTAGTGCTGCAGCTCACGCTCGATGTCGGTGAGCTGAGTGTAGAACTCATCCTTTTTCGCCAGTTTGGCGTCGTTCAGTCGCTTGTTTGCCATGATTGATAGTTGTTTGTGCGCATTCCACTATCAATCACGCCAAGACGCAAAAAGAGCGTGATGCACTTATTGCGTTCAGCAAGAGGCAAGCCTAGGAATTGGTACCCCTGTCTACCATAAGATGCACCACGCGCTATGCGTGCCGCATCACCATTACGGTAGAACAGGAAGCCCATAACGACTTGCCCGTCACATATTATTTCCGTGCTTGTTATACCAATTAAAGTTTCCTAGGCTTTTTGGCTGAACGCGAAATAATAGCGAATGCAATTGTTTAACCCTCGATGTTATTTTGCAATCATTTGATTGCAGGGGCAAATTTAGTCATTTTCCCACAATTATACCCAAATTTCACAGGAAAAAGTTTTTAAGTAAGCGCCGAGCCTTGAGCTATCATCTGTTATCTCCGTCCTCGGGTCTGTGTAGTTCGAGGCTTTGCCTCGAAAGGCTCAAGGCTCAAAAATACGGCGGGGAGCGATGCCTTGCTGGCTGCTCCCCGCCGTGATGGGTATAGGCTTTTTGTGGCGCGAGGCCACAACCTCGTCAATTTTATTTCAAAGCTTCGTCGACCTTGTCGTTGGGAACCATGCGCTCCTCAAAGACGTAAGCTCCCGTCTTGGGCGAGCGGACGACCTTGATGACCTTGCTGAACGAGCGACCTTCACCGGTTTGAAGGGTTGCCACAGTCTTTTTTGCCATAGTAGTATATCTCTAAAAAATGTAGTTACTCTTTTTTATTACTTAATCTCTTTGTGAATGGTGTAGCGCTTGAGATAGGGGTTGTATTTCTTCAACTCCAGACGCTCGGTGGTGTTCTTACGGTTCTTGGTGGTCACGTAACGCGAGATACCGGGAACGCCGCTGCCCTTTTGCTCGGTGCACTCGAGGATCACTTGGATGCGATCGCCTTTTGCTTTCTTTGCCATTGTATTAATAGGGTTTTAAAAGTTCTACAAAATTACTTCAAATAGCCATCTTTGGCAGCCTTGCGCAGAGCGGCATCGAGGCCGATGCGGTTGATAATGCGCAGCCCGTGAGCGCTGACGGTGAGGCGAATCCAAGCGTCTTCCTCAGCCCAGTAGAACTTGCGGGTCTTGACGTTCACGTTGAACTTGCGTTTTGTTCTTCTCTTGGAGTGCGACACATTGTTACCCACGGCCGCCTTCCTGCCTGTAATTTGACAAACTTTTGACATAGTTCTTAATGATGTTTACTTAATTTTCTTGTTAAATTTGTTACTTCGATTTCAAGAACGCACCACGAGCCTCGCCATAGCACAATATTCCATTGCCCAAAATCGCGCGACAACCTCATCGCCGGCAGGAGTGAGAAGGACACCCGCCACACGACACGGCCGCCTTGCCTGGGTGGAAACCTGCGGTTTCCTTTGCTTCTTAAATATCGTCCTACGCTTTATGGCACAAGTGTTTAAGCATCGTCAACTGCGCCATCGAAGTTTCAACGATCGTGTTTCCAGAACAGGACTAACGTCAAAGTCGTTGTTTCGATTTCTCAAAATCGCGTGCAAAATTACTGCTTTTACACCAATAAACCAAATAATTTCGCTTTTTTTTGAAAATCTAAAAAATCCGCCTCCCCCTCATTAGGAGGACTTCACTAAAATGAACCGGAAGCGCCTAATCGTCTATTAGGTCGAGTATGTGTATTGGAACTGCGTCAAAAGGGAAAACGCCCGGAGGGCGTCTACTGGGGGGGGGATGAAAGGGCCTCATCCTTAATAAGATGAAGCCCTTTTATTTAGCAGCTCAAAGCTCGAAACTCGTGGCTCACTTGTTTTGCTTGGCCCAACTGTCCTTGAGGCCGATGGTGCGGTTGAACACGAGATGGTCGGGGGTGCTGTCGGGATCGACGCAGAAGTAGCCGATGCGCTGGAATTGGAACTTGTCCTCAACGTGGGCCACTTGAGCCAGGTAGGGTTCCACCTTGGCGTGGGGCAACACCTTGAGCGAATCGGGGTTGAGCAAGTCGCGGAAGTCGCCGTCCTCGGCGCCGGGGTTCTCAACGGCGAAGAGACGGTCGTAGAGCCGCACTTCCACATCGACGGCGTGGCGCGCGCTCACCCAGTGCAGCGTGCCCTTCACCTTGCGTTCGCTGCCGGCGGTACCGCTGAGCGTGTCGGGGTCGTAAGTGCATTGGATTTCGGTCACATTACCCTGCTCATCTTTGGTGCAGCCGGTACACATAATTATGTAACCGCCCTTGAGACGCACCTCCTTGCCCGGTGTGAGGCGGAAGAATTTCTTGGGCGGGATCTCCATGAAGTCGTCGCGCTCGATGTAAATCTCGCGGCTGAAGGGCATGTCGTGGGTTCCGGCCCCCTCCTGCTCGGGGTTATTGTCCATGTGGAGCATCTCCACCTTGTCGTCGGGGTAATTAGTGATAACCACCTTCACGGGGTTGAGCACGGCACACACGCGCGGCGCCACCTTGTTGAGGTCCTCGCGCACGTTGTGCTCGAGCAGGCCGATGTCGTTGAGCGCCTCATATTTCGTGTAGCCGATATCGTCGAGGAAATTGCGCACGGCCGTGGGCGTGTAGCCGCGACGGCGTAGTCCGCAGATGGTGGGCATACGCGGGTCGTCCCAGCCGTTGACGAGACCTTCCTTGACGAGCTGCAGCAGTTTGCGCTTGCTCATCACGGTGTAAGTGAGGTTAAGGCGGTTAAACTCGATTTGGCGTGGGCAATAGTCATCGACGGTATCGCCCGCCAGCAGCTTGACAAAATAGTCGTAAAGCGGACGGTGGGGCACAAACTCCAGCGTGCAGATGCTGTGGGTGACGCCTTCGAAATAGTCGCTCTGCCCGTGGGCGAAGTCGTACATGGGATAAACGTTCCATGTGTTGCCGGTGCGCCAGTGGGGCGTTTTGATGATGCGATACATGATTGGGTCTCGGAAGTGCATATTGCTCGAGGCCATGTCTATCTTGGCGCGCAACACGTGGGTTCCCTCGTCAAATTCGCCCTTGTTCATGCGCTCGAACAGGTCGAGGTTCTCCTCTACCGAGCGGTCGCGGTAAGGGCTGTTGACACCCGGCTGGGTGGGCGTGCCCTTTTGTGCGGCGATTTCCTCGCTCGACTGGTCGTCAACATAGGCCAGACCGCGCTTAATCAAGTCGATGGCGAAGTCGTAAAGCTGGGGAAAATAGTCGCTGGCATAGTATAGGCGGTCGCCCCAATCGAAGCCCAACCAATGGATGTCGCGCATAATCGACTCGACATACTCGGTGTCTTCGCGCGCGGGATTGGTGTCGTCAAAGCGAAGGTTGCATGTGCCACCGAACATCTCGGCCACGCCAAAGTCCATGCAGATGGCCTTAGCGTGCCCAATGTGGAGGTATCCGTTGGGCTCGGGCGGGAAACGCGTGTTAAGGCGTCCGCCGTTCTTTCCTTCCTTGAGGTCATCGGCTACTATCTGCTGCACGAAGTTGAGCGTTCTCTTCTCCTCGGCTGCGGTGGGGTTTTCGTTCTGTGCCATAGAATAATATCTTTTATTATAATTATTGAAATTTCAATGGGGCGTGACCTGACGCACGCAGGTGTCGCACGCTATCAAAGCGCAAAATTACAAAAAAAGGCTTAAATAATTCGATTATTATTGCTAAATTTGCACCTTAACTAATTCTTTACCGATTGAAACTATGACGAAATTATTGAAAAATATCACCTTTGCGGCAGTTTGTGCCCTGTGCAGCCTGAGCGCCGGCGCGCTCGAACTCGAAGACTTCGTGCTCTCGCAAAGCCGTCCCAAAGGGGCCGGCGAGTTCACCCCGGCCGCCGACGGCCGCTATTTCTACCGCCTCGAGGACAACTCGGTGAACCGCTACAGCTACGGCCGCGACGAGAAAGCGGTGACCATCTACGACGGACAAGGGAAAACCGAATGGGACGACTACCGCATGGAGGCCGGCGACCGCCTCGTGGTGCTGTGGACCGGCAAGCGCGAGATTTACCGCCACTCGTTCAGCGCCGACCACTACATATACGACACACGTAGCGGCCGGCTCGACAAGCTCAGCGAAGCCGGCGGCGAGGAGATCGTCACCGTATCGGGCGACGGCGCGCGCGTGGCGTGGGTCAAAGACAACGATATCTACCTCAAGGAGCTGGCCACCGGATCGGTGACGCGCGTGACGACCGACGGCCGCAAGAACGAGGTCATCAACGGCGTGCCCGACTGGGTGTACCAGGAGGAATTCGGGATGCTCAACTCGTTGCGGTTCTCGCCCGACGGACTCAAGCTCTCCTTCCTGCGCTGGGATGAGAGCCGGGTGCCCATGTGCTCGATGCAAATGTATCGCGGCGACTGCGAGCCGCACGCCGAGAACGCCGCCCACCCCGAGAGCTACGACTACAAATATCCGTGTGCCGGCGAGCGCAACGCCACCGTCACAGCCCACTGCTACGACATTACCACCGGTATCACGCGCGAGGCTACACCCAACGACGGCGCCGAGTATATCCCCAGCTTGGAATTCACGCCTGGCGGCGCGCTCATGGTGACAACACTCAACCGGGCGCAAACCCACCTGAGAATCTATCCTGTTGACAACCGGGGCGTGGCGGCGGCGTGCTACGACGAACTGAGCGACATCTGGATTGACGACGCCAGCGAGCTGGCCCACTACTACGACGACTTCTTCGTAGTGATGAGCAACCGCGACGGCTACAGACACCTCTACCAATATGGTTACGACGGCACACTCAAGCGTCAGCTCACAGCGGGAGAATATGAGGTGACCGACTACTACGGCTACGACGAGACGAAGCAGCTGTTCTATGTGCAAACCACCAACGGGCCACTCGACCGCACGGTGCGCAGCGTGGACACGCGCGGCCTCACACGCGTCATCACGCCCGGTAGCGGCACTTACACGGCCACGTTCAACAGCGACTTCTCGCTCTACATCCGCTCGTTCAGCGACGCCGTCACGCCGCCACAGTACAGCATCTACACCGCCGCCGGCAAGAAGCTGCGCGACTTGGAGATGAACAAAGCCTACCGCGACACCTACACGTCGCCCGAAGTGCCCACGCGCGAGTTCTTCACGCTCGACAACGCCGGTTACACGCTCAACGGTTATATGGTGAAACCCGTCGACTTCGACCCCGAAAAGAAATATCCCGTCATCCTCTCGCAATATAGCGGACCCGGCTCGCAGGAAGTGCGCAACAACTGGAAGATGGGGTGGGAACAATACTACGCCACGCAGGGCTTCGTCATCGTGTGCGTGGACCCGCGCGGCACCGGAGCGCGCGGAAAGGAGTTCCTGCGGCCCGCCTACCTCAACATGGGCCTGCACGAGACCGACGACCAGGTGGCCGTGGCCGCCCACATGGCATCGCTGCCCTGGGTCGACGCGCAACACATCGGCATGTACGGATGGAGCTACGGCGGCTTTGAGACACTCATGGCCATGTCGCGCCCCGACAACCACATCGCCGCCGGCGTGTCGATAGCCCCGGTGACGAGCTGGCGTTTCTACGACAGCATCTACACCGAGCGCTTCATGCTCACGCCGCAAGAGAACGCCACCGGCTACGACCGCTCGCCGCTGGGCGAAGTGGAGAAGCTGCACGGCGAATTGTTGCTCATGTTCGGCAGCGCCGACGACAACGTGCGCATCGTCAATTCCATGGAATACCTTTCACGACTCGTGAGCCTCAACCGCTCGCCGCAACTGATGGTGTTCCCTAATATGAACCACAGCATCAACGGCTGCGAGGCACGGCTCACCGTGTATTCGCGCATGCTCGACTTCTTCAACAGCACGCTAAAGTAGTTGTTTAGATATTAGATGTTAGATGGCTGACTAAAAGCTGAAAACATGTTCGTTATCATCGGGCCCACCGCAAGCGGAAAAACGGCAAAGGCCGTAGCGCTGGCACGCGCCACGAGCGCCGAAATCATCAGCGCCGATTCGCGCCAAATTTATCGTGGCATGGACTTGGGTACCGGCAAGGACCTGGAGGAGTATGGCGAGGTGCCCTACCACCTCATCGACATCTGCCCGGCGGGATATAAATACAACCTGCACGAGTATTTGCGCGACTACCGCGAGGCACGCGCGCTCATCGACAGCCGCGGTCACGAAACGGTGCTGTGCGGCGGCACGGGCCTCTATGTCGAGAGTGTGCTCAACGGCGTGCAGCTGCCACCAGTGCCGCGCGACGAGGCCCTGCGCGAGCGATTGGCCGGCAAAAGCCTCGACGAACTCACGACACTACTCAAGCAGTACAAAACGTTGCGCAACAACAGCGACATCGACACGCCGGCACGTGCCACGCGCGCCCTCGAAATCGCGGTTTACTACCACGAGCACCCCCACCTGGCGTCGCTCACGCGTCCCCACCCCATCGCCGACGCCATCGTCATTGGTACCGCCATCGACCGCGACACGCGCCGCCGTCGCATCAGCGATCGTTTGCGGTCGCGCCTGGCCGCCGGCATGGTCGACGAGGTGCGCGCGTTGCTGGCCACAGGCATTTCCCCCGACGACCTGATTTATTATGGACTCGAATACAAATACCTCACGCTCCACGTGCTGGGCAAACTCAGCTATGACGAGATGTTCACGCGGCTCGAAACCGCCATCCACCAGTTTGCCAAGCGCCAAATGACGTGGTTCCGCGGCATGGAGCGCCGCGGCCACCACATCCATTGGTTCCCCTTCGACATGAGCGACGACGACTTTGTCGCCGCCGCCCTCGCCCTGCGCGAGACGCAAGACCGTTAATCAAGAGATTCAAGTTTCTAAAGTTTTGAACTTTAGAAACTTGAATCACAAGTTATCAAGGTCAACACCCTCTTGCCGGGCCACATCGATAACCGACTGCAATTTATTGCCTAACCTCAATTGCTGAGCTTCGCTGAGCAATTCGGTTTGTTGGTTGATTACGTCGATGGCGTCGCTCAGCCCGGCAGCCAGCGACCGCATCTCGTCTTGGTCGTGGGCGCGGATGGCGGCCTCAAACTCGTCGCATACCTCGATGAACGTGTTGACGTACTCGTCCACGTTATACTCGTTAAGATTCATCGTCGCCAGTCGCTCGGCTGCCGACCGCACTTCCTCGACCGGCTCTTCTTCGGCCGACGGGGAGCTCGTCTCATCGACCATTTCGGTGTCGCTCTCGTCGTCGGCGTAATGGTGGCGCGCGCGATGATTGTCCTGAAGCATAAAGTAGGCCGCCACACCGCCGCCAATGAGCAGCAACACCGCCACTACGATGCCCACGATGAGACCCGTGTTACTTTTCTTAGCGGGAAGTGCGGCCGCGGGAGGTGCGGGTGCCCCGTAAGGCATGGCACCCGGCTGGGGAGCCGATGGTGGCATCGATGGTGCCGACGGGTACTGCGGCTGCTGAGGCCGAACGAACTCGGTGGCCGCTTGGGGAGCGGCGGCGGGATTCTGCAGCCACGAGCCGCAATAAGGACATTGTGTCGAAGAGGCCACGATGGGTTCGCCGCAGTAAGGACACGGGACAGTAGCCTCACAGCCTTGCGCAGGGGGTGAAACAGGTTGTTGCGGTTGTGGTTGCGGCGCGGGCTGCGGCGCGGGTTGCGGTTGCTGTGGCGCCGGTTGCCGCGACGCCAGCAGGGGGCGCAGTTCGGGTAAGTCGGCAGCTTTGGTCCAGTTTGACGCACCCTGCCACCACACGAGGGCATCGGGAGTGAGTCCGCTCTCTATCAGTTGGTTAAACTTAACCGGCCCCACCTCTTTGTCGTTAATGTGCAAATAAAAGTCCGTATTCTTGTCCATCTCGTTATAATTTAATACATTAAAATTCAACTAAACACATCATCACTTAACATGGGTGCAGGTGGGATGCATATACACCTGCAACTGCCTGTCGCCTTCCCATGCCACGCCCTCGATGTTCAAGTAATCGTCGTAGCTCAAGTGCATACTAAAGTCCTTCGAACCGGCCTTACCCTCGAGCGAGAAGAAGTTGATGCGCTCGTCGACCTCGGTGCAGGTCATGCGGATTTGGCCGCCGTAGGTCACATTGGTATACACCACGTTGGTGATGCGGCCGCCGTAAGCGTCAAGCGTCACCTTGATGGGATAGTTCTTACCTTCAAATGGCATATATCCCTCAAATTCATGGGAATAGCCGAACAGGGGATGACCGGCGTCCCATGCCGGTTCGGCAACCTCGGCGGGAACCTCGGCAGGCGTTTCTTCCACATTGCGTTCCTCGACCACCTGCTCCACCTCGGGTTCAGGCTCATCGGCACCCCGCACGACCACTCCGGGCTCATTCATCTTATTATAAACCAGCAAGGCCACAAGCGACAGCGCGACCAAGGCCAAGACACCGATTATCAGGCCGAGAACCGTCTTCTTGCGTCGTGACAGTGAACTATGGTCGGTGCCGCCGCCCGTCATCGACTTCTCCGTTTTTTCGTCGGGCCGTAACCATTCGTTGCAGTACCGGCACTTGCGGGCCACGGCAAGAATCTTCTCACCGCAGTAAGGGCAATGAATGGTGGGACGCGAATCGGAATCCGCTGGTTCCGATGTCGCCGGCTCACCGGCCACCGCTTGCGCCGACTGCATCAGCAACGGTTCAAGCTCGGTCACATCGCCGGCGCGTTGCCAGTTTGGGGCACCCTGCCACCACACGAGGGTATCCTCGGTGAGGCCGTTTTCAGGCAGCTGAGCGAAACCGAAAGGCCCCACCTCCTCCTCGCCGATGTGCATATAAAACTGTGTATCTTTGTCCATTTTGCGATTGATAACCACCTTGAAATTTACTTGCCCACAAAGTTAATATTTTTCGCCCAAAAATAAAAAAATGACCCGAAAAATGACTATATTTGCGGTAGTAAAAAAGGAACACATGAAACTATTGTCACAAATAAAAGAACGGCACGGGCGACTGGAGCGCTGGCAACGCGACTCACTGCGCCACGTGCCCACCACCGCGAGCGGCGAAACACGCCATTGTCACTGTTGCGAGCACGACTACGTGGGCAACTACTGCCCCACGTGCGGCCAACGCGCCGGCACGAAACGCATCACGTGGGACACCCTCAAGAGTGGCGTGATGGACGTGTGGGGAATGGGGTCACGGGCGCTGCCTTACACCTTGTGGCAGCTGCTACTCAGGCCGGGGTATCTCATTGCCGACTACATAAACGGCCGCCGCCAGGTGAGTTTTCCGCCGGTAAAAATGCTGGTGGTGGTGGCGCTCTTCGTTTTCGTGGTGATGAGGTGGCTGATGGCCAACGAACCGCCTGAGGCCGAGGTGTCGTCGGGCGTGCCGAGCTATGACAGCATCATTGACACGCTGAGCACACACTACGACTGGTCGGCGCTCATCGCCTTCTCTCTTTTCATCTACCCCACCTACGTGATTTTCCGATTCGCGCCACGTTGCACGGCCCACACCATCCCCGAAGGCTTTTATGTGCAGGTGTTCAACGCCACGCAGTTCTTGATTTATCTGCTGGCGGGCGAGCTCATCGGCACCTTTTTACCCGACGACGCCACCTGGTATTTAGTGCTTTGCCCCGTGGTGATACTCTTCGTCTTGTGGCGCACTTACCGCCAACTGTTTGGCTACCGGTGGTGGGGCACGCTATGGCGCCTGCTCATGGTGCTGACATGCGGAGGCCTCACGCTGTTTATGTTCATCTTCATCTTCGTGTGTGTGGACAGCATCCTCACCCACAACACCGAGCGCTTGATGGACTTCCTGTGCGGACGGTTGCCATTCTATCTGGGAGCCTATGCGCTACTGATGTGGGGCGGTTACGCCATCGGTAAGCGCACCGCCGCACGCCGGACCCGGTAATAAGCACAAAGGGCGCCACCGGGGCGCCCTTTGTAGTGATAAGGTTAAAAGTCTATTTCAGGAATTATTCAGTAACTAATCCCGAAGTGGCATAGGCTTCCATAAACGCATCAAACTTAGCCTTGATAGCCTGTTGTTGCTCGGGGGTGAACATATCTGCCTTAGCCTCAAGACCGCCCAGGAGCGTCTCGAATTTCTCGGCATAAGTCTTAACCTTAGCGGCATCCTTGGCTTCGACAGCCTTGAGAGCCTCGTCAACAGCGGCACCGAAGGTGGTAACATACTCGGCGGCGTTCTCCTTGGTCACCTGCATCTCGGCGAGCTTGTCGATTGCGGCAGCCTCGGCGGGAGCCTCGGCCTCGGCCTTCTCAGCGGTCACAGCAGCGGTGGTGTCATTGTTCGAGCCCGAAGTGGCGGCCTTCTCGCCGCAGCTGGGTAATGCAAAAACGGCGCAAGCGCCAATCACGAAAGCAAAAAATAACTTTTTCATAAACAATTTTTAATAGATTTTATTAGCGCCTACTTCCTTTCAAGCGTTTCGGCAACTTCTTTTGCGCCACAAAAGTAACATTTTAACCACAAATACAAAAAAAAATCGCTCTTTTTTCAAAAAAAAATCAAAAAAACGCCTTTTAGCGCAAAAAGGGAGGGCACCGCTGCGGCGTCCTCCCCATGATTAGTTTAAAAAGCGGTAGAGGTCACTCAAGTTTGATGCCGGCCTTTTCAGCTTCTTCGGCAAGAGCAATCACCTTAAGACCGAGCGTCATTTTCTCGCTGTCGCTGAGCACATCACCGTCCATCTGATCCATAGCCTTGCTCAGTTTCTCAGCAATTTCGTTAGCCTTAGCCTCGTCCTTGTCCTTGAGAGCTTGAGTGAGATCGTCGACAGCGGTTTCAAAGGTCTTGATGAACTCATCCTTGTTGTCTTGAGTCAACTTCATGTCGGCGAGCTTGTCGGCTGCGGCCGAGCCGCCACCGCCACTACAACTGGGTAATGAGAAGATGGCGAAAACGCCAAGCATAAAAGCAAATAATAACTTTTTCATAAATAACTTAATGTTGTTTTTTGTTAGTACCTACTCCCTTTCAAGCGTTTCGGCAACTTCTTTTTGGGCTTGAGCCTGTAGCGATGGCACGCATGCCGGCTTACAAGGCCGCACCAATCTGTATGGCAAAAGTAACACTTTAGAACAAAATAACCAATTTTAATGTAAATATTCACATCAAAAAACGCAATATTTAGCAATTATTAACAATTTTCGCGCGCTTAAGCAGTCACACACCACTCATTTTCGAGGCAATAATAGGGCGGCTCGCTTGAGTAATCGAGGCCTTCGCCGAAAACAGATGAGCTTCGAGCTTTGAGCTTTGAGCAATTTTTTTGCGTTTTTTGGTGCTAAAACTTGCCCACAAGGCAAAAAATCACTATCTTCGTGACTTGAAACAGCATTATTAATAAAACCAACTACTCCTCAATGGAAATTGACAGCAAACAAATGAACCGCGCGGCCGACAATATTCGCATCCTGGCCGCCGCGATGGTCGAAAACGCCAAGTCGGGACACCCGGGCGGCGCCATGGGCGGTGCCGACTTTGTGAACGTACTTTACTCGAAATTCCTCGTGCACGACCCCGACAATCCCCGCTGGTTTGCCCGCGATCGTTTCTTCCTCGACCCGGGCCACATGTCGCCAATGCTCTATAGCGTATTGTTCATGACCGGCAAATATACCTTCGACGACCTCAAGGCCTTCCGCTCATGGGACAGCATCACGCCCGGACACCCCGAGCTCGACGTGGACCACGGTGTGGAAAACACCAGCGGCCCGCTGGGACAAGGCCACGTGATGGCCGTGGGCGCCGCCATCGCCGAGCGCTTTATCGTGGCGCGTTATGGCGACACGTTTACCCATAAGACTTATGCCTACATCAGCGACGGCGGCGTGCAGGAAGGCATCTCGCAAGAAGCCGGGCGCCTCGCCGGCCATCTGGGGCTGAGTAACCTCATCATGTTCTATGACAGCAACGACGTGCAGCTCTCGACCAACTGTGACGCCGTCACCGGTGAGGACACCGCCATGAAATACCGCGCCTGGAACTGGAACGTGCTCGAAATCGACGGCACCGACCCTGTCGCCATCGCCAGCGCCCTCGAAGAGGCGCGGCGCGAGACGCGCCGCCCCACTCTCATCGTGGGCAAGACCATCATGGGGCGCGGTTGCGTCACCGAGCGGGACGACAATTTCGAGGGACAATGCAGCACCCACGGCAACCCGCTGAGCAAGAGCGGCGCCTCGTTTGAGCGCACTATCGCCCACCTGGGCGGCGACCCCGAGAACCCGTGGCAGTTGTTCCCCGAAGCCGAACAGCTATATAAGGAACGCGCACGCGACTTGCGCGCACTCGTGGCCGAGCGCCACCTCAAGGAACAAGCCTGGGCCGAGGCCAACCCCGAACAGGCCGCGCAGCTCAAGCGTTACATTGCCGGCGAGGTAGACCCGGTCGACTATGCCGCCATCGAGCACAAGCCCAACCTGGCTACACGCGCCTCGAGCGCCAACGTGCTGGCGGCACTCGCCCGCCAAGTGGGCAACATGGTGGTGTCGAGCGCCGACTTGGCCAACAGCGACAAGACCGACGCCTTCCTCAAGAACACCACCGCCTTCAAGGCCGGCGACTTCACGGGAGCCTTCCTGCACGCCGGCGTGAGCGAGCTCGCCATGACCGCCATCATCAACGGCATGGCGCTGCACGGCGGCGTCATCGCCGCTTGCGGCACCTTCTTCGTGTTCAGCGACTACATGAAGCCCGCTGTGCGCCTGTCGGCACTCATGCGTCTGCCCGTCAAGTTTATCTGGACTCACGACGCCTTCCGCGTGGGCGAGGACGGCCCCACCCACGAGCCTGTGGAACAAGAGGCACAAATCCGCCTCATGGAGGAACTCAAGAACCACCACGGTGAGAACAGCATGCTCGTGCTGCGACCCGCCGACAGCGCCGAGGCCACAGTGGCCTGGAAACTGGCCATGGAGAACACCTCGACGCCCACCGCCCTCATCCTGTCGCGGCAAAACATCAACGACATCCCGGCACAGCACGGCGAAGGATATGCCGCACGCTACCGCGAAGCTCTCCAAGCGGCCCGCGGAGGATATGTTGTCTACCGCGACGACAACCCGCAAGTGGTGCTCGTGGGCAACGGCTCCGAGGTGAGCACGCTACTCGAGGCCGCACAGTTGCTCAAACAACGCCGCGAGCTGCGCGTCCAGGTGGTGTCGGTGCCTTCACTCGGCCTGTTCTTCAACCAGCCGCAAGACTACCGCGAGGCCACCATTCCGCCCGCACTTCCCGCCTTTGCCCTCACCTCGGGCCTGCCCTCCACGCTGTCGCGCCTGGTGCCCGGCGGCCGTGTCTACGGTCTCGACCACTTTGGAGCGTCGGCGCCCTACAAAATTTTGGACAAAAAATTCGGCTTTGACCCCGAAAATGTGGCTTTAGAGATAGAAAAAATCCTCTAACGAGGCGATTTTTCCACAAAAAAACGATTTTTTTTGGAATTTTAGTTTTTGTTTAAAAAAAAAGCTATATATTTGCACAATATTTTGAGAGAGAAGATTTATTAATTTAATGTTTAACAGATATTCAAAAAAAAACGTAAGTCTATGAAAAAGATTACTTTACTTGCATGTGCATGTGCAATGTTCTTTGCACCTGCAGTGAATGCTCAGGACAACTGCGTTGAGGACCCCGCACAGGGCTACATCTTCAATCGCTTCCAGGACAACTGGTTCATTGAAGGTATGGGCGGTGCCGGCGTTATGCTCTCGACCAACGACCAGAAGGCTGACTTCGGCGATCGCATTGGTTGGAAGGCTAACCTCGCAGTTGGTAAGTGGTTCTCGCCCATCGTCGGTCTCCGCGTTGGTGCCGAAATCAACAAAATGAAGGGTGTCGCCGCTCAAGTTAGCGGTTCGCTTGGTGTTCGCACCGACCGCGAAATGATTGACGGCAAGTATGCTCAAGATTTCAACAACATCGGCGCATTTGGCGACGCTATGATTAACGTCACCAACTGGTGGTGCGGCTACAAGCCCAACCGCTTCTACAACGCTGTTGTTTACGCCGGTATGGGTATCCACTGGGTGTATCAGCGTGCAGACCGCGGCCAAGGCGACTGGAAGTATGCCGGTGGCGCAAAGCACAGCCGCAACTTCAGCTTCCGTAGTGGTTTGCTGAACACCTTCGCCCTGAGCAACCACGTGAACCTGCTGCTCGATGTCCGTTTCGACATGCTTCAGGACCACGTTGATGGCTCTGGCAACCGCACTTGGGTTGAATATCCCAGCGTGCTCCTCGGTTTGAGCTACAAGTTCAACAAGACCGAATGGAATGCTCCCTGTGTTCCCGTTTGCCCGCAAGTTATCGACAACAGCGCCGAGATTGAGGCCCTCAAGAACAAGCTGGCTCAGGCTAACGCCCGCATCCGCGACCTCGAGGCTCAACTCGCTGCTTGCCTCGACCGCGACGAGCCCCCCGCGCCCGTTGCTAAGGAAGGTCCTCTTGCTACCGTTTACTATCAGATTGGCAAGTCGGTTATCACTCCTCAATATCAGGAGGTTCTGGGTGCCGTTTCTGAGGTGATGAAGAACGAGAACAAGAACTACGTCCTCACTGGTTGGGCCGACAACTACACCGGTACCGACGCCATCAACATCAAGCTGCGTCACGACCGCGTTAACGGTGTGAAGAACAACCTCGTTAAGCGTGGCATCGATGCTAGCCGCCTGAGCGCTGAGACCAACAACGAGAACCTCGTGAACCTCGGTCCCGCATGTGCTCCTCTGGGCCGCGCCGTCACTATCGAGCGCGCTAAATAAAAAATAATTTAGTAAAGAATTATTTTGTTAAACATAGAAAGACGTCTTGCTCCGTCATGGGGCAAGGCGTTTTTTTTGCCCGTGAGGCAATTATTTTGTAATTTTGCGCCATAAATCGTGCCCATCGGCGGCACCCCACTCCCAAAGATGGCTACTGAAAACGCTTTACTGCAACTCATCAAGGACGGCAAACCCATGACCTGGGGCCAGCAGCTCACGCTCACGGCACAGCTGAGCGCGCCGGCTATCATGGCACAGCTGTCGTCGATTGTGATGCAGTATATCGATGCCGCCATGGTGGGCAGCTTGGGTAAAGACCCGGCGGCGGCCATCGGCCTTGTGTCGACCACGACATGGCTCTTCGGCGGCGTGCTCAGCGCGGCCGCCTCGGGATTCGCCGTACAGGTGGCCCACTTGATAGGAGCCAACGAACCCGAGCGCGCCCGCTCGGTGGTGCGACAGTCGATGGTGGTGTGCCTGGGGTTCGGCCTGCTGATAATGCTCATCGGGTGCGCCATCAGCGGTCCTCTCCCCCACTGGCTGGGCGGCAACGAGGCCATCAATGCCGACTCGTCGCGATATTTCCTCGTCTTCGCGTTGTGCGTACCCTTCCTCGAGATGAGTTTCCTGGCGGGCGCCATGCTTCGTTGCAGCGGCAACATGAAAGTGCCGGGCGCGCTCAACGTGCTCATGTGTGTGCTTGACGTGATTTTCAACTTCCTGCTCATCTTCCCGTCACACGAAGTGAGCATACCGGGAATGACCCTGCACATGCCGGGAGCGGGAATGGGCGTGCTGGGAGCCGCCCTGGGCACAGCGTTGGCCGAAGCCGTCACCTGCCTGCTCATGCTCTACTTCCTGTGGTTCCGCTCGCGCGAATTACAGATGAGCCGCAACCGGGGCAGCTTCCGTCCCACGATGGGATGCGTGAAAAAAGCGGTGAACATTGGTCTTCCCATGGGATTGCAGCACATGCTCATGTGCAGCGCCCACATCGCCATCACCCGCATCGTGGCTCCCCTGGGCAACGTGGCCATCGCCGCCAACTCATTCGCCATCACGGCCGAGAGCTTATGCTACATGCCCGGCTACGGCATTGCCGAGGCCGCTACAACACTCGTGGGACAAAGTCTGGGAGCCGGCCGCCGCGTGCTCATGCGCCGTTTCGCTTACATCGCCGTGGGCAGTGGCATGGCCATCATGACCGTGATGGCACTGCTACTCTACGGCGGTGCACAGTGGGTGATGCAAATGATGACGAGCGATACCCACGTGGTGGCTCTCGGGGCCAGTGTACTGCGTATCGAGGCTTGGGCCGAACCGCTCTTTGGCGCCGCCATCGTGAGCTACGGCGTGTTTGTGGGTGCCGGCGACACCAAGATACCGAGCGTGATGAACTTGAGCTGCATCTGGATTATCCGCCTCACGCTGGCCATCCTCCTGGCCTCGTCAATGGGCTTGCGCGGCGTGTGGCTGGCCATGTGTATCGAGCTGAGCGTGCGCGGCACCATTTTCCTGCTGCGGCTCTTGTCGGGCCGATGGGCGCGCAAGCCGGCACAAACCACTACGTGACAATAATTTTCAAAACATCATAATCTATAAAACTCCGTTAACATCCACCCTATTATGAAAATCATCAAGAACCAATCATTCGGCGGCGAGCGCCCCTTGTTTGAATCCCACCACTTGCGCCTTGAACAGGTCACTATCACTGAAGGTGAAAGCGGCCTGAAGCACTGCAGCGATATCGAGTGCGACAACTGCCATTTTGAAGGCAAATATCCCTTGTGGCACGTCGATGGCTCGCGCCTCACCCGTTGCTATTTTGCTCCGGGTTCACGCTCGGCCATCTGGTACAGCAACGATATGGTGGTGCTTGACACTGTCATCGATGCTCCCAAGCTGTTCCGCGAAATGAACAACCTGCGCCTGGAGCGCGTCACCATCAACGACGCCGACGAAACATTCTGGAACATCCGCGGCCTCAAGATGAACGAAGTGATACTGCGCGGTGGCACTTACCCCTTCATGGGAAGTCGCGACATTGTCATCGACGGCCTCGACAGCGACAGTAAATATGTCTTCCAGTATGTCAAGAACGTCACCCTGCGCAATGCCAAAATCACGACGAAGGACGCCTTTTGGGAGACCGAGGACGTGACCATCATCGACTCGGAGCTCAACGGCGAGTACCTGGGTTGGCACAGCAAGAACCTCAGGCTCATCAACTGCCGCATTACCGGCACGCAACCGCTGTGCTACTGCCAAAACCTGGTGATGGAACACTGCACGATGGGAGACGATGCCGACCTCGCCTTTGAGTACAGCACGGTGCACGCCACCATCGACAGTGCGGTGCACAGCATTAAGAATCCCACAAGCGGGGTCATCGAGGTCAAAAGCGTGGGCGAGATTATCATCGACGACAACGTGCGCCAGCCCAACGACTGCAAAATCATCACCCGCTCCTAATTAGCATTTCACCTTATTATATAATATGCTATGACTTTCGATTTTGACCAAATCATTGACCGCTCGGGAACCGACTCCTACAAGTGGGACAACGCCGGAGGGCCCGATGTGATTTCGCTGTGGGTGGCCGACATGGATTTCAAGGCAGCACCCTGTATCCTCGAGGCCCTGGAACGCCGCGTGGAGCACGGTATTTTCGGGTATGTGAACGTGCCCGAAGAGTTCTATAACGCGTTTATCCGCTGGTTCGACGAGCGCCACGGCTTCAAGATGGAGCGAGAATGGATGCTTTACTCGACCGGCGTAGTGCCCACGCTGTCGGCCATCATCCAGGCGTTGACCCTGCCGGGCGACCAGGTGGTGATGCTCACACCGGTCTACAACTGTTTCTTCTCGTCGGTGCGCAACAGCGGCTGCGAGGGCGTATCTGTTCCACTGGTATACAACAAAGCGACAGGCAGTTACGCCATCGACTTCGACGTACTCGAAACGGCACTTAGCGGCGAACGCGCACGCCTGCTGCTCTTTTGCAATCCTCACAACCCGGCAGGCCGCGTGTGGCGGCACGACGAGCTGGAACGTGTGGGACAGCTGGCGCTCAAGCACGGCGTGAAGGTCATCAGCGACGAGATTCACAACGAGATTGTGATGCCCGGTTACCGCTACACACCCATGGCCGCCGTCTCGCCCGAAATTTGCCACAACACGATCACTTGCATTTCGCCCACCAAGTCGTGGAATATCGCCGGACTGAAAATCTCCTGTGTGGTAACCGACAATGATGAGTGGCGCGAGCGCATCGACCGCGCCATCAACATCAACGAGATTTGCGACGTGGGGCCATTCGGCGTGGACGCGGCACAGGCGGCTTACTCACCGCAGGGCGCCGAATGGATAGAGCAACTGTGCAAATACCTCCGCGGCAATTTCCAGCTACTCAACGACTTCTTCAAGGCCAACTTCCCGCAATGGATAGTCACGCCACTCGAAGGTAGCTATCTCGTGTGGGTCGACATCAGCTCTACAGGCATGACGGGCGACGAAATCGCGCGGCTGCTTGTTGACAAGGCACGCGTGAAGGTCAACCCGGGTAGTATGTACGGTAACGACGGAGAGCGATTCATCCGCATCAATATCGCCCTGCCTCGCGTGCGACTCGAGGAAGCGCTCCGACGCATGGCCCGCGTGCTGAAATAAGTCGCTCAAAAAAACGATTCCATTTTTTGCCGTAAGAGATTTTTTGCTTAATTTTGTAGCACAAATCTCATCATTTTTTAACCATCAAACCAAAAACTTATTGCGTAATGGAAATACAAGGGAAAATCATACTCAAGTTGCCGCTTCAACAAGGCACCTCTAAAGCCGGCAATGCCTGGAAAAAGCAGGAATATGTGCTCGAAACCATCAATGAGCCCTATCCCAAAAAGGTGCACTTCGACTTCTTCGGCGACAGGGCCGACCAGTATCCTCTCGAAATAGGTGACGTCATCACGTTGAGCTACGACATCGAGAGCCGCGAGTATAACGGACGCTGGTACACCGATATCCGTGGCTGGAAGGCCGAGAAAACCACCGCCACGCCGGCCGGAGCCGCCGCTCCCGCTTCCGCACCGGCTGCCGCCCCCCAAGTTGGTACCGAAGCCCCCATGACCGACTTCATGCAAGACGGCCCCGGCGACGGCAACGACGACCTCCCTTTCTAAATCCCGCTTTTAGTATAAATCGACACAATGTCTCTACGTTTCCCGATAGACGTAGAGACATTGACTTATAACCACAAAGTCCTCAAGTTTTTTTTGACATAGAGAACATATAGTTTTTCTTTTTAGACATAGAGACATACAAAAAGATAAAATACTTAAAATATATCTTCACTATAGAAATATGTTCTTTATGTCTGATAATATATTCTTTATGTCTGATAATATATTCTTTATGTCTTTGTGTCTAATATATGTTCTTTATGTATAATGACTTGGGGGTTGGGTGATGGGATGGCGGTTAATTGGTGAGGAGTTGCCGGAGTAAGTGGCTGAGGGAGGACGGCAGGGCCGGTTGCGCCAGGGCGGCTTGTGCTTTCGCTTGGATCGCGGGAGGCAAGACGGCACGTGATACCGCCTGCAAATTGGCCACGAGGCGCCAACCGGTGTAAATAGTGAGAGGATTCTCTCCATCAACAAGGTGAGCGGCGAGAACCCAGGCGCCGGGAAGGTGTCGCAACAGTCGATGGCACAGCACATCGGCCTCCTCTTCGGTCAGCACATCAAGAGCCCACCGGTGAGCCTCTTCATCGCTCATCTCGCCACGCGGGAAGAGCATGGGGGCCGCAAGGCGGCACTCGCGGTGGTCACGGTCGTTCCACAGAGCTCGTGCCGAGCGGGCGTCGGGCGTGAACCGCGCTGCCACCTCAATGATGTCGCTGAGCATGCAGCCCATGACGAAGGCGTGCGGGTCGCCGTTGCGTCGCATGGCGTCGGCAAGGATTCCGTTTCTTCTCGCGAAAAATTCCTTTTTCAAGGATTTAATAAAGTCTTCTTCCATTGTTTTTTTTGAGGGGGTGCGAGACCGCGTCTCGCGACAAATCACATCATTGAAAAATTTGCCCAACTGGGACTGGTTCTCGACCCCAATTGGGCAAATTCCTTCGCTGTGAAAAAGATTATTTCGTCAGTGGCGAGTAGTCACGCGAGTAGCGTAACATTTGGTCCACATAGTTCTCATCGTAGGTGAGCTTGATGTCGGTAATATTACCGGCCTTGTCGCGCTGCACGTGATAGACGGGATTCACAAAGCCCTTGTAAGGCGCGATGTTGAGCGAAGCATAACGGGCGAGCACCTCCTTGTGGAGCTTCGGGTCAACCTTCACGCCGTAAGTCTCGACGAGTTTGCGTCCGGCCTCAAAGTCGCCCTCGCTCTTGATGCGCTGCACCTCGGCGAGCAATTCGGCGAAAAGGCCACGCAACTTCTGGTAGTCATTAATCTTGACATAGGTCTTGCCTTTGCGTTTCACCATTTCGATGACTTTGTTCTTCTTGCCGTGCTGCAGGCACCACTCGCTGATGAACTTGCGGTTGCGCATGTGCGACTCCTCGATGTCCTTACCCGGCTCGATGCGCGTGAGTTGCGTCATCAGGCCGTTCATGATGTACTTATAGTACTCGGCCTTGTAGCTGTCCTTATCTTTGAAGATGCCCAGTTCCACGAGCTTGGGGTCGCCCAGGTAATAGAGGGCGAAGAGGTCGGCACGTCCTTCCTCAAGAGTCGAGCCGTAAGCCTTAAGCGCGTCGGGGTCAACGCCCGGCAGGAGTTGTCCCGAAGCATGTCCCAGGCACTCGTGAAGGTCGGTGTGCAACTTGTCGCTGAGGGTGAGATACTTCTTCATGAGGGCGATTTCCTCGGGTCCGTAAGCGAATTCCTCGTTGAGTCCGCTACCGTTAGCCACCTCGTCGTAAGCGTCGGTAATATTCTCGAGTGTCACCGACTTCGAGCCGTGGGCGGCACGAATCCAGTTGCTATTGGGCAAGTTGATGCCGATGGGTGTCGACGGATAGCTGTCACCGGCCAGGATGGCGGCGGTGATAACCTTGGCGCTCACGCCCTTCACGTTCTTTTTCTTGAAGCGGGGGTCGACCGGCGAGTTATCCTCAAACCACTGGGCCTGACCGCTAATGATTGAGGTGCGTGTCGATGCCGCCTGATTGCGGAAGTTCACCATAGCTTCCCACGAGCCGGTCATTCCCAGCGGGTCGCCGTAGCTCTCGATAAAGCCGTTGATAAAGTCGACATCATCCTTTGTATCCTCGGCCCACGCGATGGAATATTCATCGAAGGTCTTGAGCGAGCCCGTGGTGTAGAAATCGATGAGTTTTGTGATGTAGTCGCGTTGCGCGTCGCTCTCGGCCACCGAAGCCGCCTTTTGCAGCCAGTAGACGATATTGACGATAGCCTCGCTGTAGAGACCGCCTATCTTATAAGGTTTTTCAACCACCTTGCCGTTTTCCTTGACCACCTTGGTGTTGAGGCCATAAGAGATGGGCGTCGGGTCGTTCATGTCTTTGATACCGTCGTAATAAGCCTCAACCTCTTGCTGGGTCACGCCCTCGTAGAGGTTTGATGCCGACGTGAGGATGAGGTCTTCGCCATCGGCTTGGTTGACGCGTTTAGCCATGAACGTGGGGTCGAAGATAACCTTATCGAGCACCTTGAGCAGGTCGTCGACAGTCTGGTTCGTGTTGCGGCACAACGGAAGTTTTGATGCCGGCAGGGCGCGCACCTGGGCGTCGAAAAATTCTTGCGTAAACTGGGGCACGAACTTGTCCTGGGCATAGTGATGATGAATACCGTTGCCAAACCACACCTGTTTCAAATAGAGCTCAAGGCCCTTGAAATTGGCGTCGTTGCGGTCGCCGCGATAGTTCACATACACTTGCTCGAGCGTTTGACGCACGGCCAAGTTGTACTTGCCGTTTTGGTCGGTGAGGATGTCGCGTCCTTGCAGGGCGGCCTCACTCAAATAATACACGAGCTTTTTGTTATTGAGCGACAGCTGTTCAAAACCGGGCACCTTGTAGCGCAGTACCTCGATGTCGGCAAAGCGGTCGACGGTATAGTCAAAATCATTCTCTTGAGCCATGGCAAACTGTGATGAGACAGCCACGGCAAGGGTGGCGATAAAAAGTTTTCTCATTGTTTATTTAACCGGTTAATTAGATACCCATTTTCTTGGCGATATTCGCGGGAATGGCTTCCTTGTTGACATAGATGTCGATGGTCTTGGCAAGGAAATAAGCCTCGCTCACATAGAAGAAGCCGTGATAGAGCTGATTGGTGTCCCAGCTGTTCTGCACCTTGTAGTACTTGTTGCCTTCCTGGTCAACGGCGCGGCCCACGATAACCATGCCATGGTCGTCGGTAGTCTCCTTGTTGTCGAAGCCCAGCTGACGGCTTTCTTGCGTCACTTCCTGCTCAGGGCACGGGCCCTTGATTTCCCACTTCTGCTCCTCGCGGTCTTTGTCGCTGAGCTGCTCCCAGCGCTCGCGGTCGGTGCCCGTAAGGTCGTTTTCGTCCTTCTCCTTGACGAGCAGGGCATAACCCTTGCGCCACTTGAAACCTTTCTCGCTCACGTCGGCGGCCCAGTCGACGGGATATCCTTTGTCGATGGCATTGTCGACGATGGCCTTGAGCTCATCGAGGGGCACGTTTTGATAGCTTCCCCACAGCCAGTTGTCGGCCACTTCCATCATGAAGGGCTTGTAGAAGGGATGATGGGTGAACGAGGTGATGCTGATATAGTCGTTCAAGTTGATGGGCAGCGAAGCGGCATAGCTCTTCGGGGTATAGGTCTTTCCCTCATACACGAAGGTCTCGGGAAGCTTGCCCATATAGGCGTCGAGGATGCCCTTGAAGCCTTCAATCCAAGCCGGCGAGAGTTTCTTCATCTGGTTCTTGTTGATCACGCCCACATAGCTCTGCAGCGTGTTGGTGAGCTCGGCGGTGGCAAATTTCTTGTCGCCATAAGTCATGCCGGTGTACACCTCGTTAGGCACCATGCCGTAGGTTTCCCACACATAGGGCACGTCAAGGCCGCTACCACCCTCAGCAAAATTGATGCGTCCGTCCATGCGAATATATTTGATTGCCTTGTCAAGATAGCAGTGGTTCACCACGAAGCCCTCGCTCAGGTGCACTTCCTTGCCGGTCTTGCGCAGGATTTCGTCCTCAAAGAAAGTGTTGCTCGAGTAGCACCAGCATGTGCCGCTCTTGTTCTGGTCCTTGACAGGCGTGGTTTTAATCACTTTCACGTCGGTGAACTTAAAGCCCGTGCTGTCGGGGATGACGACCTTGTCGTCGGCCATGGCACCGAAAACCACTCCGGCTGCCAGCATTGTCATGAATAATTTCTTCATAGGGTTTTGTTAGTTAATGGAAAAAATATTTTTCGCAAATATACACATTATTTTTCACCTGACCAAATCCACCACTGGGCACCTGCAAAAGTTTAGCCTCGCCGGGGCTATATGGGCCACTTCACATAGTAGGCCGGCGTCGCCACACCCCTATAAAGCGATTGAGGGGAGGCACTGTCGCAGCGCTCCCCTCAATCGTTATCTCAATCGCTCCCTTGGTTATTTTTTTACCACGTCAAGCACTTCACGCTCCACGATATTATCATCCGGATTATAATGAATGAACAACAGCGACTTTTTGTCAATTTGATGCCTGAACTCCAGTTCGCCATTTTTCATGTTACGTGAGAAGTTGAAATTGCGCTTGTCTTTGGGGGCATGCTTTGATTTGACTGTCATGGAGCCATCGGCCCAGTCATACTCGATTTTGTCCACTTTCTCGGCGTTGACAATAGCCTGCACCTCCTCGGTGAGCAATGGTGCATATAATCTATTGATGATAAAAACAGCATATTGATGCCAATTTAGGTTTTTTGTCTTATAGCTAAGGCCTTGCAGATTCCCATCGGGATACATGATTGCGGGGAAACGTCCCATCCATCCCTTAGGCTTTGCCTTCGATTTGTACATCGCCACAGCAGCCGCCAAGCCAAAAGGCCCGGCGGTAAAATACAAGAGGGGCATACTTGCCCAAAAAGCTTTTTTATTGTTTTTTATCTTGTTGTCTTTTGGCTTAGAATAATGCTCGAGACCCCGGCTGTCGTAGGTCAAACCATTATCAAAACACACTTCGTCGTGAGGATAGAGCTTATAGAGCGTTATTGCGGTTGAGTCCATTTCATCCACGTCGGGCTTGTTGTCGTTAAACTCCCTATGAAGAACTGTCTTGGCGACCACATCCATCTTCCCATTCTCAAAATAACCCATATTTACAACCAGCCCCGAAGCCGTCACGGTTCCTCGTGCGGCCTCCTCGGCCGCCTTATTAAGTCCCAAATTAATGAGTCCGGCAAAGAGGGTCATTCCCGCCTGCACACCCATATCAACCGCCCAGTCTCCGCTCGAAGGCGCCCTCTTGGCCACTCCAAGCAAATCGCTCTGTATTTTAGCTCCTCCCTCCGCAAGGTTCTCAGCTAGAGAAGCATTGGGGTCATCCACCTTTAACGTTCCCCATTCCGCCATAAACGGATGAGACAAGGCCATGCTGTCCCTATTCACCTTGATGGTCGCCGGCTCGTGGATATTGTTTGGATTTACATCATCTTTCGTGTCGTATTTTGCCATTTGGGCGTATAGCTCGCAACGTGGGTCAAGCTCAACACTCATCCCATTGTCTTTGATTGAAAGTGCCATGTAGGGCATTCCTTTTTTGTTGGCACGGTCCGAGATATAAATGCCATCGGTGACGCTATCGCTACGCGCCATCTCATCATTGACAAGCTTCCAATAGAAATCGTGCAGTTCGGTGGCCAGTCGGCTTGCTTGCGCGTTACCCGGATTTTTTTTGAGATATTCACGGAAAAACACATAGCCGTCGTAGATGTCACCCATGCTCGGGTTGCTCAGGTAATGCGCGGCGAGCACCGACCGCGCCAGCACCGCCACCGAGTCGAATTGCTCACTGTGGGCAATGATGTCATAACACTCGTCAATGGCCGAGCTGGTCTCGTTGTTCTCCAAATGAGTCACCACACTGTTCCACCGTTTTGTATCCTTCTTTGAGAGCCCTTTTGACTTTGCCTCCATGCCCATCGGGAGACACAAGCACACGACGAGCGACAAAACGATAATGAAAATTCTTCGTTTCATAGTTAATATTGTTTTAGTTTGATTTTTTGTTCGTGGGTAATCTTCTCTCCACATAATCCACATCGACAAAATCAAATCCCTCAAGGCCCACCGAAGCCCCGATTGACAGCGGCCCCGGCACCACCAATTTGCCTTTTGCCTTCCCCTTAGTGAAATTGTACTCACCCGATGCCTCGTATGTGGCTCCTGCGATTAACTTGACTTCTCCAGCCGCGCTGACCATCATTTTCTTATTTCCATCCAAAGGGTGGGTCGGGTCGGGCGACAACAAGTTCACAATGATTTGTCCCTTAATCTCTCCCCCATTGACACCACCACCGACCTTTGCGCCTAACGCTGTTTTGCGAGGGCTATCTTGTATATCCCCATTATCTTTTTTGACCGAATTATTAACTGAAACGCCCAACTCTACTTTTCCGTCAGCACTTACTTTCAATCCGGCCTTTCCTTCCACCTTAAGCGTCCAACTATAATTATCAGATATATTTGTATAGGCGACCGCCAACTTGTCCTGATTGTTGTACATGTCAAAATGGCCTTTGCCATAAACACCTATTAATTTAAGACTACTATTTGAGATAATAGTTTCGGTTTTTGGCTTTTCATCTTTTTCAAATGTTGTCTCCTTACACTTCCACCATTTGGAAAGGGTACCTTCTTTATCCAACAATTTTGGTAGGTTTACACCATCTTTATTCAATATGGGGTGATTTGAACCTGCATCCCAATCTCCCCTCATCCACTCTTTGGAATGGTTATGCTCAATCCATTCAATTGTGAAAAAGGAAGAAGCATGGGGCGCCACGACAAACACTCGTTGAGGATTGTGAACATCATCGGCCATATACCACTGATAAGTGTCCTCATCAAATACAGCCTCTGTGGGGAGTTTTCCACCGTTCATCTGCTTCAGTGCGAAACTCAAATTTGCCAATTGTTTCGCATTTAACGTTTCACGGAAATAGTCCCATGCGTCCCCAGTGGGTTTCCACCCTTTTTCTCCTTTATGAAAACGCTTTTCTTTATTTCGTTCTGCTATGTCATCGGGAAGTCCCTCGGGGAGCCATATTTCGTTTGAATAGTTCGTGGGATAGACCTTCGCATGGGGGTCGAGGCCTTCGATGACGACACCGCCCGTCGGTTTAGTGATGTAGGCAAGGTAGTCTTTACCCGACTCGGGAGCCCCCTCGGCTGCTTGCGGCTCGTCACGTCGTGTGGCGACGCGTGCCACATAGTCATCACCGTCCCTCAATCGGTCGAGCTGCGACTCCACCGTAACGTTTTCAGCATTGTAACGATGTTGTGACTGTTTCTCATCAAGCCCTCGCCTAAACTCCTCCATCGCAGCTTGAAACTCGGGGTCGTTTTCGTAATCAGTGCCATCAGTGCCACCATCCTTTTTCAAGTTCTTTAGTTTTTCCTTGATAAGTTCTATTTGGCCCTTAATGGCAGCTCGCTTTAGTTTATCGGAAGTTTTTGCGAGCAATTCTTGCTGCTGTTTTAAATAGAGCCTTAACTCCGCTTCTGTCTCTTTGGCTAAAACGGGTCAGCGGATATTTCCGGTTGGTGAGTCTTGTCAAGTTCACGAATATAGT
>CAMVPC010000011.1 GCA_947169265.1 uncultured Prevotellaceae bacterium
TCGCCACCTTGCCCTCTTCCCAGTTGGTGAAGCTACCGGCAATGTACAGAGCGGCCTCGGGTTCGGGAGCGACCTCAAAACCGGTCACCTTCACCGTCTTCTTCTCAAGGTCGACAGTCACCACCAGGTCACCGGCGCCGTTGATGTAGAAGTTCTTACCCGGGCTCACCAGGTTAGCCTCGCTCACCTCGGCGTTCAGCCAGAAGTTCTCGCCTTCGGCCTCGCTACCGAACCAGGTGTTGGTCTCGTCGATGAACTTGAACTCGTCGCCTTCCTTAGCACCCTCGATGGTGTAAGTGTAAGCGGTTTCGCCCTTGGTCATCGCCACCTTGCCCTCTTCCCAGTTGGTGAAGCTACCGGCAATGTACAGAGCGGCCTCGGGCTGAGGAGCCTCTTCCCAACCGGTGATGGTGAGCTTCTTGTCGGCGCTGATAGTGAACGTGAGGTTACCACTGCCACTCACCTGGAAGTTTTCACCGGGGTGCGACAAGGGAATATCTGTGCACCAGTCTTTGTGTACACCATAGTTTCCTCCATCGGTCTCGCCGCCGTACCAAGTGCCGTTCTCATCGATGAATTTGAATTCGGCGCCATCTTCAATACCGTCCACGGTGAGCGAGAAGCTCTGGTTGGTACTGTTGTAGGTCATCTTCTTCTTGTCGGTGGCCCAGTTGGTAAACGAACCAGCGATGTAGAACTCGGGGTCAGGAATAATTACTTCATTAACCTTGATGTTCAAGTTGCAGCTGCTTTCTGTTACGTTGCTCACGGTGAGCGTCACATCGCCGCTCACAGGCATCGTCAGATTACCAGTTCCAAAGCTGGTGCTCATCGCATTGTCGCCTTCAGCGAGTGGTGACTTACCCATAGCGCCTGCATTGAAGACGCTCCAGCCAGAGTCAAAAACATCGTTTTCGGCTACGCCCGAAAACTTGAATTCAGCACTGGTGACAGTTCCCGTCCAAGTGTAGGTGCCATCACCATTGTTAGTGAAGACTTGCGAATCGGCAGGGGGCATGTTCCATCCGCCCACGGCAGCGCCTGTCACAGCGAACTTGCGCTTTGTGGCGTCGAATGTCTCGGCCTGCTTAATTGCAATCTTTGCCTGGTCGGTGCTGTAGTTGTACTGGATGGTGTATTCACCCGAAGTAGCAACTTTCCAAGCACCACCACTCTTGGTGGTTTCCCAGTCACCTGTCGGGGCAGCATCATTCGTTTGAGGACCGCGCTGGCTCGACCAGGCTTGCGAATCCTTGAAGAATGCAAAGTACTTGCCCGCACTGAGGGTGGCAGTATAGGTATAGATGCCATTTTCGTTGGTCATCTCGACATTCCCCGAAGTGTTCCATCCGTTGAATGCGTCACCTACCAGCCACATTGCTGCTTTTGCTTGGAAGCCAGCCACGGCAAGTACAAGCAAAAGCCAAGTAGTAAATAGTTTCCTCATAGATGTTTGGTTTTTAAAAAAGTTAATAAATAAAGTTAGTTAATGAATGAGTATTTTTTGCTCAATTTTTCGGCGTTTAAGGTCTCTTTTTCGAGCGCCCAAAATTAATAAAAAAAACTATTGGGGTGGAGCGATTCTTATGAGAATTTATTATTAAAAAATACAAATATTGTATAATTAGCAGATTAACCGGTTGATAACCTGAAAGGTTAACAGGTCTGCGATTTCTCACTCTTCAAGGAGCTTGGGCAGCTCGGCGGCGGCAGCCTGGAAACGTCCGTTGCGGCTGTCGACAAGGCTGGCGTTCCACCAGCTGGGGGTCACCTGAGGATAAGTGTAATAGTCGTTTTGCTCGGGCCACCACCAGAACAATCCGGTCACGGCCTCGTGGGTCTTGAGCTTGGCCACGATGTCGGCGGTGATTTTGCGCTGTCCCTCCTCGCTATAGGGGTAGGTGCTCGACAGGTCGAACGAGGTGTCGTTCATCGCCCATGCATAGCTGTAACCGGTCTCGACAATCATGATTTCCTTGTCGGGCTCAGTGCTTTCGATATTTCGCAATACCGTTTCGAGCACGGCCACACTGCCGCTATAAGCCGGATAGTAGCTGAGGCCTATCACATCGTAGTCGAGATTATAGGGCTTGAGCGTCTTGTAGAAGTTGATGGGATTGTTAGAATTCTTGGTCATTGCGGCATGGATGATGATTTTGGCGTCGGGGCACACCTGGCGGCACGCGCTCGAGGCCGCGCGCAGGTAAGCCACAAAGTTGTCCCACGAGCCGCCGTCCTGTCCGCCGCCGGCCGGCCACACGTGACCCGAGGGCCACAGCATGCCGTAAGTGATTTCGTTACCCGTCTGAATCAGGTCGGGTTCGGCACCGGCCGCTTTGAGCTCGGTGAGCACTTGGGTGGTGTACTCGCCCACCTTGGCGATTAGTTGCTCGGTAGAGAGCGACTTCCAGGCCGCGGGCAGCGTCTGGTGGGCAGGGTCGGCCCAACTGTCGCTATAGTGGATATCGAGCATGAACTGGAAGCCATTGTCCTTGATGCGCTTGCCCAACGTCTTGACATAGTCCAGGTTTTGTATCACGCCGCCGTTGCGGTCGGTGGCGCTGGCATTCTCGGGGTTGACGAAGAGCCTCACGCGGAAGGCGTTCCACCCCAGTTGCTTGAGGTAACCGAGCACGTCGGTCACGCGCGCGCCGCTCAGGTCGAAATAGCGCGCGTTGTTCTCCTCGTAGCGCGGGAACATGGAAATGTCGCCGCCCACAAGCACCGCAGGCTTTTCTTCTTGCGGGTTGAGCAGGATGTTGTACAAGGCGGTCACGTCAGCACCGCTAACGCTACCATCGTTGTTCACATCGGCGTTACCGTTGACGGGGGTGTTGTCGAGCAGGTAGCCATAGAGCGAAGTCACATCACTGCCGTTGACAATGTTGTCACCATTCACGTCGCCGGTGAGCGCCATGGCCGCGGGAGCCGTGGCGGTGGCAAGCAATAGGGCAATAGTTTTCAGCAAAGGTTTCATGTAATATATAATAAGGTGGGAAAAAGTGTGCCACCTTTTATTGACAAGGTGGCACACGGGTTAATAAGTTAGCGTACTATCACTTTCTTGTGACCCACAATATAGAGGCCACGGTCGAGGCCGTTGGTGGCGTCGGCGGGCATGACACCCCGGCGCACGAGGCGGCCGTCGATAGTGTAGACGTTGACGGGCACATCGGTCGTGGCAGTCTTAACGTCATTCACGGCGTTGGTCATCTCTTTGGTGACATCAGTCACGAGGTGCTTGGTGCCATCGAGCTCGGTCGAGATTTCGTAGTAAGCGTCCTTGTCGGTGCCCACCACGTCGACGGTTTGCGGCGAGCCGTTGCCGGTCGAGAACACGAGGTCCACATAGTCGGTGCTGCCGCTAATCCAGAAGTCCTTCGAGAACCATTTCTTGTCCTTGATAGTGGTGGTCGTCGTCACGGCGTCACCGGGCCAGCCGCCCGACTCGGGAGCGTGGGTGCCATCGCCGCCCCACGACCAGAAGTTGACCTTGGTCCAATTCACGGCCTCGGCGTTGACATAGACGGTGATTTTCTTCTTGTTCTCGTTGGTAAACGTGTAAGTATTGGTCGTCACGCTCTTGACGGTGCCGCCCGTGAGCAGGCCCACCTTGAGTGTGGTGGTGGCGTCGATGTGAATCTTGCCGCCGTTGGCCACCTTGGTGCTCGAGGCGGTGGGCTCGCTGCCGTCGGTGGTATAGACGATTTGTGCGCCGGTGGTGGCACTCACAGCCTTGACGGTGACATCGAAAGGCTCGGTGTAGTCGCCGGTCCAGCGGTCAAGAATCACGGTCTCAGCATTAGGTGAGAGGAACAGGCGGAAGCGGTGTCCTTTCATCACCTCCACGCCGTCGAAGCCCGAGAGGGTGCTCACGTCGGCCTTTTGCGCGTCGGGGCCCACCACGCAGAAGAGCGTGGCCTTGGTGCCAAGCGAGCGGAACACCGCGTAGTTGTAGCTCGTGCTGTTAGTGTACTTGGTGACGGTGCACTCGCTGTGGAGGCCGGCGGCCTTGCGGATGGCGATCATCGACTTGATTTCGTTCTTGTAAGGCTTCCAATGAGTGAGGAACACGCAAGGCGTGCCCGGCATCGACATCATGAAGGCGTTAGCGGCCAGCGTGTCGCGCCTGATGGGGTCCTGCTGGTTGCCGTCGATGCGGCTCTCGGTGTCGTGGTTCTCGACAAAAGTCACGGCATAGCGGCGCGTGTTGCTGCTCGACACGAGGGCGGGCACCGAAAGGTTCTTCCAACCGTTGGCGTTGTTGGTGGCGTCGCGCACGGCATAGCGGAAGTTGAAGTCGAACGTGGCCGTGTAGCGCACGTTATCGATGCGGGCGCGATTGAGGAACGTGGTGAGCGTGCCGGCGTTGCCGTCCCAATACTCGGCCACGCTATACTGCACACCGCAGTTCTTGTTATAGAGCGCGAGCTTGTCGGCGCCGAAGCCCTTGGCCACGTCATAGCGGAAGCCAGTGTAGCCCAGGTCTTTGATAAGGTAGTCGCAGTAAGCGTTGACGCATTCTTGCACGTTCTCGCTCATGTGGTCGAGGTCGCGCATGCCGTCCCAGCCTTCGCCCTCATCGTTATTGACGCTAAGCTCGTAACCGTTCGATTTGGCCCACGTCAAGGCCTTGCCGCCATCGTCGTCACGGCAAATGTCGGTCGACTTCATTTGATAGTTCACGCCCTTATAGTTCTCGGCGGGGAAGTCAACCCAATTGCTCACATTGGCGCGGTGGTTGATGACCACATCGGCAATCATGCCCGTGCCTTTGCTCTTGTAGGTGTTGATGAGCGAGCGCAGCTGGGCTTCGGTGCCGAAGGCGCTGTTCTGGTTGAAGTAGTACAGCGGGTCGTAACCCATCGAGCTGGTGGCGTTAGCGGCACGTCCGCTCTGTGGAATCCAAATGAGGTCGAAGAACTGCGAAATCTCATCGGCCTGGCGCTCGAGCGTGGCCCAGCGCGTGTCGTTGAACGAGTTCCAATAGAAGCCTTGGAGCATGACGCCGTCATACTTTTCGGGCCAACCTTGTGCCAGCGCAAGTAGCGGCATCAAGGCGAGTAAAAACGAAGATAATAGTTTTTTCATAATTGTTACTAAACTTTTATTATGTGAATACATTGATTTCGTGATGTCTTAATCGCGCGGTGGCTCGTATCGCACAAACGACTCGATAGCCTCATAGCTCGCCAGGCCCAAGTCGCTGTACTGCTGGGCCGTGTCGCGGTTGTGCTCGAGCGAGCGCTCCCAGCTGGATTGCTCGTCGCCCGGCTCGCGGTAAGGCTCCTCGTGGACTTGCGACTGGTGCTTGAGAATGGCACTGCGCTTGAAGCTAAATTCCTCGGGACTCATGGGCACGGCCATCTGGATGTGGTCGATATCCCAGCAACCCCACTGTCCGCGATACATCCACACACGACATTCCTTCATGCAGTCGTCGTCCTTGAGCTCGTCGATGGCGGCCAGCAACGCGTTGGCGGCGCGCTCGTGCACGCCGTAGGGGTCGCCCAAGTCGTCGGCAAAGAATATCTGGTGGGGGCGCGTCTGTTCTATCAGCCGCTTGATGGGCGCCACGTCGGCTGCAGTGATTTTACCGGCACCGCGCGGGTGCTCGCGGTAGAAAGGCAGGTCGAACAAGTGGATTTTATCCTGCGGCACGCCCATGTAACCACAAGAGAGAATGGCCTCGCCGGTGAAAATGAAACCCTTGAGAACGCGCACCTCGGCACTGTCGCCCTCGCCCGACGCCTTGGCATCGATCGAGCGGCTCACGGCAGCGCCCAGCGACGTGAGCGGGTGAGCCTCGATGCCAAAGTGCCGCAGCACGTTGCGGTTGAACATGAGATATCGTTGCAGGTCCTCGTCGTTCACCGCCATGTCACCGTTTGTGAGGAAGCACACGTTCACATCGTGGCCCTGCTGCACAAGGCGACGCAGCGTGCCGCCCATCGACACGACAGCGTCGTCGGGGTGCGGTGAAAAGACGAGTACGCGCTTGGGATAAGGCGTGGCGCGCTCGGGACGCGAGGCGTCGTCGGCATTGGGTTTGCCGCCGGGCCAACCGGTGATGGTGTGCTGCAAGTCGTTGAAAACACGGATATTCACCTCGTAAGCCGACCCGTAGAGCGTCAACAGTTCGCTCAAACCGTGATCGTTATAGTCGCGGTTAGTGAGCTTGAGCACAGGCTTGCCCGTGAGCTTGCTCAGCCACACGAGAGCACGACGGATGAGCGTGTCGGTCCATTCACATGACGTCACTTTCCACGGATAGTTGATGCGCGTGAGCATTGATGCCGCCTCAAGGTCGATAACAAGCTTGGCGTTGTGGTGCATTTGCAGGTAAGACGCCGGCGACAACTCGCTGATGCTGCCCTCGATGGTGTTAAAAACGGCTTGCGCGCTACCGGCGCCCCACGCCGCGGCAATGATGCGGCCCGAGGCCTGCAGGTTGCTGATACCCAGCGTCACGGCTGTCGTGGGCGCCTGCTCGCACTGGTAACTCTCGACAAGACGTTGACGAGACTCACTGCTGAGCGACACCAGACGGCACGACGATGTGAGCGTGGAACCGCTCTCGTTATAGGCCAGACTGCCGCTCTTGGTGAGCTCACACACCACCAGGTCGAGGCCGCCATACTCGTCGATGAGCGTCTCGTAGCTCTTGCACAGGCTGTGCACGTTCTCTTTAGTGGCATCGGGGGCAAACGTGTGGACATGTTCCTCGTCAATGTCGACCTTGCTGAACAGGTGCTCGCGCAAGCGACGCATCGTGCTTTGGCCATCGTTGCCGCCACCCAGTCCCAGCTCACCCAGGTTGAAGGCAACCACATGGGCGAAACTCACCTTGTCGGCGAAATAGAGCTTGACAAGTTCATCGTATATGTCGAGCGCGCAACGCCCCGCGCCAAAACCGATGACACAACGGCCCTTCTCGGCCACGCAACGCTCAATGAGGTTGGCAATGTCGCCGGCGGCGTCGGCGGCACACTCGGCTGCCGTCTCCATCACCTTGGTATAAACTTTCTCATATCTCGTGAGTGAGACGAGTTCCACCTCGCTCTCGGGACGGTAATAACGCTTGGACACTTGTTCAAGCTTGATAGTGCTACTCAAGTCAGTTCTCATGTGACGCTTGAAATTATTCCTTATCAAACGGCAAAATTATACATATTTCTTTTTTCATGCAAATTTTTTGCGCGAACATTATTAATTTTAGAAACCGGCCCCGCACGAATTTTCCGATAATTTCGGCACCACCTTTTCGGGTAAAAATCTAAAGTGGAAATTGCCAAAATCTTCGGAAAAATCGCCGAAAAACGAAGTTCCAAACACGCCGATTTCTCGCGCCGTTTTTCATTGTCGCCCGGCATGCGATTTCATGTCGCCAATATCGCTTCCTAACCACAGCAACCGGCCCCGCGAGCGTCGCTAACGCCCTCACGCGCGACCTTAATCAAGCACCGCCATTGATGCCAAAAATAGCCTTAAAAATAAAAAAAAGAGGAAAAACGTTGAAAGTTAGCGATAAAATGCCTACCTTTGCGGCCAGTTTAACGAAAAAAGTTGGAGATGAAAGCTTCCTATAAGCTGCCGTTGAAGTCGTTACATCTTGGCAACGAAGAGTTTAATTACCACTTGGACGGCTCATTTTTCAACGAAATCGAGCACTCCGAAGTCACCTCCGGAAGTGTTGATGTCGCCCTCAAGGTGGCTCGCAACAAAGAAGACCTGATGGAACTCGATTTCGTGTGCAAGGGTGTGATAACGGTACCCTGCGACCGCTGCCTCGACGACATGGAGCTGCCGGTCGACACCTGCTATCACCTCACCGTTAAGCTGGGCGAGCAACTCGACGACAGCGTGGACAACGTGCTCGAGGTGCCCTCCCACTGGCGCGAGCTTGACTTGGCGCCGCTCATGCGCGACACGGTGTTGCTCACCATTCCCATCATGCACTGCCATGACGAGAGCGACTGCAACCCCGAGATGATGGCGCGCCTCGCCCAGGCGCAGCCGGCCGAGCCCCTCACCGAGCCCGGCGACGACAAGCCGGTCGACAACCGTTGGGCCGCATTAGAGAGTTTGAAAGGAAACAATAACAATTAAAAATTATAAAATTTACAACAATGGCACATCCTAAACGTAGACAATCAAAGACCCGCACAGCCAAGAGAAGGACTCATGACAAGGCTGTGGCCCCCACTATCGCTCAATGCTCGAACTGCGGCGCATGGCACGTGTATCACACCGTTTGCCCCGAGTGCGGATATTATCGCGGACGCAAAGTATTTGAAGACGAAGCTGCCGTATAATAAGGTATCATAACCCAGGTGGCGCGGCGCGACCCTCACGGGTGAGTGCTAGGCGCTTCCACCTTATGATATAGTAAAGTGTCATCCCGGCGACAGGGCCGCTCGCGGCAACCTCGCCCGGGATTATTAACGAATTCATAACACTATGCTTAACGCTAAAATCACAGGCATCGCCTCATTTGTCCCCGACTACGTGCTCGACAACGAGGAACTCTCGCGCATCGTCGACACTAACGACGAGTGGATAACCCAGCGTGTGGGCATCAAGGAACGCCGCATCCTCAAGATGGATGCCGGCTCGTCCTATATGGGTATCAAGGCCGTGAGCAAGCTCTTGGCCGAAACGGACACCAACCCCGACGACGTGGACCTGCTCATTTGCGTCACCTCTAACCCCGACTACCGTTTCCCGTCGACCGCCTCGGTCATCATGCACGGCACGGGACTCGAGAAGAAGTGCTACGGATTTGACATCCAGGCGGCGTGCGCCGGTTTCATCGTGGCCACTTACATGGCCAACGCCTACATCAAGAGTGGCCTTTACAAGAAGGTCATCGTGGTGTGCGCCGAGAAAATGTCGTCCATGACAAACTATGAGGATCGCGCCACGTGCCCGCTGTTTGGCGACGCGGCCGGCGCCGTGCTCCTTGAGCCTACCGACGACACAACGGTGGGCATCATCGACGGCCTCTACCACGTGGACGGCACGGGCCTTCCCCACCTTGTTTATAAGGCTGGCGGTTCGGCTCGCCCGGCATCGCACGAAACAGTCGACGCCCGCGAGCACTTTGTGTACCAGGAAGGCCGCGCCGTGTATCGTCATGCCGTCATCGACATGTTCACGGCCTCGCGCGACATCATGGCCCGCAACGGCCTCACCGTCGACGACATCCAGTTCTTCATCCCCCACCAGGCCAATCTGCGCATCATCGAAGCCGTGGGCTCGCGCCTGGGCATCGACCCCGACAAGGTGCTGGTCAACATCCAGAAGTATGGCAACACCAGCGCGGCGTCCATCCCCCTGTGCATGGACGAGTTCAAGAGTCGTTTCAAGAAAGGCGACAAGATTGTGCTCACCGCCTTTGGGGCCGGTTTCACCTGGGGTGCCGAATACCTCATCTGGGGCTGATGAAAAATCTCTTTCCACTCTTTTTTTCACATTAAAAACATTAGGGCGGCGACTATCGCCGCCTTTTTTCAACTATCATGCATCGAGCCGGTTTTGTCAACATCGTGGGCAACCCTAACGTGGGCAAGTCCACGCTGAGCAATCTCCTCGTGGGAGAGAAACTCTCTATTATCACTAACAAGTCGCAGACCACGCGCCACCGCATCATGGGCATCGTCAACGGCGACGACTACCAAATCGTGTTCAGCGACACGCCGGGCGTGCTCAAGCCCAAGTTCAAACTGCAGGAGTCGATGCTCGACTACTCGACCGGCGCCCTCGTCGACGCCGACGTGCTCCTCTATGTGACCGACGTGATCGAGTCGCCCACCAAGAACCAAGATTTCCTCGACAAGGTGGCCCGCGAAAAGATTCCTATCCTGCTCGTCATCAACAAGATTGACCTGCTCGCCGGGCAGGCCGAGCTCGAGGCTCTCGTGGAACGGTGGCGCGCGTTGCTGCCCACGGCCGAAATCTTCCCCACGAGCGCGCTCCACAACTTCAACGTGGACAACCTCATGACGCGCATCAAGGAGTTGCTGCCCGAGAGTCCGCCCTACTTTGGCAAAGACGCGCTCACCGACCGCAACTCGCGCTTCTTCGTCACCGAAATCATTCGCGAGAAAATCCTGCTGCTCTACGACAAGGAAGTACCTTACGCCACCCAGGTCATTGTCGAGAAATTTGACGAGAGCGACACCGCCATCCACATCATGGCCGTCATCTACGTGGAACGCGACACCCAGAAGGCCATCATCATCGGCCACCAGGGACGCAAAATCAAGCGCGTGGGTATCGAGGCGCGCAAAGACATCGAGAAATTTTTCGAGAAACGCGTCTTCCTCGAAATGTTTGTCAAGGTAGAACGCGACTGGCGCAACCAGGAAAAGCAGCTGCGCCAGTTCGGTTACATCGAGTAATCCTCACTCATACTCAATCTTGAGCAGCGAGGCCAAGTCAAGTGGGTCCTCGCCGCGACCGTCGGGCACATACACGATACCCAGCCCACGGTAAAGTTCCTCCACCACGAGTCGCTCGAGGCGGCCCCACCGTGGCGGCCCGTAGTCGTACGACGCGCGCTCGAGAATAAGCCTGCAACCCACATAGTCAAAACGGTAAAATCCGCCGCCCAGGCACGTGTCGCCCGGCAGCAGCAAGTCGCGATGCAACCGCACCATCCCCAGCCTCAAGTGCCCGTCACCTGTAATGATAAATTTAGGATAAGCCATACTCCACAACCATTAACGCGTTATCGTGAAAGCGCGGGCGGACGCACAGGGTCGGTGAGGCGGGTAACGCGGTCGCGCTCCACACTCACCACGCCCTCCACACGCTTGAAATAGTCGATGGCCTCGTCGAGGGTCATCGTTTCGGGTTTGGCGATAGCCATGCCGGGAATAATGCGGTAGTCGTAGATAATGGTTGCTCCACAATGGTCCACCGCCTCGCGCAAAGGTTCCTTGCCAACCACCGTATCGACCATGACGATGACTGTCGTGGGCGAGAAATCGCGCTTACTGTCGCCGGCGACAGCGCCCTCGGCGCGACGCTGCGCGGCGCATGCCATAGCCGCCGCAGTTGTCAGTAAATACAATACAATCAGTATTTTTCTTGTCATTCGTTTCATAGCTCAAATTCACAAACTTCACAATAATATAACGCAGATTGATTGAATTTATTTGACTTTGGGTTTAAATGATTGTATTTTTGCCATTAAAATATTTTTTGTTTTACCATAATTATCAGCATTTTATGAAATTTTACTCTTTTCTGAAATGGGCTACAGGTACCGGCTTGGCTGTCGCGGCTGTGGCATTGCTGGCACCGGCCGCCATGGCCGAGGCGGGCGATGTGAACGGTGACGGCGTCGTCAGCGGCGCCGACGTGACGGCCCTCTACAACCACCTGCTCGAGGGCGAAGCGGTGGCCGGCGATGCCGACGTCAACGGCGACGGCGTCATCAGCGGTGCCGACGTGACGGCCCTCTACGAGATTCTGCTCAATGGGGGACAACCCCAAATCAACCCCTATGTGGACGACACTGTGGAGGCCAACCACATCATCGTCACCTGGGACAACGACACGGCTACCGTGAAGGCCCCGAGCGCCATCATCGACAGCCTCGCCATCACTGTGAACGGCGCCAATGTAAAAATTGAGCAGGCCAGCGGCGTGGCCGACGAGTATACCTATGTACTCAGCGGCACCTCGGCCAACGGCTCGTTCTACCAGGACGGCGAATTCAAAATCACCGTGCAACTCAACGGCTTGAACCTGACGAGCGTCGACAGCGCCGCCGTCAATATCCAGGACGGTAAGCGCATTGCCGTCGAGCTCGTCGAGGGCACCGAGAACTTCCTCGCCGACACCGAGGGCGGTGCCGGCAAGGCGGCCATGATGGTCAACGGCCACGCCGAGTTTAAGGGTGCCGGAGCCCTTACCTTGACGGGCAACGCCAAGCATGCCTTCTGGGGCGACGAATATGTGGAGTTGAAAAAGACCGTGGGCACCATCACGGTGGCCCGCGCGGCCAAGGACGGTTTCAGCGTCAACCAGTACTTCGACATGAAGGGCGGCACCGTGGTCATCGACAACGTGGGCGACGACGCCATCCAGGTCGACGCCACCAGCGATGCCACCGACGAGAACAACGGACAGGTCTTCATCAAAGGCGGATCGCTCACGGCCAACGTGACCGCGGCCACCGCCAAGGGCGTGAAGTCTGAAAGCCACATGACCATCACCGGCGGCACCGTCCACATCACCAACAGCGGTGAGGCCGAGTTCAACGCCAAGAAGCTTGACGCCAAGGGCAGCTCATGCCTCTCGGCCGACAGTACCATCACCATCACCGGCGGCGACATCACACTCGAGGCTACCGGCATCGGCGGCAAGGGCATCAGCGCCGACAGCACCATCACCATCGGCGGCGGCACACTCAACGTTACCACCAACGGCGCCGTGTTTGAATACACCGCCGAAGACGGCACGGTCTACGACACCAAGCCCCACGCCATCAAGGGCGACGCCAACGTGAATATCACCGGTGGCGAAACCACCCTGACCACTACCGGCGGCGAGAGCGCTCACGGCATCTCGGCCAAGGGCGACATCAACGTGAGCGACGGCACTCTCGTGGCCATCGTTACCGACAAGGGCTTGAGCGCCGACGGCAACGTGAACGTGGGTGGCGGTAACATCACCATCACCTCGAGCGGCACGGCATCGAAAGCCATCAAGGGCGACACCGGTGTCCATGTCACAGCCGGCAATGTCACTGTCACTGTCACCGGCGGAGGCGCCTGGGACAGCGAAGACATGAAGACCAAGGCCGCGGCTTGCATCGGCAGCGACGCTGACATCACCATCGACGGCGGCACACTCGTGCTCAAAGCCACCGGCCACGGCGGTAAGGGCATGAGCTGCGACGGCACTTACACCGGCAACGACGGTAACGTCACCATCACCACCACAGGCAACTCGGTGGTTTACACGGGCGGCACCCTCTATAACGGCAATTACAGCGGTGATTTGGACCGCATCAACAGCGACTACAAGTCGAGCGCCAAGGGCATCAAAGCCGACACCAAGCTCGTTATCAACGGTGGCACTTACTATGTGTCGAGCGCCAGCAGCGAGGGTATCGAGAGCAAGGGCGAGATGTTTATCAACGGCGGCGAAATCGAGTGTGAGACCTACGATGACTGCATCAATAGCTCCAGCCACATGACTATCGCCGGCGGCAAGATTTATTGCTCTGCCACCAACAACGACGCCATCGACGCTAACGGCAACCTCTACATCAAGGGTGGAACCATCGTGGCCCTGGGCGGCAGCGGTGCCGAGTGTGGTATCGACGCCAACGACGAGGACGGTTATCACCTCTATGTCACCGGCGGCACATTTGTGGCCGTGGGCGGCTCGAATATCTCGCGCCCCTACAGCACCACCGGCGTGCAACCCGTGCTTGTGTATAGCGGCAGCGTGAGCGCCAACACCCAGCTCACCATCAACGACGCCAGCGGCAACAACATCCTGGCCTACAAGCTCACCCGCAGCTACACCGGTGGCGGTGGCCCCGGTGGCGGCGGTCCCGGCGGCGGCTGGGGTCCCGGTGGTGGCAGCGGCAGCCTGAACATCCTGTTCAGCTCGCCCAATTTCAAGACCGGCAGCAAGTATAGCCTGTACAGCACCCAAACGGCAACCGGCACCGCATGGCACGACCTCATCGAGGGAGCCACGGTGAGCGGCAGCACCTCCAGCGCGCTGGGTACGATAAGCAGTTTAAGCACGCCTTACTCCAGTTTTAGCAGCAACAGCGGCGGTTGGGGTTGGTAATCCTCACTACGACACATTCTTTTCATCACTTAATTCAATTTTGGGCATCCGCGCGAGTGGGTGCCCAATTTTTTTTTTGCGTGGCGGGTGTAACCTTTTTCGTGTGGTGATATATAAGGGTGAAATCAAACTTTTATTCACTTTTAAAAACCACAAAACAATGAAAAATTTAATTCTTTCCCTTATCGCCGGCCTCGCCGCGCTTGGAGCATCGGCTACCGTCACGGCAAGTAACGACACCACCTCACAGGCTACCAAGCTGCGCCCCTACGAGCTCGTTAACGCTCACCCCGCCGGCAATGTAATGAACGCAACCGACAGCTGGCCCATGGATAAATGGCCCGTCGCCGATAACGACAGCTGGCCCGAGGATAAATGGCCCGTCGCCGACAACGACAGCTGGCCCGAAGACAAATGGCCCGTCGCCGACAACGACAGCTGGCCCATGGATAAATGGCCCGTCGCCGACAACGACAGCTGGCCCGAAGACAAATGGCCCGTCGCCGACAATGAAAGCTGGCCCGACGACCGCTGGCCTGGCGCGGAGCCTGAAACCGAAAAATGGCCCTAATTACAATCCATAGAATCTCGACCATGGCAAACCGGTCCCACGAAAAGAACATCGCTGACCCTTAGGGTGGCCCGAAAAAGCCACCCTTTTTTCATCATCAATGCCCGAAAAACCACCGAAAATTCGTACTTTTGCACCTCAAACAACACTTGCGACAACATGGGACTAATGAAATACCTGGTAGCCGGCAGAGTGGAGGCCGGTTGTGATGAGGCGGGACGTGGATGCCTCGCCGGACCCGTAACAGCCGCCGCGGTTATCCTGCCGCCCGACTGGGACAACGAACTGATTAACGACAGCAAGCAACTTACCGAGCGGCAACGCGAACGCCTGCGCCCCATCATCGAAAACGAGGCGCTCGCCTGGGCTGTGGCCATGGTGAGCCCCGAGGAAATCGACCACATCAATATCCTCAACGCCTCCATCCTGGCCATGCACCGCGCCATCGACCGGCTCGCGGTGCGCCCCGAGGCGCTACTCATCGACGGCAACCGCTTCAAGCCTTACCACGACATCCCGTTCACCACCATCGTCAAGGGCGACGGCAAGATGCTCAGCATCGCCGCCGCCTCAATCCTCGCTAAAACACACCGTGACGAACTCATGGTGAAACTCGCGCAGGAATTTCCGCAATATGGCTGGGACGGCAACAAAGGATACCCCACGCGAGAGCATCGCGCCGCCATACGCCGATTCGGTCCCACACCCCACCACCGTCGCTCGTTCCAGCTCCTCGAGCAACCCTCGCTCTTCGACGGCCTCGACGACGTGTAGCCTTCACCGCGCCGGGCAAGTGAGGATGACCGATTCATAAAGCCAATTAACAACTTGCGGCACTTAAGGGCACAAAAAAAGGGCAAGCGATCTACATCGCGCCGCTACAACCCACTGCCCTTGCTTCGGTCAAGACCTGGGGGATTCATGGGGAGCTGGCCGTGTAGGACTTACCCGGCTGCAAAGGTACGACTTTTTTCTAAACCTCAAAAAAATTGCGCCAAAAAAGCACGAAAAAGACGGTAAATTTTCATTTGCCGCCATTTTGCATTAACTTTGCAGGTTAATTGCAAGAAACAAACAAGAAATGGACAACAAGATTGATATATCAGTGATTGTGCCGCTCTATAACGAGGCCGAGTCGCTGCCCGAGCTCACCGAGTGGATAGCGCGCGTGATGGACGAGCACAACTTCAGCTACGAGGTCATCATGGTGGACGACGGCAGTACCGACGACTCATGGAAAGTAATCGAGCAGTTGCACGCCAAAAACGAAGCCATCCACGGCGTGTCGTTCCGCCGCAATTACGGCAAGTCGCCGGCGCTCAACACGGGCTTCGAGCGGGCGCGCGGCAACGTGGTCATCACCATGGACGCCGACCTGCAGGACTCTCCCGACGAGATTCCCGAACTCTACCGCATGATTGTCGAGGACGGTTACGACCTGGTGAGCGGCTGGAAGAAAAAACGTTATGACCCCTTGTCGAAAACGTTACCCACCAAGCTGTTCAACGCCACGGCGCGACGCGTGAGCGGCATCAAGAACCTACACGACTTCAACTGCGGCTTGAAGGCCTATCGCCGCGAGGTGGTCAAGCACATCGAGGTGTACGGCGACATGCACCGCTACATCCCTTACCTGGCTAAGAACGCCGGTTTTGACAAAATAGGCGAAAAAGTGGTGCACCACCAGGCACGCAAGTATGGCAAGACAAAGTTCGGCCTCGACCGCTTTGTGAACGGCTACCTCGACCTGGCCACACTGTGGTTCCAGTCGAAGTTCGGGGTGAAGCCAATGCACTTCTTCGGCCTGCTGGGTAGCCTCATGTTCATCATCGGCTTGATAGCGGTGATGGTGGTGGGCGGCATCAAGCTATACCACATCGTGCATCAGCAACCCCATTCGCTGGTGACCGACTCGCCCTATTTCTACTTGGCCTTGACCTGCATGATACTGGGCACGCAACTGTTCCTCACGGGATTCTTGGGCGAACTCGTCGTGCGCAACTCGCCGTCGCGCAACCACTACGAAATAGCCGACGAACTGAAATGAAAGCCCTGTCACGTCTCTTGGTCATCACGCTGGCTCTCGCCGCCTCGCTGTGTGGTTGCTCGAGCGACGGTTGCCTCGACAACAGCAGCGCCATCCCCCTGGCGGCTTTTTACCGCGGCACACAGGCGGTGACGCTCACGTCGCTCACGGTGAGCGGCATCGACGCTCCCGGCGACACGTTGCTGGCCGACGCCGCGTCGCTAAGGCAAATCTACCTGCCATTCCGCCTGAACGCGAGCGAGGTGAGTTTCAAGTTTGACTATAACGACGAGCAGGTGGAGCCCGATGTGCTCACGTTCCGCTACAAGGCCACACCGGTCTTTGTGTCGCACGACTGCGGCGCCATGTACCACTTTGAGATCACCGAGTGGGAGTTCACACAAAACGCTATCGAAGATGTGGTGATTGCCGACAAAGTCATCACCAACCTCGACCGCGTGGCCATCAAAATCTATTTCAAGGAGGAGAGCGACGATGACGAGGTGTAAACACTTTTTGGCCCTGGCCGTAGCCCTGTTCACTGTGGTGACGGCCGTGGCCCAGGCCACCGACAGCGTGCCCGGCCGCATCTTCGTGACGCCCGTGACGCCCTCGACCAACGTCACGCTCACGCCGCCCAAGGGCACCGACGAGAAGGTCATCGAGCGCTACCTGTCGGGCGACACGGCCTCGGCGCGCGCCCAGGAGCGCAAAGACTCGCTGCGCCGCGTTTATCCCCGCTATCCGCTCCTCACCGGGCTGAGCATCGGCCTCAACGTGGTAGACCCGTTCCTCGCCCTTTTTGGACAGAAGTATGGCGGCATCGACGTGAGCGCTACCCTGAACCTGTGGAACCGCCTGCAACCGGTCATCGAACTGGGTGTGGGCATGGCCAAAGACACGCCCGAGGACATGAACTTCACCTACCGCGGCAAGCTATCTCCTTACATGCGCGTGGGCGCGAACTATAATTTCATGTTCAAGCGCGCCCCACGCTACCAGCTGATAGCCGGCGTGAGGCTGGGATTCTCAACCTTTGGCTACGACATCACCGGCGTGAGCGTGTCGTCGTCCTACTGGCGCGAAAGCCAAACCTTCGACATCACCGGTAACCGCTCCAACGTGCTGTGGGGCGAGTTGCTCGCGGGCCTCAAAGTGGAACTGGGCGCGCGCGTCTCCCTCGGCTGGCAAGTGAAATACCATGGCAAGTTCGCCGAAAAAAAGAACACGCAAGCCCGGCCGTGGTACATCCCCGGCTACGGCACCCGCAACAGCAAGTGGGCCTTCGCCTTCAGCATCTACTACACCCTGCCGCTCAACGAGCATCTGTGGCCCAAGTGAGTTACGAGCCGCGAGCTTTGAGCTACGAGCTTTCTCTCTACCACTTCATTTAAGAATGGCGAAGAGCGACGCGGGGGCACGGTGGGCATAGCCGCCATCGAAGGTATAAATAATGTCGAGATAACTCGTGCTCGTTCCCTCATAGACGTGGCGGTCATCGTAAGTGTACACGATGTCGAGGTAACTCGTACTCGTACCCTTATAGATGTGGCGGCTGTCGTAGGTGTACACGATGTCGAGGTAACTTGTGCTCGTGCCGCGGTAGATGTGGCGGTCGTCGTAAGTGTACACGATGTCGAGGTAGCTCGTACTCGTACCCTCATAGATGTGGCGGTTGTCGTAGGTATACACGATGTCGAGATAACTCGTGCTCGTGCCTTTATACACGCGGCCCGTGGCGGCCATAGCGACCACGGCTACCAGCAAACAAAAAATGGTGACAATCTTTCTCATTGGTGTTAATATTTATGGTTAATCGTGCGGTGGCTCAATGAGCGTGAAGGTAAAGGACGACAAGGGCGCCGGCCAGGACGAGGAGCAAGACGGTGAACAGGCGACGGTTGATAGATCGCTCGAAGAGTGTGTGGGCTTGGGCGAATGTCACCGCCTCATGGTCGAGGCAACGCCGCGCGACGGCGGCCAGGCGACCGCCGGAAGGGGCCATTTTCGTCTCTTCAAGGTCAATCAACAAGCGGCCGTAGGCCACCACGGCGTCGGGCTCGGTGCCCCAGTGGGCGGGCCGCGGCGTGAGTCGCCAGGTGTTGCCGGCAGGCTCAACGAGAATGTCGGCCGTCGTGAGCAACGGCGCGAGACCGTCGTCGCGCTCGGCGGTGAGCGTCATGAGCTGTTCGAGCAAGGGCTGCCCGAACTCATAGAGCGCGCGCGGCGGGAGTTGCCCGTCGCGCGCGTGCAGTATCGAGTGGAGGGTGGAGGCGTGTTCCATCCTTCTTGAGGCGTTAATTGTGCTGAGAGCCCTCGGTCGTGTTGCCTTCGGTTTTGGCGGGTTCGGCCTTTTGCTCCTTGTCGGGGTTGTCGCTCACGACCTTAGCGCGGCCCGTGTTGAGGTTGACGCGCACCTTGCCGCTGGCTGTACCGATATAGACCACACCCGGCTCGCTCGAGGCGAAGGCGATGCTCTTGGCTCCGCCGCCGTACACTTGGAGGTACTTCTCGGTAGTCTTATTATAGGCGTACACCTTACCGTTATTGGTACGGAACACGGTGTAAGTGTTGCCCTGCTTGGTTTCGGCGATGTTGCCCTTGAGGTCTTGCGGCGGTTCGGTCTTTGAGCCTTCGCTGTTCATGTTAATGGTAACCTCGCTACCGTTCCTCATGTCGGCCACGGCGCCCGAGTTATTGTGTTCCCAGTCGGTGGAATTCTTCTCGCGTTCCTCTTCCTCCTTGAGGCGTTCTTCCTCCTCCTTGGCCTTCTCGTCTTCGATTTCGTCGGGCGTCTTGATGTGGAGTGCGCCGATGTGGAGGCGCGCGTGGGTCTCCATGGCCTCGCGGCGCTGCTGTCCGTTAGCCTTGGGGTCGACCACGATGACCTGCTTGCCGTCGCGCTGGGTGAAATTGCCGCTATAAGCGAGCGTTTCGACGATTTCGCCCTTATCGGGGTCATAGAGCTTGAGCGTGATGGTGGCGGGCTCGTTGCTGCTCGACTCCTTCATGTAGGCATAGAAGAAATATTTCTTACCGTCGATTTCGAGGGCCTGCGGAATTTGCGCCTCGTCGGCGGCCATCCTCGAGCGGTCGAAGGTAGTACCCTTTTCGATGCTCTCTTGCTGTTTCATGGCATAGGCCCAGCTGTTACCGTTCTTGGTGAGGTCGTAGATGCGGTAATACCAGTGCGACTCGCGGTTGTTATACACGATACCCACGATATGATCGGGGTTGTCCTCGGTAGCCATGAATCGCATGGCGTAAGCGATGGCGCCGCCCGACGAGTTGAGCTCGTCCTGGAGTATCTTGCTCATTATGTCCTCGCTCTCCTTGTTGTCGGCCACAGCGGCAACGCTGTCTTGCGACGCCTCGTTCTTGGTCGAGCCTCCACCCATGCAGCGTGTCACCACAAACAGGGCGATAAGGGCCAGGATGATAATGGCAATGATGATGTTGCGCGTGCGATGACGTTCATTGGTCTCGTAATCATAATCGTCGTCGTCATCGTCATCATCGTCGTCATCATCGTCATCGTCGGGGTCGACGAGTTTCGTCTTCTTGGGCGACACTTGAGAGGGCTTGACGGCCGCCTTCTTGGCCTCGCGGGCGGGTGCCGCCTTGGCCGGTTTCTCCTCGGTGGGCTGCTCCTTCTCGAAGTTGATTTCGTTAGCCGCAACGGCGGCAGCCGCGGCAGCGGCTATTTTCTCGCCACACTCAGGGCAAAAAACCGAACCGGCGGGGATTACACTGTTGCAATTGGGGCACTCCATGGTGCCATTGTCGACAGTCACCTTCGCCCCACACTGGTTGCAGAACTTAGAGCCTTCGGGGAGCGGGTGTCCGCAATGTTTACACTTTATCATATTCGATGTTTTTACAAGTAAATAAGAGAGTGTTGATTGTTATTAACCTGCAAAGTTAAACATTTGACGCCAACCCGCCAAAAGCGAGCGCCAAAAACTCACGACATGAGGCGATTTTTCGTTTATTTTCCCAATTATGCCGATTCCCAAAACACAAAAAGGCAGGCCACACGACACTTGAGGAGATGCTGAAAGACTGCCTTCCGGCATCAGCCGCCGCGCGATTACGAAATTTTTCGTAATCCGCAAAACACTATAATTTAGTGGCTATTTTCGCATTTTCGCCTTAAAAATGCGGAAGGAGCGAAAAAAAATGATTATCTTTGCGGTTTAGCGCGGCACAAAAACATTTATCACATATTTCCTTAAAACAGAATTTCGCTTATGATTAAAATCAAACTACTTCACCTGCTTGTCGTCGCGGCAGCGGCGATGACTGCCTTAGTGGCCAGCGCCCAGACGACAGTCGTCTTCGATGCCACGACCGACAAGGGGCCAAGCTCGGCGGGCCGTCCCGTGAGCGTCGCCAAGGAAGGAATCACGATCGAGTGTTCCTACGGACACCTGGGCGACGGCGTGGCCTACCGCTTTTACCAAGGCTCCACCCTTAAAATCACGGTGGACGACGAAAACGTGGTGCTCGACCAAATCGTGTTCACCGGCGGCAGCAGCAACCCGGTGAGCAACATTGGCAGTCCCAGCAGCGGCACCTATAGTGGCGGCACATGGACAGCGAGCGCCGCAAGTCCGTCGAACACGGTATCGTTCACGTTATCGGCTCAGGCGCGCGCCTCGAAGGTCAGCATCACCTATCACGGCGCGATAGCCGACGACCCAACGCCGACGCTCACCCCCGCCTTCACCTTTTGGCCCGAGATGGACGCTCCCGCCACAGCCAGCGTGACGATTAACGTGCCGGCCTCGACAAAGGTCTACTACACCACCGACGGCAGCACGCCCAGCGCCACCCACGGCACGGCTATCACGACCACCACGACAATCACCATTGGCGCGACGACGACCGTGAGCGCGATAGGTGTGAGCGGCGACAACACCAGCGCGGTGGTAAGCGCCACCTATACGCTGGGCACCACAGTGACCAGTATCGCCGAGTTGAAAGCGACAAGCGGCGAGGAAGTGCGGCTCTACTGGAGCGACGAGGCCAACGCGCGCGTGCTCTACGCCGCCGACAACCAGGCCTTTGTGCGCGACAATACGGGCGCCATCTGCATGTACGGCTTGCAAACCGGCCTCACCGAGCTTAAGGCCAACGACCACCTCGCCGGATGGATCTTCGGCAAACTCAGCGACTACTACGGCCTGCCCGAATTTGTGGGCACCGCCCGCACCAACGGCTACCAACTGCTTGCGGCGGCACCGGTCACCGAGGAGGCCGTCGCGCCCCGCCTCATCGACGCGGCGCAATTCGACGACTACATCGCCGACTGGGTCACCATCCACGACCTTCGCATGAAGGCCGACGGCACGGGCACCCATGGCGAGAGCGAAATCACCGTCTATAACCGCTTCAACGTCGGTCAGGAACAATACTACACGCAGCCTTACGCCAACGCGCTCGTCGACATGAGCGGTATCGCCATCGCCTATAACGACAAGCGCCAGATAGCTCCCATCTACCAGAACGGCGTGCGTCCCGTGGTCTATGTGGTGAGCGACGAGGAAGACTTCTACGCGCCTACAGCCGACATGGCCGACGTGACGGTGAGACTGCACCGCACGCTTGCCGCCGGACAGTGGGGCACCATCACCCTACCCTTCGTCCTCGATAGCTTCGACGGGCAAGTGGCTGAATACACCGCACTCAACGGCGACGAAATGGCCTTCACCACGACAACCGGCGCGCTGGCAGCCCGCACGCCTTATCTCGTGAAGCCCGATGTTACCACGCCCGACGTCACCATCACCGGTGTCACGCTCGTAACCGGCGAGCCCCTGGCCATCGCCAAGGGCAACTACGTGTTCCGCGGTACCTACGTGAGCGCCACCCTCGCTCAGGACGGCACCCAACTTGCGGTAGCCGGCGACGGCTCGCTTGTCAAGAGCACAAGTGCCGTTATGCCTACCTACGCCTTTGTCACGGTGCCCGTAGGCATCGGCAAGGTATATCTCTCGGTCGACGGGACACGCCTGGGCGACGGCACCCTGCGCGGCGACGTCAACGGCGACGGTGTCGTGAGTGGCGCCGACGTCACGGCACTATACGGCCAACTGCTCGACGGCAAGACGGCAGCCGGCAACGCCGACGTGAGCGGCGACGGCATTATCAGCGGCGCCGACGTCACCGCATTGTATAACATATTGTTGAACCAATAATCATGAGGGAGGATAAGACAATGAAAAAAAGCATTCTCATCGCCCTCGTGGGCATTATAGCAACAATGAACGCACTCGCGGCGCGCGCGCAACAATCGCAGCGCGTGGTGACCAACGTGAGCCAAATCACCATTGAGCTCAAGAACAACACCACGGTGACCATCACCCAGGATATCGACAGCGTCGTCTACGTGGGCCAGCACCTCGGCTTCAAAGTGTATATCACCGGCGAGGCCTCGCGCGACTTCCTCTTCTCGCAGGTCATCAATGTGGAAATCACCACGGGCGAGGAACCCGGCCCGGGCCCCGACGACGAAAACAAGAACGCCAACTGGAACATCAGCGGCACGAACATCCCCAAGTCGGGCGCCGACCCCACGTTCACCAACAGGAGTACCGACGACTATGCCTGGCGACTCGAATACCCGCACATCAACGTGGCCTCGGGCAACCAACGCGTGGTGAAATCGACATCGGCTTACGGCATCACCTACTCGGTGGAATGGGACAACAACAAAATCGCCAACCGCTGGACGTGCTACACCATGTGCTCGAAAAATAACGCCAGTAACGTGACGCGAACTAACAAATTCTATGAGGACGACGCTGTAACCACATCACCGGCCAACTCCTACACGCAAAGCAGCACCTACTCGCGCGGACATCTGTGCCCCAGCGCCGACCGCCTGGCCTCAACCGAGCAGAACAAGCAGACCTTCTACATGACCAACATGCAGCCGCAGTACCAAAACCACAATGGCGGCATTTGGGCCACGCTCGAAGGTGACGTGCGCACGAAGTGGCAACCCACCAACAACATCGACACGCTCTATGTGGTGAAAGCCGCCACCATCGCCGACATCACGCTCAACGGCAGCACAAGCACGGGTATCATCACCACGACGACCGACGACGATAACCACACGCTGCTGGTGCCCAAGTACTTCTACATGGCGTTCCTTTACTACAACAAAACAGCCGACAGCTACAGGGCGTTCGCCTTGTGGACCCAGCACTTGAGCAGCAACAACCCCAATGAGTCGACCGTGCTCAACCCGGATAAAGGTTATATCATTTCGATTGACGAACTTGAGAGGCGCACGGGAATCGATTTCTTCTGCAACCTGCCCGACGCAATCGAGGACGAAGTTGAAGCTACCGCCACTTATTGGGACAAAACCGACCCAAATATGCAATAGTCAGCGCAAGCAACACCTCCTAATGACGAAAAACGGCGGAAAATCCGCCGTTTTTCGTCATTTAACCCGAATCGGTCATTCGGCTTTACGGCAGAACTGATTTTCGGCCACCACTTACGACTCCCCGGCCCTAAACAGCGAACCGCCACCCGAAATGCCACCATAAAAATAAAAAAATGTGAGATTTTTTGGCAAAAAAGTTTTGTATTCTCGTTTTTTGTTGTATTTTTGTAGCCAATTATTAGGAATAAATAGGGTTAAAACCGCAAATAGTTGTTTTATAGATAATTGTGTATTTTACAAAACGGGGTAGTCGTGAGACCACCCCATTTTTATTGCCCGCAAGGGGCTTATAGTACAGGAGTGTTACCGCTTGCGCGACACAATTCAACTTGCCGTAAACAAGCCCAAGCGTGGTGTTTGCGGTACAGTGTGACCCTATTTCGCCGGTTTGCCAACAAAGGTAGGCGCAAAAAAATTTGGTGGTTGAAAGAATGTGTTGTAACTTTGCGTCTTTAAAATTAAAAACAGGGAAGCCCATGTCAATAGTCACCATCAAAGGCCTCGACTTTGAGCCTTACATCAGTCGGGAAGAAATCCAAAAACAAGTACAGCGAGTGGCGCAAGAAATCAGGCGCGACTATGCCGACAACGAGACCGCGCCCATCTTTGTGAGCGTGCTCAACGGCTCGTTCATTTTTGCCGCCGACCTTTTCAGGGCGGTGAACCTTGAGCACAGCGAAATCACCTTCATCCGCTTCAAGTCTTACGAGGGCACATCGTCGTCGGGCCATGTGACGCAGGTTATGGGCTTTGCCGAGGACCTTGCCGGCCGCGATGTCATAGTCATCGAGGACATTGTCGACACCGGCGTGACCGCACAAGAATTGCGCGCCTTGCTCAAGACCAAGAATGTAAAGAGCGTGAGAATGGCCACATTGCTCTATAAGCCGGCCTCGCTCACCACAGGACAAGTGCCCGAGTATGTGGGCTTTGAGATTCCCAGCCGTTTCATTTTGGGTTACGGGCTCGACCTTGACGGCGAAGCCCGCTCACTGCCCGACATCTATGTGAAAGTGGACTGATTCAAAGAGAAATTACACAAACTATTAACACAAAACATCATGCTGAATATCGTCATTTTCGGCGCTCCCGGTTCAGGAAAGGGAACGCAAAGCGAAAAACTCATTGAGAACTATCACCTTTTCCACATCTCGACCGGCGACGTGCTTCGTGACCACACGCGCCGCGGCACCGAGCTGGGCAAGACCGCCCGCACCTATATGGACCAGGGGCAACTTATTCCCGACGAACTCATGATCGACATTCTCGCCAGCGTGCTCGACGAGCACCGCGATGAGGCGAAAAACGGCGTCATCTTCGACGGTTTTCCCCGCACCATACCGCAGGCCGAAGCCCTCGAGCGCATGCTCTCCGAGCGCGGCACCGGCGTGCACCATGTGGTGGGACTCGAAGTCCCCGACGAGGAACTCGTCGTGCGCCTGGTCAAGCGCGGTCAGCTAAGCGGCCGTAGCGATGACAACGAGGAGACCATCAAGAAACGCATCGCCGTGTACCACAACCTCACGGCACCGCTCAAGGAGTTCTATCAGGAGCGCGGCCTGTATCGCCTCATCCGGGGCACAGGCACCATCGACGGCATCTTTGAAGACATTAAGAAAGCGCTTGATTAACAATTACTATTATCGTTGCGCACCTCATGACATTCAACGTCATTCTCTCGCCCCTGCTGTGGGCACTGCTCGCTGTGGCCGCCACGACCGCCACGATAGTGGTGGTGTGGTTGTGGCTCAAGGCACGCCGCCTCGAACGCCACACCACCGGCGATGAGGCTGTGCGCGCCTACCTTGACGACGAGTCGTTGCCCATGGTATCGGTGCTGGTCTATACCCACAACGACGTGGAATGGCTCGAACAATTCCTGCCCGCGTTGCTCGAGCAGGACTATCCGCGCTATGAAGTCATCGTGGCCGACGACGACTCGAGCGACGGCACCAAGGACTACCTGAGTGAGATGCTCACACGCTACACCCACCTGCGCACCACCTTCATTCCCGAGGGCACCCGCTCGCTCTCGCGCAAGAAGTTATCGCTCATGCTCGGCATCAAGGCGGCCCGCGGCGAAATCGTCATCAACACCAACGCCCATTGCCGCGTCGAGGCCCCCGACTGGCTGCGCCTCATCGCGCGCAACTTTGTGCCGGGTGTCGACGTGGTGCTCGGCTATGCCCACTACCGCTATGACGACGACCGCAAGACAGGTCGCCGCTACCGCGTGCTCGACAGCGTCATGACCGCCTCGCAGTGGCTGGGGAGCGCCATCAAGGGTCGTCCTTACCGCGGCACCGGCGACAACCTCGCCTACCGCCGCCGACTTTTCTTTGACAACACCGGTTTCTCGCGCTCGCTCGACCTCAAGTGGGGCGATGACGATGTCTTCGTGAGCGAGATAGCGCGTGGCGACAACACGCGCGTCGAGCTCGACGTCGCAAGCCACGCCGAGGCCCATTACCACAATGTGGCACGCGCCCATTACGAGCTCAAGTTGCGCCGCGATTTCACCACGTCGCAACTGCCCACGCGCCGCCCGTTCCTGGCTCAGGGGCTGTGGTCGTGCCTCCACTATGTGGCATGGGGAGCGCTCGCGGCGGCAGCCGCCCTCGACTGGCGCAACGCTTTCACCGTGGCCATCGTGGCGGTGCTCGCTCTCGCCTTGTGGCTACTCACCGGGCTGGCCGTGAAGCGCATGTGCGCCACCTTGCAGGCGCCTCGCCTGTGGCTCATGGCCACACCGTTGCTGTGGTGGCGCCCGGTGGTCAACTTCGCTTACCGGTTGCGCGGCATGCGCATCAAGAAGAGCAACTACACCTCCATCGTCGATTGAGCGATGTCACGGCCGGCAAACACGACCATCAACGCGTGGCGCGGCATCTTTGCCGTGTGCATCGTCCTCTTCCATTATTATCCCGATGGCCGGTTCGACCAGCTTGCCTGGTCAGGAGTGAACTTCTTTCTCGTCGCCGCCGGGTATCTCAACGCCATGCACCACGGCGACACCATGTGGACGGCACCCGCCTGGGGCCGTTTCGTGGGAAAGCGGGCGCGACGCCTCTATCCGTTGCACTGGCTCGCCCTTGCCGCTGTATTGCTCTTCAACTGGCGATACCTGGGCAAACTGCCCACGGGTGGCACGCTGGCCCTCAACGCGGGCCTGCTCCACGCGTGGGTACCGCGACACGAGGTATATCTTTCGCTCAACGTGCCGGCGTGGTTCCTCTCGACCATCCTCTTTTGTTACGCCGCGACGCCGCCGTTGCTCGTCGTGCTGCGTCGCCTCTCTACACGTCGCTGTCTGGCGCTCGCCGCGACGCTCTGCGTCGGGTTTGCCGTGGCGTGCCCGTGGCTACCGCAGTCGTGGCGCGACTTTTTCTTCTTTTTCCCGCCCACGCGCCTCATCGACTATTTCCTGGGAATGGTTCTCTATCGCCTCGTGAGGGACGCGCGCCAAGCGGTCCCACACGGCAAACGCCCTCTCGCGCTCGAAGTGGGCGCCCTCGTCCTTTTTGCCGCCGCCATCGCCCTGAACCGGCTGTGCCGCGAGGCCACCGCGCCGTGGGAGAACACCCCGCTGTGGTGGCTCCCCATCGGCGCCATCATCTTTGTCGCCGGCTACAACGAGGGCCGCGAAGGCCTCATCGGCAAGTTCCTCGCCTTGCGTCCCTTTAAGTGGCTGGGCCGCATCAGTTTCGAGACTTATCTTTTCCAAGTCGTGGCCGCCATGGCCGTTTCCCACCTGGTGTGTCCGCTCGGTCCGCACCTTGGCGTCGACCTCTATCCGGTCGCCCACCTCATGTCGCTGGCCTTGCTGTTGTTCGGCGCCACCCTGCTACATCGCGCCACGAGGCGCAAGCGGTAACCCTCGCCACTATCGCGCACGGCTCACTTGGGTTCGCGGGCGATAACCTCCTTGAGCTGTTCGGTTTTGGTTTTCTTTTTCTTACGGTTGTGATAGAGGGGGTTGGGCGCGTGTAGAACAAACTCGCTGTAGTACGACACGATGAGCGTGGTCATGGGCAGGGCGATAATGAGGCCCAGCAGGCCCAGCAGGTAGCCCCATACCGAGAGAGCGAGGAAAATGATGGCCGGATTAAGGCCCATCTGCGACTTCATGATGAGCGGGATGAGCACCAGGTCCTGAATCACCTGGCACAGGCAATAGGCACCGATAGTCCACCCGAAGAGCGCCCAAAAACTGCCGCCGGTAGCCACGCTTGCCACAAGGCACAGGAAGGCGGCGATGGGAATCGAGGCGAGTTGCAGGTAAGGCACCATGTTAAGCACGCCGATGAACATGCCGAACACGATAGCCATGGGTAACCCTATAATGTAGAATTCGATGGCGAAGATGACGCCCACGAAAAACGACACGAGGGCTTGACCGCGAAAGTAACGGCTCATCGTCTTGCCCACGTCGCGCATCACTCGCAGCGACAGGCGACGGTAACGCGGCGGAATCGCCCCCTTGAAGGCCCGCGTGATTTTCTCGTAGTCGATAAGTATCAAGAACATATACAACAGCACGATGAGCAACGTTGCCAGCGACAGCACCACGCTCACCGTACCGTCAACCACACTCCACGTGCCGCTGGCCACACCCTTGAGGATTTCGAGCCACTGCTCGCGCGTGAAGAGCGACTGCAGGTTCTCGAAGTCGAGATTCTCGCGCAAGAAGTCGTGTACGGCCGGCGGAATTTGCGACGTAGTGAACGACGCCTGGGCATACTTGGCCAGCATTTGCCCCATTGCCGTGAACTCACGCACCAGATAGGGAATCACGAACCATAACGCCAGCACGATGGTGCCCAACGCCAGTATCATCGCCAGGATGGTGGGAATGATGCGGCTTTTCAGGCGCAACGCCCGCTGAATGAACTCCACCAGCGGGTTGAGCATATAAGCCAGCAGCGACCCGATGAGGAAGGGCAACAGCACGCCACTCAAGTAGTTGAGCACATAGATGATGGCCACCACCACAATAACAGTGATGACCAGTCGCGCCACACGGTCAAAGTCGTAGCGCTTGCGAGGAGTCTCTTGAGAAACAGTTTCTTGAGTCATATCACTTAACACTTTAAACTTTACTTACCCCTTACCCTTTACACCCTGTGCTCACCGCGCCAGCCGATCGGGGTGGCGGGCGATAAAATCCTTCCACGAGCCCGAGCCACCGCTCTTGATGGGCTTCGAGCTCTCGTAGTGGTGGCACAACGCGGCCGCCAGGGCGTCGGTAGCGTCGAGGAAACGCGGCATATCGTCGGGCGAGATGGCGAGCACGCGCTGCAGCATGGCGGCCACCTGCTCCTTGCTGGCGGCGCCGTTGCCGGTGATAGCCATTTTTATTTTGCGCGGCTCATACTCGGTGATGGGCACCTGCCTTGAGAGGGCGGCGGCGATGGCCACGCCCTGCGCGCGTCCCAGCTTGAGCATCGACTGCACGTTTTTGCCGAAGAACGGTGCCTCGATGGCCATCTCGTCGGGCAGGAACTCCTCGACGAGCCCCGCCACGCGTTCATAGATGCGTCGCAGCCTCATGTAGTGGTCCTCAAACTTATTGAGCCTGAGCACGCCCATAGCAATCACACCGAGCGTTTTCGCTTTCACGCCCAGCAAGGCATAGCCCATGACATTGGTGCCCGGGTCAATGCCGATGATAATCTTTTCCCACTGCCTTAACTCGCCGTTCACTTGCCGATGCAATAATAGGTGAACCCTCTCACTTCGAGCTCGGCGGCGTCGTAGATGTTGCGGCCGTCGATGACCACCGGCGTGCGCATCGCGCGCATCACGCGGTCCCAAGCCGGCACGCGGAACTGCCGCCACTCGGTCACGAGCATCAGGGCGTCGGCGCCGTCGACGGCGTCATAGATGTCGAGGGCGCAATAAATCTCGCTCCAGCGATACTTGCAGGCATTCATCGCCACCGGGTCGAAGACGCGCACGTGGCAGCCGGCCTCGATGAGCAGGTCGAGGGTGGTGATGGCCGGCGAACCGCTGATATCGTCGGTCTCGGGCTTGAACGACAGTCCCCAGATGGCCACCGTCTTGCCCTTGAGGTCGTCGCCATAGTGGCGCGCGAGCTTGTCGAAGAGCACGCGCTTCTGGCGGTTGTTGACGCGCTCCACGGCGCGCAACACGTCCATCGGGTAGTTATGGCGGTCGGCGATGTTAATCAAGTCGTTGATATCCTTGGGAAACAGCGTGCCGCCGTAGCCGCAGCCCGGATAGATGTACTTGGGGCCGATGCGGCTGTCGGTGCCCACGCCCAGGCGCACCGTGTTGACGTCGGCGCCCACCACCTCACACAAGTTGCCTATCTCGTTCATGAAGCTCACGCGCGTAGCCAGCATCGACGTGGCGGCATACTTGATCATCTCGGCGGTGGCGTTATTGGTGTAAATCGTGGGGAAATGGTTGTAGCGCAGCGGCTGGTACAGGCGGTCCATGGCCTGGCGCGCACGCTCGTTGTAGGTGCCGATGACCACGCGGTCGGGTCGCATGAAGTCCTTGATGGCGTTGCCCTCGGTAAGGAAGTCGGGGTTGCTCACCACGTCAAATTCCTCCTTCACGCCGCGCTCGGCCAGGATGCCGGCGATGAGGTCGCGAATCATGTCGCTGGTGCCCACCGGCACCGTGCTCTTGATGACGAACACCATATAGTGGTCAAGGGCGCGCGCGAAGTGCTCGGCGGTGAGGCGCACCTGCTCCAGGTCGGTGGCGCCGTCGGGGCCCGGCGGCGTATCAACGCAGCAAAACACGAAGTCGGCGTCGTCAAACACCGTGTCGAGGTCGGCCGTGAAGTGAAGCCTCCCCTCGGCCACGTTGCGCTTGACGGTGTCCTCCAGGCCCTGCTCATAGATGGGCAGTCCCCCGTAGAGCAGCAGGTTGATTTTGCGCGAATCGGTATCCACACAAGTCACGTTCACGCCAATGTCGGCGAAGCATGAGCCGGTCACGAGGCCCACATATCCGGTTCCAACGATTGAGATGTTCATAGTTTAGTTTGTTTTTGATTATTTGTGCCACAAAGATAAGGTTTTTTTGGCTAAATGCGCTACGCGCACAGCCTTTTTTCACCTTTTGCAGCCAAAATGAGTCCCAAAAATGCGCAATTTTTTTTTGTTTTGTTAAAATATAGATGTATATTTGTAGCTGAAAAACAAATGATAGAGCTCTAAGTCTTGAAAAAGTTCCACATTATCCAAGCCATGTTGGTGTGTCTTTGGTGCGCTTCGGTGTCGGCGCAGGAGGCGAGTTACCTGTCGTCGCGTGACTACTCGACGATACCTCCGTCGCCCGAGGTTTCCTCGCTGATGCGTTTCGGCGAGTGCTTCGCCTACGACGAGAACGGCAACGTGACGCACATCGTGCGCGGCAGCGACGCGCTCACGGGCGACGGCACCAACGACAGTTTCGATGACCTCACCCTGGAGTACGACGGCAACGTATTATTTAATATTTTTACGAGGAAGCACGGCTATTATCCATACACTATTTATTACATAAACAAAGGCGATAATATGGATTAGGAACTTCCTGAAGTAGAGGTTGTTGGTCATAAAAAAAATGAGGTAAAATGTTACGGTATATATTTGTTTTAATTCTTTGCATAGCTTCATGTCAGGCGGTTGCCCAGGCGGTTGACTCGATTGAGGTGCCCAAGGTGGAATTCAGCCATGACTATTTTTATACTGCCATTGATTCTGTTATATATCGTGACAGTGTTGCGTTTAATCGCAAACGACAAATTGATGAGGCTATTGTTATATTTTATTGGTTGGGACGATTTGACAAAGATTCTCATTACAGGTTGACTGATTATGAGAGAAAAACACGTTATCACCTATTCGTTTCATTCGGGAGGCTTAAATCGATAGAGAAATCGGCCCATTTTGTAGGCTATTTGCACTACAGAGGTTTTAAAGTGCTGGTTTGTGGACCGGAGGCATTTCGAATAGTGGAAGAAGACCCGCGTGCCGATTCGGGAAAGCTCAAGTTATATTTCTATGAAATGCTTCCCTGCGTCGATGATTTCGCTTTTCCAAATCAAATATACGAAGCGAAAATCAAATTAACAAACCCTGACACTGAGAAGAAACGCCCCAAAAGGCGACGCCCAAGGAAACGAAGATGAGTCGCGGTGATATGGATTTTGCCGAAAAACTTCATAATGCTTATAACGGCAAAGTGATTTTTCATATTTATAACAAAATTTTTAAATATACACCTTATGACGTTTTCTACAAGGATGAAGGTAAATATATGGATCAAGTGTTACCTGAAATCGTTGTTGAACGCAAGAAAAGCAAATGAAAAAAACATATCTTATATTATTGCTCGGTTTTTTGTTGGTAGCCTGCTCAACAAGCAATAAAGGAAGAGCACAAGAATCCACAAGTTACACTGAACGAATCATTCCCGAATTGAAATTCGTTGTGGATAGTTCAACCATATCTAATTTTCATGCGGGTATGGATTCCCTTTTGAGGAACTATAGTAAAGCCTACTCACATTCGGCGAACCCAGATAAATCTTTTATAATGTTTCGGATAGGCGATTTCCCAGATAATATGTATTCGCCTAATCTTACGAAAGAAGATAGAATGAATAAAAAGTTATTGTCAATCAGCATGATTCCTGACTTGGTCTTTCTAAAGCAAAATGACATTATCGGATATATGCATCATGGCGATTATTTAGTAATTATTGCTGGCGATTGCACGCGTCAATTTGTTGAAAAGCAAACTAAAGAAAGCAACGTTTCCATTAAAATCAAAGAGACAAACGAAATAGCCCGCATAGATTGTTGGGATTATCATCTTAACTATTATGCAAAGATAACTTGGAAGTAATTATATCGTGGATTTAAGGAATCTTCAAGGGATGATTTGCTTTTTCATGGTTTAGGTCATGTGCTTTATAAAGGTCAATCACAAGATAAAGTCGTGGATTTCCATAACGTCGCCCGGTCATTACTGCACTTAGCTCCATTGCCATATTATCGTAATCATTATGAAACAGATTATTAAATCATTATGCTGTTTAGCCCTTATGATTTCATACTCACCCGTTCGTCTTTTTGCGGGCGAGGGCGAAAAGGTGAGGATAACGGATGTGACGAGCGATATGACCTATTTCCATGTGACGATTGCTAATGAGGAAGATAATGCAGTTTACTTGTTCAGTTCATATTTAAAGACGCATTCACCGGTTTTTTTCAGGTACAATCCCGTGCAAGATAGATATAAATTCTCGTATTTGCCACTTATAGAATTCCTTACAGTCGGCCCACCGAACGATTTGATTAAATTGACGCCTGAACGGCCTTTGATAAAAGGACAATACAATTACAGATTTGTTGAATTGCCGCCTCACGACACAATAAGCATAAACCTCAACGTTTCTAATCTAAGATTCGGCTATCTATACCTTGAAAACGAGCCGAAATATGGCCACCCCCACTCTCGAAACAGCATTGCTTTTAAAAAAGAACAAACACCTGAGAGTGTGAAAGAAATAACTATTGAGCTTGCGGTGTATAGGGACGTCAACGTTCTCCTCCCATTTGGCGATGGCGTTGAGAGACGCACCAAGACGCCTACGGTCGCTAAACCACCCTTTCGCTTTATCAGTCATGAACGTATAGAAATAATAGCCGGGAATTATCAAGTCCTAACTTATCCCGTTGACATTTCACATCTTGATTTACGAAAGCCCTTGGGTGCTGACAATTTTGAAATTGAAATATTGAAAAAGCCATAAAAATGAGAAATGTTATGATAAGAAGATTTATCAATTCGCGGCTCCAGGCAAATGAGAGGGTGCTTCGGGTGGTTCTATTTTGCGCGTGTATGCAGGTGTTTCCTTGTGTTGCGCAAACGACGTGCGCCACTTCGGCCACAAATTGGATGGAACGTGTGTCGTCGGGCTTTTATGCCGAACACGGTTATCCTCCATTTTCCTATTTTTTTAACGATTTGACCGACAGACGGCTGAAGGTGGAATTTGTGGATAAAGGAGTGATGCGCATTTCCAACAGGCTGTCGGCCCGCCGTACCCGAGAACTGGGTAATGAAAAAGCGGACCACTTGAAATTTGTCGATATGTATAGCGTCCATTTTGAGGACAAGCTGATGGTTGTGGTCGATGGCATCGTTAGCACCACTCGCTCCGGTAAAACGGGTCAAGAAGTCGTTGCCCCATTCGATTATTCGCGGGAAGATGTGGTGTTGGGCGACGCGCTGTTCCCGTTGCTTGCTCCCGGCGACCGGATCTATTTCGAGCGCAATTACGAAAAAATAAGGATTGGCTCCTTTTTTTTCGACGTTCAGGGGTTTACTGACGATGATTTGAGGCTGTTCAATCGGTTTGTGAAAGAAGAAGTTTTTGGTGAGAAATGAGCATCAGGTTTTTCTTTAGTTTCTTCAAATTGTTATTGGCATTTACAGGCAGCCACGCTCAAAGCAAACCCGAGGAAGAATATTGGGAAATGGTGGATGTGGGACGCGATGAGTGGATAGCCAATAATTTGAATGCATTTGAGCGGGCAAAAGGCTATATCCCCTTTGCCTACACGTTCCATGACATGGAGGAGAGGAACTTGAGGATTGATTTCACCGATGAGGACGAGATGCTTATTTCTAACATTTCATTAGTCCACGGGCATAGTGAGGGCGAAATCGATGGGCCATCGAAATACTATTTTACCGACAATTATAGAATCGTGATGAGATCGTCCTGCGAATATGTCATTGATACGCTCCTCGCCACCGACCGCCAAGACTTCGATGAGACCGCTTTTGTCGAACCTTACCGTTACGATGTCGCTGTAACGAGTTGCACCTCGGTTTTTCCTCTGTTAAAAAAAGGCGATGTCATTTCGTTCAAGGACAATTACTTGAAACTCCGCGTAAATAACGTGATTTTCGACATTCAGGCTTTCACTGACCATGACGCCCTCACCCGAAACATTTGGCGCGTGAAACAATATTATGGCGCGACCAGCGACCCGGAGGAAAGTCCAGGAAGCAGCGAAAAATAGTGAGTTCCCAGCCCGCTTTTTTCACCTTTTGTACCCAAAATGAGTAAAATATTTTGAGGGTTGCGAAATAGTGAGTAATTTTGTTGAGTAAATAAACCGAGGGCGAATGGATTTAAGAAACATCAATGGGCCGCAGTCGCTGGGAGAGTTTGACGTCATCGTGATAGGTGGCGGCATCACCGGCGCCGGAACGGCTCGAGACTGCGCCACGAGGGGCCTGCGCGTGCTCCTCGTCGAGCGTTTTGACTTCACTTACGGCGCCACGGGCCGAAACCACGGCCTGATGCACAGCGGCGCGCGCTATGCCGTGACCGACCGCGACAACGCCGCCGAGTGCATGCGCGAGAACCTGATATTGCGGCGCATCGCGCGCCACTGCGTCGAGGAGACCGACGGTCTGTTCCTGTCGCTCCCCGAGGACGACCTGGCCTACCAGGCGACCTTTGTGGACGCGTGCCGCCGCGCCGGCATCCGCGCCGATGTCATCGACCCCGAGGAGGCGCGCCGCCTCGAGCCGAGCGTGAACCCGCTCATCACGGGCGCGGTGCGCGTGCCCGACGCCTCGATTGACCCGTTCCGCCTCACCACGGCCAACGTGGTGGACGCGCGCCGCCACGGCGCGGTGATTCACACCTTTCACGAGGTGATAGGCTTCTTGATGAGCAACGGGCGCGTGGAGGGCGTGACCCTGCGCGACAACCACACGGGCGCCGTCAAGGAGGCCCGTGCCGGTGTCACCATCAACGCGGCGGGCATCTGGGGCACGCTCATCCTGCGCAAGGCGGGCATCACGCTGGGTATGCTCCCCGCCAAGGGCGCGCTGCTCATCTTCGGCAACCGCGTGAACAACATGGTCATCAACCGGTGCCGCCTGCCGGCCAACGGCGACATCCTGGTGCCCGACGACACGATTTGCGTACTGGGCACCACGAGCGAGCGCGTGCCCATCGACACCATTGACGACATGCGCGTGTCGCCCGCCGAAATCGACCTGTTGCTCACCGAGGGACAAAAGCTCGTGCCGCGACTGGCCACAGCACGCGTGCTGCGCGCCTACGCCGGCGTGCGCCCGCTGGTGGCCAGCGACGACGACCCCACGGGCCGCAGCATCAGCCGCGGCATCGTGCTCATCGACCACGCCGAGCGCGACGGCGCCGAGGGCCTGATCACCATCACTGGCGGCAAGATGATGACTTACCGCCTCATGGGCGAGGTGGCCACCGACCTGGCCTGCAAGAAACTGGGCCGCACCGCGCCCTGCACCACGGCCACCACGCCGCTACCGGGCAGCGAGCCCGAGAAACAGCGCAAGCCCAAAACGGGCTACGACATGGGGCACCGCGCCGCCGAGGGCCGCCACGGCAACATCTTCGCGGCGCGCCGCGACGCCTCGCCCGACGACAACGCGCTGGTGTGTGAATGTGAGCAAGTGAGTGTGGGCGAAATACGTTTCGCCATCAACAAGCTCAACGTCAACAACCTGCTCAACCTGCGGCGGCGCACACGCGTGGGCATGGGCGCCTGCCAGGGCAAGCTGTGCGCCTGCCGCGCCTCCACCCTGCTGTGCCGCTTCAAGGGCGAAGCCGATCGCAACCTCGTGGAGCTGGCCGAGTTCATGAACGAGCGCTGGAAAGGCATGCGTCCGGTGGCGTGGGGCAACACGCTCAGCGAGGCGCAAATCACGGCCTCGATTTATGCCGACTTGTGCGGCCTCGACACGGTGGCTCAACGTCCCGACCAAGATAACGACAATTCATCACACGACAAGGAGGAGGAAAAAGAAGCATGAGATATGACACTATCATCACGGGCGGAGGACTGAGCGGACTCATGGCGGGCATCGCCCTGGCCAAGCAGGGACAGCAAGTGGCCATCCTCGCCAAGGGCATAAGTCGACTGTATTACAACTCGGGGTCGCTCGAGCTGATGGGGCGCGACCTCGACGGCAACGAGGTCACACGCCCGCTCGAGGCCATCGCCGCGCTGCCGCCATCGCACCCTTATAGCCGCGTGGCCGACGTGGCGGCACGCGCCGCTCAGGCTCGCGAAATCCTCGAGGAGGCTGGCGTGAAGGTGCGCGGCAACCTGCGCCGCAACCACTACCGCGTCACGCCCACCGGCCTGCTCAAGCCGGCGTGGCTCACCCTCGACGACTACCTGCGCATCGACAACCGCGAGCAACTGCCGTGGCAACGCGCCACGGTGTTCAACGTGAAGGGCTTCCTCGACTTCCCCGACCACTTCGTGGCCGCCGGCATGCGACGCCTGGGCGTGGACTGCGACTGCAAGGACATCACCACGCCGCAAATCGAGCGACGCCGCGCCACACCGGGCGAGATGCGCTCCACGGCCCTCGCGCGCACCCTCGAGAGCGACGCGGCCCTCGTGAGCCTGGCCGCGAAAATCAACAGTCACACCGACGACGACTCGCAAGCCATCCTTTTCCCCGCCCTGCTGGGCCTCGACGACGACAAGGCCAGCCGCCGGTTGCGGCGCCTGCTCGACGGCCAGCTGTACCTGGTGCCCACCCTGCCGGCCAGTGTGGGCGGCACGCGCATCCACACGTTGCTTCGCAAGCACTTCGTGTCGCTGGGCGGCACCTATATGCTGGGCAGCGCGGTCACGTCGGGTTCCATCGACCCCTTGTCGTGCCGTGTACTGGGCATCAAGGCGCGCAACCTCCCCGACCAGGTAATACGCGCCAACCATTACCTGCTGGCGAGCGGCTCGTTCATGAGCGGCGGCCTCATCGCCACCCACGACCGTGTTGTCGAGCCAATTTTCGGCCTCGATGTGGACGCCCCGCGGGGTCGCGACGCCTGGACACGCGAATACCTCTACGACCGCCAGCCCTACATGGAGTTTGGCGTCGCCACCGACGAGCGGCTGCATCCGTTGCACGACGGCAAACCCGTGCCCAACCTGTGGGCGGCAGGCTCCATCTTGGCGGGCAACTCGCCCATCGCCCTGGGCAACACCACCGGGTTGTCGATGCTCACGGCCCTCGAGGCCGCCGCCGGCATCACCTCCTCGCAATGAGCGAGACAAAAAACGTGCGGCCGCAACGGCCCTAATATCGTTTTTTTGACTAACTTTGCGGTATCAAACTATTCGCTTAATTAACGATGAAAAAAGAACAACGAAAAATCACCATTGCCATCGACGGCTTCTCGTCGAGCGGCAAGAGCACGATGGCCAAGCACCTGGCGAAAACCATCGGGTACGCATATATCGACACCGGCGCCATGTATCGCGCTGTCACCCTCTATGCCCTCGACCACGACATGATTCACGGCGACAACGTCAATGTGGAGGCACTCACGGCGGCTCTCGACGACATCGTCATCACCTTTGGCGTGGACGATGATGGCACCTCGTTCACCTGTCTCAACGGCCGCAATGTGGAAAGCGACATCCGCTCGATGCGCGTGAGCGACAAGGTGAGCCTTGTGGCGGCCATTGCCCCCGTGAGGCGCGCCATGGTGCGTCAGCAGCAGGCCATGGGGCGCGACAAGGGTATCGTGATGGATGGCCGCGACATCGGCACCGTCGTCTTCCCCGACGCCGAGATGAAAGTATTTGTTAACGCCAGCGCCGAGACCCGCGCGCGCCGCCGCTTCGACGAATTGCGCGCCAAGGGCGACACAACCACCACCTACGAGCAAGTGCTGGCCAACGTCGTGGAGCGCGACCGCATCGACAGTACGCGCGACGAGAGCCCGTTGCGCCGTGCCCACGACGCCGTCGACCTCGACAACTCGTCGATGACCATCGACGAGCAAAACCGCTGGATGCTCGACCTGTTTAAGCAACGAGCTGCGAGCTGCGAGCTTTGAGCAACACTTCACACTTCACACTTCACAAAATGACTGTCGTCGAAATAGATAAGGGCTCGGGATTTTGCTTCGGGGTGACCACGGCTATCAGCAAGGCCGAGGAGGAACTCGAGCGCACCGGCCACCTCTATTGCCTGGGCGACATCGTCCACAATACCGACGAGGTGGAACGCCTCAAAGCCCGCGGACTCGTCACCATCACCCACGAGCAACTGGCGCGGCTGCATCACGCCACTGTGCTGCTCAGGGCCCACGGCGAGCCGCCGTCGACCTACGAGACGGCGTGCCGCAACGACATCACCATCATCGACGCCACGTGCCCCGTGGTGCTGCAGCTGCAACGCCGCATCCACAAGAGCTTCCACAGCGCCGACGGCACCGCCGCGGCACGGCCCCAAATCGTCATCTACGGTAAGCGCGGTCATGCCGAAGTCAACGGTCTAGTGGGGCAAACGGCGGGCACGGCGCTCGTTATCGAGAGTGTCGACGAGATAGATCGCATCGATTTTAACCGCGACATCTGCCTCTATTCGCAGACCACCAAGTCACTCGACGGTTTCAAGACCATCGTCGACGAAATCGCGCGCCGCGTGGCGCCCGGCGTGAACTTTCACAGCTACGACACCATTTGCCGCTCGGTGGCCAACCGCATACCGCAGGTGCGCGAGTTCGCGCGCCGCCACGAGCTGATACTCTTCGTGTGCGGCAGCAAGTCGAGCAACGGCCGCATCCTCTATGGCGAGTGCCTCAAGGCCAACGCGCAGTCCCACTTGATAAGCAACGAGCGCGAAATCGACGTCGCGTGGCTTACCGGCAAGCGCAGTATAGGCATCTGCGGAGCCACGAGCACGCCTCGCTGGCTCATGAACGAGGTGAAAGAATATGTGGAACGAACCATCGCCTCGCAGCCATGAGAATGACAAAACACAACCTGGTGATACTCGTTTGGGTGCTCGTCGTCATGAACATCGCCGCCGCGCTGTGGTTCGTGGCCGGCATCGTCAACAGCGACGGCAAGTTCCGGTTCTTCGACAGCGACAGCGTGCAGGCCGCCGACACCGTTGCCGACCTCTCGCGCCCCGATGAATACCAAATGATTAGCGACTATGCCTACCACGTGAGCGAGCAACCGTCGGGACAGGTCTATACCTGCATCACCTTTGTGCGCGCCAAGTGGCCGGTGAGCGTCAACGGCAATACCGGTGTGGCCGACCTCAAGGGTGCCCTCATCGCCAAGCTCTTCGGCCGCTCGTTTAACGACATGAAGGAAGCGCTCGACTCGGTGCTGTCGCGGCCGCAATTCAATGTCGCCGTGAACTCGTTCCGCCGTGTCGACGATCGTCCCACCTCAATAGGCAACTTGGGCGCCGAGCACTACTACCGCTGCTTCCCGCACTGCACCAGCGACCGGTTGCTCGAGTACAAAATCGTGCGCAACGACTACGACGGCGTCCGCGCCACCCACAAGGCCGACTTTGTGCACTACGACCGTCTTCGCCAGCAGGTCATCACCATCGACATGATCATCAACCTCAACTTGCAGGACCGCGTCACCGCCCTCGTCAACGAGCGAATCGAGCACTTCGTCACCACCGAGCACATGCAACTGCACCGCGCTCTCACCCTGCCGCAAGAGTTCTACCTGGGCGCCACCGGCATCGTCTTCGTCTTCCCCGAGGGAATCATCGCGCCCGTCGAAAGCGGCGTCATCGAAATCAAAGTGGACTACGACAAGCTCAAGCCCTACCTCACCGACTACTACAAAGACATCCTCGACAACAACGCCAACTACAAGGAACTCCCCGACGTGCAACTGTAATCGCCTTGCGTTTAGTAGGCACGTCGCGACCATGCCGGCACACACGATGCGCGCGACAGCGCCGACGTATGTGACCTCCTTCGGGGCTCACCTGAGACAGGGCGTGGGGAGGGTTACTTGTGGCGCCGCTCGTCGTAGTCGTACTTGTAATAGACGATGCGGCGCGTGGCCTTGTAGTCGGGGCTGAGCGGGTCGCGCTCGGCGCGATAATAGGGGCTTTGCAGCGCGGCGAGGTGGAAGAGCACCTGGCAGGCGTTGTCGAGCATGAACGGCCTGTCGAGCGAGGCCTTGACGCGCGCCACCACATCGGGGTGCAGCTCCTTGTAGGTGTCGCTACACCAAATCATGAACGGCACCTCGATGTGGTGCTTAAGATGAAGCGAGTCGGGGTCGTAGTGACCGTGGCGTCCCTTGACATCGCGGTAATCGTACACCTCATCGCCATGGTCGGCAAAATAGACCACGACGGCGTTGCGGGCACGGTAATGGTCCAGGATGCCTTTGAGCACGGCGTCGTTATAGAGCGTGGCGTTGTCGTAGTGCGCGATATACCCTTTCTTGTCGGGGGTGAGCCACGGCTCGTCGCGATGAATGCTGTCGGCCGTAAAATGGACATACGAAGCGGGATAGCGCTCACGCGGACTCACGTGCTGGCCCATGAGGTGGAAAATCGTGAGGTTGTGACGCGCCGGCGCCACCTTGCGGTGCATAAAAAAGTCGGCCACGAGTTGCCCGTCGTAAGCGAAGTTTCGCGTCACCGTGTCGGTGTAAGACAGGCGGGCAATCTCCTCGTTATAGAGAAAATCGTTGACCGTGATGGTGTAGAGCTTGTGGGGCATGAAATTGCGCTGCATGTCCCAAAAATAGACGTTGAAACCCGCGCGGTGGAATACCGTGGGGAACGTGGGGCGGTCGTACCAGTACTCACCGTCGGTCATACTGTTGCACGAGAACACGTTTTTCTCGACCACCGACGTGGCGTTGTAAGGCGCAATCACATCGGTGAACACAAACAGGTTGCCGGCCTCGCGCTCGCGGCGCAGGCACGGCGTTGTCTCGAGCTTGTAACCGTAGAGGCTCGCATGGTGCTTGTTATAGCTCTCGCCAAACACCAGCACCACATCGAGCGAATCGCGCTCGGCCGTGACGCACGACTCACGCCGCACGGCGCGCGCCTGGGCACGGGCCAGCTCGATGTCGTTGCCCGAAGTGCGCAGGTAGTGCAGGCTGTAGATGGTACTCGTCACCAAGTCGGCGCCGTCGGGGTCGTGATCGCGCTCCCACTTGTCCATTTCGGCCGAGGCGCGCGTCAACGCCAGCTCGACAAACACATAGCCGCATGCCACACCCGTAACGAGCAATACGAGCAACGGCAGTACCACGAGGCGGCGCGCCCACTTGCGGTAGAGTAGCCGCGAGAGTTCGCGGCGCTGCCACTCGAGCGCGATGACGATGACGAGTGCGATAGCCACACAGATGACCGCAATCAAGGTGCCCTGCGTGTTATAGTAGGTGTTGATGAATTCCCGTGTCTCACCCGCGCTCGTTTCGGCCAGCAAGGTGGCCGTGTGGGGCGATATTCCCATCTCGAAGTTGTTCCACAAGAACGCGTAGGTGCCCATCAGCACGAAGGCCACCGTGTAGAACACCCACTTGGCGGCCACGCGCCAGCCACCACGACAGGCGTGCACGACACACGTGGGGCAGTAGCTCACCATCGCCGACACCGCTATCCATTGCAGCGTGGCGCTCACGTGGTGCCACTCGTCGAGGTTACCCATCAAGAACCCCCAACAGCAACACCCGGTCATTCCCATGAAGGTTAAGAAAAAAGCGGCCTGAGCGCGCACGGGCTCGGCGACGAAGCGCATTGCCCGCCGCAATTTCGCTATATATCGGTTACTGCCGGTCATTTTGGTTGAATTTGGTGCAAATTTAGTCATTTTCGACGATAAGAATTGTATCGGTGCGCAAAATTCACTACATTTGCAATTCAAACCATTAACTACAACTATTCACTATGAGCATCAATTTCAACTTCAGCAAAGGCATTGCACTCGCTTTCACGATTGTGGCAGTCGCCTTGATGGCATGCGGCAAACAAAAATACCAGAATCATGCCGATGACGAGAGTAGCGACACCCCGAGCGAAACCACCATCGGGCAGCCCAACTTGCGCGACGCGCTGGGCCTTCAAGGGCCGGTGCAATATCTGGGCGTCTTCACCGAAGACGACACGCGCGGCGACATGAACTACGACACCTACGAGTTTGACCGCGACGGGCACCTCGTCTCAATCGATGTGGCCGAAACTGTCGAGGGCTCTTACAGCGAAGTGATGCGCTTTGGCGACGACGGCCTGCCCACCACGTCCCAGGTCACCTATATCAACTACTGGGCCGATGTCATGGGCGATAATTATCCCATCACCATCACCAAGTATAAAATCGAGAAGAAGGAAGACGGCGACTACATCAAGCTTACCAGGGTGTTTGAGAGCGTCGAAAAGAAAAACGAAGTCAAAGACGATGACGCCAACAACGAGGAACAAGGCGAGCCAACGCCCATCGCCCGTGTCAAGCTCGACAAGCAGGGACGCATCGTCGAAGTGGAACATATCGAGGGGAACCCCGGCCGCTTCACTTACACCTATGCCGACGACAAGTCGAACTTGGCCCGCCGCGACGACGGTAAGCTGGCCATTCCGCAGGCCGACATCATGGGCGCCAAGCATTTCGACCACGAAGGCCTTCAGGGCCAGCGCGCGACTACCGAGAGCCTGACGCGTGGCATCTGGCAATTTGACATCAAGAATTTTGAGTAACCTAAAAAACAATTAATACTAACAACTATGTACGGAAAATTCCAATCCCATCTCACCAACGAACTTAACGCCATTCGCGAGGCCGGACTCTTCAAGGAAGAACGCCTCATCACCACCCCCCAACGTGCCGACATCCGCGTCAAGCCCGACACGCCAGTGCTCAACTTTTGCGCCAACAACTACCTGGGGCTGAGCGACAACCCTCGCCTCATCAAGGCTGCCACCGACATTATGCAGGAACGTGGCTTCGGCATGTCGAGCGTGCGCTTCATTTGCGGCACGCAGGATATCCACAAGGAGCTGGAACAGGCCATCAGCGACTTTTTCCACACCGAGGACACCATCCTCTATGGCTCGTGCTTCGACGCTAACGGCGGCCTCTTTGAGGCGCTGCTCACCGACGAGGACGCCATCATCAGCGACGCCCTTAACCACGCCTCGATTATCGACGGTGTGAGGTTGTGCAAGGCCAAACGCTACCGCTATGCCAACGCCGACATGGCCGAGCTCGAGAAATGCCTGCAGGAAGCCCAGGCTCAACGTTTCCGCATCATCGCCACCGACGGCGTGTTCTCGATGGACGGCAACGTGGCTCCCATGGACAAGATTGTGGAGCTGGCCGAAAAATATGACGCTATGGTCATGGTTGACGAAAGCCACAGCGCCGGCGTCGTGGGGCCCACGGGACACGGTGTGGCCGAACAATTCAACCTCTACGGCAAAATCGACGTCTTCACCGGCACGCTGGGCAAGGCCTTTGGCGGCGCCATGGGCGGTTTCACCACCGGCCGCAAGGAAATCATCGCCATGCTGCGTCAACGCAGCCGTCCTTACCTGTTCAGCAACTCGGTGGCTCCCATTATCGTGGGTGCCAGCCTTGAGATGTTCCGCCTGCTCAAGGAAAGCAACGCGCTCCACGACAAGCTGGTGGAAAATGTGACCTACTTCCGCGACCGCATGCTCGAGCTCGGCTTCGACATCAAGCCCACACAGAGCGCCATTTGCGCCGTGATGCTCTACGACGCCAAGCTGTCGCAGGACTTCGCCGCCGCCATGCAGCGCGAGGGTATTTACGTGACCGGTTTCTACTATCCCGTGGTGCCCAAGGGACAGGCACGCATCCGCGTGCAGCTCAGCGCAGGCCACGAGCGCGAACACCTCGACAAGTGCATCGCCGCCTTTGTCAAGGTGCGCGAGGAACTGGGCGTCAAGTAACAAGCCACGAGTATTTAGCAACTCACTAATCTACTGAACATCATGAATGCCGACGATATAAAACTTTTTTGCGTCAACACTAACGAGTATATTGATATTGACGGAGGCGAGAGCCTTGCCGAAGTCTTCGACACCATTAGCAACAGACTCAAAATCAAACCTATCTGTGCTCGTGTTAACAATAAAATCGAGGACCTCAGCTATCGGCTCTACGGACCCAAAATGGTCGAATTCCTCGATGTGGCTAACCCGCAAGGCCAACCCGTCTATATCCACTCGCTATGCATGGTCCTTTACAAGGCCATCCGCGACCTGCACCCGGGCCGCCGGTTGCGCATCGAGCACTCTATCGCCGGCGGATATTACTGCCGTCTCAAGCATGAGAAGGAACAAGTGACACACGACGAAATCGCCGGTATCAAGGCGCGCATGAAAGAAATCATCGCCGCCGACATGCGGTTCGTCAGGCGCGAGCGTCTCACCACCGACGTCGTTGAGCTCTTTCGCAAGCAAGGGCTCAACGACAAGGTGAGGCTTCTCGAGTCGTCGCACGCCCTTTACACCACCTACTACAAGCTCGACGACACCTATGACAGCTACTACGGGCCGCTGGCGCCGTCGACGGGCTACCTCAAGACCTTCGACCTGGTGCCCTACCAGGAAGGAATGTTGTTGCTGGGCCCGAGCCGCGACGACTTCGACAAGCCCAATAAGATGGTCCGCATGGACAAGATGTTCAAGGCGTTCACCGAGCAAATTCGCTTCAACGATGTCCTGCGCCTTGAGGATGTGGGAGCCCTGAACAAGGCCATCACCATGAAGTACGCCAACATGCTCATCAACGTGGCCGAGGCCATGCACAACAAGAAATTCAACGCCATCGCCGACGATATCGCGGCACGCTATCAAAACGGCGGCGCACGCGTGGTGCTCATCGCCGGCCCGTCGTCGAGCGGCAAAACGACCTCGAGCAAGCGCCTTGGCACCCAGCTGATGACCAACTACATCGAGCCGCGCATCATCGAGCTTGACAACTATTTCGTCAATCGCGAGGACAACCCGCGCGACGAAACGGGCGACTACGACTACGAGTCGCTCTACGCGCTCGACCTCGAGCTTCTCAACCAAAACCTGCGCGACCTCATCGCCGGGAAAGAGGTGGAAATTCCCACTTACAATTTCACCACCGGCCGACGCGAGTGGCACGGAAAAAAATTACAGCTTTGCGACAATAACATCCTCTTGCTCGAGGGCATCCACGGACTTAACCCCGACTTGACACCGCTCATCGACGAGGCACAAAAATACCGTGTCTATGTGAGCGCACTCACCACGCTCCACATCGATGACCACAACTGGGTACCCACCAGCGACAACCGCTTGCTGCGACGCATCATCCGCGACTTTAAATACCGCGGCGCCACAGCCCGCGACACCATCGCGCGGTGGCCCAGTGTGAGACGAGGCGAGGAGAAATGGATTTTCCCGTTCCAGGAGAATGCCGACGCCACTTTCAATTCGTCGCTTATTTTCGAGCTCTCGGTCATGCGTAACTACGCCGAGCCCATCTTGCGACAAGTGCCGGGCAACGTACCTGAATATGCCGAGGCATTCAGGCTGCTGCGATTCTTGAGCTACTTCGAGCCGCTCGACGAGAACGAAGTGCCCACCACGAGCCTCCTTCGCGAGTTCCTCGGGGGAAGCATCTTCCACTATTAACCCCTTTTACAGGCCTTCATCAGCCACTTTCCACTCTTTGAGGGTGCGGGCCTCGGGGTCGACGACGACGCCCACCTTAACCCTGCGGCGGCTGTCGTTCCAGTAGGGGATGAGGTAATCGCGCTCGTTGATTTGCGCCTGCTCAATGTCGACGAGCTTGAAGTTATAGAGATTGAGGATTTAATCAGCGCCGACGGGGTGGCGCTGTCGAACCAATGTCTTCGAGCATGAGTGATTGGAACACGTTCACCAGGCTGAACGGGTTGTAGATTTCGGTCATTCAGGGGCCGAAACGGCAGCCATCGTAGCGCTCACGCAGCATTTCAGCGCTACGATTGTGGGTAAATTCGGTTTTAACTTACAGGTTTACAAAACTATTTGGAATTTCGCAAACCTCCAATCCCAATCGAGCCAAAATTACGTCCTTAAACACTGTCCTAAAACACGTCCACGCCTAACATCCCATTTGCAGGAGTCCTAAATATATGGTACCTTTGCAGTGCGAATAGCTTGTCAAGCCGTCAAACATTCAAACCAAAGCATGAATACCGATAAAATCCTCATACGCGGGGCCCGCGAGAACAATCTCAAGGACGTGTCGCTCGCGATTCCCAAGCATCAAATCACCGTATTCACCGGCGTCTCGGGGTCGGGGAAGAGTTCGCTTGTGCTCGACACGATAGCGGCCAAGTCGCGTCGTGAGTTGAACGACACATTTCCGGCATTTGTGCAGCAATATTTGCCCAAATATGGCCGTCCGCATGTCGACGCCATCGAGAACCTCCCCATCGCGATAGTCATCGACCAAAAGAAACCGGCGCAAAACTCACGCTCGACGGTTGCCACCTATACCGACATCGCCGCACTGCTGCGCCTGTTGTTTTCCCGCGTGGGCGAGCCGTGGGTGGGCTATGCCGAGTCGTTCAGCTTCAACCATCCCGAGGGCAGTTGTCCTCGCTGTTCGGGCCTTGGCGAGATTCGCGAACTCGACATCCACAAGCTCATTGACTTCGACAAGAGTCTCAACGATGAGGACACAATCCACTACATCGCGTTCGGCAAGGGCGGCTGGCGCTGGATACGCTATGCCCACAGCGGCCTGTTCGACCTCGACAAGAAAATCAAAGACTACAGTCCTGAGGAGCTGGATTTGTTCCTGAACAGTCCACAAATCAGGTTGAAAAACCCGCCGTCAAACTGGCCCAAGACGGCAAAATATGAGGGCATCATTCCGCGCATGTATCGCAGCATCATCAACTCGGAAGAGGGTCTGCTACACGCCGCGGTGCTCAATCCCATGCTCCACATGGGCACCTGTCCCGACTGCGGCGGCACGCGGCTGAGCCAGCGTGTGCTCTCGTGCAAAATCAACGGCCTGAACATCGCTCAGGTGAGTGCCATGTCAATCACGCGGCTCAACGAGTGGGTCAAGTCGCTCACACAACCGCTCGCCGTCGACCTCAAGAAAGCGATAAGCGCACGCCTCACCGCTCTCGAAGAGATAGGGCTGGGCTACCTGAGCCTCGACCGCGGCGTGGGCACCCTCTCGGGCGGCGAGGCCCAGCGCTGCAAAATCGCCAAATATATCAATTCGTCGCTCGCCGACGTGCTGTATATCCTCGACGAGCCCAGCACGGGCCTTCACGACCACGACATAGCGAAAATGAAGCACTCGGTGAGGCGGTTGCGCGACGCCGGCAACACCGTGTTGCTTGTGGAGCATCACAAGGAAATGATTGCCATTGCCGACCACATCGTGGACCTGGGACCCGGCCCGGGCAGCCGCGGCGGGCGAATCGTGTTCGAAGGCAGCTACGACGAACTGCTGCACAGCGGCACCAGCACCGGCCAGATGTTGAGCCGCCGCGGCGAACTTAACACGTCGCCGCGCGAGCCACAGGGCACCTTTTCGCTGCGCGGCGCATCGCTGCACAATCTCAAAGACGTGTCGATAGACCTACCGCTGGGCCAACTCGTCGTGGTGGCCGGCGTGGCCGGATCGGGCAAGAGTTCGCTCATGGAGTGTTTCAGGCGCGAGCGCAACGACATTGTGTACATCAGCCAAAAGAACATAGGCGCGAGCCTGCGCTCGACGCCTGCCACCTATATGGACGTGGCGCCCGACATACGCAAGCGCTTTGCCCGTGCCCACAAGATGAAAGAGCAATATTTCACCTTCAACGGCAAGGGCGCGTGCCCCGTGTGCGGCGGCAAAGGCGTGGTGGTAGCCGAGATGGCGTTCATGGACAACATCGAAACCACCTGCGAGGCGTGCGGCGGACTACGTTACTCGCACGAGGCCCTTCAATACACTGTCAACGGCATGAACATCGCCCAGGTTATGGACCTGTCGGTGCGCCGCGCCGGCGAGTTTTTCGCCGGCACACCTGTCGAGGAGAAACTGCGGCCACTCATCGCCGTGGGCCTCGACTACCTACACCTGAACCAGGCCCTGAGCACACTCTCGGGCGGCGAGTTGCAACGCATGAAACTAGCCTCCTACCTGCAGCCTTACACCTCGCCGGTGGCCCAAGGCGGACAGCGCGGTATTTTCGTTATCGACGAACCCACCGACGGCCTTCATCTCAAAGACGTACATCACCTCATCGCCTTGTTTGACAGCATGGTGGACGCGGGCAACACGGTCTATGTCGTGGAGCACAACACCGATGTCATCAAGGCCGCCGACCACGTGATAGAACTGGGTCCGGGCGCCGGTGACGCCGGCGGCCGCATCATTTTCTCGGGCCCGCCCACAGCCCTGGCTCACTCCACGGCCTCGATAACGGCACGTTACCTGTAAAATGGGCGAGGCGGCATGATTCGCGCCATAGCAAATTGTTGAATTGTTAAAAATGGTGGGGAAAGTTGAGCAAACAGTATATTTTAATTATATTTGCAGGTTAAAAAGGAAGCACCGATGAGCTATCAACCCACAATATACACTCCCGAGGAAGAAGAACGCATGGTGAGCGAAGCTTACCAGAACCTTCTAAACGGCTATCTTTCAAGCAAGCACCGCAAGAAAGTGGAAATCATCGAGCGCGCCTACAAGTTTGCGCGCGCGGCTCATGAGGGCGTGCGTCGCCGCAGTGGCGAGCCTTACATTCTCCATCCCATCGCCGTAGCAACGATAACCAGCCGGGAGATAGGGCTTGGTTCGACATCGATATGCGCCGCACTACTCCACGACGTGGTGGAAGACACCGACTACACGGTGGAAGACATCGCCGTCACCTTTGGCGACAAGATAGCGCGCATCGTCGAGGGGCTGACCAAGATTTCGGGCGGCATCTTCGGCAAAGACGCCAGTGTGCAAGCCGAGAACTTTCGCAAGTTGTTGCTCACGATGAGCAGCGACTTCAGGGTGATTCTCATCAAGATGGCCGACCGGTTGCACAACATGCGCACCCTCGACTCCATGCCACCCGCCAAGCAATACAAGATAGCGGGCGAAACGCTCTACATCTACGCGCCGCTGGCCCACCGCCTGGGCCTCTACTCCATCAAGACCGAGCTCGAGGACCTCAGTTTCAAGTATGAACACCCCGACGCCTATAAGGCCATCGGCGAGCAAATCCAGCTCAGCGAGCAGCACCGCAACGACGTGTTCGAGCGTTTCTCGGCACCCATCCGCGAGCGACTGGACCGCTTGGGGCTGCGCTACGAGTTCAAGGTGCGCATCAAGTCGCGCTACTCCATTTGGAAAAAAATGGAGACCAAGCACATCCCCTTCAGCGAGGTCTACGACCTGTATGCGGCGCGCATCGTCTTTGCGTGCAGCGACCCCACGGCCGAGAAACGCACCTGCTGGAACATCTATAGCGAAATCACCGACCTGTATAAACTGCATCCCGACCGCACTCGCGACTGGCTATCGACACCCAAGACCAACGGCTACCGTGCGCTCCACATCACCGTGATGGGCCCCGACGGCGACTGGGTGGAAGTGCAGATACGCTCCGAGCGCATGAACGACATCGCCGAACACGGCTTTGCCGCGCACTGGAAATACAAGATTGGCGAGGGTGCCGAAGAGAGCGAGCTCAGCGAGTGGCTACGGGCCATCGAAGACGTGCTCAAGAACCCCGAACCTAACGCCCTCGACTTCCTCGACACCATCAAACTCAACCTCTTTGCGCAGGAAATCAAAGTCTTCACCCCCAAGGGCGAGTTGCTCACCTTCCCTGTCGACGCCACCGTCATCGACATGGCCTTCGCGCTACACACCGAGATTGGCGCCCATTGCATCGCCGGCAAGGTGAACCACAAGCTGGTGCCGCCCACCCACAAGCTGAGCAGCGGCGACCAGGTGGAAATCCTCACTTCGGGCACCCAGAAGCCCGACCCTAACTGGATTAATTACCTCAAGACAGCCAAGGGCAAGACACGCCTCAAGACCGTGTTGCGCCACCAGCGCCGCAGCATCATCGAGAAAGGCGAGACCCTCCTCACCGACTTCCTTCGCGAGCACAATGTGGAGCTCACGGGCGACACCCTGAGCCGCATCATCAACCACGAGCGCGTGCCCAACAAAGAAGAGCTCTTCTACATGGTGGGCAACGGCGAGATTCTTCTCAACGAGCAAATTATCACCAGCGCCAAGCCCAAGCAAAAGGGCTTCATCCGCAAGCTGCTCCAAAACCCGTTCTCGGGCAACAAAGACGTGCAGCCGGCACCCCAAGCGAGCGACACCGCCACACAAGGAGAGAAAGAAAAAATCAACACCAAAAAAGTGTATGAGCTCAAAACCATCGACGGCGTGAGCAACTACAAGCTGGCACAGTGCTGCCACCCGCTACCGGGCGACGACGTGTTGGGCTATGTGAACGAGCACAACGAGGTGGTGGTCCACAAGGTAGACTGCCAAATCGCCAACATGCTCAAGGCCTCCTACGGCGAGCGCCTCGTGGTGACCCTATGGCAAAAGGGCAGCTCCACCTTCCCGGCATCGATACACATCGAGGGCATCGACCGCATGGGCCTTTTGCAGGAAATCATCTACATCATTTCGACCAACCTCGCCATCAACATGCGCAGCCTCAACATCAAGTCGGAGGACGGTTTGTTCAGGTGTGACCTCGACGTGCTGGTGGCCGACAACACCGTGCTCACCAAGATGTGCAAGCGCATCAAGAAAGTGAAAGGCGTCACCAGCGCCGACCGCAGCAGTTAGTCGTTACCCGTTAATCGTCAACTTGACAATGAAAAAGCAAACCCGCAATAAATACTTCATCATTCTCCTGATCGCCATGAGCGTCATTATCATTTCGCTCTTCTTCATCGACAGGGGAATGCAGCTCACTTACAACGAGGGAGAAACATGGAACTATCCACGGCTCAGGGCGCCCTTCGACGTGCCCATCGAGCACGACTCGGTGTCGAAAGCCGCCATCCACGACAGCATCATGGAGCGTTTTGTGCCTTTCTTCCGCATCGACGACAACGTGGCCATCACCCAGGTCAACAAGCTCGAGGCGGCGCTGTCCCAAATGAGCAACGTAACGGCCCACACGCGCAGCCAAATCATCAAGATGACGCAGCGCGTATATGAGGCCGGCATCATCGACAACAGCACGGCCGACGCCATCGCCATGGGCAAGATGCCCACTGTGAGAATCCTCGAGGGTAACGAGGCGGCGATGCTCGAGACGTCCACATTGCGGTCGAGCCGCGACGCCTATTACCACATCGACACCACGCTCACGTCGCCCGACGAGCAGGCGGCCATCGACGCCGTGAAGCTCGACAAGTACCTCATTCCGTCGGTAATCGAAGACACCGTCGAGTCGCAAAAATACTTCAACCAGGAATACCGCGCGGCCATCGTTCCCCACGGTGTGATCGAGACCGGCGAGGAAATCATCGACTATGGCGACAACATCACGCCACAAAAGTACGTCATCATCCAAAAGTATGAGGAAATGATGCGCGAGCACAGCATGAGCGCCACCGACCGCCTCGTGGCCATGCTCGGCAAGGCCATCGTGGTGACACTGCTCATGGTGGTCTTTTACCTGTTCATGCGCATCATGCGCCCGGCCATTTTCACCCACTTCAAGAAGATGGTGTTGCTGGTGACGTCGATACTCGTCTTTGTGGTGCTTGTGTACCTGATTACCAAGTTCCGCGCCGAGCTCATCTATGTGATACCATTCGCCCTGGTACCCATCATCATCACCACATTCACCGACTCGCGCACAGGCTTCTTCGTGCACCTCATCGTGGTGCTTATCTGCTCGCTGGTGGCTCCCGAACAAGCCGAGTTCATCATCCTGCAGGTGCTGGCCGGCGTGATAGCCATCATCTCGGTGCGTGAGCTCTCGCAACGGTCTCAGCTCGTGCGCGGCGCGGCTTACATCTTCCTGGCCTACTCGCTGACATATTTCGCCATCTTGGTGTCGCGTCAGGGCGTCATCACGCACATCGACTGGTCCACGTTCCTGATGTTCGCCATCAACTGCACCGTCTTGTCGTTTGCTTACTTTGGCATCTTCATCATCGAAAAACTCTTCGGATTCACCTCGCTCGTGACCATGGTCGAGCTGAGCGACATCAACAACCCGCTGCTGCGCGAACTCTCGCAAACGTGCCCGGGAACATTCCAACATTCGCTGCAAGTAGCCAATCTGGCCGGCGAGGCGGCTCACCGCATAGGCGCCAACAGCCAGCTGGCGCGCGTGGGCGCACTTTATCACGACATAGGCAAAATCGAGAATCCGGCCTTTTTCACCGAGAACCAGAAAGGCGTCAATCCGCACGACGCCCTGCAGCCCGTGCAGTCGGCATCGATTGTTATCGCACACGTGGCCGACGGGCTGCGGCGCGCCGAAAAAGCCGGACTGCCGCAAGTGGTGAAAGACTTCATCACGCAACACCACGGCAAGGGTCGCGCGCGCTACTTCTACTCGGCCGCCTGCAAGCTGCACCCCGATGAGAACGTTGACCCGGCACCCTACACCTATCCCGGTCCCAACCCGCAGACGCGCGAAACCGCCATCGTCATGATGGCCGACTCGTGTGAGGCCGCATGCAAGAGCCTCACCGCCCCCGACGTGAAGAGCATCACGGCGCTCGTCGAGAAAGTCATCAACAGCCAAATGACCGAAGGGCTGTTCCGCGAGGCCCCCATCACGTTTGCCGACATCAAAACCGTGCGCGAATTCCTCATCGACCGCCTGTGCACGATGTACCAGACGCGCGTCTCCTATCCCGACGACATCAAGCCCGAGCCGCACGCCGAGCCCGATGACGAGCCTCAAACCAATCAGTAATCCATCCCTATTCTCCCCACCCGCCCAATGAGCGACACCTCCAAGCAAAACCTCATCCTGTGGGCCGACGACGAAATCGACCTGCTCAAGCCCCACATCATTTTCTTGAAAAACAAGGGATATGACGTGGTCACGGTCACTAACGGGCGCGACGCTCTCGACGCCATGGCGGCCCAGAACTTCAACCTCATCATCCTTGACGAGAACATGCCCGGCATCAGCGGCCTCGAGACCCTCAACCGCATCAAGCTCTCACAGCCCCAGGTGCCTGTAATCATGATTACCAAAAGCGAGGAGGAAAACATCATGAACCAGGCCATAGGCAGTCAAATCGCCGACTACCTCATCAAGCCTGTCAACCCCATGCAGATTTTGCTGTCGATCAAGAAAAACCTGCACAGCGACGCGCTTGTGGCACAAAAGGCCACCAGCGACTATCAGCAGGCTTTCATGGACATCACGAGCCACATCAACAGCGCGGCGACCATCGAGCAATGGTACGACATCTACAACACCCTCGTGCGGTGGGAGCTCACCCTGTCGACCGCCGACACCAACATGGACGAACTGCTGCGGCACCAAAAGCATGAGGCCAACGTCGCTTTCGCCAAGTTTGTGCGCCGCAACTACGAGCAATGGGTCACCACCGACCGGCACCCGCTGCGCAGCAACGAGGTGTTCAAAAGCGCCGTGCTGCCGTTGCTCGACAAGGGCGAGCAAGTGTATTTCATCGTCATCGACAACTTTCGCCTCGACCAGTGGAAGACCATCAGCACTGTCCTTACCGACCTCTACACCATCGACGACGAGCAGCTCTACACGACTATCCTTCCCACCGCCACACAGTATGCCCGCAACGCCATCTTCTCGGGCTTGATGCCTGTCGACATTGAGCGCCTCTTCCCGCAACTGTGGGTCGATGAGGACGAAGACGAGGGTAAGAACGTGAACGAGGGACCACTTGTGGCCACCTTCCTCGACCGGTATCGCCGCCGCTACTCGTTCTCTTACAACAAGATGAGCGACCTGGCCACCGGCGAGCGCCTCGTCAACACGTTTGCCGACCTCGACAAGTTCCAGCTCAATGTGCTCGTGTTCAACTTTGTAGACATCCTCTCGCACACGCGCACCGAGTCGAAGATGATGCGCGAACTCGCCAACACCGACAGCGCTTACCGTTCGCTCACGCTAAGCTGGTTCCGCAATTCCTATGCCTACGAGATTTTCCGGCTCATCGCCCAGCGCAAGGCCCGCATCGTGCTCACCACCGACCACGGCACCGTGCGCGTCGACAACCCCATCAAGGTCATCAGCGACCGCAACACGAACACCAACCTGCGCTACAAGGTGGGCAAGCACATGACCTACAACTCGCGGCAAGTGTTCGAAATCAAGCAGCCCAAGCGTTACGGGTTGCCGTCGCCCAACGTGTCGAGTGCCTATATCTTCGCCATGGGACGCGACTTCTTTGCCTACCCCAACAACTACAACCACTACGTAACCTATTACACCGACACTTTCCAGCACGGCGGCATCTCGCTTGAGGAAATGCTCGTGCCGCTCGTCACCCTCTCTCCCAAGTAACCCGCCTTACAAACGGTTTTACACGATGGTAACCATCCTAAAATGCCGGCTTGCGTCGGCATTTTTAGGATGATTATGTTTTATCGCCCGTGGCCGGACGCGACGAGGGCGGCACCATGGTGGTGTCGCCCTCGCGTTGGGATTGTTGTCTAACCGAATAGTTAGAGAACAGAGATTATTCCTTCTGCTTCGTGTAAACCACGTGGGCCTTACCGTTGCAGAATGCGTAAAGCTGCACGAAGTAAGTACCGGCCTCAATGGTCATGTCGGGACCATCCTGGGTAAGAGCATCGGCGGTGCCGCCCCAATTCCACTTCCAATCGTCGTTAGCGCGGAACTTGAACTTCACGCCGGCGGGGAATGTGCAAGTGCCTTCCCAAGCACCGGTAGCGGCGTTGTACTCAAGCTTAGCCGCATCATGCTCCCAGTTGGGAGTCTCGGGGAACGAGCCGATAACACCAATGGTGTTGATTTTCTCGGTAAGCGCCCAAGTCATGTTGTTGAGGCTCACGTTGACACGGTAGTAACCGGGAACTGCGATAGCGGGGATATCACCACCCTCGACGAGGGTACCTGTGAGTGCGTCGGGAGCGTCAATCGTGCCACCCCAGTCGGTGCCACCCCAATCGTTCTCGAGAGGACGGAACTTCCATCCGCCATCGATGTAGATAAAGCCTGAATATTCACCGTCGCCATTCTCGCAGCGAACCGGGCACACGCGACTCCATCCTGTACCGTTACCGATACCATAGATGAACTCGTCGAAGTTGATGGTCTGCATGCGATAAGTACCCTTCATGAGGTTGAAGGTGAGCTTAATCTTCTTGAAGCCTTGTTGAGCAGCAGCCGTCACCTTGAAAGCGCCACCCTTGCCGATGCCGTAGTTCTGGTCGATAGTCGACACTTCCACATCGGTGTCGTCGAGCGCGGTGAGCATTTGAGCCCAAGCATCGTCGCCGGTACCGATAGCCACAGCCGGACACACCTTGAAGTAGATGTCCTCGCCGGTAGCGTCGAGGGTGATAGTGAACTCGGGATTCTCGTAGCGGTTGCCACCGTTGTTGACCACCACATAGTCGGTGTTGCTGGGATCCCAACCGTTGATATTACCGATGAGATAGTACTTCTCGTCGATGAACGGAGCGTTCTGTTTCACTTTCACGTTGAAAGGGTCGCTCGAGGCGAGCACCATCTTCACAGCGGTCTTGCCGTCGCCCACATAGGCCACAGCCTTTGCCGTGAGGTCATACTCCTCGGGAGCCACGCCGTAAGTCTTGGTCACATATTCCCTGAGGGCATCGTAGTTGACCTCGCCGTTGGCGGTCATGTCGAGCGTAATCTCGTCGTTAAACGTGATAGTATACTTGGCGTTGGCCCACTCATCGGGATTAGCCGTGGGGGCGGTCACCTGGCACACTTGGATATCGCCGGCCTCATTAGGCTGAGCGGTAGCGAAGTCGATGAGAGGCACCTCGGTAATCGAGCCGTTGCCAAACGACACGATAGCGCCCTGCTCGTTGGTTGCGGGCGATGCCCAGTCGTTGAAGCTTTCGTCGCACGAAGCGAGAGCCAGCGTCGCAAGGCCTAACAATAAATATGATTTTAATTTCATAATCGTGTTATTTGTTCAATTTTAAAATTGATGGTATGTGAAAATTGATATTATCGAGTTCGGCCCACCCACGTGAGGTGGGCCAAACTTGAACGGTTCAATCACTTATTGTGCAATGAACATGTAGTAACCAGTGATGTCATTGAAGATGATGCGGTAAGAACCGGCGGGCACAGGAATGTTGTCGCCACCATCTCTCACACCATAGGGGAAGAGCTTGCCGCCCCAGTCGTTGCCCCAAGCGGTACCGGCAGCGAACTTGAGTTCGGTATCCTCGGTGAAGGTGATATACATTTCCCAGTCGTGGCATTCCTTGTAGCTGGTGAGCGGGCTCATCTTGCTCGATTCCTCGAAGTTCCAGCCCTGGTACTTGCCTGGCATGTGCATCTCGGTCCACACCTTCACGTCCTCCTTGTAAGGCGACATCTTGAGGGTGTGAGCCTTAGTGTCGAGCTCGAGCTTGTAGTAACCGGCCTTGGTGACCTTGATGTTGCCGCTGGGCTCGTCCTTTTGACGATAGCGATAGCCACCTTCCTCAGTACCTTCGCAGATACCATAATTCCAGTTACCGACAGGACCGAGACCGGCAGGTGCGAGAATCTTATATTCCTCGCCCTCGTCGAACCAGCCTATGTACTCGATAACACCGGTGCCGTCCTTCTTGTCGTACTCGTTAGCCGGGTTGACATAGAGCGGCGTCATGTTACTGCAATCCGCGTTGTTGGTCCAGTTGCTGCCATTACCGAACTTGGCACCCACGAGCCACCAGATTTCGGGGGCGGCATCCTTGAGTTCCAAGTAGTAAGGATCAACCTTGACGGTAACCACATTAGAGTAAACCTTGGTGTCGGTCTCGTCGTTGACGAGCTGAGCCACCATGCGGAAGTAGACGGTTTCGACACCTTCGGCAAACTCTTCCTCATCCTTGTAACCACGGATGAGCATGATGCCCTTGTCGATTTCGGTGGCGGGCACATCGTAGTCGATCGAAGTGCTGTTGCCCTCGATGGTGTAGAACTTGGGCGCGGCCTCTTCGTCCTCAACGACGGTCCAGTCGTTGTCGAGGCTCATCTGCACGCTGTACTGCACGGCGGCGGGATAGCCATAGTCGGGCTGGGTCTTAGCCTTGAGCTGGACCGACTGGCTGTTCTCAAGATCAATGACGTTATCGCCAATGGTGGGGTTGAGCAGCGTGAACGTTGCGGGCGTTTTCATCTTGGGGTTGTCGTCGCGGTCGGTTTCACAAGCCGTGAACGCCAGCAAGCCCAAGAGCAAAGACGCCATTATGCTGAATTTTTTCATATTGAATATTCTCTAAAAATGAGTTAAACGTTGAAAGAATTAACCATTAATAACCCGGATTCTGCTTCAGGTTGCTGTTAGCGTTGAGGTCGCTATTGGGGATAGCGAAGATGTTATAGTTGGCGCTGAAGGGCGTGCCGGCATAGGTACCACCCATCCATTCCCACTTATAGCTGCTTTGGCCACCGTACATACCGAAACGGATGAGGTCCATGCGGCGGCGACCCTCGAAGCCAAACTCCTTAGCCCACTCGTTGATGAGCTGGGGCAGGTTGACCGAGCTGATGTTGGCGTTGGCGTGAGCGCGAGCGCGCAGAGCCTTGACCTTCTCCACACCGTCGGCGGTGCAAGTGCCACCGTTAAGGCGAGCGTCGGCCTCGGCATAGTTGAGGTAAGCCTCGGCAAGGCGCAGGATGGGGAAGTCGGTGTCGGTGAATGCCGTGTTGTGGGTTCCGGTACCGTCGGGCTTGGTGCTGTAGGTGTTGAGGAACTTCACATAAGCATAACCGGTGTCGAAGGTGTTCTCATCGTCGATCGAGAGCGTGTGGCCATCGGTGTAGAACAGCGCGCGGTCGTCACCGGCGGCGATAGCCGTCTCGTGAGGATTGGTGCTGCTGGGAGCCTCAAAGTCGCTGAAGAACAGTTGGCTGAACTGCTTGCGAGCGCGGTTACCGCCCCATTGCTCGGTGGTGCCGGTGGGGTAGTTTGCGCGAATCTTGTCGTTGGTGGTCGAAGCGATGATAAACAGGGTGCCACCATAGCTCTGGGCGTCGTTACCGTCGCACAGCACGGGAAGGATGATCTCGTTTTGCGCGCCGTTGCTGTCGTTGTCGCCCATGAAGAGCATCTGGAATGCGCTGAAGTTCTCGTTGCCGGTAGTGTGCAGGGTATAGCCGCTGTGGAGCACCTTGTCGGCATAGTCCTTAGCCTTTTGCCACTGTGCGGTGCCGGTGTAAACCTCGGCGTTGAGGTAGAGACGGCTGAGCATGAGCCAACCGGCGGCCTTGTCGGCGCGGCCATAGTTGGTGCTGCGGGGCTCGGCAAGGATTTCGTTGCCTTCGCCGTCACCCACGATATCCTTGAATTCCTTCTCGATGAAGTTGAACACTTCTTGGCGGGTAGCCTGCTGCGGGTTCTCGCTCGAGATGTGGGTCACCATGGGCGGGTTGCCGTAGAGGTCACACAGATAGAAGTAGTAGAAGGCGCGCATGAAACGGGCCTCGGCACGCTTTTGCAGCGTGGCGGCGTCGTCGGCACCCTCGGTGTTGTCGAGGTAGAAGTTGGCGAGTGTCACGCCGAACAGGAGGCGATAGTAAAGACCTTGCATCCAGTTGTGCTCGGCGGTCCAGGCGTTGTGGTTGAACTCGGGGATACCGGGGTCGTTCCACCAGCAGTGTGCCTCATCGGTGGTAATTTCGTTAGCGTTCCACACGATACGCACAAAGTTCGAGAAGCCTTCGTCGAAATTGGCGATGTCGCCGCTTCCGGCGGGGCCTTGCTGGCCCGTGAGGCTCATGTTGGCATAAATCTTGTTGAAGACCGCATCAAGGTTGGGGTCGGCAACTTGCTGTGGGTTTTCGTTCTCCACATCGAGGTCGTTCACACACGAGGTGAAAGACAGCGACGTCATGGCCAAAAAACCGGCAGCCACCAAATATTTAATACTCGATAATTTCATAGTGATATTCTTGATTTGCATTTAATGAATTAGAAATTCAAGCTAAGACCGAGAATCGTGGTGAGGGCGCGCGGGTAGATGTCGCCGTCATATCCACCACCCACCTCGGGGTCGATGCCGCTATACTTGGTCCAGGTACACACGTTTTGCACGGTAGCGTAGATACGTCCGTTGATGTCGTAACCGAACAAGCGGGGGAAGCTGTAACCGAGGGTGATGTTGTCGAGCTTGAAGAACGAGGCGTTCTCAATCCAGTAGTCGCTCATGAACTGCTCGGTGTACATGTTGGTCAAGCCGCGCTCCACAGCGCTCACGGGGCGGTTGCTCACGAAGCCGTTCACATACACGGCACCGCGGCCCACGTTGGCCGAACCGGCTTCCACGCCATTATACATGTAGTTGCCCAGGCTGGCGCGAGCGCTGAAGCCGAGGTCCCAGTTCTTGTAGATGAACTTGTTGCTCAGGCCCATGGTCACGTCGGGATCGGGCTTGTAGTAGTAGTAACGGTCGTCGGTGGTGATGATACCATCGCCATCGCGGTCGACATAGGTGTTGGGGACAATCTTGCCGTTAGCGTCGTACACTTGCTGGTACACCCAGAAAGCGCCCACGGCGTTACCCACATGGTGAGCCTTGATGTTGCCACCCACGCCACCGGCTGCGCCACCGTGAGGAATGTTGTAGTTGGGGCCCTCGCCGGTGATAAGCTCGTCGATGCGGTTCTTGTTATAAGTGGCGTTGAAGTTGATTTCCCACGAGAAGTCCTTCTTGACGATGGGGCGCACGGTGGTCGTGAACTCGACACCGGTGTTGTGGAGGCTACCCACGTTGCTTTGCACCACGTTGCTGAAGTTGGTACCTGCAGCGGTGTACACATCGTTCAAGAGGTCTTTGGTCTTGCGGTAGTAGTAGTCGACGCTGAACGTCCAGCGGTTGTTCCACAGCGCCACGTCGATACCGGCGTTGTAAGTCGTCGTCTTCTCCCAAGTGAGCTCGGGGTTGTAAGCGTCGGGACGATAGAGCAAGCCGTTGATGAGGCCAATGTTATAGAAGGCGTGGTCCTTGCTCGGGGTGTAGGTGGGGATGTAGGTGTAGTTGCCGATACCCTCCTGCTGACCGGTGATACCGTAACCCAAGCGCAGCTTGAGGTCGTTGATGGCCTGCACATTCTTCAGGAAGGCTTCTTCCTTGATTTTCCATGCGAAGGCAGCCGAGGGGAACAGACCCCAGCGGTGGTCCTTGTGGAAGCGGCTCGAGCCGTCGTCACGCAGGGTGAAGGTGAACAGGTAACGATCCTTAAAGGCATAGTTGATACGGCCAAAGAACGACACAATCACGTTACCGGTTTTGTAACGGGTCTCGGTCGTGGGCGGGTTGAAGGGCTCGCCGGCGCTCTGGGTGTTGGTCATGGGGTACTTACCGGCACCGTACCAGTTGCTCGACTGGTGGAACCTTTGATACTCATAACCGGCCATGATATCGATGGTATGGTCCTTGAGTTCCTTGAGATACTGTGCGTAAGCACTCAGCGAGAGGCTGTAGTTCTCTTCGCGGCTCCAGCTCTCGTAGCCATAATAATAATAGGTGTCGTCGGGATAGTAACGGTCGCGGTTCACCAATTGCTTGCCGTGGCTGTAGGTAGCACCACCATTGACGTGGAGGCGCAGGTCCTCAAAGCCGTGGATGCGGTAGTCGGCCTCAAAGTTACCGATGTACTTGGTAGAGTGGGAGCGGTCGTAGATGAGATTGAGCGACGAAACAGGGTTCTTGGTGGCATTGCGGTTCACGGTGTAGAGCCATCCGGGCTCGCCGTCGAAACCACCGCTCTGGTACCACTGGGTGTAACCCTTGAAGTATTCGCGGGCGATGCTGTTGTCGGTCATCACGGGCTTGGTGGGATCGTAAGGACGGGCCTGACCCACGGCGCCGCTGTTGTTACCGGTCCAGTTGTTGGTGGCGAGCATGGCCTTACCGTTGAGGTTCAACTTGAGGTGGTCGCCAAAGAGGCTCGGCGAGAGGTTCACGCTGGCGGTGTAACGCTTGAAGTTCGATTCCTTGATGATACCTTGGTTGTTGGTGTAACCAATCGACACGCGGTAAGGCATGTGCTTCGAGCTGCCGGCGATGGTGACGTTGTGGTCGGTCGACACGGCGGTGCGGAAGATTTCGTCATACCAGTTGGTGTTGGCAAAGTGCTGTTGACCCTTGTCATCGTACCAGCCGAGCGAGCGATAAGCGTCGCTGTCCTCGCCATAGAGGTCGCGGATGAACTTGGTGAAAGTGGGACCGTCCATCATGTCGGGAGTGCTCTTGCGCATCGACACCGACACGTTGCCGTTATAGCTCACGTGGGGAGCCACGCCGGCTTTTCCCTTCTTGGTGGTAATGATAATCACACCGTTCGAGGCGCGGCTACCGTAGATTGCGGTGGCACTTGCGTCCTTGAGGACGGTGAAGCTCTCGATGTCGTTGGGGTTGACCATCGACAGGGGGTTACCCAGACCCTTGGCGCCATAGGTATCCATGGCCAGACCGTCGATGACGATCAACGGGTCGTTGCTGGCGTTAAGCGACGAGCCACCGCGGATGCGGATCGAAGCGCCGCCGTCAGGACCACCACCGGTGGTGACATTCACACCGGCAATCTTACCGCTGATCATGTCTTGGGCGTTGGTCTGCAAACCATGGTTCATCTCATCGGGCTTGAGCGAGAGCACCGAGCCGGTGGCATCGGTTTTCTTCACCTGGCCATAACCGATGACGACGACCTCGTCGAGCAACTCGCTGTCTTCGAGGAGCGTAATCACCACGTTGGGCGCTGCGCTAACGGTTTGCGGCTGGTAGCCAATAGAAGTGACTTGGAGCTGGGCACCGTTGTTAGCGGTGAGCACAAAATTACCGTCGAAGTCGGTAGCAGCCGCAGTGCTGGTACCTACCACGCGGATTGTGGCACCGATAACAGGCTCGCCCGTAGCATCCTTAACATGTCCCTGCACAGTAATCTGCGCAGAGGCCCCGATTGACAGGAACAATCCCATCAACACGGCAAGAATCCTTAGCGGAATTCTAAAGTTTACCTGCTTCATTTTTTGTTAGTTATTAAGTTATTAAGTAGTTATGTATAAATAATTTATGTTATCAAACCGGTTAATGTTCGCAAAGTGCCTTTCGATGGGCACACAATAGCAAGGCAAAATTAGATTTTTGCCGCATTTTCACACCATTTTTTTCATTTAAATACATTTGAAAATATGCGCAATCGTTTGCATTGACATTATTTAAGAAAAAAAATTAATTCCATTTATGATTTTTGCACTAATTTTGCCCCACGGCGACACAGGGTCGAGCCACGAGAAAACGTTCAAGCGAGCGCTTGTCGATTTTCAACCGGCCGGCATCTCCTGTCGCCCAAAGACGAAAACACCTTATTTATTATCTTAGTGACACAGGCTCTTATGGAAGAAAAACAAGCGCTTACAATGAAGGACATCGCCCAAAAGTTGGGCGTGTCGGTAGCCACCGTGTCGCGTGCGCTCAAAGACAGTCCTAATATCAGCAAGGAACGACGCGAAATGATACAACAGTTCGCGCGCGAGAACAACTATTATCCTAACGTCATCGCCGAGCAGCTGAGACACAGCCGCCAAAAGCCCTCGCAGGTGATAGGCGTAGTGATTCCCGAGTTCACCCACTACTACTTCTCGTCGATTCTCACCGGCATTGAGCAAACGGCGAGCGAGCGCGGCTACCGCATCCTGGTGGCACAAAGCGGCGAGCGCTATGACCGCGAGGTGGCCATCTGCGACTCGTTCATGCGCAACAAGGTGTGCGGCATCATCGTCTCGCAGGCCAAGGACACCACGCGCTACGACCACTTCCTCAAGCTGCAGGAGAACAATATCCCGCTTGTGTTCTACGACCGCATTTGCCCGGCGCTCAACGCCAGCCGCGTTGTCGTCGACGACTACCAGGGGGCTTACAACGCCGTGAGTCACCTGGTGCTCACCGGCTGCAAGCGCATCGCCTTCTACGGCGCCTCGATGAAACTCGAGATTTCGCAAAACCGCTATAACGGCTACCGCGACGCCCTCTATAAGCACGGCCTGCAACCCGACGAGGCCCTCGTCAAGATTTGCGACAACCGCGAGCAAGCCGAGCGCATTACGCCCGAGCTGCTCAAACTGGCCGATCACCCCGACGCCTTCTTCGCCGTGAACGACGACACGGCCATCGGCATCCTCTACACGGCCAAGCGCATGGGCTTTAAAATCCCGCAAGACGTGAGTGTGTGTGGCTTCACTAACGATTTCAGGGCCATCGCCTGCGACCCCATGCTCACCACCGTGGAGCAGCGCGGCGTGGCCGTGGGCGAAGAGGCCGCCAGCGTGCTCATCGACATCGTGGAAGGCATTCTTCCCGACAACCACCCCACCAAGCGCGTGGTCAAGACGCGCCTCATCGTGCGCGGCACCACCCGCCCCCTGCCCGAGGGCGCCACCGTGCCGGCCTGAGAATCAAAGAACCCGACTAATTCATTATAAATTCACAAACACAACAAAGATGAAAGAACTTAAAGGCACAAAAACCGAGAAAAATTTGCAAGAAGCGTTTGCCGGCGAATCCATGGCCCGCAACAAGTATTCCTACTGGGCCAGCAAGGCCAAGAAAGAAGGCTATCAGCAGATAGCCGCCATCTTCGAGGAAACGGCAGCCAACGAGAAGGAGCACGCCAAGCTCTGGTTCAAGCTCCTCGAGGGCGGAGCCATCAAGCCCACTACCGCCAACCTGGCGGCCGCCGCCGCCGGCGAGAACTTCGAGTGGACCGACATGTATGACCGCATGGCGCGCGAGGCCGACGAGGAAGGCTTCCACGACATCGCCGAGACCATGCGCGGCGTGGCCGCTATCGAGCGCGCCCACGAGGAGCGCTACCGCAAACTCTTGAAGAACATCGAAGACGAAGTGGTGTTCTCGCGCGAGGGCGACATGATTTGGCAATGCCGCAACTGCGGCCACATCGTGGTGGGAAAGAAAGCCCCCGAGGTGTGCCCCGTGTGCGACCATCCGCAAGCCTACTTCGAGCTGCGCGCCGACAATTATTGATTGACGCCCCTACAACCCATAATGCGCCGGTTTGTGCAAAACCGGCGCATTCTTGTAGTACCAAATGATAACCCCCTTGACACGGGGAGGGCAGGTCACTCGACAGTGGGGTCGATGTCGGGCGTGGCGTACCAGCGGCTGTACATAAGGTAGTTTTTGGCTATCTTGACGTTTATTTCGGCCGCCTGTGCCGGGTTTACCATCTTCTTGAACGTGGCCGGCGAGCCTGCCCACAACTCGTGAGGTCCCACCTTGGTGCCACTCTTAACCACACTGCCGGCGGCGATGATGGCGCCCTCGCCAATCTCGGCGTTGTCGAGAATCACACTTCCCATCCCGATGAGGGCCATGTCGTGGATGGTGGCGCCATGGATGGTGACATTGTGACCCACCGACACGTCGTTGCCTATCTTGATGGTCGACTTCTGGAAAAGGGTGTGAAGCACCGAGCCATCCTGAATGTTGACACGGTCACCTATTGTGATGGTGTTCACATCGCCGCGAAGCACCGTTGAGTACCAAATGCTGCAGTCATCGCCCATGGTCACGTCGCCCACGAGCACAGCATTGTCGGCCAGGAAACATCCCTCGCCCATCTTAGGGGTAAAACCCCTCACTTTCTTTATAATAGCCATAGTTTTCTTGTTTATTTGTTAATTATCAATTATCTGTCATCGCCCGCAATTCATGTGCGGGCGTTTGCACCGGGTATCAATAGTTAATACCTATTTGGGTTAAAAAGTCGTACAAAGGTAATACTTTTTTTCACATAAATCACAAAAACCCTCGACCACACAAATAATACACTAAACGGCGAATTGTAAAATTTATACAAAACTATTTGGTTTTTAATCATATAATGTGTATTTTTGCATGATGTGCCTGCCGTGGAAGCGCCACTCGGCACCATAAAGATCATGCAATGAGACCAATTGCATCACATAAAGCGCAACCGTGCAACGAGTGCAACTCGCCGCACAATTCATTGTGCAACAAACTCTTAAACAACGTTGTCATCGTGACAAATACGCGATGATACATTACATCAGGGGACACCCGTCCACGGGGTGTGCCCTTGGCGTTTTGTCCCGAACCGAAACAAATAACAACAAACAATAAAAACTACCGACTTATGAAAAAATTTTTACTTTTAGCTTTTGCTATGGCAACCTGTTTCGCCACTGCGAGTGCCGCTACCGACTATGGCATTGAGGTGAACGGCTACAAGATTACCAGCGACTTGTACAACTTCAGCACGGGCGGTGGCATGGTGACCTACTACTCGAGCACCTGCAAGCTCTTGATCAGCGGCGTGACCTTCAACCGCTCGGGCGAGGTCATCAAGGTTAAGGCTAGCAGCAACCGAAGCAGCGTGCTGAAAATCGAGTTCAACGGCACGAACCTGCTCACCTCGACGGGCAGCGATGCCATCGTGCTCGAGGAGGGTGCCGAGTTTTACGTGAACAGGGTCACTACTGTCACCACCAACGGCGGAGGCAAATACGCTGTGCACGTCAAGAACGACGAGGATGCCTCATTCTACGGCTCGGGCTCGCTGTTGCTCGAGGCCACCGACGGCTACGCCCTGGGCGGCGAGAGCGGTGGCGATGAATGGGCCTATTTCAAGATTAACGGCTGTACCCTCGCCGGCAAGCGCGGCAACCTCGTGAACCTGGGCCGCGTGCAAATCAACGCCGTGAGCACCAACACAGCTAAATCGACCACCATCACGCTCAACCCCACCAAGAGCAGCAGCTATGCCCACGCCAAGAACGTGGGCACCTGGTTGCTCCAGGACGGCACCCACATTGAGTCGCCGGTGGGCTACACTACCTCCTACCTGTCGAGCTCAAGCTACTACAACAAGACCTTTGTCATCAGCGACGAGCGCGACGATCCCAGCCTCACCAAGGTGGGCAACTTCCTCTACGACACCTATACCGAGAACGGCACCACCTACGCGCGCCTGCGCGGTCTGTCCCTCGCCTACAAGCAGACGTCGCCCACCACTGTCACCATCCCTGGCTACGTGACCCTGAACGGCACCACACGCCGCGTGATGGTTGGCAGCAACGCTCTCTATAACCTTCCGTCGGTCACCAAGGTGGTGCTCGAATACGGCGTGAGCTCCATCCAGAGCAAAGCATTCAATGCCCTGTCGTCGCTGAACCAGGTCAAAATTCCCAGCTCGGTAAAGACCATCGGCAGCCAGTTCTTGTACTACTCGGGCGGCTCGTCCAGCACGTTCTACGTGTTCTGGGCCAATCTATCGCCATCAAGCGTGTCAATTTCCAGCGATGCCTTTGCTTACTGCCAGGCCTCGTCACGTACCGTGTATATGCCCACGCCTCCCGCCGTCACAGCGGCCAAATCGCTGAGCGCCGTCACCAATTACTTCACTGTGAGTTCCTACGCCAGTTCCAGTACGGCTTACGATTTCTTCTCGGGCAACAACTATTATGTGGGAACCAATATGGGCTCGTCGAGCGTACAGCCCGAAGCGGCACTCACCGGATGTAGCACGGCCAACGTGTCGGTGAGCAGCAGCTATATAGCCTATGACGGCTACCTGGGCCTTTACGTCTATTGCACGAGCGTAGCTCCACAGGCCTTCAAGAACAGCACCGGTGTCCAATCGCTCAACATCACCTACAGCAGCTGTAACATCGGCGAGGAGGCCTTCTACGGATGCACCAACCTTACCTCGGTGCAGGTCAACTCTAAGTACATCTACGAGCGCGCCTTCTACGGATGCACATCCTTGGCGACGCTCACGCTCAACGAGGGCGTGCTCGACGTGCGCTCACAGGCCTTCTATAGCGGCGCCTTCTCTACACTCAACATCCCTGCCTCGCTCACCAACTTCGCTGTAACCGCAGTTGACAACTGCTTACGACAAAGCTCTTTCACGGTAGCCAGCAGAAACTCCTACTACAGCACCTACAGTAGCTACGGCTCGCTCTACAACAAGGCACAGACCAAGCTCGTCAAGGTGCCCTCGCAAAACAGTTACGTGGGTCCGAACTACTATCCCTCGACATTGACCACGATTGGCGACTACGCCTTCAGCTACCAGCGCTACAACGACCATATCGATCTGCCCTATGGCATCACCACCATCGGCGCCATGACCTACCAAGGCGGCCACGTGTTTGAGAACGCCTACATCCGCTCGGTGAAAATCCCCAGCTCGGTCACCAGCATCAACTATAGCTACATGTTCAACAACTGCCCCTACCTGGAGAAAATCCTTGTAGCCACCTATGCCAACCGCAAGGACGTAAACAGCTACACTTTCAGCGGCACCAACTCGGAGCTACGCATCTATGTACCCTCAAGCTGGGACACGCCTAACGAGAACAGCAGCGCCCCCTTCTACACCGACAGCTACTGGAAAGACCACAACGTGACTTACGGCGCATGGGACGTCCTCATCGGTAACATGCCCTACCTGCTCAACACGGCGACCGACAGCTATGGATATAGGACGGCTTACCTGGTGCGCGGCACACATTTATTAGCCGACGGCTACTATAACCCGGGTATGGTAGCTAATCCGCCGGAGTTTATTTCGCACAATGGCATCAACTATCACACTTTGCTGGCGCCTCACGCCTTCGAGGACTCCAACATCAGAAGCATCACCATCAACCAGCCTTTCGTGGGTACTGTTGGCTGTCAGTTCAGCGGTTGCTCAAATCTACAGAATTTGGAATTTGCCGCTACCGACTATGCGCGCCACACCACGATTCCTACCCGCTGTTTCTATGGTACGAATATTGAAAATGTCAACGTCCCCTACGGCTGTACCAGCGTGGGCGACCTGGCATTTGCCAACAACCCCTCGCTGAAGAAAATCTTCATTCCCAGCTCATGCGTCCGCAGCGGCTCGGCAGAGGTGGCCTCGAACTTCGTGCGCAACTGCTCGAGCCTGGCCGAGATGCGCATCAACCTCACCAACCCGAGCAACATGAACTCGCCCTACTCTTGGAAAGAGGTCAAGGACGTGGCGCCTGACAACGCCGCCAACGGCTGTTTCTACGGCGTGCCCAAGTCGTGCAAGGTGTATGTGCCTTACGGCTACTACAGTAATTACGACGACTACACCAGCAGCAATGGCCACCAGATTTGGCAATACTTTGAAACCAGAGCTTTGGCCGGCGCCTACGACTACTCCATCGACGGCACCAAGGATTTCGTGACCTTTACCGGTGTCTATGAACCCGCGAACAACGGCAGCAACGAGGTATATACCGCCAAATTCGTCTATGCCCCCGAGAATATCGGCACGACGGCCGAAATGGGGAGTGAAGTCGAAGGCACTTACAACTACATCGTCACCGACCTCGACAAGGGTGCGTTTGTCGCTTCCAACCTTGAGGATATCAGCATCCACTGGTACAAGGTCACTATGACCGAGATTCCCGACTATGCCTTTGCCTATACGCACCTCGACTCTTTCCCGTGGTTCAATAAAATCACCAAAATCGGTGTTTCGGCCTTCGCCGCAACGGATTTTAGGGGCAAACTTGACCTGAGCGAGTGTGGCGGCACCGGCTTCTATTTGGACGAGTCGGCTTTTGCCGACGCCGCCTATGTCACTTCGTTCGTCCTGCCCGCCACCACCACCTATGTGGGACCCGGCGCGATGTGGGCGCAGGAGATGGAATGGGGAAAGATTGCTCGCGAGTATGAGGGTTACTCCGATTACGAGGAGAAGGTGCTGAGCTACCTTAACCTCGAGTCAGTCACTTGCCACGCCACCACACCGCCTGCCACCGGCACCGAGAACCCGTGGTTCGCGAAGCATCAGCGCTTCCAAACCCTCTACGTGCCCGCCGGGAGCATTGACGCCTACCGTGCCGCCAACTACTGGAGGAACTTCAGCCTAATCATGCCTATCCAGGGCGGCATCCAGGGCGACGTCAATGGCGACGGTGTGTTGAGCGGTGCCGACGTGACGGCCCTCTACAACGTACTGCTCGACGATGCCACCGTGGGTGGCGACGCCGACGTGAACGGCGACGGCGTGGTCAGTGGTGCCGATGTCACGGCCCTTTATAACCTCCTACTCAACGAATAATTAGCATAGAACCACTAAACTCTCTATAAAGTTTAGAAAAACTAAAATGTTATGAAGAAATTTTTAGCATTGATAATGGCGATGGCGGCGTTCACGGCGAGCGCCGCCACCGACTATGGCATCGAGGTGAACGGCACCAAGGTGACCAGCGACAAGATTAGCTTCAGCACGGGCGGCGGCACCGTCACCTACAACGCGAGCGCGTGCAGGCTCATACTCAACGACGTGATTTTCAGCCGCTCGGGCGAGGCCATTAAGGTCAAGACCAGCAGTAACCGCAGTTCGGTGCTGAAAATCGTGTTCAACGGCACCTGCCTGTTGACCTCGACGGGCAGCGATGCCGTGGTGCTCGAAGAGGGCGCCGAGTTTTACGTGAACAGCGTCACCACTATTACCACCAACGGCGGCGGGAAATATGCCGTGCACGTCAAAAACGACGAGGACGCCTCGTTCTACGGCTCGGGCTCGCTGTTGCTCGAGGCTACCGACGGCTTCGCCCTGGGCGGTGTGTCGGGCGGTGATGAATGGGCCTATTTCAAGATAAATGGCTGCACGCTGGCCGGCAAGCGCTGCAACATCATCGACCTGGGGCGCGTGCAAATCAACGCCCTGAACACCAACGTGGAGCGCTCCACCATCATCTCCTTCAACCCCACCTTGACCTTTTGCCAAGTGGAGAACGTGGGGGAGTGGGTGCTTCAAGACAACGTGCATGTGGAATCGCCCATTGGCTATTCCATCAACTCTATATCGCAATGGGGACACCACCATGAGACCTTTGTCATCAGCGATGAGCGCGACAACCCCAACTACACCCAAATAGGCAACTTCCAGTACACCACTGGCACCTATAACGGGAATCCCGTGGCCAAACTGATGAAACCCACCGTGGCCTACAAACAGTCGAAGCCCACCTCCATCGAAATACCCGGCAGCGTGAGCCTGGGCGGCTCGTCGCGCTACGTGTATGTGAACGATTGGGCATTGAAGGACTTAAAGAGCGCGAGCCGGTTCCGGTTCCGTTTCGGCGTGATGTACCTGGGCTCGCACTTCGCCGATGGCTGCACGGTCCTGGGCTACGTCGATCTCCCAAGCTCGTTGGAAGAAGTCGCGGGGAACGCCTTCTATGGCTCGGGCATTGCCGGTAACAATTACATGGACATTTACTGGTCAACCATCAACCCGTCGAGGACCGCCTTGACCATCAACTCGTTTTACAACTTCAACACCACTGGGGGGGCACGCTTCTATTTTCCCACGCTGGATGCAATCAACATCGCCAAAGACAACAATTATCTCTCAAGATACAACACCATAGCCGACGCACCCGACTTGAGCGCCTTTGACCTGTATGACAACGGGAACTTCTTTGTCGCCACCACCGGCGTCTTTCATGAGGGCAGCCTGGGAGAACTGGCCCTCGTGGGATCTTCGAGCGATAACACCTCGGTGGTCTTGAACTCCACCAGACGCGCCGTTTTGTGCGGCAAGCCCTACGCCTGCACCAGCGTTGCCCCAATGGCTTATTACGGCAACACCGACATCACCACGGTGAACATAAGTGGCTCGGAGATTAAGGAGATTGGCGCGCGGGCTTTTAATAATTGCGCCAACTTGACGACAGCTCACCTTTCCACAGCCACCACCACCGTAGGGATGGCGGCCTTCATGGGAACGGGCATCAATGCCCTGACGATTCCCGCTAATGTAAAAACGCTGGAAGGTTATGCTTTCTCTACCGACAAACTACTTTCGTTGACGTGGAACGCCCTTAACGCCAACGACTTCTCGACCTCGATGGCTCACCCCTTCGAGACTTGCGCCAACTTGCGCACGATTACCATAGGCCCCAATGTAGAGCGGCTTCCCGCCAACCTATGCAAGAATATGCCCTTGAGCAAGGTGAACTGGAACGCGAAGTCGATGGCCGACTTCACAGGGTATAACTCGGCGCCGTTCTATAACGTGTCCGATAACATTCTCACCTTCGACATCGGCAGCAGTGTAGAGCACATTCCCGCTTATTTATGCTACGACATGGGCAGCCTCTCAACGGTGACACTGCCTTCCTCGCTCAAGTCTATCGGCCGCTTCGCGTTCGCTTATTCGGGCTTGACGGCCGTGACCATTCCCGGCGGAGTCACCTCGCTGGGCGACTCGCCGTTCTATGGCTGCGAGAGCCTCCGTACGGTTTATTTCCATGCGGTGTCGTGCAACGACATGAGCGAGGTGGACCTTAACAAAGGGCCTTTCGCCGGAACCGTGGTGTCTTCGTTCAACATCGGTAACGGCGTCAAGCGAATACCAATCTTGCTGTGCTATAACCAGTGGGAGCTCAACACAATCTCAATTCCCGAAACGGTCACCGAGATTGGCGACCTGGCTTTCAATGGTTGCTCCGCAATCAAGTGGCTCATACTGCCCTCTAAGTTGACGCGCATAGGTCAAACGGCTTTCGGCGGCTGCACTGGTCTCACTAATATCTACCCGATGATGATGAATCCGGCCGGCGTCAGCTATGGTAACTACAGCATCTTTACCGGTGTGGACAAAGAAACCTGCAAGCTCACGGTGCCGCGCGGCACCCTCGCCGCCTACAAGGCCACAATGCCCTGGAAAGAGTTCTACACCATCGTGCAGGAAGGCGGCACACAGGGCGACGTGAATGGCGACGGTGTGGTGAGCGGCGCCGACGTCACGGCCCTCTACAACGTGCTGCTCGACGGAGCCACGCCCGCCGGCGATGCCGACGTGAACGGGGACGGCGTGGTCAGTGGTGCCGATGTCACCGCCCTCTACAACCTTTTGCTGAATTAGAGATTGTTAGCCAGCTCTTAATTGAATAATTCGCGGTAAAGTGCCGTGAGCTTGTCGTAGAACAAGTCGTAACGAAGGTTTTTCTCAAAGTACTGGCGTGCCGTGCGGCCCAGCGAGGCGCGGCGCGCGTCGTCGTCGAGCAGCGCGTTAATGAGGAAGGCCAGTTGCATGAAATTGCCGGGCTCCACGATGAGGCCGTTGAGGTTATCGGTCACATACTCGCGCTGGGCGCCGTTGGCCGTGGTGATGAGGGCGCGCCCGCTCATGAGCGCCTCGAGGCACGCGATGCCCGAGGCTTCGGGCGTTGTCGAGGGCAACACGCACACGTCGACTTGCGGCAGCAAGGCTTGCACATTGTCGTTGAAGCCGAGGAAGGTGACATTACTCACCAGCTGATTGGCCACGACAAACGCCTTGAACATCGACACGCTCTTGGGGTGACCGTCGCCCACCAGCACCAGGTGGTAACGGCTCTTGTCGAGCTGTGTGACGGCACGCAACAGAGTGTCGACTCCTTTCTCGGTACTCAGCCGCCCGTGATAAAAAATGATTTTCTTGTCGGGAGCGATGCGACACTTCGCCCTGAGGTCGTCGCCACCCGTCGTGGCGCGCGCCAGCACGCTCTCGCGCAACACCACCGAGCGCGCCAAGTCCACCTTGCGGGCATGCGCGGCAAACGTGTCGCGGGCCAGCTGCGAGACAAACACGAAACGGTCCACGCCGCGCAGCGCCTTCTTGTGCCAGTAGCTGAGACGCGGCTTTTTCAGGCCGTGAGGCGTGAGTAACACGCGCACCTGGTCGTTCTCGCTCATGCGCTTGGCCACGACAGCCGTGGCGGCGTCTTTCACCGTGTGGGCATGGACGATGTTGCGTCCCTTGCGCAGCAGGCGAGCCAGTCGCACCGGGCTGTCAAAATCGGCCAGTCCTCGCAACGGCAAGATGGAAACCGGGATGTCGAGATGCTGAAACTGCCCGATGATGGCGTCGTTCTTGCCGCACACCATCTCCACATAGAAATCCTTGTCGTGGCGCAGCCGCTCCATCACGTCGCCGGCATAACGCTCGGCACCGCCCCACGTCTTGCCACTCACCAAATGAAACACATTTATCATCAGCTCGCTATTTTTATTCAATCACAAAGTTAAGCATTTTTTTCCACTCACGCGCAAAACCGAATGATATTTTGGACCACCGGTAATCGCAAAGCGCTTGCGGGAACCGGAGAAAAGCCGTAAATTTGCACCAAAATAATTGTTCAACTCACTAAATCACGATTTTCATGGAAGAAATCAAATTGGGAAAATATGTGGAACTGGCTTACGAGATACTCGTCGTGGAAGGCGAGCGCGAGGCACAGGTGTTCAAGTTTGACGACAAGCGCCCCGACCGCTTTGTCTACGGCGTGGAGCCGGGCATGCTCGAAGCTTTCAGCCGCAATCTCAAGGGCTTGAAGCAGGGCGACAAGTTTGAGTTCACCCTCACGCCCGACGAGGCCTTCGGACCCATCGACGAGACAATGGTGATGGACTTCGACAAGAAAATGTTTGAAATCGACGGCGTCTTTGATGACGAACGCGTGAAAGAGGGCGGAATGGTACCCATGCAAACCGCCGAAGGGCACCGCATCGACGGCCTTGTCAAGGCTGTTACCGACGACAAGGTGACGCTCGACTTCAACCACCAGCTCGCCGGCGAGACCGTGCGCTACCGCGGACAGGTGCTCGTCGTGCGCGACGCCACACAAGAAGAGCTTAACCCGCCGGCACACCACTGCGGTTGCGGTTGCGACCACGACCACTGCAACCACGACGGCTGCGACCACGACCATTGCGGCCACGACCACGGCGATTGCGGCGGCCATTGCGACTGCGACGGCTGCAAATAAGCTCCTCGGCAATTTTTCACTACCGCAAAAAACTTGCCCCCACCGGGATTGAAACCGATGGGGGCAGTTTTTGTCTCAATTATTTCGAGGCATTAGTAACCATAAGCTGCGGCTTCGTCAAACACTGCGGCCGAATCGGCTGCCGATTCTTCGTAGCCATAGCTATCGTAGTCGTAGCTATTATAGTCGTAGCTGCGCTTGTTGAACTCGCGGTTCATGTGATTGCCCAGCTTGTAGAAGAACCACATGGTGTCGAGCGGTTTCATCTTTTCGCCGCCTTTGGTCACATAGAAGATGCCCGAGGTCTCGGCCGGGCTCATCGCCTTGAGCGAGATGAAGCCGTTCATGCCATCCACGGTGCACTTGGCCACGCCGGCCACCTTGCTGTCGCCGATAATCGACTTGGCGTCGCTGTCGTCGGCGGCTTTCTTGCCATATTCGGAGGTGAACATCCTCATGTAGAGCACATCGCCCTTGCAACCCAGGGCCATCGTTGTGTTGTTGCCCTGATCCATGCGATACTCATCGCCCACCTTTTGGGCATAGCCATACTCGACGGCCTCGTCGAGCTGCGAGCTGTATTTTGCGAAGACTTCCTGCGACTTGCCGGCCTTGACGGCAAACGTGAGACAGTAGTCGGCGTCGGTAAAGTCGTTAGAGGCCACACCCACCGTGAGCGGGCCCTTGACCGACTTGACAAAGCTCATCAGCATTTCCTCGTCCTCGCTGGGGAGACGCAGCTGCGTGATGCCTTTCTTGACGATGTCGAGGTCGGCGATGCCGGCACCATTGAGGCTTATCGAGAAGGTGGCCATATTCTTGGCGGCGGGCATGAAGGCGAGCAGCTCGGCCGAGGGTTCGCCCAGCACTTTTTCGGCGAGTTTCTCAAAGTCGCCGTTGCCGCTCATGTCGATTTCGCTCTTTACCTTGAACTCGTTGTCGGCAAGCGTGGCGTGGAAGGCGTAGGCCTTAGCCTCGGTGAGGCTCAGCAGGGCGTTCATGAGCTCTTTTTGTCCCGCGGGCATATAACCCATTTGGTCCTCGATTGAGCCCGAAGCCTTTTCCATCACCTTCTTGGCGTCGACCCACAGGTTGAAGTCGTCGCTCGTGTCAAGCGCCTTCATGGCCGACTCGTTGTCCTTGATGCTCTCTTTTTGGTCTTTGAGCTTGTTCACGAGTTTGACGGCGTTCACATCGCCCCTGGCGACACCGATAAGCAGGATATCACCGTCGATGACAAACGACATGTTCTCGCTGTCGAGTTGCATATACTCCAAGCCGTCCTTTTCGCTGAACGATTCGTCGGTCTCGTCCTCAAGGAAGGTCTTGAGCTTCTCGGCATCGTCGATGGCCAGCATGCACACGGCCTGGAATTCGTCCTCCTCGTTCTCGAGCGCGGCCTTGGTGACAAAGCCATAAGCGGGCTTGTCAAAGGCCAAGCCGCAGTCGGCAAGTTTCTCGGTGACATCATCGATTTGCGAGGTTTTCACGCCGGTTTCCTTGAGCGTCTTGACAAAATACTCGGGGAACTCGATTGCCCCGTCTTTCATCTCGATGCCCGAGTGCTCAATGAACTTGGGCACGTCGAGGCGCGCCACGGCGACAGCCTTGTCGGGGATGAGCTCTTGCATCTTGTCCTCCACTTTGCTACACGACGTGGCGGCGAGCACCACGAGGGCGGCAAACAACAGTTTCATTGTTTTCAGCATAGCTTACAGGGTCGGGGCGCTTGTAGGAATTGTGGTATCGGTTCAGGTCGCGCGGCTGTGGCGGGCAAGCGTCCCTTTTTTTACACGCCTGTGCCGCGGCCTCATTATTCAATGTGGCAAAGATAACACTTTTTTCGACAAAATGAACTTTATTACGCCAAAATATTCATTGCGGCAACGCCAAGCACAGCAGCACGGTGAACACGAGCATATTCATGGCCGTGGCGCCCAGCAGCGGGTTGAGGCCGCGGCCCGTGACGGTAATCATGCGGGCCCATATCGCGAGGTGGGCCAGCAGGTAGAGCGACGGAATGGCATAGAACCACAGCGACCAGCCGTTCAAGAAAGCCATGAGCCACAGCGGCGACAACATGGCGATGGCCACAAAACCGTTGAACAGATAAGCCGTGGCGCCCAGCTGCCGCCCGAAGATGACCACGCTGGTGCGCTTTCCGGCCGCCGCGTCGTCGTCCATGTCGCGGTAGTTGTTCACCAGCAACACGTTCACACCCATCAGCCCTATCGTGATAGAGCACAGCAACGCCGTAGCGTCGAAGTGGCCGGCCATTACATAGTAAGTGAGGTTAACGGGCACTAACCCGAAGAAGATGAACACCGCCAGCTCGCCCAGACCATGGTGTGACAACGGCCACGGGCCGGCGCTATAAGCCAGCGCGCACAACACTATCACCACGCCGGCGGGCAGCAACCACCAGCCGCCGTAAGGCAACAGGCAACAACCCACGGCCACCGCGGCCACCAGGACGGCGATGGTAACGTTGCGCAACGTCGTGGGACTGAAGTCCCCCTCGGTGACGCCTCGACGCGGGCCGTCGCGCCCGGCGCGGTCCACACCCTTGATGAAATCAAAATACTCGTTGGCAAGGTTTGACGCCACCTGTGCCAGCACGGCAAACACGAGGCACAGCACGGCAGGCACCGGCTCAAACTCGTGGCGCCATACCGCCACGCCTATCGCGATAAGCACGCCGGCCACCGACACCGGCAGCGTGCGCAGCCTCACCGCCTCAATCCATATCTTCAACTTGTTCATGCTTCTGGTAGCGATTTCCTCAAGTTACATCTTTTCTAACACCCAGGGACGCGGCACGGTGGGCTTGACCTTGGTTTTGTCTTTCATGATGCGGATGAAAGCGGCCGCCACGGCCAGGTCATCGTAGGCATTAACCACCACAAAATAGGTTTTCTCCTTGGCGTGATACACCACATAGCTTTGGTGCCCCTCTTTGCGGTAACGGTCGCGCATGCTCATGGCGTTGAACTTTTGCTGGAACTCGCCCGTCACCACGGCATATTTCTTTGCCACAGCAGGCTTGTCGTCCACCACATTGAAGTGGTAGCGTTTCACGCGCACGCTGTCGCCGTCAATCACGGTGTTGGCCCGCACGCGGTCGGCCTGCTTTTCTTCCCACTCCAAGCCGCGGTTTTGACGCGTCTTCTCCACGGCCTTGTCGTAGGCCGCCTTATAGTTAGCCTCTGTCGTGTGGCAACTCGCAAGCGTCAGCGCAAAAGCCAGCGCCGTCGCCATGCCCATTATCTTCATCGCTTTCATCGTCGTTCTCCTTTCTTGATTACTATATAACGCTGCACCAGCCCCATTTATTGCGCCCAAAGTCACCTCTGCCTCATGTCGGCGTAGATGGCGTGCCTCATGTCGGCGTAGTGCGAGACGCAGTCTCGTATTCCGCCACCTCCTCGGCCAGCCGATTCAAGGCCAAGCATTGCTCGCGCGTGATGGCACGCCGCTCATTGTGGTGTTCCCATGGAGCCACCAGCAACAAGCGTCCTTCGGCACAGGCATCAAATTGCCTCCCCGACGGTTTTTGCTTGGGGGCAAAGCCATTCTCAAGCAACACGATTTGAGGAAAACCCGCCTCAAACGCGCGGCGCATCACCATCTTCTCGCCCGGGCTGATGCACGCCGACACCAGCACGGCACCGCCCTGAGCCAGCGACAAGAAATGGCGGCAAGCCTCCTCAATTTCTTCATTGTTCATGCGACGCGAGCATTGCACCACCGCCTTGCATGGGTGTTCAAGCAAAAACCGGTTACCCATGACTGCCACCGGCGTGGGGCCGATGGTGATGCCATGCCGCGCGGTAAACCATTCAGGATGCCGGCGTTTCACCCACAGTCGCCGCGGGTTGTCACGCAAGTAGCGCGCCCAGTCCAGCAACTGGCCTTTACCCATGAGGATGCGGTCGTTATAGCCCGGCTCCCACAACGGCAATGTCCGAGACTGCGTCTCGGAGTACTCCGACATGCCGCGCAGCGCTGCCGTACTTTTAGCCTTAAAGCGGCTCACATAGTGACCCACATGACGGGGAAGCCGATCCTTCACAAAGAGGATGCCGTGCACATGGTCGGGCATGAGTTGGAAGGCCACGCTCGAAATCAATGGCTGCTCGACGGCAATTTCGCTCCACTCGTCAATCACCCTCAATCCCAGCGCACTCGGTTCCACCCACGGCAACTCGTGTTCCCCGTCGGCATCGCGCAACGTGCCGAACAAGGCACGACGCCCCTCAGTACACATCGTGAACAGGTAAACACAACGTTGTGTGTAGTCGTGCCCCTCCTTGCGCCGCTTCATCGACGGCCGCCGCGCCTGCTCGGGGTGCCGCCCCGCCCACTCCAGCCGTCGCTCACGCCGCGCTCTCCACTTCTCCTCGCCCATAGCCCACTCGTTTTATGACTATAACGCCCCTCCACCACGGTTTATTGCGCTCCACCCGCACCTAGTCGCCGCGCATGTGTCATGTCGTTGTAGTGCGAGACGAAGTCTCGTAAGGCAACCACGTTGACACCTAAAAACCTGTTAATCAATCGCCATTTTATTAATTCTTTCAACTACTTCAGTGAAGCGCTGATATACTGCCTCAAATTCATATTTATTAAAATATTCCCACATGCAGTCGTTGCTTGGTCTTGGAAGAATGTCTTTAACGACAGGTTGCCAACTGGCGTTAGCAATATTACGTTCGGCAAGCGGTAATTTGTTAGAATATTCTATTTGACAATACAATCTCCCATTATAACCTATGAACAAGTCGGTGGGTTTCCCATCGCATTGGAATGTTACGCCAAATCCCAATCTTTCGCCTGATGCATCGGTGTTCATTGAAAATCGGCCTGAATCCGGTAAGGTGAATTCGTGGTTCCATTTATTAGCATAAAATATTCGTTTCTCAGCTAAGAGCATTTCGATAATTTGATTTTTCAAATCATCAATATCACGGCTTGCCGTTTCTAACTTTTCAATGCGTTCTTTGATGCTTGAAATTTTCTCCAACTCTAATTGTTTTGTGATGATTTCTTTAAGTTCCATGTTTCGTTGGTTTTGATGTTTATTTAATCCATATAATCTTTCCAAATAGTCGATATATTGCTCTACCGCACAATACAAAGATTTGTCCTTAAGGCGAATATTTGGCAAGACCTTTGTCTTAAGCCATGAGAGGATGTCCTCGCTAAATGAGGCAATGCCAAAACGAGTTGCAAATTCACTCTTCACATCTTTGTCGTGTCCCCACGTGCGTTCATCTGGCTCATAAGGAAACGAGGGCATATAAATGACATAAATTTGTTCCGGCTGATAGTTGTTGCCTTTATTCGTTTTGATGATGTAATTTGCGATTTGCGAGTCTTGATCTATCGCTCCATATATTTTGTTTTCGAGGATAATCGCATAATCTGTGTCCCTAATCCAAATATCAATTCGTTCTTTTTCTTGGGTTATTACTGGTTTTTTTATTTTCACATCAAACGACTTTATCAATTGAGACTCATTGATAAAATCAAAGAACGATTGCAAAATCTCAAATTTTCCGCTATTATCCTTAAATTGTAGTAACTTTGTCAAGATTCGACTATGAGCATTTTCATCAACATGCAACTCCTCTATTAAATTGATATGATAGGGAGCGGTGGTATTGTGATGGGCAATGGCAATGTTTAGTTGTTCTATTGTTTGAAACAACCGTTTTATTACTGCTTCGGAATGTTGCCTGGCAACATTAAGCAGTTGGATTGTATAATCTGTTTTGAAGGGGCTGTTCATATATTCTTTTTAAGCTCTATTCCGGTCTAGAATGTGGGCTATTAGAGATTATTACTTGCGGTCTATTATTTGTCAAGCCAATGGCCGATCTTTTGGAATTCTTTCTTCAGCAGCCATGCATAATGCGGGTCGGGCAAACGAGGCGAAAACTTCGCCAGCGAGGGATTGATAAATCCCGAGGTAATATCATCGTGTCGGTCGCCAGGCGTGGGCGTGTCAGTTCTCTTGTCTCGCCTCGCGCGGAGGCACGGGTTTCCACACGAAGAGACGGTCGCTGGGGCGGATTTTCTCGGGTGTTTTGATGGAGAAGTGCTCGCCCTTGATGGTGCGCTCCACGGGCTTAAGGTCGACACGAATTTCGTCCACTTTGAGCATCAGCGCGCCTGTGGTGGGCCCTGTGATAACAATATCGTCGCCCACATGCAGCTCGCCAGCCTCCATGAAGAACTCGGCGACGCCGATGCGGTCATAGTATTTGATGCCCTTAGCAGCGTAGCTCTTGACTCGTGTGGCACTGGACCCGTATTTCGCGCTCCACTCGCCCAGCCGCTGCCCCAAGTAGTAGCCGTCCCAAAATCCGCGGTTGAACACGCGGGCGAGGCGCTCGTCCCACGCCTCGATTTTCTCTTGCGTGAAAGCGCCGTCGGCGATGGCTTGCAGAGCCTCGTTGTAGCACCCGACGACGGTGCGCACATATTCGGGTCCGCGTGCACGGCCTTCAATCTTGAAGACAGAAACCCCGGCATCCACCATCTTATTAAGGAAGTGAATGGTTTTCAAGTCCTTGGGACTCATGATATATTGGTTGTCGATTGCCAGCTCGTCGCCCGTCTCGCGGTCGGTGACGAGGTAGGAACGACGGCATATCTGGTGGCAAGCGCCGCGGTTGGCGCTCGAATTGACTTCGTGCAGGCTCAGGTAACACTTGCCGCTCACCGCCATGCACAGGGCACCGTGGCAAAACATCTCAAGGCGCACGAGCTCACCGTGCGGACCCGTGATGTGCTCGCGCTCGATGGCCTGCGCAATGCGCGCCACTTGGTCGAGGTTGAGCTCGCGGGCAAGCACCATCACGTCGGCCCACTGCGCATAGAAGCGCACCGCCTCGCTGTTGCTCACGTTGACCTGCGTGCTGATGTGCACCTCCACGTCGTGGCTGTGAGCGTAGGTGATGGTGGCCATGTCGCTGGCGATGATGGCGGTCACGCCTGCCTCACGCGCGGCATCCACGATGCGATGCATGTAGTCGATGTCCTCATCGTAGATGATGGTGTTCACCGTGAGATAAGTCTTGATGCCGCGCTCCTGGCACCACGCCACGATGGTGCGCAAGTCATCAAGCGTGAAGTTCACACTCGAACGGCTGCGCATGTTCAGGTTCTCAATGCCGAAGTAGATGGCGTCGGCACCTCCTTGATGAGCCGCCACCAGCGACTCCCAGCTCCCCACGGGAGCCATTAATTCAAATTTACTACGCATAATGTCTTTGTTAGGCGCAACCGCGCTTGTTCACGGCAAGCAGCCATAAACAATCGCGATATTGCATAAGCTGGTACAGGCCTTATTGGGCTTCCTTCACAAGGAATATTTCGGTGGGGAAGTGGTCGCTGTAGCCATTGAGGAAGACGCCCGAGCTGAAGGTGCGGTGCGGGTAGCCCTCGCGCGTTCCCTCTTTAGAGATGAGGAAGTCGCGGTTGAGGACCTCGGCGCGCACAAAGGTGAGCGTAGGCTTGTTTTTGCTGTCTTGATGCTTGAGGAAATAGCCGTTGAAGATAATTTGGTCGAAAAGGTTCCACGAGCCGCGATAGCCCAGGGTACCGATACCCTTGTCCTCGAGGATGTGCCAGAAGGGGTTGAACAGGTCGTGGACCGTTTTCACGTCGCGCGTATACTTGCGGGCGCCCAAAGCCTCGGTGCAGCTCTTGTTCATGGGGTCGTCGTTAAGGTCGCCCATGAAGAAGATGCCCTGGTTGGGGTCGTCGCGCAGCAACGAGTCGATGGTGCGGCGCGCCAGGCGACCGGCGGCCTCGCGCTTATAGCTTGAAGCCTCCTCGCCACCGAGTCGCGACGGCCAGTGGTTGATAATCACACTCACTTTCTCGCCGGCGAGCAAGCCGGTTACACACATCTGGTCGCGTGTCTTGAAGTTGGGCTCGCCCTCGATCTCCAGCGTTTGGTTCGTCACGTTGAGCACTCTGAAGTAACGCGGGTTATACAGCACGCCCACGTCCACGCCACGACGGTCGGGACTCTCGTGGTAGGGCGCGATTTGCAGGTGCCAGTCGCGAAGCTCGGGCTGACGCACAACGTCTTGCAGCACCGTCTCGTTCTCAATCTCACACACGCCGATGATGGCCGGGCCCATGGGCGTGTTTTTGGTGGCCATCTGGCTGATGGCGTAAGCCATATTATGGACCTTTTGCCAATATTTGGTGCCGTTCCACTGGCGGGCGCCGCGGGGCGAGAATTCCTCGTCGTAACGACCATTGTTGTTGATCGTGTCGAACAGGTTCTCCAGGTTGTAGAACATGACGCCGTACATGTTGTAGCGCTTGTTTTGTTGAGCAAGGGCTGTGGGCATGAGCAACGCCGCGATGGCGGCAAGTAAAATAAGTTTTCTCATTGTTCTTGAATGTTTTATGTGTGGATGTTGTAATTTATTCGGTTGATGTGCTGTCACGCGCCGGTCACTCGGCCACAAGTTTGCAGATTTCCACGATGGTCATCATGGCCTTTTCCATGGCTTGTATCGACACATACTCGTAACGGCCGTGCATGTTCATGCCGCCGGCAAAGATATTGGGGCACGGCAGCCCCTTGAACGAGAGCTGAGCGCCATCGGTACCGCCGCGAATGGGCTGCACCTTGGGTGTGACACCGGCCAGCTTCATGGCGCGCTCGGCCACCTCGATGACATGCATCACCGGCTCGATTTTCTCACGCATGTTGTAATACTGGTCCTTGATGGTGGCCGTGGCGCAACCGGGGAACTCGCAGTTCACCTTGTGGCACAGGTGCTCGATTTCGCGCTTGCGGCTCTCGAAGCGCTCGCGGTTGTGGTCGCGCAAGATATAGGTGAGGGTGGTTTTTTCCACCGTGCCGTTGAAGGAGATGAGGTGGTAAAAGCCTTCGTAGCCCTCGGTGTGCTCGGGGGTTTCCCATCGCGGCAGCATCAAGGCGAACTGGTTAGCGACGCGAATCGAGTTGAGCATCTTGTGCTTGGCGGCTCCCGGGTGCACGTTGAGTCCCTTAAACTCAATCACGGCGCTGGCCGCGTTGAAGTTCTCATACTCCAGCTCACCCTCGGCTCCGCCGTCCATGGTATAGGCCCAGTCGGCTCCGAATTTATCCACATCGAAGCGGTGGGCTCCCTGCCCTATCTCCTCGTCGGGGTTGAAGCCTACACGTATGGCTCCGTGCTTCACCTCGGGGTGCTGCTGGAAATACTCCACGGCACTCAGTATCTCGGCGATGCCCGCCTTGTCGTCGGCGCCCAGCAATGTGGTGCCGTCGGTGACGATGAGGTCCTGTCCCACGTGGTCGTTAAGCTCGGGGAACTGTGCCGGGTCGAGGACGATGCCTTGCGCCTCGTTGAGCGTGATGGGACCGCCGGCATAGCTTTCCACGATGCGCGGGTTCACGTTGTGGCCGCTCATGTCGGGCGCCGTGTCCATGTGGGCGATGAAGCCCAGGGTGGGCACCGCCTTGTCGGTATTGGCCGGCAGGGTGGCAAAGAGGTATCCGTTATCGTCGAGCGAAATGTCGCTTAATCCCATGGCCTCGAGCTCGTCGCGCAGCACGCGGGCGAAATCCATCTGCCCGGGTGTCGACGGGGTGAGGTTGGTAAACTCGTCACTTTGGGTGTCAAATTTGACATATTTCAAGAAACGTTCTACTAATTTGTTGGTCATAGTTTCGTTTTTTTATTGGTTTTAGGGTGTTACCCGATTGAAATGGTAATTAATTGGCAAATTTCGTAAAAAACAACGAGAATGACAACAAAAATCACTAATTTTGCATGAGGATTTTCCTTTAAAGCTGCTTTTATGACGAAAAAACGCAAGAAATCATGGGATTTGGCCGAAATGAAACGCTGGTGCATCATCGTTTCGTGGCTCGTGGTGGTGGCACTCGTGCTCTTCTTTGTGGCACGCGCCGCCCTGCACAGCGAGCAACAGGAGCGACACGAGCAAGTGGCCGCGGCCCAAACACTCGACCTTGAGCAACCGGGCTTGCCCGGCAACGTAAAGAACACCACGGTAACCTACCCCGGATTCACCGTCTACTTCAACCCGTCGACCCACATCCCCAATTGCGTCGTCTACGAGCTCACCGCCGAGGAAAGTCGCGGACGCATCGAGCGACACGGCAGCTTCACGCCCGACGAGAGCGTGAAAGGCTGCCCTCAACCCACCGACTACTCGACGAGCGGTTACGACCGCGGGCACATGGCGCCGGCCGGCGACATGAAGTGGAGCGAAGACGCCATGGCCGCCTCGTTCAACATGACCAACGTGTGTCCGCAAAACCACGCTCTCAACAGCGGCGCATGGAACGACCTTGAAATCAAGGTGCGCGAATGGGCCAAGCACTACGGCAGTATCATCGTTTTCACGGGACCCATCGTCAACGACAACCCCTCAAAGATAGGGCGGAAACGCGTCGCCGTGCCCACCGCCTTCTTCAAAGTGCTGCTCACGAGCAAGGACGGGAAGCGCATGGCGATAGCTTTCGTCTATCCCAACAAGAACTGCCGCGACGACATGGCAAGCTATGTGGTGACCGTCGATGAGGTGGAACGACTCACCGGCATCGACTTCTTCGGCGCCCTGCCCGACGATGAGGAAAACGCCATCGAAGGCTATAGCAATTTCACCGCGTGGGAGCATTATTAGTTTAGTAAACGAGTAAACAAGCGGACGAGTTAACGAGTAAACAAGTAAACGAGCAAGTTGTATTACCCATCATGAACTATGAATTAACAAATAACGACGATACTATTGTGGCGCTGTGCACTCCGCGGGCCACCGCGGCACTGGCCACACTCAGGGTGAGCGGACAGCAAGCGCTCGCCATCGTGGCACGACGATGGAAAGGCGCGCCACTCGAGGCTATGGCCTCGCACACAGCACACTTGGGCAACTTGCTCGATAGTGACGGCAACCTGCTCGACGAGGTGGTTCTTACCGTATTTCGCGGTCCGCACTCGTTCACTGGCGAAGACGTGGTGGAACTCTCGTGCCACGGCTCCACCTGGATACAGCAACAAGCTGTCCTCACCCTCATCGACGCCGGCGCTCGCCAGGCGTTGCCCGGCGAATTTACACGCCGCGCCTTCACCAACCGCCGCCTCGACCTGTCGCAGGCCGAAGCCGTGGCCGACGTCATCGCATCGCGCTCGCGCGCGTCACACCGCGTGGCCATGAACCAGATGCGCGGCGCCTTCGCGCGACGCCTCGCCACCCTGCGCGCCCGTCTGCTGGAATTTGTCTCGCTGCTGGAGTTGGAACTGGACTTCAGCGAAGAGGATGTCACCTTTGCCGACCGCGCCAAGCTGCTCGAGTTGGCACGCGAAATCCACAGCGAGGTGCTTACACTCGCCCGGAGCTACCACAATGGTAACGCCATCAAGAACGGCGTGCCCGTGGCGATTGTGGGACACACCAACGCCGGCAAGTCGACGCTGCTCAACGCCCTGGTGGGCGACGACCGCGCCATCGTGAGCGACGTGCACGGCACCACCCGCGATGTCATCGAGGATACCGTGGAGCTGGGCGGCACGCTGTTCCGCTTTTGCGACACGGCCGGACTGCGCGACACCACCGACACCGTGGAGCGCCTGGGCATCGAGCGCACCCTGCGCGTGCTCGATGAGGCCCGCATTATCATCTGGATGATCGACGCCACCGCGCCACGCACCGATATCGACAGCCAAGCGGCTCTCCTCACCGGTCATGTCGAGGGAAAGAAACTCATCGCCGTCATCAACAAGAACGATGTGGCCGGCCACCATGACATCGAAGCCGCCAAGCAGGCCGTGACAGCTATCGTCACACCACACGCTCTCATCGAAACCGCCGTGGCCACACCCGGCGGCGCCGACCCCGTGGCCACCGCCATCGCGCAAGCCGCCGACTGGGCCGGCGTCGACGACGAGGCCCTTGTGGTGACCAACGCGCGACACTACGAAGCGCTCACCGCCGCCAGCCAAGCGCTCGAACGAGTCATCACCGGCCTCGAGCAGGGACTAAGCGGCGACCTCGTTGGACAAGACCTGCGCGAGGCCATGCACCACCTGGGCACCATCACCGGCCAAATCACCACCCACGAGCTGCTCGGCTCCATCTTCTCCCGCTTCTGCATAGGAAA